>NZ_CP173029.1:1317266-1934650 GCF_044772865.1 Algirhabdus cladophorae
CGTGATAGTATTGACCAACATCTCAATAATTTAGGTAGTCCGTACTGATCGAAAGCAGTCTCAGCGCCGATTTCTTACGGGAGTATGCGCGGTTCGGGAGGGACCGGTAATGAACATCAAAGCCAGCCCACTTACCCAAAAGCTCTCTGCGTTTGTTGCTCTTTCGGAGACGGAACTGGTCGTTCTCGAGCGCTTGCATCAGCGGAGGAAGTCTTTCTCTTCAGGGCGCGACTTGGTTCACCAGGGTCAATTGGAACAGGCTGCTTACATCCTGGCGGCAGGTTGGGTCGTTTCTTATAAGATCCAGGCTGACGGGTCGCGGCAGATCGTTGATTTCCAGATACCGGGGGATTTTTTGGGGCTGCGCAGCGTCCTTTTGCACACATCCGATCATGGGATCGAACCAATCGTCGATATCGAGGCGGCGGAGGTTCTGGTGAGTGATCTTCTGCAAGCCTTCGCAAAGACACCACGGCTGGCTACGGCTATTCTCTGGGCCGTGTCGCGCGACGAGGCGATGGTTGTCGAGCATCTTGTTGGGCTGGGGCGGCGCGATGCGGATGCGCGCATGGCGCATTTTCTGCTGGAGCTTGGCGTGAGACTGTCACTCGTCGGTATGGGGAGCAGGGAAGGCTATGCCTGTCCGCTCACACAGTATCATCTGGCAGATGCGTTGGGGTTAAGTGCCATCCACGTCAACCGCGTCCTTCGCAAGCTCCGCGAACGCGGGCTCGTCACGTTTCAGGGCGGGCTAGTAACCTTCGATGACTACGAGGGGCTGGTTGCATTGGCGGATTTCGATCCGGCCTATCTCGATCAATCACGGCCTTTGTTGCCGTGAAACGGCCGCCCTCAGTACGGCTTCGGGCGGCCTTGCAGTCATTTCACAGGTTTGCCGACTTTACACCAATGCGCTGCTTGCCTGCTTGAGCTCGTTGTGTGCCTCTTCGTCGTTTTCGGCCTCATGCGCCTTCTCGGCCGCTTGATAATGCTTGAGAGCGGTCGCTTTCTTGGGGCCTTCGGGTGCATTGTCCCAGGCAGCCTTGACGGAAGCCATGTGTTTCACCGTCTGGTTTTCCTCGGTTTGGTCTTCTTCATTCATGGGAATGTCCTTTCTTGGACGGTCCGAGAAATAAGAGGCGCAGACCGCATGCAAACTCTTGGGAGACTGCATGTGTCCCACGCCCCTCAGGTACTCGAAAAAAATGCCAACCCAACTAGCGGTAGACATGCATCACCTAACCGGTTCGATCGCGTCTTTGCACTGACGCAGGTTAGCCCGTTTGAGCCAAATAGAGGACCCACGCCAGAACCACGACTCCAACGAGGGCCATCATTGTCCAAGACATCGATAGCTTTGGAAAACCGTTGGTGCCTGCTTCGAGTGATTTCGGAACGCGAAGCGGCGCGCGCTTTGGCAGCAATGAAATCAGCTTTGCTGCTCTGCCTTCGCTTGCCAGAGCCAGCGCCGGAATGTCGGTAATCGCTTCAAAATGCGTAGTCAGTCGTACTTTCGCGTCCTCCCGACCCAGACCAGAAAGCTCACGCGCCTCGGTCCATGGCTCGAGGTTAAGGCGCGCAAGCGCTGACAAGACCGTAACGGCTGCACCGGTTCTGTCCTCACCCACTTCTGCAAAGAGGAAGGCATCGTAGTCGCGGCCATCCGGATGAAGGACGTCTGAGGCAGACATGGGTTTTCCTTTCGGCGCGAGACTGAGGCGAAGACTTGCACGCAGGTGTCTGGAGCCGCGCGATGGCTTTGCATCTCACCTTGACAGCCAAGAAACCGACTGGGGCTAACCTCGATCAGCATCACACACCGAAAGTTCGGATAGTGCCTATTCAACCGCCTTGCTGCGACGACGCTGGCCATAATGGCGGCTGCGGAAAGTTTAACATTCTGTTCAATGGAGGCCTGGGATGCTCACGCGTTCTACCAGATCAATGGTGACGTTTTCCAACGACTTCATGATTGGCGACAGCCAGCGGGAGCTTGCGGCCGGCACGTATGAAATCGTTGTCGAGGAAGAGCTTATGCAAAGCCTCAGCTTCGAAGCTTACCGGCGCACTGCGACATACCTGATGGTCCGGGGGCGAGGGAGCAACACGGGTCAAACGACGATGCAATTGACCACAAGGGAGGATCTGGAGCACGCAATTGCATGTGATCAGGCCCTCTCGGAAACTATCAATGACAGCGAAGCGGCGCTTTCCCCGCAGGAGGACAAGACATGACGACACCTGAATGGCTGAAACCCGGTATTTACGGCGCGCTCCTTGGCGCGGCGTTCGTCGGCATTGTTGGATTTTCCTGGGGCGGCTGGATGACCGGAGGCAGCGCTGAGGAGATGGCAAGCAAGATGGCGGAGGACCGAGTTATCGCGGCGCTCGTGCCCTTCTGCCTCGACATGTCCCGAACCGACAATGAACGCATTGCAAAGCTCGCCACAATCCGTGAGGCATCATCGTTCAAGCGGCGCGACGTTGTCATGGAAACAGGCTGGGCGACGATGCCAGGGTCTGAGGGTCCGAACCGCGAACTGGCGCAGGCTTGTATCGAAGGTCTCGAGCTTGATGCATCGTAGTGACCTCAAACTGTCGCCTGTTTCGTCTAAGGGCATCGCAGGCGCGCTTGCAATGGTGTCGTCCCTCTCTGCAACAGCCTCCGCGGAATTCCTGGCGCTCGCATTCGTCGCGCTCAGTGCAATCGGATCGCCGTCTTTCGCCCAATCTCAGGCTGCCCCGATGCCGGCGAATGCGCAGCCCAAAAGCTATGGCGAGGGATGGGAGTGTGATCGTGGGTACCGGCGTGACGGCGATGCCTGCCTTGCCATCATCGTTCCGGAGAATGCCTATTCCACCAACCGGACCTACGGCAAGGGCTGGAAGTGTCTGCACGGATTTCAGGAGGTCGATGGCCCGGCTTGTCTTGAGGTCGTCGTGCCCGAAGGCGGCTATCTCGACCCGTCGGGACAGAATTGGAACTGCCTTCGTGGCTACACGAAAGTTGATGATCTCTGCCTAAAGATCGATTTGCCCCCAAACGCCTATCTGTCTAACCGCGGCTATGGGGCGGCGTGGCTGTGTGACCGTGGCTATGAGGTGGACAGCGACACTTGCGCCGCAATCGCGGTCCCGGAGAACGCCTTTCTGAATGGCTCCAGGTACGGGCAGTCATGGGCCTGTGAGCGAGGTTATTTTGAACGCAATGCCACCTGTGAGGCTGTCGTGGTCCCGGAGAACGCATATTTCGACGATGCGAGCTATGGCCCAGGCTGGACGTGTATTCGCGGCTTTGCAGAGTCTGACGACGGCTGTACAGAGATCGACCTCCCCGACAATGCGCATCTCGACAGATCGGGAAACCGGTGGGCGTGCCACAGGAACTTCCAGCAATCGCAGGGGCGTTGCGTCCTCAACGACTAGCGATCGCAATCCAAGATGAAACGCGGCTCACCCGCCCGAACGCTCCATGTGATCGGACCCGGGTAAACCCGCTTGGCAAAGGAATAATCATGGAATCTGACAATCCAGAAAAACCGACGACAAAGCTGTCAACGATAGGGCTGCAAGCCCCACCTGACGTATCCGCGTCCCGTCGATCTCATACCAAAAAGACTGTGACATACGGGGTGCCCACAGCGGTTGTCTATTGTGAGCGGAACTTCGGACAGATCGACGGCAAGACCGCAAACGGGCTTGTCCGTCATAGCCAAGCGTACCGCATTCTTTCGGTCATAGACAGCAGACTTGAAGGACGCGACAGCGGGCAGGTGCTGGACAATGTGACCAATGGCATCCCCATCGTTGCAGATCTTGAGGCGGCGGCCACGCGAGAAGTGCGTATCCCCGACACTTTGATCTATGGGATGGCCCCTTCTACCGGGAAGATGTCACCTACAGATCGAGAAATAGTGCTGGATGCAATTGCGCTTGGCATGAACGTCGTCAGTGGCCTGCACGAATATCTCGGTGACGATCCCGAGATCAGAGGTGCTGCCGACGCGGCCAACGTGACGATCCGCGATATCCGCAAACCCAGACCAAGCAAGGACATGCGCCTGTTTGACGGAAGTGTGTCCGAGGTGAAGGCCATCCGCATTGCGGTGCTGGGAACGGATTGCGCAATCGGCAAGCGGACAACAGCGACAGTTCTAGCCAGGGAACTGAACGCGTGTGGTATCAAGACCGTCCTCGTCGGCACCGGCCAGACGGGGCTTATGCAGGGCGCAAAATACGGCATCGCCATGGACGCCGTGCCACCGCAGTTTTGCTGCGGGGAACTTGAACGCGTGATTGTCGCGGCGTCTCACGGCGAAGACCCGGATGTCATCCTGATCGAAGGACAAGGTGCGCTCAGCCACCCGGCTTTTTGCACGTCGGCATTCATTCTGCGCGGCAGCCAGCCGCACGGTGTTGTTCTTCAACATGCGCCGAAACGCGCTCATCGCTGCGACTTTCCCGCCATGCCGATGCCCGGGCCGAAAAGCGAAATCGCCCTGATCGAAGCTTTTGCTGACACACGGGTGATTGGAATCACACTCAATCACGAAGCGATGACGCGCACCGAGGTCATTGGTGCAATTGACAGTCTTTCGCGCGACCTCGGCATTCCGGTGACGGACGCGCTGACTCGGCCAGAAGTGCACCTAAGCGACATGGTACTGTCAGCCTTTCCGCAGTTGCGGCCCGTGCCTCGTGCGGCCGCAGAATGACCTCGCCGCGAGTGGAAGTTAATCTGGGCAAGATCCAGGCCAACGCGCGATATCTCGTCCGACGTCTTGGCGCTCGTCGAATCTCGGTCACCGGTGTGACCAAGGCAGTGTGTGGGCATCCTGACGTAGCCGAGGCAATGCTGGACGGTGGCGTTGCCAGTCTGGCCGACGCACGCATCAAAAACGTCGTGCGGATGCGGACCGCGGGGATCACGTGCCCAATTTCGCTGATCCGCGCGCCGCTACTGAGCGAGATGGAAGACGTCATCCAGTATTGCGACGCGAGCTATAACACAGAGATGGACACGATCCTGAAGCTTGGCGCAGCCGCAAAGGAACAGGGTGCCTCGCACGATGTCATCCTGATGGTCGAAATGGGCGATATGCGCGAAGGCATTTTACAAGAGAACCTCAATGACTTCGCCGCTCAGGTCATCGCAACACCCGGTGTCGCTCTCAAAGGCATCGCTGCAAATTTTGCCTGCCTGGGCGACGTTGCACCGACGGGCGGTGACATGGCCATGCTCTCGAGACTGGCCGACCAAGTCGAAGGCGCCTGCGGACCTTTTGTAGATCTTGTGTCAGGAGGAGGCTCGGCCAATTTGCCATGGGCGCTTGGCGACGTTTCAACTGGGCGGGTCGACAACCTGCGTCTGGGTGAGGCGATCCTTCTGGGCACCGACCCCGTGACTGGGCATCCGATCACTGGCCTTCATACGGATGCCTTTACCCTTTTTGCCGAAGTGATCGAAACAAGCCGCAAACCAAGCCCAGCGCCGACCATGTCAATTGCTCCGGAGCTTGGGATGCTCAATTTGGTTCGAAGTGATGACCTCCGAGCCCGAACCATCCTTGCTGTCGGGCAGCAAGACACCGACGCAAGCGGTCTCATGTTTTCCCCGGGAACGGCGTTTATTGGCGCGACCGGCGACCACACCGTTGTCGACTCAGCCAAAGCCGCTGTGCCCGTTGGCTCCGAGATGAAAATGGGCATGAACTACAGCGCCCTCATGCGGGCGATGAGCGCCCCAGATGTCGCCAAGGTTGTTCATGGCAAGCAAAAGATGAACGGAAGTGCAAAGGACCGCGAGGCCCACCCCTTCCTGACCTTGGTATGACACCCACAATGGTCGTCGGCGGGGCCTACGAAGATCATACCCCGCCGACTAGTCCCACACCGCGCCATGGTAAAAGGGCCGGTCAATACACATATACCAATAAGCCGCACTCGAGAATTCGTGCCTGATCGAGGCCCGGAAATTCCAGCGGAAAACCCAAAAAGGATGAAGAGCATGTCTTTCAAAGACCTGACCACCAAAGCTGCTGCCATACTGAAAGTCAAACCTGCGGAACCGTCGAAAAAAGAACCGGCACTCAAGGCGCCGGACGCTGCTGCGAAACCGGGTTCTCCGGGTCCGAAGAAAACCTGACGCATGCACCGGAAAGGGCTGGTTTTGCTCGATGTCATGGAAAACTGTTCAATTGAAAGGATCAAACGCAATGGACGAACAAAGAGCGAAAACCATCGCGGTTTTTGACCGGCCTTTCAATCTTCCTCGCTTCGACGAAACGCTTCCCGCCGGAGAGTACGATATCGAGACTGAATTCGCCTCACCACCTGATCACAAGGACCCTCAGGCCTGGAAGGCCTCCGTCGTGGTCCATTTGCATCCACGCCTGTCCCATCCGGGATTAACACTGAGCCTGACTGTGTCGCTTCTCGATCTTGACCGCGCCCGTGCGAGAGACAAACTGTCCGGCAAGGACCTGTCACAGGTCTTTCTCGAAGAAATGCTGGCCGATCCGATGGTGCAACTCGTCATGCAGGCCGACGGGGTGTCCGAGGCTCAATTGCGCCATCTCTACTCGGGATCGGGGACGACACAGACTGACAGGGGTGACGCGGATACTGAGGCCGAAAACGCAACAGCGCAGGGGGCTTCGCGGGACGCTTCGGACATTCATGACGCCGAGAATGAAGGGATGCCGTGCCGACCGCGCACGTCATCCGTTTCCGTATGATGCCCACAACGCAATTTCAGGGACCAAATGAACGCGAGGATCTGATGCAAGCAAAAGTTGACGATATCCTGATGGATCAACCCAGCCGCGCGCTCGGCGATGTGCCGAAGCTGCGGTTCTGCTTGGCTTGTAGTGCTTCGTTTTGGAGCAAAGGGTTCGGCCAGCGCATCTGTGTAAGATGCAAAGGAACGACAGCATGGCGCGCGGCAATGCCCGAAGGGGTCAGCACAGGTCGGTCTCGCTCCGGCGGTCGGTCGACTTAGATCTGCTGCATGCCAACGATTACGATCACACATACGACCATCTATCGCTATCGCGTCGCCGTGGTCCTTGGGCCGCACAGGCTGATGTTGCGTCCTCGCGAAACGCGGGACCTCACATTGACGGCTTTCGATCTTGATATCACGCCGACGGCTCGCATCGACTGGTCCCACGATGTCGCTGGAAACGCCATCGCCATCGCCAATTTCGATGCCACAACGGAAACACTATCGATCCGGTCGCATACGACCGCCGTCCTCACTGCACCTGACTGGCCTGTCTTCCCGATCGCGGCCTCTGCGGCGTCATACCCATTCCTTTACTCCGCCGAAGACTGGAAAGATCTCGGGGCGCTTTCTGCACCACAATACCAAGACGACGCAGGGCGCCTGTCAAACTGGGTCGAGCAATTCGTGATGCGCAGGCCAACGGATACGTTGTCGCTCTTGAAGGACGTCAGCAATGGCATCACAGCGCAGATCGCGTATCAGAGCCGCGAGCGCGAAGGCACGCAAGGACCACTTGAGACCCTCGACCTTGGCTACGGGACGTGTCGCGATTTTGCGGTCCTATTTGCCGAGGCTATGCGAACACTGGGTTTTGGCGCGCGCCTGGTGTCCGGATACGTCTACGCCCCCAATGATATCCGACGAGGATCTGCTGGCTCGGGCTCTACGCATGCATGGGTCGAAGTCTTCGTTCCCGGGGCAGGCTGGATCCCGTTCGACCCAACGAACATGTCGGTGGGGTCGGCCAATCTGATTCCGGTGGCCGTTGCGCGGAACATATCACAGGTCGCTCCGGTTGCCGGAAGCTACCATGGAGAAGGTACCGATCTTCTCGCTATGGAGGTAGTTGTCCGTATTGAAGATCAATGACTTCACCGATGTAGGCGGAATCCAAAAATCTCCTCGCAGTCCAGTTGGAGGTTCACAATGTGTTTCGCGGTATGTCGTGCAACTCCTCGGACTAATCTGGGACAGTATGGGCACAGAGCGCATCCGCGGATATCTACTGGCGACACACGCAGGTGTAGTCGTTGGTCGAAACTCTGTTTGAGCGTGCCGACTAGCCTTACTCAGCTTTCGTCCTGGCTACCGTATCACGCGGCGTTCGGGCGGTTTTTCTGGGTGTCTCAATTGGCAAGCCAAAGGACCGCTTCGGCGAAATTGGCTGCAATGCAGCGAAACGCATGTCGCAGATGCGAATGGTTTCTGCGTCAGCGAAAGCTGCACCTGCACAAGTCTGCTTTGTCCGCACCTTATCAGTTCGTACACCGCGCAGCGAACGGCGTTGTTTCCCGAACCGGTCACTCAGGACCAGCGCAGCGAAGGTTTCAAGAGAGCCCAGAGTGTGAATCGAGTTTCTCGCTGCGCGTGCTCGCAGCATAAGAGTCGCTGCAAGTGCTCAGTTTCAGACACTGCCTTGCGGCGGCGAAACCGGTCATTCATTCCTAACGCAACGCAAATCGAGCAAACGATGATCAAGACGGCGACAAAGTTGGCTTTCGCCGCAACTGCGCCAATGACCTGTTTCGGAGATTGGCGCAGAGTAGACTTTCTTTATAGAAGCTAGACCGGAGCCTCCTTCGCACCAGTCATAAACGCAACCGCATCCGACATTGTGTAGTCTTTCGGGTCGATCACGCACAGACGTTTGCCAAGGCGATGGACGTGGATACGGTCAGCAACTTCAAACACGTGCGGCATGTTATGGCTGATCAGAATGATTGGGATTCCACGTGAACGGACATCCAGGATCAGTTCCAGCACGCGGCGGGATTCCTTGACGCCAAGCGCCGCTGTGGGCTCGTCCAAGATGATAACTTTGGATCCGAATGCGGCAGCTCGCGCCACCGCCACACCTTGACGCTGACCACCCGACAGCGTTTCAACCGCCTGATTGATATTCTGGATTGTCATCAGGCCCAACTCTGACAGCTTGTCACGTGCGACCTGTTCCATCTTGGGGCGATCCAACTGCCGAAGCCATTTACCACGAAAACCGGGTTTTCGAATTTCGCGCCCCATGAACATGTTGTCTGCGATGGACAAAGCGGGCGACATGGCAAGGGTCTGGTAAACGGTTTCGATTCCCTCTTTTCGAGCATCAATGGGCGACGTGAAGTGCACCGGTTTGCCCTCAAGGAAAACTTCCCCTTCGTCTGGGACAACGGCACCCGAGACAGCTTTGATTAGGGAAGATTTGCCCGCCCCGTTGTCGCCGATTACGGCAAGAATTTCTCCGGGGTAGAGGTCGAAATCGCAGTGGTCGAGCGCCGTGACCTTGCCATAGCGTTTAACCAGTCCACGCCCCTTGAGGATGGGTTCAATCGACCCGTTCGCGATATTTTCCATCAAAGTCATGCTGAGACCTTTCTGATCCACTGATCTACTGCGACGGCCCCGATGATGAGTGCGCCGATAAGAAGGAATGTCCATTGCGCGTCGGCCCCTGCAAGGCGAAGGCCAAGGGTGAAAACACCAACGATGAGGGCACCAAACAGCGGCCCCATGATCGACCCGCGCCCACCAAAGAGTGAGATGCCGCCGATCACTACAGCAGTGATGCTTTCGATGTTGAGCAGTTGGCCAGAGGTCGGGCTGACAGACCCGATACGGCCAATGAGTGCCCAGCCTGCGATGGCACAGATGAAACCTGTGACGGCATAGACCGAGATCAGTGTCCGTTTAACATTCACACCGGACAGCTGTGCAGCGTCTGGGTCATCGCCCACGGCATAGATGTGGCGGCCCCAAGCGGTGTGTTTGAGGGCATATGCTAGGAAGGCAAAGATCAGGACCATTGCTATGACGCCGAACGTAAAGGTCGCGCCTCCACGCCCCTCCGCATCTGCGCCAACCTTGAATGTCGTCCCAAGGAACTGAAGCAAGGGCGCATTTTCCTCGATGTCTTGCGCACGGATCGTTTCGTTAGCGGAATAGAGGAAGTTTGCGGCCAGAACGATCTGCCACATGCCAAGCGTCACAATGAAGGGCGGCAGTTTCATCACTGCCACAAGCCAGCCGTTGAACGTTCCGATCAACGTCCCGAACGTCAAGCCAATCACAACGGCGATCTCAACAGGAATACCGTAGCGGAACGTGAACTGCCCCATGATGACGCTGGACAGAACAGCGATAGCCCCGACGCTGAGATCGATACCAGCGGTGAGGATGACAAGGCTTTGAGCTGCAGCGACGATGCCGACGATCTGCACTTGTTGAAGGATCAGTGTCAGCGCGAAGGGAGAGAGGAACCTCGATCCTAACAAAAGCGCGAACAGGATGATTGAAACAATGAGGACGAACAGCGGCACAAGCGCGGGGTTCACATGCAAGGCGTGTTGCAACTTGGCCAGAAAGCCTTTGCGTTCGCTGAACGAAGCAACTGTGTCTGCTGTAGATGGCTTGATGGCGGCTTCAAAATCGTCGGCGTTGTCAGACATTGTTCGATCCCCTCGTGGTGAATTGGATATCATGCAGGATCATATCCCACTTTGGAAAAAGGGGCGGGAAAAACACCCGCCCCTTGTAGTGCACCTAAGATAAGATGCGGGAGGTTGGATTTAGCCCCAGCAGAGTTCTGTGCCTTCGGCAACAGAGATGCTTTCAACACCCTCGGCTGGCTGATCGGTGACCAAGGCAACGCCTGTGTCAAAGAAGTCCTTGCCAGGTGTGTTTTCAGGCAGTGTGCCGTCTGCGGCGTAAGCTGCAATTGCTTCGATACCAAGGGCCGCCATGCGCAGTGGATACTGCTGGGACGTTGCGCCAATCACACCGTCAGCGATGTTCTGAACACCAGGGCAACCGCCATCGACGGATATGATCAGAACATCGTCTTCACGACCAATGGAACGAAGGGCTTCATAGGCACCCGCTGCTGCTGGTTCGTTGATGGTATAGACAACGTTGATTTCTGGATCGACGGCGAGGAGATTCTCCATCGCGGTGCGCCCGCCTTCTTCGTTACCGGCTGTTACATCGTTGCCAACGATCCGCGGATCGGTTTCATCGCCCCACTTGTTCGGATCGCCCAGATCAATGCCGAAGCCTTGCAGGAAACCTTGGTCACGCAGAACACCAACGGTTGGCTGGGACACCGCAAGATCGAGCATTGCGATCTTTGCGTTCGCAGCGTCATCGCCGAGTTGTGCCGCAGCCCACTGACCGATCAGTTCACCAGCCAAGAAATTGTCTGTTGCGAACGTGGCGTCTGCCGCATCAATTGGGTCGAGCGGAGTGTCGAGCGCGATAACCAAAAGACCAGCTTCGCGGGCCTGTGTCACAGCACCAACAATGGATGATGTGTCGGACGCGGTCAGCAGGATACCGGACGCACCATCAAGGATGCATGTTTCAATCGCAGCGACCTGAGTTTCGTGGTCACCGTCAACCTGACCTGCAAAAGAACGCAGCGTGATACCCGCTTCAGCGGCCGCAGCTTCTGCGCCTTCGCGCATTTTGACGAAGAATGGGTTGGTGTCAGTTTTGGTGATCAAGCACGCAGAAACAGCGTGGCCGTCAGCCATAGCGGAACCAGCGGATGTAATGGCAGCAAGAGCGGTGCCGATGAGCAACTTTTTCATGATGTCCTCCCAGACAATTGATAGGTCAGAGCCTCCACCCCGACGTTATTGCGACCAGAAATTTCCAGTCGCTTGCCCATAGGTGACGTGATTCTCAGTCACCTGTCAATTAATTAGTTAAGTTTTCTTATTAATATGTTTACCTGCATTATATGGCTGTTATGGTGTAGGTCATGGAAGATGGACTCATCAGATCAATCAGCACCGGCCTAAGCCAGAAGGGCGTTCGCGATCACAACGAACGGCTTTTGTTGTCGCTGTTGCAGCGCAATGGTCCGATGCCAGGAAGCGATTTATCTAAGCTGGCCGCACTATCCCCGCCTACGGTCTCAAGCATCTTGCGACGCCTTGAAGGTGAAGGGATTCTTGAACGTGGGGACCCTGTGCGGGGTAAGGTCGGCAAGCCGTCGATACCGATGCGATTGGCATCGAATGGCGTGTTCTCATTTGGCCTCAAGATTGGGCGCAGATCGACTGATCTTGTGCTGATTGATTTGAACGGCGAGTTGCGTGAAGAACGGCAGTTTACCTACACCGTTCCTGTCCCCGACGACATTTTTGACTTCCTTGATGACGGTGTCGGTAGCATCACGGGCGCGATGGACCCCGATCATGCCGAGCGCATTTGCGGCATCGGGATCGCAGCCCCTTTCGAGATGTGGAACTGGCCAGACCCCTCCATGGACGTGTCGGCGGCTATCGCACCTTGGGAAGGGATTGATCTGAGGGCAGAAGCGCAGTCACGAACACAACTGCCGGTTCTCCTGCTGAACGATGCGACGGCTGCCTGTCAAGCCGAGCACACTTACGGGCGCGGTAAGGAATTCCGAGACTACGCCTATTTCTTTATTGGCGCATTCATCGGCGGTGGCGTTGTCTTGAACAACTCCGTCTTTGAAGGACGCCAGGGCAATGCGGGCGCACTGGGATCACTGCGCAGCATTGGCCCTCACGGTGAAAGTATGCAGTTGGTAGATATGGCTTCGATCCATCAATTGGAGTTACGGCTGCGCGAAGTCGATCTCGATCCACAACAACTGTGGTCTGACCCCGATAGCTGGCATAACTTGTCACGCTATGTTGATCCATGGCTGGGCCAGACTGCCCAGGAATTGGCCAAGGCCGCACTGTCCACCTGCTCGGTCATCGATTTTGAAGCGATCCTGATTGACGGTGCCTTCCCTGCCAGCGTTCGTGACGACCTTGTGAGCCGTGTCCGCCGATACGTCGTGACTCAAGACACCCGTGGGCTGATCCAGCCCCGTATCGAAAGCGGCAGCATAGGCGGCAAAGCCCGTGCAATTGGTGCTGCAACACGACCCATCGGGGCGCAATTCATGATGCAGGCAAGTGTTGGCATGACAGTCTGATTGACCGGTTTGAACAAGGGAAACGTCGACCAGATTGAAATATGTCAGGATCAAAAAAAACGACACTCACGTGTCCAAGTCGGAGGGTAAGATGCGAGTTCTCTTTACAGGCGGCAGCGGCAAGGCAGGCAAATGGGCGATCCGGCACCTAATGGCTCAGGGCCACCATGTTGTGAATGTAGATCAAACGCCATCAGGTCTCGACTGTCCGGAATTGCTGATTGACCTTTGCGACGCAGGGCAAGTCATCGGGGCCATGTCCCAATTCGTCGAGTTCGGGGAACTGGACGCGGGCACCGGGGTCCCCACCTATGATGCTGTTGTGCATTTCGCCGCCATCCCCCGCGTCATGATCGGCACCGACGGCGAGTGTTTTCGCCAGAATACTTTGACCACCTATAATGTGATTGAGGCCGCAACGAAGCTGGGAATACCCAAAGTGATCTTTGCAAGTTCCGAGACGACCTATGCCATTTGTTTTGCGGACGGAGACCTAAAACCGGATTTCGTGCCGATTGATGAAACCCACCCAACCGTCCCCCATGACAGCTATGCGATGTCGAAAGTCTGCAATGAAGTGACGGCACGGTCCTTTCAGGCGCGCACAGGTGCTGACATCTATGGGTTGCGGATCAACAATGTGATTGAACCTCACGAATATACCGAGATGTTTGCAGCTTTCGTCGAGGATCCGGCCCTGCGTCGCCGCAATATATTCGCCTATATCGATGCCCGTGATCTCGGGCATATGGTCGATTGCTGCTTAAGAACGGACGGTTTGGGCTACGAAGTGTTCAACGTTGCAAATGACGACACGTCGGTTGGCATCACGTCGGATCAAGTCATCCAGCAGTTCTATCAGGGCGTCGAAGTGCGCGGCCAGATGGGCACCTTCGAGACCTTCTATTCGAACAAGAAGGCCAAGAAGATAATGGGTTTTCAACCAAAGCATTCTTGGCGGGATAAGATTGACTAAATCGCGGCTAAGCCCCGCGAACGTTAGCTCCTGCTCCATGCGGCGAAAAATCTGACTGGGACCCAGCACAATTGCCTCATTTGAATGGCTGCTTCGGTGAACAATGCCACAATCCCATGGGTTCATCGCCGCAGGGCGAGCAAATGCTGCGTCAGCAATAGCCGCATCTGCACAGGTCCGGTTTGTCCGCCAAGCGGACCTTAAGCGTCTAGCTCTACCCAAACAGGCACATGATCAGAGGGTTTGTCGCGGCCTCGGACGTGGGCGTCGATTTGGCAGTCTAGCAGTAGATCTGCGCAGTCCGGGGTCAGGAGGAAGTGGTCGATCCGAATGCCGTCGTTTTTGTTCCACGCGCCCGCCTGATAATCCCAGAAGCTATACTGTTCGGGGGCTTGGTTGCGCATGCGGAAGGCGTCTGTATAGCCAAGGTTCAGGACACGGCGGAAGGCGGCCAGACTTTCTGGGCGATAGAGCGCGTCCCCCCACCAGCCCTTGGGACGCTTGCAGTCTTCTTCTTGGGGAATAATGTTGTAATCTCCGGCCATTAGGGCAGGTTCCTCAAGTTCCAAAAGTTCGGCGGCGCGGGCGTGCAAGCGGTCCATCCACGCCAGTTTATAGGCAAACTTTCCGCCCTCGACGGGCTGGCCTGCATCGTCCAACTCGACAGGGTTGCCATTGGGCAAATACAGCCCACAAATGCGCACGGCAGTTTTGCCGACCACTGTGGCCTCGATCCAGCGGGCTTGTTCGTCGCTGTCATCACCGGGCAGGCCGCGTCGCACATCCTCTAGGGGGAGTTTCGACAGGATCGCCACGCCATTAAACGACTTTTGCCCATGGGTTTCGACGTTATAACCGCGATCCTCGAAAATCTCGCGCGGAAAGGCGTCATCGACTGATTTGATCTCTTGCAGCACCACAACATCCGGCTGCGCCTCGTCCAACCATTCGGGCAGGGCGTTGATCCGGGCTTTGATCCCGTTGATGTTGAATGTTGCGATTTTCATAAACGCCGTCCCCTTGCCTCAGCCTGTCTTTTGAGTGCTGTGTTTGTGACCCGTTTGCCTAAATTTTACAACCGCCGCAAAGACATTCGCGTCCTGCCAATGCTGCGTCAATTTTCCCCGCGTAACTTTCGGGCAAACCTAGTAGCACTGCATGGAAATTACTCAATGGGGGCCACATGCTGCGATTTATTTTTGGGAAAAAAGACACTCCGACTGTCAAGACAGAGACCCAGCGCGAGAGTTTTGAACGGGTGATGGCGGAACTGAACGAATTGATTGCGGATCAGCCGGTCAAGCCAAGTCTGACGGTTGATTTCACCTCGGGGCGGTTGTCTTTGGATTTGCCGGAGCAATTGGCGGATGAGGCTTTGGCCCTTCCGGCGCCTGCGGAAACTCAAGACGAAGAGCCTGTTAAGGACGCAGACGAAAGCGAAGAGGCAGCCGACGCTGACGCAGCCCCAGAGGCCACGAAACCCGTTTAGGCACCTTTTGTCTGAGCCGCAGCTTTGCTATGGCAATGCCGATGCCGCTGATGGCATGACCTGAGCTTGGTGGGCTAATCCATGATCTATTCGCTGTCATCGTTTCAGTTTGATCCTGAGACTGGCCCCAAACGCCGCATCATGGTTGGCAAAGACAGCCAGCCCAAGGGATTTGAAAATCGGTATGATTTCAACACCTTGTTTTACGATGTGGTCTATGTGCCGTCGCGGTCCAGTGTGGTTTTGCATTGTCCTAAGCTGCTGAATTTCAAGTCTATTTTGCGCGGTGCGACCCTGACCGGTGATGGCAAAAAACTGGGCAGACCCCGCATCCGTTTGCTACGTCGGTGTGATGAGGTTTGGATCAAAGTGGCAGGCCCCATCAGTCGCCTACAGATCGAGGGCTCTGAAATTTCCGTAGGCCTGAGTGTGAACAGCAACTTGCCGGATTTTGCCGACAGGCGGGTCATGGTCACGCGGTCCAAAGACAATCCTTTGGATTGGATCGAGGCGTGGGTGCGCTTTCATATCAAGCATCAAGGGGTCGACGCGATCTTGTTCATTGACAATGGATCCACGGCCTATACGCCCGAGGCGTTGCACAAGTGCCTGTCTAATATCGACGGTCTTGAGTCTATTGGTGTGGTGCCAGCCCCGTTTCGCTATGGCGGCTCTAACACGGGTAAACTGAAGCATCTGACCAAGTTCTTCCAGTCCTCCTTCCTGAATTTGGTCAAGGACCGGTTTTTGGCCCAAGCTGCGGGCGTGTTGTGGCATGATGTTGACGAATTAATCGTCTCGCAATCGGGCACGGTGTTTGACGAGGCCGCCGCCTCGAAACTTGGCTACATCACGATCCCAGGATTTTGGCGATACGCTGGCGCCGTTGAGGGGCGCATTCCCAACCATGCCGATCATATCTATCGCAAAGATCCAGAGGCCACGTGCAAAGAGAAATACTGTCTGATCCCCAATCGCTGGGCCGCGCGTGGCACGTGGGATGTGCATGGGATCCGGCGATATATGTTCAATGGATTGGTGAAATCCAGCAACAGCCGCTTCCTGCACTGTGCCAATTTATCCAACAGTTGGAAGCGTGATCGCAGCATCAAAAGTGTTGCTGCCATGCAGATTGATCCCGCGACACAGGCGCTATTTGCAAAATAGTCACGCTTAAGTTGTTTCTTTGGTGGAAACGGACTGTTGCCATATTCCGGCCCAATTCGCCTTTTACCTTTACGTTAGTGGAAGGGAATTTTCAGAAGGAATTTTTTCATGCGACTGGTATTGATTTTGAGTTTGGGCTCGTTTCTAGCAAGCTGTGGACAACCGGAAATGTCTTCCCGTGGTCCGTCCTTGATTGACCAACCGCTGATCCTGAACAGCCAACCCTAAGGGGGGTACTACATTGAAAACGACGTCCCGCAGCCGCAGCTGCTGGTGGCGTTTGGGTTTTCGATGACAAAACGGGCGCCGATTAGTTCCTCAGTGAAATCAATAACTGCATCGGTCAGGAACGGCAAAGATACGCTGTCGATCACAACCTTTTCGCCGTTTTCCTCTAGCACCAGATCATCCTCTGCCACCTCGGCCAGTTCTATTTGGTACTGAAACCCGGAACAACCGCCGCCTTCGACGGCCACGCGTAGGGCCTTGCCTTGGGTAGAGGCGCCAATCTCGGCCAAACGCTCGAAGGCGCGGCTGGTGACTTTGGGGGGCAATGTCAGCATTGGGATGTCTGTCCTTGTGATGCGTGCCTCTAACATAGAAACCCCGTCCCGATCTCACAAGGGGCAGGGCGCATGGCGCTAGACAAAGATCAGTTGATCCACATCCACTGTTAGATTTTCCAGCACCAGCGAAAACCCTGAGGCCGTATTGGTCAGTATCGTGTCACCGCTATCAAATGCAGCTGTGACATCCGCGCTGTTTGCGACGATCGAATCCTCGGCCACGCCAAAATCGCGGATCAGATCGCCGCCGTCACTGAACAGGAATTGATCTGCCCCTGCGCCGCCCTTGAGTTTGTCAAAGCCCTTGCCGCCATCAATCACATCGTCGCCAGAGCCGCCGGAAATCTTGTCACGGCCTTTGCCACCGATCAGCGTGTCTGCGCCCACGCCGCCATAGATCTCGTCGCGGCCCGAGCCGCCGCGGATGAGGTCCTTGCCAATTCCGCCTTCGATAAAATCACTGCCTGAAAGGCCGCTGATGACATCATCGCCGTTGTGCCCAAAAAGCCGGTCTGATCCAGTATCAACCAAGGTGTCGGCCAACCGGCTGCCGTGAAATTCCGCCAGATAGCGTTGGCCAAAAATGCCTGTGCCGCTGCCGTCTTGAATTTCTGAGGTCCACGCAATGGTAAATCCGCCGTCTTGAGTGGCTGCCACATCTGGCCCGGTTTGCGAGCGATTGGCGTAGCTGTCGACTTTGAACTGACCGCCAAAGAAATTGGTGTCCAGTGGCTCGCCTTGGCTGTCAAAGCGGCGGGCATAGACGCCCCAAGAGTTCCCAAACACCTCAAAAGACTGCCATGTCACCACGTAGCCCCCATCGGCCAGCGCTGCGACTTTGGCAAAGGCTTGGCTGGAGGCTGTGATGGTGTTGACGGTCACTTCTGGTCCGACAGCCTGTCCAGAGGCGCTAAAGAGCTGGGATTTGACATCCACAAAATCGAGGTTTGTGTCGTTGAGCACGTGCCATGTCACGACAAATCCGCCGCCCTTAAGGGCCGTGACTTCTGGGTCGGTTGGATCGCCCGCAAGGGATGTGTTGACCTGAAAAGCATTTGTGATTGTGGTCGGGGTGCGCGCGCTGTCGCTGTCGACGATCCGCGCGTAAATCTGTGCGTCGCCGATACTGTCGTTGCGCCACACGCTGACCATGGTGCCGTTGCTGAGGCTCGCCATGGCCAGTTGATCTTGGTTCAAATCACGAATGCCTTGGTTGGCCGCGATATTGGTGCCATTGGGTTGCACAAATTGCCCCACGCCAAACCACTCGCCTGTGGGATGATCGGCGTCATAATGATAGTAGCCAATGTCGTTGAGGCGGTTGGACCCAGTGTAGAAATGCCCGCCGATGGTATAGCCGCCATCCGAGGTGCCGATGATGTCCAGATCATCAAGGTAGCGCCCACTGATCCCACCACTTCCCATGACATCAGAGGTGTAGATAAGGATGTTCGGGTTATCTATGTCGCCATCGGTGCCAGACTGGCGCACCAGTGTTGGCAATTCGACCCCATTTGCATCGTAACGCCGGCCTTGGATGGCAGAACTTGAGGCCCAAAAAACCGAAAACCCGCCGTCTGCAAGGCCTGCAACAGTTGGGAATTGAAACTGTTCGCTGTCTTCGCCCTGGATTATAAATTCATCGCCTTGGGCCACGCCGTTATCGTCGAAAATTTGGCCTACAATAGAGCGTCCTGCGACGCTGTGGCCTTGGCTGGTCCAGACAGCAACAAAGCCGCCACCGGCCAGTTCAGCCAACTCAACGCCGTATTGGTTGCTGGTGGTGACTGTGTTGAGACGGAATTCGGTTGAAAAACGCGTGGCATCATATTTCATGGCTGTCTTGTCCGTTCGTTAACTAAATTGTTGGGGTAACTATGGCGCAGTTTGTTAACTTTTAAAGGTCAGGAATTCCACCAGTTATGCGCCAAATCCTGTGGCCCCTTTTTTTGCGGGCGAATTTGGCCTAGACCCAAGGCATCACAGGCATGGCAGGTCGCGCGGGCAGGGCGCGGACTGCATAGACAAAAGGCAGTGCGAGGCAGTTATGACAACCTACGCCCATTCGGGTCCGCAAGTGCCCTATGCGTCTCGGCATGAGGCCAGTCGTGGACGTTTGGTGGCTGAGGAAGAAAGCCAGTTCCGGTCCTGTTTCCAGCGGGATCGCGACCGGATTATTCATTCCAGCGCGTTTCGCCGCCTCAAACACAAAACGCAGGTTTTTATCGAACATGAGGGTGATTATTATCGCACCCGTCTGACCCATTCTATCGAAGTGGCTCAAGTGGCACGGACGATTGCAGGCACATTAGGGCTAAACCAAGAACTGACCGAGGCCGTCGCATTGGCCCATGATCTGGGGCATACGCCTTTTGGTCACACGGGCGAGGATGCGATGCACGTCCTTATGGCGCCTTATGGCGGGTTTGATCATAACGCCCAAGCGGTGCGGATCGTGACACGGCTTGAACGGCATTATGCGGATTTTGATGGGCTGAACTTGACATGGGAAACCCTCGAGGGGCTGGCCAAGCACAATGGGCCGGTTACCGGCGATCTGCCCTATGCATTGGCCGACTATAACACAGTGCATGATCTGGAATTGAACACCTACGCCAGCGCCGAGGCGCAAGTTGCAGCCATTGCCGATGACATCGCCTACAACAATCACGATTTGCATGATGGGTTGCGGGCCGAGCTGTTTTCAACGGACGAGCTGGCCGAATTGCCGCTGCTGGATGCCTGTTTTGATCGGGTTGATGTACTGTACCCCGGTTTGAATTATTACCGGCGGCGTCACGAGGCCTTGCGCAGGTTCTTTGGGGTCTTGGTCGAGGATGTCATGGCCTTTGCACAGGCTAAATTGGTGGCGCTTGATCCGCAATCGGCCCAAGATATACGCGATGCAGATCATTGTATGGCCATGTTCAGTCAGCCGGTCTTTGAGGACCTCAAAGTGATCCGCCAGTTCCTGTTTGATCGCATGTACCGCGCACCCGAGGTGATCGAGATGCGAAAAACCGTCACCAATGTGGTGCACGAGCTGTTTCCGCTGTTTATGCAACAACCTGAATTGCTGCCCAAGCAGTGGCGCAAGGATGTGGCTGAGGTCGCGGATGAAACTGCTTTGGCCCGTATTGTGGCCGATTATATCGCAGGCATGACTGACCGATTTGCCTTGCAGGAACATGAACGGCTGCTGGGATAAGTTGACCCCACTTTTATTCCTGATACACCCCTGCCAATCCCAGACAGGACAGGCCCAATGAACCTTTTTGCCGATATTCGCGCCCTAGTGATCGAAACTTTGGAAACCATGCAGGCCCAAGGCACGCTGCCTTCGGGGCTTGATTTCGCCAATGTGGCGGTCGAACCCCCGCGCGATGCAGCCCATGGTGATATGGCGACCAATGCGGCCATGGTGTTGGCCAAGCCCGCCAAAATGAAGCCGCGCGATATTGCCGATGCCTTGGCTGGGTTGTTGCAGGCCGATGCACGGATCACGATTGCCGAAGTGGCCGGTCCGGGCTTTTTGAACCTGCGGCTGGATCCGGTGATTTGGCAGGGCGTTGTCAAAACTGTTCTGACGAATGAAACCTATGGCCGCTCTGATATGGGGCAGGGCAAGCGAGTGAACGTGGAATATGTCAGCGCAAACCCTACCGGGCCGTTGCACGTGGGCCACACGCGGGGCGCTGTGTTTGGCGATGCTTTGGCCAGCCTGCTGGACTATGCGGGCTTTGATGTGACGCGCGAGTATTACATCAACGATGGTGGTGCGCAGGTCGATGTTTTGGCCCGGTCCGTCTATCTGCGGTATCTCGAGGCCAATGGCCAAGAAGTGGCGTTCGAGGATGGCACGTACCCCGGTGATTATCTGATCCCTGTGGGGAAAGCACTGGCTGCACAATATGGCGATGCTTTAGTGGGCAAGCCCGAAGCCGAGTGGCTGGATGAGCTGCGTGAGTTTTCCACGGATGCCATGATGCATCTGATCCGGCAGGATTTGGCCATGCTGGGCGTCGAGATGGATGTGTTTTATTCCGAAAAATCGCTTTACGGAACGGGCCAGATCGAAGCGGCGATTGAGGACCTCAAGGGCAAAGATCTGATCTATCGCGGCACGCTTGAGCCGCCAAAGGGCAAGCTGCCTGAGGATTGGGAAGCGCGCGAGCAAATGCTGTTCCGCTCGACCGCTCACGGCGATGACGTGGACCGGCCCATTCAGAAATCTGACGGGGCATGGACCTATTTTGCGCCAGATATCGCCTATCATTTTGATAAGGTTTCCAGAGGCTTCGACCTTCTAATTGATGTATTTGGCGCGGATCATGGCGGCTATGTCAAACGGATGAAGGCGGCTGTCTCGGCTCTGTCGGATGGCGAGGTGCCGCTGGATATCAAGCTGACGCAACTGGTCAAACTGTTCAAAGACGGTGCTGAATTCAAGATGTCCAAACGGGCGGGAACCTTTATCACTTTGGCCGATCTGGTTGAGCAAGTGGGCCCGGATGTGACCCGTTTTGTGATGCTGACGCGCAAGAACGACGCGCCGCTCGATTTTGATTTTGACAAGGTAATGGAGCAATCCAAAGACAATCCTGTCTTCTATGTGCAATACGCCCACGCCCGTGTGGCATCGGTGCTGCGCAAGGGGGCTGAGGCTGGATTTGATCTGTCGCAGGACGCTTTGGCAGGCGCGGATCTTGCCCAAATGACCCACGACAGCGAGATCAAAGTCGCTCAGAAACTGGCGGAATGGCCGCGGCTGGTCGAGATTGCGGCGCGCAACAACGAACCACACCGGATCGCCTTTTACCTGTATGAATTGGCGTCGGAATTGCATGCGCTTTGGAACAAAGGCAACGAAGATCATTCCTTGCGGTTCCTCCATGACGGGCAAGAAGCCGCCAGTCAGTCGAAAATCGCCTTAATTCGTGCGGTTTCCGTTGTTATTTCAGCCGGTCTTGGTATTCTAGGCGTAGTCCCGGCAGAAGAAATGCGCTGATAAACAGCCACGCTGCCTGCGAACCGAGTAGTATAAGCCAGAACAGAGGCCAAAAGGTCCGCTGGCAGTGAGGCGAATATGGCAGATTTTACCTATGGCGGTCAGACGTCTGCGGATCCAAGTTCCGCAGGCTTTTCCGATATCCAATCGAAACTTGTGACATGGGCCGGGGCAGTGACCTCGCTGGCTTTGATGGTCGGTGTTGTTGTCTGGGGTGGCCAGATTGTGATGCGCGATGTCTCGGGCGTGCCTGTCGTGCAGGCCATAGATGGTCCGATGCGGGTGCAACCCAACCCAGAGGACGTTGGCGGCAAACCAGCAGCCCATCAGGGCCTTGCGGTCAATGATGTGGCCGCTGTGGGTACAGCACAAGACGCGCCGGATCGCTTGGTTTTGGCCCCCGAACCGGTAGATATCAGCGAAAATGATCCAGCGGCGGTTTTGGCGGCTTTGGTCGAAGCGGCTTCATCAGATGCAGAGGCGGGCGAAGTGACCCCTGTGGCCGAAAGCGTGCTTACCGCTGCGATCCAAGCATCCGAAACAGGCGAAGCGACCAAACCGCCAACCCCGGCTGAATTATTGGCATTGGTCGACCAGATTGCAAATGGCATCGTGCCTTTGACCACAGCCGAACCTGCCGCTGAGGAGGGTGAAGTTGTAGCCTCGCTTGCGCCCCAAGCGGCTGACAAGCCTAAGTTCGGTTTGGCCAAATCTTTGCGGCCGCAACTGCGTCCAGCCTCGTTTAAACCTGCGGCAGTCGCCGAGCCGTCTCAACCGGTTCCAAGCGCCAGTGCCCTTGATGTGGGGGCTGCGGTGACATCCGTGATCACCAGTGGCGAGGTTGACGCCGCCAGCCTGCCTGCTGGCACGCGCTTGGTGCAGCTTGGCGCCTATGAAACGGCAGATATTGCGCGCGAGGAATGGCAACGAATTGGCACAAAATTCAGCGGCTATCTGGATGATAAATCCCGTGTGGTCCAAAAGGCCACCAGTGGTGGTCGTACCTTCTACCGCTTGCGCGCTATGGGTTTTCAGGATCTGTCGGACGCGCGCCGCTTTTGCAGCGCATTGGTGGCAGAAAACGCCGCCTGTATTCCTGTTGTGACCCGCTAGGATGGCCGCTGGCGCCTATATTCTGGGCTGTAGCGGACCGGTTCTAAGCAAAGGCGAGGCCGCATTTTTTCGCGAAGCGGATCCTTGGGGCTTTATCCTTTTTGGTCGTAACATCGTGGATCCGACACAACTGGCTGCGCTGACGGCCAGTTTGCGCGAAACAGTTGGGCGCGATGCCCCGATTTTGATCGATCAAGAGGGGGGGCGCGTGCAACGCCTTGTGCCGCCTCATTGGATCCAATGGCAGCCACCGCTCGATCAGATGGATCAGGCGGGGCCTTTGTCTGCAGCGCGTTCGATGTTTCTGCGGTACCGTGTGATTGCAGATGAATTGCGCCGCGTTGGCATTGATGCAAACTGCGCGCCCATGGCCGATATCGCCATGCCGCAAACCCATGAGTTTTTGAAAAACCGGTGCTATGGCGCGGATGTTGTCACAGTTGTTGGGGCCGCACGGGCGGTGGCCAATGGATTGCTGGCAGGGGGTGTTTTGCCCGTACTCAAACACTTGCCCGGTCACGGGCGCGCTGTGGCCGACAGTCACTTTGAGTTGCCCCGTGTCACGGCCTCACGCGAGACGCTGTGGGATACGGATTTTGCCCCGTTCAAAGCCCTGATAGATTTGCCCATGGCGATGACGGCCCATATCGTGTTTTCTGCCTTTGACGAGGCCCCCGCCACAACCTCTGAACTGATGATGTCGCTGATCCGTACGGATATGGGATATGATGGTCTGGTGATGACCGACGATATTTCCATGCAAGCTTTGGACGGCTCGATTGCCAGCCGCTGCACGGCGTCGATGCAGGCCGGGTGTGACGTGATTTTGCATTGCAACGGCGATATGGACGAAATGCTGGACGTGGCACAGGCCACTGGCACTTTGGGTGCGGATGCCGCCCGGCGGGCCCAAGCGGCCCTCGACCAGCGCCACGCCCCCGACGGCATTGACATAGAGGCCGCAATTGCCGAATTTGACGCGCTGATGAACGTCAATGCATAGGCCTGCTGCACATGGATCAACCCACCCTTTCTGAAGCCTCTTCCGACCAGATCGCCGAACGGGTGGCCGCTGAGGCGCTGATCGTGGATGTGGACGGCTATGAGGGGCCGCTGGATCTGTTGCTGACCCTGTCGCGCACCCAGAAAGTGGATCTTCGCAAGATATCGGTTTTGCAATTGGCCGAGCAATATCTGGCTTTTGTCGACAAGGCCAAAGAGTTACGGATCGAATTGGCCGCGGATTATCTGGTGATGGCGGCGTGGCTGGCATTCCTGAAATCACGTCTGTTGCTGCCACCCGATCCAGCGGATGAAGGCCCCTCTGGCGAGGATTTGGCAGCGCATCTGGCGTTCCAGTTGGAGCGGTTGCAAGCAATGCGCGATGCCAGTGCCAAACTGATGGCGCGGGATCAGTTGGGGCGGGATTTCTTTGCTCGTGGGATCCCAGAAAACGTCAGCCGTGTGCGGACTGTCAAATATACCGCCACTTTGATCGACTTGATGCAAGGCTATGCGCGGATCCGCACCAAAGATGAGTTTCGCCCCTTTGTTATGGACCGCGAGGCGATCCTGACCATGGAACAGGCGCTAGACCGGATGCGGGGGCTCATCGGATTTGCAGGTGACTGGACCGATTTGACCAGCTATTTGCCCGAAGGCTGGGAATTGGATCCGGCCAAGCGGCGTTCGGCCACGGCGGCTACTTTTGCTGCGTCTTTGGAATTGGCCAAGGCAGGGCAGGTTGAGATCCGGCAAGGCGATACATTTGCCCCTATTCAAATACGCAGAAAGTCTGACGGATGAGCGACGACACTGACCTTGCCCAAAACGAAGAACAATCGCTGTTTGAAGCCCCGCCCATGGGGGAACAAGAACGCATGGTCGAAGCGATCCTATTTGCCTCGGCTGAGGCCGTTAGCCTGCGCGAGCTGACCGCGCGCATGCCCCATGGTTCGGATCCCGCTGAGGCCTTAGTCTATTTGCGCAAACGCTACGAAGGGCGTGGTGTGCATCTGATTAAAGTGGGGGACGCCTATGCGTTTCGCACGGCAGGGGATTTG
Organism: Algirhabdus cladophorae; assembly: GCF_044772865.1. GTDB lineage: Bacteria > Pseudomonadota > Alphaproteobacteria > Rhodobacterales > Rhodobacteraceae > Algirhabdus > Algirhabdus cladophorae. The sequence goes on from NZ_CP173029.1 coordinate 1,342,605, forward strand.
GGTTTCTTGATGCAAAAGGAAACCGTCGAGACCCGCAAACTGTCGCGCGCGGCAGTTGAGACCTTGGCGATCATTGCCTACCACCAGCCTGTGACGCGGGCCGAAATCGAGGAAATTCGCGGTGTGTCTGTCAGTCGTGGCACAGTGGATCAATTGATCGAAATGGAATGGATCCGCTTTGGCCGTCGGCGTATGACGCCGGGACGGCCAGTGACTTTTGTGGTGACGCAAGAATTTCTTGATCATTTCGGCCTAGAAACGGCTCGCGACCTGCCCGGGCTTAAAGAATTGCGGGCAGCGGGGCTGTTGGAAAACCGTTTGCCGCCGGGGGCAGGTGGTCTTGATGGGCCTGGTGACGAGGACGACGACGAGGAAGATATCGATCAAAGCGAACTCTTTGAGGAGTAAAGCATGGAACGACTAATCAATATGATCTTGCGCCGCTTTATGCGCAAAGCCGTCAACAAGGGCATCAATGCCGGTGCGAACCGGATGTCGGGGGGCGGCAAAAACAACCAAGATCTGACACCGGAAGAGCGCAAACAGCGCCGCCAAGTACGTCAAATGAACAAAAAAGCCCGTCAGGCAGCCAAGTTAGGCCGGCGGATGGGTAAATTTTAGGCTTAAGGGATTTTGGGTAATTAAGGACTAAAGAAACCCAAAGTCCTCACAAGGCCTTGAAGTGTTTGGACAGTTTCAGGCCTTGGCCTTGATAGTTGGATTTTAAATCAGCGCCGTAAAGTTGGCTGGGCACTGCAGCCATTTTTTCATAGACCAATCGGCCCACGATTTGGCCATGTTCCAGAACGAATGGGGCCTCGTGACAGCGGACTTCCAAGACACCGCGGGATCCAGCGCCACCTGCGGAATTATGGCCAAATCCGGGGTCAAAAAAGCCCGCGTAATGCACGCGAAACTCACCGACCATGGCCAAATAGGGGGCCATTTCTGCGGCGCAATCGGGGGGGATGGTCACGGCTTCTTGGCTGACCAAGATGTAGAACGCGCCGGGATCCAGAATGATACGGCCCTCGCGGGTATGGATCGGTTCCCAGTATTCTGACGGTTCGTAAAAGGCGATGTTATCAAGGTCGATGACGCCTGTATGGGGTTTGGCACGAAATCCAACCAAATCGCCCTGTTCCGGGCGCAGATCCACGGAAAAGCCAAGGCCTTGGTCAATGTGGGCCTGACCGGAGACGAGGGTTTCAGAGGCATGCAGATCGGTCAATTCCATGTCGGACAAGATCGATTGGCCTTTGCGGAACCGGATCTGGTTCAGGCGCATGCCCGGACGGACCAGAACGCTGAAAGAGCGGGGGCAAATCTCGGCATAAAGGGGGCCGCTATAGCCTTCGGGAATGCGGTCAAATTCTGTGCCGCCATCGGTGATTGTTCGGGTTAGCAGGTCCAGCCGCCCAGTTGACGACTTGGCGTTGGCCACAGCTTGCACACCCTTTGGCAGATCAAGCTTTTCCATAAGGGGCACCACGTAGACGGCGCCTTTTTCCAAGACGGCCCCATTGGTAAGATCGATCCGGTGCATTTCGAATTCAGCCAAGCGATCTGTAACCCGTGCATCAGCGCCCGCAAGGAAAGAGGCACGCACGCGGTAGGCCACAGTCCCAAGGCGTAAATCTAGGCTAGCGGGCTGAATTTGTTCGGGAATAATGGCCGGATCTGCCGTCAGTTGGCCTGCGGCAATCATGTCTTCCAACATCTGGCTTGGCAGTACACCCATTAGCCGACGCTCCCTCAAATGGTGCAAAAACGCCCGCCGGAAGGTTCCGACGGGCTGTTTTGAATGGTCGGGCTAGCAGGACTCGAACCTGCGACCTTCCGTCCCCCAGACGGACGCGCTACCAGGCTGCGCCATAGCCCGAACTGATGCGCAGTCATACTGATTTGCCAGCGCGGGGCAAGCAGGTTTTTAGGCAAAGGCTTAATCGCTAATCTCGAGGCGTTCGGTCAGCCTGGTCAACCGCGTATAGAGCGGGACCAACCGGGCGATTTGTTCCGGCGCGATATCAGCGGCCTGCACAAGCGTTGTGTAGGCCCCGGTGCCTGTCTGAATCGCAAAGTCAGCGGGATCGGCTGGCGTGTCGATTTGTGCAGGGCGTTGGGTCGGTTGTTCCTGAGCAGGGGGGGAGGTGTTTTGCGCGGCTGTGTCCAAAGGCGTTTCCGGCACGGCGGGTTCGCTTGGTGTTGCGTCAAAGACAGGTTCTGGTGCTGCTGGTTCCTCGGTTTGAGGTGCTGGCGCAGGTACTTCTGCGCTTGCTGCTACTTCAGGGGTTTCTGGCAGGGCAGGTTGAGGTGGCTCGGGGTCCGCTGGTGTGTCTTGGGCCGCGACCAGCGGTTCTTCACTCAAATCATCAGATGTTGGCGCATCTGCCACGGGCGGAGCAGGGGCCGGATCTACGGTTTCAACGTCTTCTGGTTCGACGTCTTTTGGTTCGACGGCGACCTCTGGTGCGGCAGCGATCTGTGGCTCAGAGTCAAGGGTCGGAGCAGGTTCCGGCTCGGGGGGTGCGTCTTGATCATTTGAGTCACTCGGTGCTGCTGCCTCTGCCTCAAGGTCTGCGGCAGGGGGCGCCGCCGGAGTTTCAGAAAAGGGAACCACCACATCGGGTGAGCGGGGGGCATACTCTTCTTCTGCGGCATCTATAACAACAGGGGCCTCGGGGACCACATCAGGCGCATCAATCGTGGTATCCTCAGCAGGGATCGCTTCCACGGGTTCCGCGGCTTTAGTCTCGCTCACTTGCTCGTCTGCCGGAGTTGCATCTGGCGGGAAATCATCCATCAAGGTACTGGGATCACTGCCCTCAAGAGGCGGCGAGAAAGCCGCTACTGCCTGAGCACCCTCGCTGCGCAGTTTTTGCTGAACCGCCTTGATTGTCATACCATCGACATGCAGCAAATGTTTGATGCCGGCCAACAATAGCATATCGTTGGGGCGGTAATAGCGTCTGCCACCGGCCCGTTTGACCGGTTTGACCTGACTGAATTTACTCTCCCAGAATCGCAAGACATGGGTTGGCAGTTCCAACCAATCAGCGACTTCAGAGATTGTGCGAAAAGCGTCGGCAGATTTTGCCATCAGCAGATCCTAGCGTTTGTTGCCGGCGGCGACCTTGTCTTTCATCAGATGCGAGGGGCGAAAGGTCAAAACGCGACGGGGGTGAATGGGTACTTCTTCGCCGGTCTTTGGGTTTCGTCCAACCCGCGCTGCCTTTGAGCGCACTGAAAACGTCCCAAATGACGAGATTTTAACCGAGTCGCCTTGGACAAGAGCATCAGACATATGTTCCAACACACTTTCTACCAACTGTGCGGAATCGTTTCGGGATAGGCCTACTTCGCGGAACACCGCCTCGCTCAGGTCCATGCGTGTCAGTGTCTTTTCGGCCATTGAATCCCCCTTGGTGTTGCAGACGACCATAGGCCACGGTGAAATTCCGAGTCAATATCAATGGGTTGCTTATCTTGCCTAATGAGTGTGTGAGGTTGTGTTTGCGCAACCGAAAGGCGATAAAGCCGCGTCATTCCTGCAAATTCGGTCAATTTTGAACAGCCTATGTCCCGGGCGCGCTACCAGCGCACCACAACAGACCCCCAGGCCAAGCCGCCGCCGATGGCCTCGGTGACCAGCAAATCGCCCGGTCGGATCTGACCGTTTTGAACCCCGACAGACAGGGCCAAGGGGATCGAGGCGGCTGAGGTATTTCCGTGGTCTTGCACGGTAACAATCACGCGGTCCATGGGAACGCTGATCTTCTGAGCTGTGGATTTGATGATCCGCAAGTTGGCTTGGTGGGGGACGATCCAGTCTACATCGCTGGCTGTGACGCCTGCTTTTTGCATAGCCGTATGGGCGGTGGAGGCCAGTTTTTCCACGGCATGGCGGAAGACTTCTTTGCCTTGCATCCGCAAATGCCCCGTCGTTTGCGTAGAGGTGCCGCCATCGACGTATAAAATATCACGGTGGCGTCCGTCTGAATTGAGGTCCGTAGACAAAATGCCCTGATCGCTGGCCAGACCTTGTCCTTCGGCAGCTTCCAGAATCACTGCTCCTGCGCCATCGCCGAACAAAACGCAGGTGCCGCGATCGGTCCAATCCATGATGCGGCTAAATGTTTCGGCGCCAATCACCAAAACGCGGTTTGCCTGACCGGACAGGATTAACGCGTTGGCATTGGCCAAGGCGAAAACAAAGCCAGCGCAAACCGCCTGCACGTCAAAAGCAAATCCGCGCGTCATGCCTAGGGCGTGCTGCACCATTGTGGCGGCCGAAGGGAAGGTCAGATCAGCTGTGGATGTGGCCAAAACGATTGCGTCAATATCATTGGCCTGAAGGCCTGCGTTGTCCAAGGCGGCTTGGGCCGCGTGGGTCGCAAGATCTGATGTGGTTTGGCCGTCAGCGGCGAAATGTCTGCGTTCTATGCCGGAACGGGATTTGATCCATTCATCAGTGGTGTCCAATGAGGCTTCGAATTCGCTGTTGGGGACGACGCGTTCAGGCAGGTAATGCCCAACACCTTTTACAACTGCGCGTAGTGTCATTTTTGTGCGCTTTCACTGTCTGCCGTTTCTGTCTGCTCACCAACACCTTGTGCCAAGGAGGTGGCACTTGCAACCCGTGCGGCCAGTTTATCGGCAAAGCTTGATTGCGCCAGTTGATAGGCCAGTTTCACAGCCGAGGTGACACCCAAGGCATCGGCCGAGCCGTGTGATTTGACCACTGTTCCGTTAAGGCCCAAAAACACGCCCCCATTGACGCGGCGCGGATCAATGCGTTGGGTCAAACGGCGCAGGGACGTCATAGCCAAAAGGGCGGCGATGCGTGACAGGGGCGTGGCCTTGAACGCATCCTTGAGGCTGTCGCGGATAAAGCCTGCTGTGCCTTCCCCGGTTTTCAGGGCGATATTTCCAGTGAACCCGTCGGTGACGATTACGTCGACGCGGTTGGACGGGATGTCCGATCCTTCGACAAACCCGACAAACTCGAACTCGGCGGCATCAGCGGCTTTGGCGATTAATTCGTGGGCAACTTTCATCACCGCGCTGCCTTTGTGTTCTTCAGTGCCCACATTCAGCAGGCCAATCCGCGGACGCTTGAGATCCAGGCCGTTGCGGGCATAAGACGCGCCCATCAGCGCATAAAGCAGCAAATCTTGTTCGTCTGCCCGTACGTCAGCGCCTACATCCAACATCACGTTGAACCCGCCTGCATTGCGTGAGGGCCACAGGCAGGCAATGGCGGGGCGATTCACGCCCTCGACTTTGCGTAAGCGCACCATTGACAGGGCCATCAAAGCGCCAGTGTTGCCGCAAGAGACAGCGACGGCGGCCTCGCCATTGCGCACAGCCTCGACGGTGGACCACATCGAGGTGCCTTTTCCGTGGCGCATGATATGGCTGGGCTTGTCGTCCATTTTGACGACGCCCTCTGCATGACGAATCTCGCAACGTCTGGCCAATTTGCGCTTGGCCACCAGTGGCACCAGCTGATCTTGCGGACCATGCAAAATAAATCGGATATCAGGATTTTTCTGCGCAGATTTAGAAAGGCCCGCAACAACAGCTGCAGGCCCTAAATCACCGCCCATGGCGTCAACAGAAATGATATGCGCAATCGCAGACTTCGGCGTGGCCATCGTCATCGTTGCACAGACCTTTCAGCTTATGCTGCGTCTTCGTCCAGCTCTACTTCGTCAACAACAGCAACAATTTCTTTGTTGTCGTAGTGACCGCAAGCTGCACAAACGTGGTGTGGGCGTTTCAGCTCACCGCAGTTGTCGCACTCATTTGGGTTGCCAGCGACCAACGCGTCATGTGCGCGACGGTTGTTGCGGCGGGATTTCGAGATTTTATTCTGGGGGACAGCCATGTCTCAACCTCAGTTATTATAGGGGGCAAAAGCGTTTTGGCCCCAAGTGTTTCGGAATGTCTGGCGGGCGATAAGCTATATCGACCGATGTGTCCAGCCCGTAGATTACAGAAGCGCCTGTTTAGTCGGATTCGATGGCGGTGCAAGGGCAATGGCGCGGTTTTTACGTCTCATCTGACGGATTCTTGTCCTGTAATTGATCACGCAGCCCCGCCAGACCTGCAAAAGGCCGTGTATCTTCGTCGCGCATGGCCTGTTTGCCCGGTTCGGTAAAGTTCGTCTCGTCCAATGCAGCATCTGCGGCACGCGGGTATTGCGGCAAGGCCAGTGCCAGCGCTTCTGTGGCAAGGGCTGCCAAATCCAACACTGCGGGTACAGATTCGATTGTATCATCGTCTGGCATCTCGATCTCGTCCGAGATGTCTAAATCCGGTGTGTTATTCGTATAAAACCGCTCGACCTGTTCCTCGAGGCGTGTGCGAACAGGATCTAGCGTGACCACGCAGGTTTGGGTCACGGTTGCCCCCAATTGCGCCATGAGCCGCCAGTCGGTGGACCCTGCAGGGGCTATTTCGCCGCTGAGCCGCAGTTTTGTAAGGTCCAGCAAATCAAACTCTGCCTTCAGCCCAGCCAGCACAGCTGCTGAGGGTTCAAAGGTAAACCGCGTCGGCTTGCGGTTGGGCAGATCCGATAGGACCAATTTCGAGACAGTGTCAGCCATGAGCGTTCATTCTTGGTGTGCGAGTATGCATGTCGTTCGGCGATGCTTGAAGTGCGGGGGTTGCTTGGTGTAGGTGTGATTAAATCTTGAGGGACCTCAACGCAAGGGACCTTAGCAGAGGCCAATAGCAGAAAGGCGACGCAGGCAATGACGCGGGGCTGGACAATTTTACGGAACACTATCGCCGCGGTGGCTTTGATCGCTGTGGCGTCGTGCACCACTATATATAGAAACCACGGCTATACCCCATCTGAGGACGAGCTGGCAGAATTGATCGTTGGCGTCGATACGCGCGACAGCGTCATTGATGTGCTTGGACGTCCCTCATCGGGCGGTGTTTTGAATGACACCGGCGCCTATTATGTGTCCAGCCGCTTCCGCCACTTTGCCTATCAAGAACCGCGCGCGGTCGAGCGATTGTTGGTGGCCGTGACCTTTGATGAGGTTGGTGTTGTTGAAAACATCGAACGCTTTACGTTGGAAGACGGCAATGTTGTGCCGTTGTCGCGTCGTGTGACCGATACCAACATTCGCGGTGTGACGTTTATCCGTCAGCTTTTGGGTAACTTCGGCAACTTGGATGCGGGTAACTTCCTCGGGCGCAGTAACTAGGCTGGGGCAGTAACTAGGCTGGGTTTGGGCGCGCGGTTTATGTCCCGCGCGCCGTTTTGATCAATCGTTTTCGGGCTCAAATTCCAGTGCCGCGCCATTGATGCAATAGCGCAACCCCGTTGGGGCAGGGCCGTCGGGAAAGACATGGCCCAGATGCCCCTCGCAGCGGTTACAGTGCACCTCTGTGCGGCGCATCAGCCAGCTGTTGTCCTGCTTTTCGCCCACAAATTCGCTGTCTACAGGCGCATAAAAAGATGGCCACCCTGTGCCGCTATCAAATTTAGTGGCCTGCTCAAACAAGGGTGTGCCACAGCCCTTGCACATAAAGGTGCCAGCCTCCTTGGGGAAGTTATCGTTGCTAAATGCCCGCTCGGTCCCATGTTTGCGCAGAACCTTATAGGACATATCATCTAGTTGGGCTTTCCATTCGGCTTCGGTTTTTTCGACCTTATCCATGTTACATCCTTCTCATATTTCTGCATTCAGGGTTAATATGGTGAGAACGCGCCAAATATCCAGTGGCGCAGTGCCAAGGGTGGGGGCCAGAGGATGAATATTGCGCCAAGCAAAGGCGGGTTCGCGGCGCGGCTGACCACGGCCCCCGTTGACATCCGGGCGGCCCAACGGCTGCGCCATCAGGCCTTTCGCGGGGGCGAGGGGCTCGATTGTGACCCCTACGATGAGGCGTGTGTGCATTTACTTGTCGAGGATCGCGCCGATGGCAGGCTTTTGGCCTGCGCGCGGGTCAAAGTGATCGAGACGCAGACTGATTTGCAAGCATGCTATTCGGCGCAACGTTATAATTTGGCAAATCTGGCCGATTTTGGTGCGCCACTTTTGGAATTAGGCCGGTTTTGCGCGCTGCCTCACCCAAAATCTACGGATATTCTGCGCACGGCTTGGGGGCATCTGACCCAAACAGTGGACGCAAAAGGCATTGGTCTGATCTTTGGATGTGCGTCCTTTGTGGGTAATAACCCTGAACTGCACGCCCCTGTCTTGCAATATCTGCGCAGTCACAGCCAAGGGCCTGCGCAACTGCGTATTCTGCCAAAGTCTACCCATGCAACCCCCTTGCCACTTGGACCCGATGCCCCGCGCGAGGCGCTTGGGGCGATGCCGCCTTTGTTGCGCAGTTATCTGGCTATGGGGGGCTGGGTCAGTGATCACGCTGTACGCGACTATGATCTGGACACTCTGCATGTGTTCACAGCCCTTGAGGTCGCAAAAATCCCTGCGGCGCGGGCACGCGCCTTGCGGGCAATTGCCGCTGCTGGTTGACCTTCGCGGGCAGGCGTTCTAGGCCGCTGCCATGGCACGTGCACCCCTTCTTCAGATGTCCGATATCTCGCTTACTTTTGGCGGTGATCCGATTTTTTCCCAACTTGGTTTGGTGGTCCAGCAGGGCGACCGTGTGGCACTTGTGGGTCGCAATGGATCGGGTAAATCGACCTTGATGAAAGTCATGGCAGGCTTGGTTGAGCCGGACACAGGCGGTGTGACCATTCCGCCGGGCACATCCGTGGGCTATATGGAGCAGGACCCAACCATGGAAGGTTTTGCCACCCTTGGGGATTATGCCGCCAGCGGGCTGGATCTGGGCGAGGATTACAAGGTTGATATCATCGCCGAGGGCCTGAAATTGAACCCCGATGGCGACGTCAACACGGCCTCTGGCGGAGAACGCAGGCGTGCTGCTTTGGCCAAACTGATGGCCGAGGCGCCAGAGTTGATGTTGCTGGACGAGCCGACGAACCATTTGGACATTCAGGCTATCGGCTGGCTGGAAGAGACCCTGAAATCGACGCGTACGGCCTATGTGATGATCAGTCACGACCGTGCATTCCTTAACGAGCTGACACGCGCCACTCTTTGGATCGACAGGGGGGCTGTGCGCCGACAAGAGCAAGGCTTTAGCGCGTTTGAGGCGTGGCGTGACAAGGTCTGGGACGAAGAAGACGAGCAGCGCCACAAGCTTAATCGCAAGATCAAAGCCGAGGCCCGTTGGGCCGTGGAGGGGATTTCTGCGCGGCGCAAACGCAACCAAGGCCGCGTGCGGGCCCTGCAGGATTTGCGTGCTGAAAAAGCAAGCCAGATCAAACGGCAGGGCACTGCGCAATTGGTCATGGAAGCAGGCCCTACGTCGGGCAAGAAGGTGATGGAAGCAATTGATATTACAAAGGCTTATGGGGACAAAGTGATCCTCAAAGACTTTTCCTTGAAGGTCCAGCGCAAGGACCGGATCGCCTTTGTGGGGCCTAATGGGGCCGGTAAGACGACGCTGTTGAATATGCTGATCGGCAAGACACAACCAGATACGGGCGAGATCAAACTGGGCACCAATCTGGAGCTGGCTGAATTTGATCAATCCCGTGCTCAATTGGACCCTGATATGTCCCTTTGGGATAGTTTAACGGGCGACCCGGATATGCGGGTGTCAGGCAAGGCTGATCAGGTCATGGTCCGTGGTGCGCCGCGCCACGTGGTGGGATATCTCAAGGATTTCTTGTTTAATGAGGCACAGGCGCGCGCGCCCGTGCGGTCCTTGTCGGGCGGTGAAAAAGCGCGGCTGTTGCTGGCCAAGATCCTTGCGCGCGAATCCAACCTTTTGGTATTGGACGAACCGACCAATGATCTGGACATCGAAACACTGGACCTGTTGCAAGAGGTTCTGGGTGATTACGACGGCACGGTCTTGTTGGTCAGTCACGACCGTGATTTTCTGGACCGTGTGGCCAGCACCACAATTGCCATGGAAGGGGACGGGCGGGCCACGGTCTATGCCGGTGGCTGGTCCGATTACCAATCGCAACGCACCGAGGTAATGGCCGCCAACATCGCCAAAAAGAAGGCCACCAGCCCGAAAAAAGACAAAACACCCGAGGCCGTAAGGGCCACTGGCCTGAGTTTTACCGAACAGCACCGGTTAGAGGAATTGCCGGCAGTGATCGAACGTCTTGAGGCCGAGATCGCCAAGCTGGAAACCTTTCTGTCCGACCCCGAGATGTTCACCAAAGACCCTGTAAAGTTCCAAAAAGGCACAGATGCCCTGATCGAACGCAACAACATGCTGTCCGACGCCGAGGCCGAATGGATGGATCTGGAGGAACGGGCCTAGGGCCTGTTTCTTGGCTGCTTAGCTCAGTGGTGGGGCCACTTGGAGGGTTTGGCGCATATTAGGCTGGAATTCACAGGCGAGGATTTGATCCAAAGACACCCCGGACCGCGAAAGCACATAATCCTCGGGCAAAGGCAGCTTTTCGGAGAACGACCAGTACAGCGGCTGCGCGTCTGTCCCTGTTTCGTCTGGCGAAATCAACCCATCCTCGGTGATGTGCTTGCCAAGGCCTTCGACCAATTCCGCAAGGCTCATGTCCACTCCATTTGGGTGGATGAACCGCGTGTCGAGGCGCAGTTTGGTGCTGTTCGTGATACGTGTTTGACCGGTTTTTGTGGTCTCGCCTGTAACCACGCACAAAACCCGTTGATCACCCTCTGATCCTACCGGCAAGCCGGTTGCTGCACGGATTTTTTGACCCGATTGTGTGACCACAGCCGCGTCCGACCGCAAGATGTCGATCAGTGGCACGTGGGTGCCGTCAAACACCCCGTGGGCGCATAGAAATACGTGTTCCGGCGTGACGTGCAGCCCGTGGAAATCCAGAACGATGGTGGTTTCTTTGGAAAACAGCTTGGTGACGCGACCGGGCACCAATTCGCCGGTGTTTGTGTAAGACATGACGATATCATCGACTGCGACGTCTTCGATCGTCTTTTGCGGCCCGTCCCACATTTCGATCAAAGAACCGGCGGCAAAACAGCGTTGGAGTTCTACAAACCCACCGTTTTGAACGCCAATCACTTGGGTGCGATTGGTAAAGCCGTATTCGCGCACTTCGCTTTCGTTCAGTTGATTGCCGTCTTCGTCAAAAATCTTGGTGCGCATATTGACGCTCATTACGCCATCACGCTGGTTAATCGCTTGGAATTGTTGACGGATTGTCAGTGTCTCGCCGTTTTCACCTTCAAAAGTCCATTGAATTGTTACGGGACCATGCCGTCCTTCGACATATCTCAGGGCTGCTGAATAATTCACACCATCAAAACTGGCAGGTCCTTGATAGTTGGCATCGCCAAAGAACAAAGAAAGCCCGCTGTCCGAGATCGTGTAAGACACTTCGCCACCACCGCCAGCGATCATGCCTGCTTGGGCAAAAAGGATGGTTCCGGGGGGCAAATCCTGGAGGGCAGCTGTCAGATCACTGATCGAGCCGCCGTTTAACTGACTAAAGACACCAGCGGCATATTCTGCACCGCCGCCATTCAATGGTACTGTTATGCCCGCGCCGACGCCAACACCGCCTTCTAGGGTAATCGAAAAGCCAGTGAGCGATGAGACGCCTTCGTCGCCGACATAGGCAATACCGATCTCTACAGCGCCTTCGACCGGGAAGGCCCCTACGCCCAAGGTGCCCGCCAATGAGGACATGCCAAATCGTTCACCGTTGGAATCGTAAACCCAAGTGCGCGTGCCTTCGACCCCAAAGGGCGTGCCTGCGACGCCAGCTTCACCTGCGTAGCCAAAGGTTATCACATAGTCCGAGGAAAGGCCCGCCGCAGCATTTCTGATTTCTGCGTCTGAAGGTAGGACACCGGTTGAAATAAAGTCGTCGATCAGGGCCGTGCCTGTCTCATAATCTTCTGCAGCCATTTACTTGTTCCCCGTTAAACCGTTGTCGACGCTATATAAAAGGTTAATACAACTCCTGCGATAAGAGCAACCCAATGAATTGCCCCAAGCCGACCCATTTTTTTGTGCAAGGGGCGCAGTGGATCGGTTTTTGGTCGAAACAGCCATGATACAAGGTTCCAGATGTTTATGTTCATCCGTTGCCCGCTGTCTTTGAGGGGTTTGAATTCTTCTTGGCTGGTCAGATGCCAGAATGAAACAAGAGTACCCACAAAGGTTAGGATGACCCCTAGGGGCAAAATCACATCGGCTTCGGACATTGGGACAGGCCTTCTTTCTCAACCATTTGTCCTTAGGGCTATTTCATCCGCAGTGCGCCGTCCAGTCGGATGGTTTCGCCATTCAGGTAATCGCATTCCACGATAAATTGCGCCAATGCGGCGTATTCATCAGGCATGCCGAGGCGTTTAGGGAAGGTCACATCAGCGGCGAGTGCGTCGGTGATTTCGGGCCCCAAGCCTTCCAGCATCGGGGTCATAAACACACCGGGGGCGATGGCCATTGTGCGGATCCCTGATCGGGCCAGATCGCGGGCCATGGGCAACTGTAACCCAGCGATCCCTGCCTTTGAGGCAGCATAGGCCGTTTGTCCCATTTGCCCGTCAAAAGCGGCAATCGAAGCTGTCGAGATGACGACGCCGCGCATGCCACCTGCATCGGCTGTGTTCTGCGCCATTTCAGCGGCCGCCAATCGGGTCACGTTGAATGTGCCAACAAGATTGATGTCGATGGTGCGTTGGAAGCTGTCCAAGCGGTGCGGCCCATCACGCCCCACGGTTTTCTCGCCTGTTGCGATGCCTGCACAATTGACCACACAGGTGATCTGGCCCATCGCCGCTTTGGCCTTCGTAACGGCATCTGCCACGCTGGCCTCGTTGGTCACATCGCAGACCGCTCCATCTGGAACCTCTTGGCGATCAAGAATGAACATTTTCGCGCCTGCGTTCCGAAAGCGTGCAGCCGTGGCGGCTCCAAGGCCTGATGCACCACCGGTGACGATGGCACAGGTATCTTTGATGAGCATTGCGTGGGGCCTCCTAATTGAACGCGTGTTCAGATTAGCAAGGCCCCTTGCAAGAGGCTAGAGCGAAAGATGGATGTTGAACCGCTCGCGAATGGCTTGATCCGTTACCGGATCCAACACTGCCGCGGACACGCTGCCCAAAATTGCGTCTTTTCGCGCGGTTGCTGCTTTGATCAGATCGGGTTTGCCTACTTCGGCCCATTCTTTGGGGGATGTACGATCCGCAAGGGACGGATAGATATATTCGGTCTGCATCACGCTGAGTGTCTGGTCCGAGCCAAGGTAATGACCTGGCCCGCCCATGCAGGTGGCGCGCATGGTCTCTAGACTGAGGGTGTCCGTGGTCACTTCGATCCCGCGCACACAACGCAGGGCCTGGCCCAGCAGATCATCACCCAAAATCAGGCTTTCCATGCAATACCCCAGCAATGAGGCATGCATGCCTGCGGCTTCATAGACCATGTTCAGGCCTGACAGACCCGCCATGACATTGGAACACATCTGTTCCCATCCCGCCTGCATGTCCGGAAGTTTCGCGTCGGCGATGCCCGCAGCAGCCCCACCGGGCAGGCCATAAAACTTGTGCATCTGCGCGCAGCCAGCGGTCAGCAAGGCCTGTTCACCGGATCCGCCAGACATAGCGCCCGAGCGTAGGTCAGACACAAATGGCCATGTCCCAAAAATTGCTGGATGTCCGGGTTTGATGGAATTGACATAAACAACGCCAGCCAAACATTCAGCGACCGCCTGAACAATCGCGCCTGCAATTGGGGCAGGGGCCGTGGCACCGGCTTGACCCGCAGACAACAACAAGACCGGCATGCCCGCATGGATGCAGCGTTCCATCACTTCGCAGCTTTCAGTGGCAAATTTCATTGGCGGGACGACAAAACAGTTCGAGTTTGACACGAAAGGGCGCGCGCGCCACGTGGCCTCGTCACCTGCAATCATATGCAGCATATCTACACAGCCGGGCACGAAGTCAGGCTCGACAAAGCTGGTGCCGACATGTTTGGTCGTGCCGGAACAGCAGGCATAGATTGTGTTCAAATCCAGTTCATAATTGTCGGTGATATCGCGGGCCACCAAGGGGCGCTGAAGAAAGTGCAGATTATCTAGGGTGTCTACGATGCGGGCTGCATCAAACAGATCCTGCAAGGTGCTATCGCGGTAATTGCGGCCCTCAACATCCACCACATGGACGGCAGCACCTGCTGTGCCGTAGTGAACACGGTCATCGCGCAAGTCCAGATCATGTTTCGGATCACGCCCATGCAGGGTGATCGTCTTTGCCGCTTTGGCCAGCATGTCCTCAACCAAAGCGCGGGGAAAGCGGATGCGCCCGTCGTCACCCAAGATCGCGCCAGCCGCGACCATATAGTCGATGCCCGATTGTGGGGCTTCGCACAGGCCGATTTCCTCAAGGGCAGTCAACGCCGCTTCGTGGATATTGGCGATATCGATGTCAGAGAGGGGCTTATAGGTGCCGCCGGACAGGCCAGCACGCACAGGGCGCAGGTTTTCGGCTAAGGGGGCTGCACGGGCTGCACGGCGGGCTGCACGACCGCCAGCACGGCGGGATGTGGATTGGTCATTCATAGCAAAAGGCTCCGGGTTGGAAAAAGATCAAAGGTTTAGTCAAAAACCCTTGATCGGCGCCCCCCGCGCGGCACGCCCTCGCGTGGCCCCAATGACCATCGCGACAATCCAATGCTGACAGATAAAGCTGTTCATCTGCCGTCCTCCCTAAGTTAGAGCCAGCAGAACAGATTGTCGCACCCCAGCCCGTCTATTTGCGACAAATGTCGGTTTCAGACAGTTTTAGGCTTCTTTTTTCCAAAAATACTCAAATTCTACCACTTGCCAGAGGCCCCTCCGCCCGAACTGCTGCCGCCACCAAAGCTGCCGCCCGAGGACGAAGAGGTTCGCGAAATCGTGTAGCGCTGCTCGTCGTGGTAGCTGCAATTGAGGCAAGTTGTGGTCTTGTATCCGGCGCCAGTACTTGTGCGCGTGGCAGGCGTGGTCGTGCGCTTGCTTTGTTGCAATCCGCCTGTTTGGCCACATTGGGGGCAGGCCCGTCGCTTTAGCCTTAGTTTTTGATAAGGACCCTTGCCTAGAACAATAGCGGCAATGCCTACGAAGAGACCGAAGATCCCATATTTTTCCCAATCAATAGCGGTTTTTGGCACCTCGCCGTTTTGGAAAGGTATCGCGATCCGGTCTATGGTTTGCTGAATGCCTCTCTCTATGCCGCCCGCGTAGTCGTTATTGCGAAACGACGGGATAAAACCGCGCTCTATCGCCTCTGAGGCCGCGCGATCCCATTCGAACCCATAGCCTGAGCCCAGTGCGATGCGCATTTCACGGTCTTGGCGAAAGATCAGCACCAAAATACCATCGTTGCGGCTGCTGTCACCCACACCCCATGTGTTAAAGAGGTTTGTGGCATAGTCTTCGAGGTTGAGCGGACCTACATAACTGGCCATAGCTGTCAGCGTCACAAGGGTTATCTCCACGTCCCGCTCTGATTTGAGCCGTTCCAAAGTGGATCGAACCCGCGCCTCGGCGTCCTCCGGTAGGAGATCCGCAAAGTCGTTTACAGTGGTAGATGTGTAGTCGGGATAGGTCTGGGCTGTGGCCCCGAAACTTAGCCCGATCCAAAGACAGATGGTCAGCAATAGCCGCATAAGCGCTCCTTTTTAAAATGTGGAATGTTAACAGGATACGCGGATCTTTCCGGGGATATCAGGGGAAAAAGGCCTAGTTTTTCGCCCCTTGTGCCAATAACGCGTCTTTTTCATCGCCGGGCAAGGCATTGGACATGGCTTTAAAATCGCCTGTTAGGATCTGTTGGCCCGCATCCACGATTGTGCGGTAAGTGGTCCGCGCAAAGGCCGATCCAAGTGAGATCCGCGCAACACCAGTAGCGGCCAATTCGGCGCGGCTGAACTTGGTCCAAGGCCCTGCCGCAAGAACGTTTACAGGGACAGAGGTCTCGGCACAGATGCGTTTGAGATCGTCTAGCGTGGGAGGCAGCGGCGCATAAAGCCCATCAGCCCCCGCAGTCTCAAACGCCTTGAGACGGCGGATGGCCTCGTCGATATCGTAGCGCCCGTTCATCATCCCATCAGCGCGGGCCACAAAGAAAAAATCGCGCTTGCAGGCGCGCGCCGCACTGGAGGCCGCTTTGACACGCTCCACGGCCAGATCAAACTCATAGGCGCCACCATCGGGCAGGCTTTCATCTTCGATACAGATGCCTGCCAGTCCGATCTCTGCTGACAGGCGGACGGTTTCGGCGCAAGTCTCGGGGTCATGACCAAAACCGTTCTCGAAATCGCCCGATACGGGCAGGTCGGTGGCACTGAGGATGTCTTGGGCATGGGCCAGGCTTTCGTCACGGCTGACGTGCCCTTGGTCGGGACGTCCCAAAGTGAACCCATGGGCGCTGGAGGATGTGGCCAAGGCTTGCGCCCCCAAAGCCGCCATGACCTGTGCGGATCCCTTGTCCCAGACATTGATCAGGGTGAACGGGTTGCCCTTTTGGTGCAGGTCACGAAAACTGGTCATCGGTTAGCCTTTGTTTGAGGGGGCGGGTGCCTCCGGCGGGAGTATTTTTTAGAAAAAAGAAACTAAGGGATCTGGTTGGCAGCAAAGGTGCAAAGAGTTTCCAGCGCTTGGGTGAATTTGGTGTCTTCTATGGTCATGGCCACGCGGATATGGCCCGCTGCGGCTTGGCCAAAGCTGTCACCGGGCATGACGGCGATGTGGTGCGCGTGCAATAAGCCATAGGCAAAGTCAGTGGCGCTGAGGCCTGTGGCGCGGATATCCAGCATCAAATACATGGCCCCGTCGGAGTTGATCATTTTAACCACGTTTTGGCCGTTGATCACAGATTTGGCCAAGGCGCGGCGTCGTTTAAATGGCGCGCCGATTTCAGCCTCAAAGGCGGGACCCTGATTGAGGGCAAAGAGGGCGGCGTCTTGGATATAGCCTGCCACGCCATAAGTGGTGTGGGTGGCAAGGTTCGTGAGGTGTTCTATGGCCTGCACAGGGCCTGCGACCCACCCCACGCGACTACCGGTCATAGCGTGGCTTTTGGACATGGAGCCCACTATCAGGGTGCGATCCGCCATATCAGGTAGGCTACGAGGGCTGATATGGGCGCCTTTCCATACTTGGCTGTCGTACACCTCGTCTGAGATTACCCAAAGATCGGCATGGGTCGCTGCCTCGGCGATGCCTCGCACGGTGGCCGCGTCATAGACCACGCCGGTGGGATTGTTGGGAGTATTGATCAAGATGCTGGTGGCCCCCTCGCTGGCAGCCAAAATATCGGCCTTTTGCGGTTGGAAGTTATTTTCGGGGGTACATATGACGGGCCGCGGGGTGGCCCCGATGCCGCGCACAGTGCCAGGGTATGTGGCGTAATAGGGATCACAGATCAGCGCCACGTCGCCTTCGTTACAGCAGGCCAGATGGGCGGCAAACAGTGCCGCTTGGCCACCGGGTGTGATCAAAATGTTGTCGCGTGTGGTCGGAATGCCGGATTGGGCCTGAAGGCGAGCCGCGACCTTGTCACGCAAGGCCACTATGCCCGGGACCATTGCATAGCCCGTGTGTCCGCCCTTTGCGGCGGCATGCATGGCGTCTAGGATGATCGGGTCGGTGCGAATGTCATGTTCGCCGATGGTCAGTTCCACGACATCCACACCGTCAGCAATCATCTGGCGGGACTTATAAAATACCTCCCAGCCGTCTGAGCCGCCGGGAGTGATATGGGTGATGCGATGCGATAGGTTCATGGGGCTAGGATGGGCCACAAGGCCTGCGCGCTGTCAAATCGAATTGTGTGATCTGAAACATATGGACAAAGTGATGAGGCTGGGGAATAAAGCAGGCATGAGCCTGTGCATCTGCATCACCCCCTGCATTATTTGCTGACATATCACTGTCGGGCTTATCTTCTGTCGTTCTTTTGAAACTATGTTAAGTCCCGCCCGACGGTAGCCAAGGACTGTGACGATGGTTGAGATCAAACTGACCAATTCCAAGACCCGCCGCAAAGAGGTGTTCACACCTTTGGATGCGCAAAACGTGCGGATGTATGTCTGTGGACCCACGGTTTATGATCGTGCGCATCTGGGCAATGCGCGGCCTGTGGTGGTGTTTGATGTGCTCTATCGGTTGCTTAGGCATGTCTACGGCGAGGGGGCCGTGACTTATGCGCGAAACTTCACGGATGTGGATGACAAGATCAATGCGAAGGCTGCCGAGACGGGCCGTGATATTCGCGAGATCTGTGATGAGACGATCGGCTGGTTTCTGGAGGATATGGGCGCGCTGGGGGCGTTGGAACCGGATCACGCGCCCCGCGCGACGGAATGGATCGCCCAGATGGTCGATATGATCGCGGATCTGGTGGCCAAGGGGCACGCCTATGAGGCGGAAGGCCATGTTTTGTTCGCCGTAGAAAGTTATCAGGGCTATGGCCAGCTCTCGAACCGCTCGGTCGATGACATGATTGCGGGCGCGCGGGTCGAAGTGGCCCCTTATAAGCGCAACCCGATGGATTTTGTGCTGTGGAAGCCGTCTTCGGGGATTGAGCCGGGGTGGGAGAGCCCATGGGGCTATGGCCGTCCGGGGTGGCATATCGAATGTTCCGCTATGGCGCGGGAATTACTGGGGGACCGGTTTGATATTCATGGGGGCGGGTTGGATTTGCAGTTTCCGCATCATGAGAACGAGATAGCTCAGAGTAAGGCGTGCTGTGGTGAGGATAGTTTTGCGCAAGTCTGGCTGCACAACGAGATGTTGCAGGTGGAGGGCAAGAAGATGTCCAAGTCACTGGGCAACTTCTTTACTGTGCGGGATTTGTTGGATCAGGGCGTGCCGGGGGAAGTGATCCGATTTGTGTTTTTGAGCACCCATTACCGCAAGCCGATGGACTGGACTGAGAAGAAGCGGGCGGAAGCGGAAACGACCCTGCGCAAATGGCGAGAGATGACCAAAGAGGTTGCGCCGACGAGCGTCGACGCGGGGGGGCTCGCTACGCTCGCCGATGATTTAAACACCTCAGGCATGATTGCGCATCTTCACGGGCTGGCGGCGGCTGGCAATGCAGCTGGGCTTTTGGCGGGGGCACAGATGATGGGTTTGCTGACAGACGATATGGGCGTATGGGCCGAAGCAGTGGATCTGAGCGCCTATGAAGCGCTGTTTGACGGGGTGCGTGCCGAGGCTATGGAAACCAAAGACTTTAGTGCGGTTGATGCGTTGAAAGCGCAAATGTTGGATGCGGGTGTCAAAGTACAAATGTCGAAAGAAGGCGTCAGCCTGACAGCTGGCAGTGGCCTTGATGTAAAAAAACTAGAAGGCCTTCTTTGATGCGACGCACACCAAAAGAGCCGCGCCCGACACTGGGTGGGCGTGTTAGCGCCCTCCCGGGGGGAGGGTCGGGCGCGGCTTGTGCAAGCACGCGCCAACTTAAGTTCGATGATAAAGAGTGCGTTTCATGACCAAAACCCGCCTGTCCCTTTACGATACCACCCTGCGCGATGGGCAGCAGACCCAAGGCGTGCAGTTCTCGACCTCGGAAAAGCAACAGATCGCTGCTGTCTTGGACGAACTTGGCGTAGACTATATCGAAGGGGGCTGGCCCGGGGCCAATCCTACGGACAGTGAGTTTTTCGACCAAGCGCCCAAGACACAAGCGACCCTGACCGCCTTTGGCATGACCAAGCGGGCCGGGCGCTCGGCCGAGAATGATGATGTTTTGGCGGCTGTGATGAACGCGGGCACGCCTTCGGTGTGTTTGGTTGGCAAATCCAGTGCGTTTCATGTCACCGATGCGCTGGGCATCAGCCTTGAGGAAAATCTAGAGAACCTAAAGGCGTCGTTTGAGCATATCGTGGCGCAGGGCCGTGAAGCGATCTTTGACGCAGAGCATTTCTTTGATGCCTATAAAGCCAACCCTGACTATGCGCTCGCGGCCGTCCTAACGGCCTATACTGCGGGCTGTCGTTGGGTGGTGCTGTGTGACACCAACGGGGGCACGTTGCCGCAAGAGGTTGCCACCATCACACGCGCCGTGATTCAGGCGGGGATCCCTGGCGATCATCTGGGGATCCACACGCACAATGATACTGAAAATGCTGTGGCCAACACGCTGGCCGCGATTGATGCAGGGGCGCGGCAAATCCAAGGCACGTTGAACGGACTGGGGGAGCGGTGTGGCAATGCCAACCTAACGACATTGATCCCGATCCTGTTGACCAAAGAACCCTATGCCAGCCTTTATGAAACAGGGGTAACGGCGCAGGCGCTGGCCGGGCTGACCCAAGCCTCGCGACTGCTGGATGATATTCTCAACCGTGTGCCTATGCGCCAAGCGGCCTTTGTGGGTGCCTCGGCCTTTGCCCATAAGGCAGGGCTGCACGCCAGTGCGATCCTTAAGAACCCGACGACCTATGAGCATATTGACCCCAGCGTGGTGGGCAACACGCGCGTCATTCCCATGTCGAACCAAGCGGGGCAATCAAACCTGCGCAAACGCTTGGCAGAGGCGGGGCTGGAGGTGGATCCAAAAGATCCTGCTTTGGCGCGCATTTTGGATGTCATCAAAGAGCGTGAGGCGTTGGGCTATAGCTATGACACCGCGCAGGCCAGTTTTGAGTTGTTGGCCCGGGCTGAATTGGGCCTGTTGCCGCAGTTTTTTGAGGTCAAGCGCTATAAAGTGACCGTCGAGCGCCGCAAGAACAAATATAATAACATGATTTCGCTGTCCGAGGCGGTTGTCGTGGCTGTGGTGGATGGCAAGAAGGTTCTGTCTGTTTCTGAAAGCCTTGACGCGGCAGGCAGTGATCGCGGGCCGGTGAATGCCTTATCCAAAGCTTTGGCCAAGGATCTGGGTCCGTATCAGGCGATGATTGATGATATGAAGCTCGTCGATTTCAAAGTGCGCATAACCAATGGCGGCACCGAGGCGGTGACCCGTGTTGTCATCGACAGTGAAGACAGCAAGGGGCGGCGCTGGGCCACAGTGGGGGCAGGGGCAAACATCATCGACGCCAGTTTTGAGGCGCTTTTGGATGCGGTGAATTGGAAACTGATCCGCGATACAAGGCCTGCCGGGACACACGCATGAGCATCCAAGCCTGTGCTGAATTGGTGGAACGGGCCGATCCGGACCGGTTCAGGGCAACTATGGCGGCCCCTGTGGCGGCACGGGACGTGTTGTTTCCGATATTTGCGTTCAACGTGGAAGTCTCGCGCGCGCCTTGGGTGACCCAAGAGCCGATGATTGCCGAGATGCGGTTGCAATGGTGGCGTGATGCTTTGGAAGAGATCCAACAGAACGGCGTTCCCCGAAAACACGAAGTCACAACGCCCTTGGCAGGTGTTTTAAGCGGGGCTATGGCTGCGGTCTTGGATGCCAATGTGGCGGCGCGGCGCTGGGATATCTATAAGGATGCCTTTGAAGACGCCGCGCATTTTGACGAATACCTTGGGGCGACAACGGGTGGTCTGCTTTGGGTGGCCGCATGGGCTTTGGGGGCCAAGGATGAGGCCTCGGTGCGCCGCTATGCCAAGGGCATTGCGATTGCAAACTGGCTGGTGGCGGTACCTGCGTTAGAGGCCGCAGGCCGGATCCCGTTATTAGATGGGCGGGCCGACGCTGTGCGCGATTTGGCCAAAACGGGTTTGGACGCTATGGCATCGGTTTCACGCGATGACATTCCAGCCGTTGCGCATCCGGCTTTGTGGTCTGGCTGGAAGGCCAAAGCGATTTTGCGCCAAGTGATCAAAACACCCGCGCGCGTTGCAGATGGGGCGCTGGGCGTCAGTGAGTTTGGGGCGAACCTTGGGCTGTTGCGGCGGAGCGTTCTTGGCGGGCTTTGAAGGTAGTCTTTGCGCCGTTCTGCGCACGTCAGAATTTAGGATTTGCGCCGTGCTGCGCACGTCGCGGGGCGGCGCGGCCTACGGCCGCGCCATTTAGGTATTTATGGGCTAAAGAAACTGTTTTCTGGATTTACCCGGACTTAGGCAGGGACGCGGTTGCCGCGTAGGCTGAGCCAGACCAAAGCTGCCCCGGCAAGCGTCAGGAATGGCACCATAGCTAGATTGACGGCTGTCCAGCCTTCCACCACGGACCCGCCGGAGCAATTCATCAAGCCGCCAGAGGCAAGCGAGGCAATGGTCACGCAGCCAAACACAAGGGCGTCGTTTAGGCCCTGCACCCGACCGCGCTCGTGTGGGGCGTGGTTCGCAGCCAGCAGGCTGGTGCCGCCAATAAAGCCAAAGTTCCAGCCGATCCCAAGCAAAATGAGAGCCACGTAGAAATTGCCTAATTCGACCCCTGAAAGGCCTGTGATGCCTGCAGCCCCCAAGCAAATCAGCCCTGCGGCGATGACTTTCTTTACCCCGAAGTATCCAATCAGATGGCCGGTAAAGAAGCTGGGGATGAACATGGCCAGAACATGTGCCGATACAATGTCGTTTGCGTTTTTCATGGAAAACCCACAGCCGACCACGGCCAAAGGCGTTGATGTCATTACCAAGTTCATCAAGGCGTAGGCCACCATGGCGCAGATCACGGCGACCACGATCGGGGGGCTGGTGAACAATTGCTTGCGCGTGCGGCCTTGGATCGCTTCGCCCGCTTTGGGTGCCCCGAGCGCAGGCAGATCAAGGCCCAAGAACAAAACACTACCAAAAATGTTCAGCGCGATAATTGCCAGATAGCTGCCCAAAAACGGGATAACGGAAAAGCCTTCGAGCAAGTTGTTAAGCTGTGGGCCGATAATTGCGCCGCCCAACCCACCGGCCATCACAAAGGAAATCGCCTTGGGGCGGAAGCTGTCCGAGGCGCTATCGGCGGCGGCAAAGCGGTAAAAGCCCTGCGCGGACATATAGATGCCTGAAAAATAGGAGCCGATGAGCAGCAACAAGAAGGATCCAGTGTAAAGGCCAACAGCAGCGATGGCAGCGCCAAGCGCTCCGCCAAAGGTGCCAACGACGAATCCAAAACGGCGCCCGCGGCGTTGCATCAGCGGCGAGATCCAAGGCGCTGTGGTCATTGATCCAAAGACAATCATCGAGATTGGTAAGGTTGCAAGGCAAGGATTGGGCGTCAGCATTGATCCTGCCAACCCACCAATAACAAACAGCATCGGCATCTGGCTGCCCAAAATGGCTTGAGCGGCGACCAAAAAGGCTACGTTGCGCTTGGCGCGGCTATCATCAACAACATGGCTCATATCAGCATCGCTACGCCTTTGCGGGCAGGGGGACAAGCCCACAGATTGTATCGGTTTGTGCCATCGGTTTAGTCTGCCCGGTCAATGATGTGCGCGTAGGACCCGCTGACACGGCCTGCCACGAGGCCCATGTCTGGCAAGGCTGTTCCTTCGGCGTCACTGGCTTTGAACAATGGCGTGCCTTCGGCGGATTGTGTGGTGGAGTAGTGAAATTCATGTCCACGCCATGTACCGGCCATTGGTCCATGGCGTGCCGTGAGCGTCCGGTACCCAAGATGTAATTTGCGAGTTGCAAAACTGGTTTGCACGGGCAGCAGACCTGCCATTTTATGACAGTGGCCTTGTGCGTCGATGAGGGTCTCGCCTAACATCATATAGCCGCCACATTCTCCATATATATCAGTGCCTTCAGCGGCGTTTTTGAGGCTATTCAAGAAGGTTTCGTTTTGAGCCAGAACGCCTGCATGAAGTTCGGGGTAGCCACCGGGTAGAAACACGAAATCAGCGCCCGGAACCGGATCGTCGGCGAGGGGTGAAAAGACGGTGATCTCTGCGCCGTGGTGACGCCAATCAGCCATCATGTGGGGGTAAGAAAACCCAAATGCGGTATCATGGGCCACAGCGATGCGTTGCCCGGGGGGACGCAGGCGCGAGGTGTCACTGGCCGCCAAAGTGCCATAGGCAAGGGCTGCAAGAGCTGCAATATCGATGTGGGCCTCGACGATCCCTGCGACCGTGTCGAGGAACTGTTCAAGATCGGTCCGTTCCATTGCTTGCACCAAGCCTAGGTGCCGCGACGGGGTCGCAAGCTGGCCCATCCGTGGAATTGCCCCCAACACAGGGATCCCAAGGGGCCCCAGCGCGCGGCGCAGCATGGTTTCGTGGCGGGCCGAGCCCACGTTGTTAAGCAAAATCGCGGCCACGTGCACATCTGGGTCATGACGTGCAAAGCCTGCAGCCAGTGGCGCTATAGATCCAGCCATTTTGCCTGCATCGATCACCATAATCACGGGAAGGCCGAGGGTCTTGGCCAAATCTGCTGTCGATCCCTTGTTGTCGGGCGGAGCGCCGTCAAACAGACCCATGGCCCCTTCGACGATCAATAGGGGGTCATCTGTCGCGGCCAAGCTGCGCAGGCGGGCAGGGGTCATGGCCCACGCGTCCAGATTTACACAATGGGTGCCGCTGGCGGCCTCATGAAAGCGGGGATCGATGTAGTCGGGGCCGGATTTGCCCGAGGTCACAGCGATGCCAGCACGGGTCAGGGCGCGGATCACACCAAGTGTCAGCGTGGTTTTCCCGCTGCCAGACGCTGGTGCGGACAGGATGAGGCCGGGCATGGATCAGGCGCTTTCGGCGGGGCGTCCACGACCCAATGGGTCCAAATCGCGAGGGGGCTGACCGTCAAGCATGCTTTGCCAATCCAAAACCTGCCGCATCAGAACCGATCGGCCAACGCAGATGATGGCAGGCGGTTCCAGGTTGCTGGCGTCGATATCGGCGACCAAAGTGCCCAGTGTTGATTCGAGGACTTTTTGATCGGCTGTTGTGGCTGTTGTCACCACGGCCACGGGTTCGGACGTGTTGCGGCCAGCGTCGATCAGGCTTTGCGAGATCCGCGCCACATGTTTCATACCCATGTAGATCACGATCACCTGAGAACCCTTTGAAATTGCGTTCCAATCCAAGGATGATGTTACGTTTCCAGACTGGTCGTGGCCGGTCACAAAGGTCACAGATTGATTGACGTCGCGGTGGGTCACAGGGATGCCGGCATAGGCCAAACCGCCGATGCCTGCGGAAATGCCGGGAATGATGCGAATGCCGACGCCGTGTTGCACAAGGGTTTGTGCCTCTTCGCCGCCACGACCAAAAACAAAAGGATCGCCACCCTTGAGGCGCAGAACCCGTTTGCCTTCGCGGGCCAGATCCACCAACCGCAGGGATATGTCGCGTTGCTTGGCCGAGGGTTTGCCGCCGCGTTTTCCGGCGTATTCGTGCACGGCTTGCGGGGCCCACTCAAGAATGTCCTTTTGCACCAAGGCGTCATAGACGATCACGTCCGCTTGGCGCAAAGCGTTGAGGGCATGAAGGGTCAAAAGGCCCGGATCACCGGGGCCAGCACCGCACAGCCAAACCCATCCGGGTTGCATTTGGGGCCATTGACCGGCGGGATATGATATTGAGTCGTCCATTGGGGCAGTATGCCCGTGGTCGTCGCATCTGAAAAGGTGGGAAGCGACGCGCAAATGCGTATTGGCGTCAACAGCATGGCTGCCTATAGTCCCCCCAAGATGAGCCGAAAACCTGAGGGAGAGTTGCGCCGTGGTTGGACCACAGGAGCTTGTGCAACCGCTGCTGTCAAAGCAGGGTTGATGCAGCTATGGGGCGGGGCGTTTCCGGACGATGTGACGATCACGCTGCCGCGCGGTGAAATGCCAGTGTTTGCTTTGGCGCAGTCCAATGCAGGTGATGGCTGGGCTGAGGTTGGTATCACTAAGGATGCAGGCGATGATCCGGATGTGACCCATGGGGCCTTGATCGTGGTGCGGGTCAGCGCCAGTGCAGGCGGCGTGGTGTTTGCAGCAGGTGAGGGTGTGGGTACAATCACCAAGGCAGGTCTGCCGATTGCTGTAGGAGAACCTGCGATCAATCCGGTTCCGCGCGAAATGATGACGGCGCAGGTCGTGGCTATGGCCGCGAAATTTGCGCAAAAGCCTGATGTGACGATCACTGTCTCGGTACCAGGTGGGCTGGCATTGGCCGCAAAAACTTGGAACCCCAGGCTCGGCATCGAAGGGGGCTTGTCGATCCTTGGCACGACGGGTGTGGTGCGGCCATTTTCCTGTGCGGCTTGGATTGCCTCAATCCATCGCGGGATAGACGTGGCTCGCGCCGAAGGCCTACATCATGTAGCCGGATGCACTGGAGCGCAATCCGAGGCGGCGGTGCAAGCGCTGCACAAATTACCTGATCACGCGATGCTGGATATGGGCGATTTTGCCGGTGGGTTGCTCAAGTATCTGGCGAAACACCCAGTGGATCAGATCACAATCGGCGGTGGTATTGCCAAGATGACCAAGCTGGCCCAAGGGGCCTCAGACTTGCATTCGGGACGCTCGCAGGTGAATTTTGAGGCCTTGGCTGACGCGCTATCAGAAAAACGAATAAAAACAATGAATACTGCACTGGAAGTATATGAGACAATGGGTGAACCTTATGCGCATTGGGTGGCGGAAAACGCTTTGAGATCTGTAAATACTTTGCTGAAAGATGCCCCGGTTCAGGCCGATATCGTGGTGACAGACCGGCGCGGCACAATCTTGGCGCGTGTCGCATGAGCCGGCGTATTTTGGTTCTTGCAGGCACGGGGGAAGCCAAGGAATTATGTGCGCGGCTGCGTGACGCAGATATCGATGCAGTGGCGTCGCTTGCCGGGGCGACCCGGACGCCCGATGCTCTGGCCGTGACCACGCGCCATGGTGGTTTTGGCGGTGCGGATGCTTTTGCCGACTATCTGGCGCAGGAGGATATTCAGGCTGTGGTAGATGCAACCCATCCCTTTGCCAGTGCTATGTCCCTGCGCAGCGCCGAAGTGTGTCGCACCCGAGGTGTGGGGTATTTGCAGTTGCTGCGCCCGGCTTGGGCCTCGCAAAAGGGCGATCAATGGACGCTCATTGACCAAGAAGAGGATGCGGCGCGCATTATTGGACCCCGCTCAACGGTCTTTCTTGCGACGGGCCGTCAAACGCTCGAGCGATTTGTGAACCTTCAGGGGCGCCGTGTGATTTGCCGTCAAATCGATCCGCCCACGAAACCCTTTCCTTTTGAGGGGGGCGAGTATTTGATCGGGCGCCCGCCATTTACCGTGTTGGATGAAACGATCCTGTTTCGGCAACTGGGTGTGGATTGGCTGGTGGTCAAAAATGCTGGCGGTACGGCCAGTCGCAGCAAGCTTGATGCAGCGCGCGCGCTCAAGCTGCGCGTGGCCATGATCAACCGTCCACCGCAACCCGAAGCCCCCAAGGTGGCGACGGTGCAGGAGGCATTTGAATGGGTCAAAGCCCTTTAGGAACGCCGCCCAAGCAAACAGATGCCTATGGTCAAACTGGTCGGATTATCCAAGGGGATGCTTGTGTGGCCGAAGGGGCTGCATGGTTGGCGCAGTCTGACCCGCGCTTTGCCTATGCGTTGGAGCGCACTGGACCTTTGCCGTTGCGGCTGAAACCGGACGGGTTTGGGCAAGTTCTGTCGGCTATTGTCAGCCAACAAGTGTCCGTCGCATCGGCCAATGCAATCTGGGTGCGGTTGCAAAAGGCGGGGTTGAACGAGGCCACAGCGATCACCGCTGCATCCGATGAGGCCCTGCGCGCCTGCGGTCTGTCACGCCAGAAAATGGTCTATGCCCGGGCCTTGGCCGAGGCGGGGCTGGATTATGAAGGTTTGCGATCCATGCCCACGCCCGATGTGATCAAAACCCTGACGCAGGTCAAAGGCATCGGCGTTTGGACGGCCGAAATTTATGCGATGTTTAGCTTGGGCCGCGCTGATGTATTTGCGCCCGGGGACTTGGCACTGCAAGAAAGTGCGCGGGTTTTGTTTGATTTGCCCGAGCGACCCACGGATCGTGCATTGCGCCAGATGGCCGTGGCGTGGTCGCCATGGCAATCGGTTGCAGCGCGGCTGTTGTGGGCCTACTACCATATCGCAAAGGATCGAGAGGGGATCAGATGACACGGGCATTAACAGCGGGACGCAAGGACGCGCTATCGGGGGAGACACGCAGTGCGGTGATTTTCTTGCACGGCTATGGGGCCAACGGGGCTGATCTGTTAGGCCTTGCTGATCCATTGGCCGAACATTTGCCTGATACATTGTTTATATCGCCAGATGCGCCAGAACATTGTGCTGGTTCGCCTATGGGCTTTCAGTGGTTTCCGATCCCGTGGATTGACGGCAGTTCCGAAGAAGACGCCGCGGCCGGCTTGC
This sequence comes from Algirhabdus cladophorae, assembly GCF_044772865.1. GTDB lineage: Bacteria > Pseudomonadota > Alphaproteobacteria > Rhodobacterales > Rhodobacteraceae > Algirhabdus > Algirhabdus cladophorae. Next base: position 1,370,850 of record NZ_CP173029.1, read on the forward strand.
AAATGGCCGCCGATGATTTGAACGCGTTTTTGGATGGGATCATGGTGGATGAGGATCTGCTGCCGGAACAAGTGGCGCTTGTTGGATTTTCCCAAGGCACGATGATGTCATTGCACGTGGCACCGCGCCGCGAGGATGCTGTGGCCGCCGTAGTTGGGTTTTCGGGTCGTCTGCTGGAGCCGGATTTGCTGGGCGACGAAACGGTCAGCCGCATGCCTGTTTTGTTGATCCATGGCGATGAAGACGATGTGGTGCCAATTGCGTCGCTGCCGCAAGCGGCCGAGGCGTTGGATCAGGCCGGTTTCAAGGACGTGTTTGCCCATGTCATGAAGGGGACGGCCCATGGCATCGCACCGGATGGTTTGTCGGTTTGTCTTGCGTTTCTGCGCGACCGGCTGGGTTACAGCTAACCGACCAAATTTACGGCAAATTTGCATCGGTTTTTAGCATCAAACTCTGATTAACGGGTGGTCTTTAGAGGTGGTCGCACTTGTAGGGGAGTACACGAAAATGGCCACGCAGAGGATGACCGGTTTTGCATCAGGGCAACGCATCGAGACCGATCAGGGCCTCGTGCCTGTCGAGGCGCTAAGACCCGGAATGATGGTGCGCACATTGCACAACGGATTTTGCGCTGTGAAAGCCGTTCTTAGCACGCCAATCAGTCAGGCCGCCCTCGCAATGAGCCCCGACAAATGCCCAGTGACCCTTCCCGCCGTATGCGGGTTCCGGCCCTTGTCCGTTGCAGGCGATCACCACATGATGTTGGAAGGCTGGGCCGTAGAACTTATTGTCGGGCAGTCTGAAGGTTTAGCCAGGGCGCGGCGGCTGCAGGATCCAGACCCCATTCAGGATTGGTTCCAAACCGGCGTGACGTATGTCCACATCATTTTGGAAAATCATCAGATTCTATGTGTTGAAGGTCAATGGAGCGGGAGCCATTTTATCACCGTTGATGATGAGGTCTTGTTGGATGATGCTTGGGCGCGTGTTAACCGCAATTTACCTGCACTACCTGAGTTCGAACTCCATTCTAGCACCGCCCTAATGTGTCTTTCAGCCTTTGAAACCAAGGCCGTTCTGAACTATTTGGGCCGCAGCCCGGCCCAAGTGTTCGTGGATCCCGTTGGCCATACGGACGCGCAAAGACTGCAGGCCTGATTTGTAACGCTGCAAGCTCAGCGCGGTAACGGCCCTGTAAAAGTCCCGGATTTTTTGGCATCCGCTACATTGTGACGCTTGTCATGGGAATTTGACTAGATATAGTTCTTGCGAGACTGAACCTTGGGGGCGCATGTTTTGCAGCATATAGACGAACAAGATCCAGAATTCAGAACAGAGTTTGTGCGCGATCCGCTAAAGCTCAAGCAGCATCCGGCGCTGGTGTTGAACGCTGATTACCGGCCGCTCAGCTACTATCCTTTGTCGCTTTGGCCTTGGCAGGATGCGGTTAAGGCCGCTTGGTTGGACCGGGTGGATATTGTCGCGGAATATGATCAGGTCGTATGCAGTCCAAGCACCCAGATCAAAATACCTTCGGTGGTTGTTCTCAAAGACTATGTCAAACCTCAAAAGCGCGTGGCCTTCACGCGCTTTAATTTATTTTTGAGGGATGAATTCTGTTGCCAGTATTGTGGGGCGAAGGGCGATCTGACCTTTGACCACGTGATCCCCCGTGCACGCGGTGGGGTGACCAGCTGGCAAAATGTGGTGGCGGCCTGTTCCAAGTGCAATCTGCGTAAAGGGGCGCGGGCCTTGCATCAATCGGGTCTGTCGCTGCGCAAACCGCCGCGCCAGCCTGCCTCGGAAGAATTGCGCAATATGGGCCGCAAATTCCCGCCCAACTATCTGCACCATTCATGGATGGACTTTCTCTATTGGGATGCAGAACTTCAGCCTTAGATGTTGCGCTTGGGTCTGGCGGGCCTAAGGTGCAAGAACCTGTTTTGCGCAAAGGGGCCCTAGACTATGGCTGATCCGTTTTTCCAACCCATCTCTGGCATGGATTTGCCGCGGTTTGCGGGCGTTCCAACCTTTATGAGATTGCCGCATATCCCGCTGGATGGGCCACGTATTGACGAAGTAGACATTGGGATCATCGGGGCACCGTGGGACAGTGGGACAACCAATCGCCCTGGCCCCCGCCATGGCCCGCGTCAATTGCGTGATTTGTCGACTATGATCCGTGCGATGAACGGGGCCACTGGTATCAAACCGTTTGAGGCTTGCAATATCGCAGATCTTGGTGACGTGTCGCCCAATCCTGCGGATATTATGGACACGCTGGATCGTATGTCGGGGTTTTACAGCAAGGTAAAAGGGCAAGGGATCAAGCCCTTGACGGCCGGTGGGGATCATTTGTGTTCCCTGCCGATTTTGCGGGGTATTGCCGCACAGGCCCCTGTGGGGATGATCCATTTCGACAGCCACACGGATCTGTTCCACAGCTATTTTGACGGCACGATGTACACCCATGGCACACCGTTTCGGCGGGCCGTGGAAGAGGGGCTGTTGGATCCCAAACGCGTGGTTCAGATCGGCATCCGCGGCTCAGCCTATGACACCGAGGATCGCGATTTTGCCAAAGCCGAAGGTATTCGCGTGATTGCGATTGAAGAGTTTTTCGCCCGCGGCATTCCAGATGTTATGGCCGAAGCCCGCGAGATTGTCGGGAGTGCTGACACCTATGTCAGTTACGATATTGATTTTGTCGACCCCGCCTTTGCCCCGGGCACGGGCACGCCAGAGGTTGGTGGGCCAAACAGTTTTCAGGCGCTGCAAGTGGTGCGCGAACTGCAAGGGATCAACATAATTGGGGCCGACATGGTAGAAGTGTCACCACCATTTGATTTTGGCGGGGCCACCGCGTGGCTCGGCGTGTCGATTATGTTCGAATTGCTCTGCGTGATGGTCTGATCCAGCGGCATGGCCTGCGGCCATATTACATTTTTTGCCGCGTGGCTTTCCCTGTGTCAAGATATCCCCGCGGTAAGATCCTGCCTTGTACTGTTATGCCGAACAGCTGGCACCGCCGAGGACGCAGAATTTTGCACAATGGGCATGGTTCAGCGCCACGGAGGTCTCGGCCTCGGCCAATGTAGCACCAAGTTCAAATTCTGGCTCGTAAGGCAAGAGGGTGCAGGCCAAAACCGTTGGTGCATCAGCCCCTTTACGCTTTACCACCATGCGGCTTGACGCGCACATGATGTCGTTTGGCGATTTGTTCAAAATGCCCCAACAGGCCGTGGTAATTTCCGGGACCTCGACGCTTTCGTCCATTTCGGGAAACAGGACGCACATGCCCGGGTTTTGGGCGTCGATCTTGTACCCGTGCTTGGCAAAAAATGCCGCGTAGCCTGCACGGCTGTTTGCATCGCTGTCGCCAAAGACGGATCGTCCGGCGACGGCCATAGGAATATCGTTGTCGCGCAACCAGTTCATCCCGATCAGGGTTTTGGCAAAACTGCCGACACCGCGTTCAGCATTGTGAAGGGCTTCGTCGTAGTGATCGACTGAGATCCGCAGCGTTAATTTCCCGGGGTAGGCGGCGTTAAGGTCCAACAGGCCTGTGCGCATGGTTTTGCGCATCATTGGCAACATCGCGTTGGTCAGAATGAGCACTTCATATCCGCGCTCGAGGGCCGCGCGGGTGATGTCGATCATCTGTGGGTTCATAAACGGCTCGCCACCTGTAAAGGCGATTTCGCGTACGGCCCATTTGCGTTCTTCGAGTTGATCCAGATAATCACGCACTTCGTCTGCCGTGATATAGACCAGCGCATCATTTGTCGGGCTGCTTTGGATATAGCAGTTGGCGCAGGTAATGTTGCACAGGGTGCCCGTGTTAAACCAAAGGGTTTGTGGATCAGTCAGAGCGACAGTGGCGCGTGCAGACCCATCCGCAGTGATGGCAGGATCCAAAAATTTGCCCTGATTGGCGACCATGTCTTTCATCATCTTCTCCGGCTTTTAACCTTTTCAGGCGTATCGCTTTGAGCGCGCAAAGAAAAGCCTGCGACGCGGCAATTGACGCTGTTGTGAAGGCCGGTGGCGATGCTAGACATTCGGCACAAGCTCGGGTATCGGTTCCACGAGCATAGTTAGCGCTAACACCGGTGCCGATTTTGGTGCCTCAAAAAGGAGCGTCGTGATGGTTTCACGTGTCATTCCAGTTGATGAGTTCGATCTGGTTATTTTTGGGGGGACTGGTGATCTGGCGCGACGCAAGATTTTGCCCGGGTTGTTCCGCAGGTATTGTGCCGGACAAATGCCTCCAAATGCGCGGATTATCGGTGCGGCGCGGTCGGATTATGATGATGCTGGCTATCGCGATCTTATACGCCTCGCAGTGGCAGAGTTTGATGCGGATTCTGCAAAAGACACAGCCAAACTGGACGGGTTTCTAGCGCAGTTGAGCTATGTAACCGTGGACGCGCGGGGAACACAGGGTTGGGACACGCTTGCGACGCTTGTGCGCCCGGATGTTGTCAAAGCGTTCTATTTTTCGGTTGGACCGGGGTTGTTTGGCGATTTGGCAGAACGGTTGCATTTGCATGAGATTGCCGACAGTGCCAGCCGGATTGTTGTGGAAAAACCGTTTGGACGGGATCTGGACAGTGCCAAGGCTTTGAACGCCGATTTGGCTGCGCATTTCGACGAGACACAGATTTACCGCATCGATCACTATCTGGGCAAAGAAACCGTTCAAAACTTGATGGCGGTCCGGTTTGGCAATGTTTTGTTCGAACCGCTTTGGAACAGTCAATATATTGACCATATTCAGATCACAGTGGCTGAAACAGTCGGCGTTGGCGGGCGCGGCGGCTATTATGATAAATCTGGCGCGATGCGGGACATGGTTCAGAACCATTTGATGCAACTTTTATGTCTTATTGCGATGGAACCCCCGAACAAGTTTGGGCCTGACGCAGTACGCGACGAAAAGCTTAAGGTCATTCGTGCCCTTGAAGCGGTTCAAGCCCATCACATTGTACGCGGCCAATACGGCCCCCTTGCAGATGAGCAGGGCTACCGCGAAGATGTTGAAAACGCGCGTAGTTTCACCGAAAGCTTTATTGCGATGAAGTTGCATATCGCCAATTGGCGGTGGGCGGGAACACCGTTTTATTTGCGCACGGGCAAACGGCTAAAGGCGCAAAGTTCCGAGATCGCAGTTGTGTTCAAACCGGCACCGCATTCCATTTTTGATGATGAAACAGACACGGAAAACAATCCAAAACGGAATGTCTTGATAATAAAACTGCAACCAAATGAAGGCATGACCCTTGATGTGACCATCAAAGAGCCGGGACAAGGGGGGATGCGTTTGATCAATGTGCCGTTGGATATGACATTCGCCGAAGCTTTGGGCGAAGGGGCTCAGGCCCCCGATGCCTATGAGCGGTTGATCATGGACGTCATCCGAGGCAACCAGACACTGTTTATGCGCGGCGATGAAGTTGAGGCCGCTTGGGGCTGGACCGATCCGATCATCGAGGGCTGGCAAGCCAGATCAGACGTTCCTAAAACCTATGATAGCGGGTCTGCCGGGCCAGAAGATGCGTTGATGCTGATGCACCGCGACAATCGCCGCTGGATGGAGATCAAGCCGTGAAATTTGTCGAATACGCCGATGCAGATATGATGTTTTTGGCTTTGGCGGATGTCATTGCCGGCAGTTTGGAAAATCATCTTTTCTCGGAAGAGACCGCGACATTGGTTGTGCCCGGCGGCACGACGCCAGGACCTATTTTCGACAGTTTGTCGGCGACTGCGCATTTGGATTGGTCGCGGATCAATGTGCTGCTCAGCGATGAACGCTGGGTGCCTTTGGACAGTCCCCGGTCCAACACGAAATTGCTAAAGGACCGGTTGTTAACCGGGCCTGCGGCGGCGGCGCGCTATGTGCCGCTTTTTTGTGATGCAGCGGATCCAAGTGCTGGCGCGCTGGCGTTGGGCCCTTCGGTTGAGGATGTCCTGCCAATCACTGTTTTGGTGCTGGGGATGGGGGCAGATATGCACACGGCCAGTCTGTTTCCCAATTCACCGCAATTGGCCGGAGCACTTGACCCCAAAGCGCCCGCAGTTGTGGCTGTGGATGTGCCGGACCAGCCTGAGGATCGCGTGAGCCTTAGCGCATCGGTGCTGCGCGGAGCCATCTCGACCCATATTGTGATCAAAGGGGCTGACAAACGTGCAGCGGTTGAGCGGGCGCAACACTTAGATGAAATGGCAGCTCCCATACAAACCGTATTGAGCAGTGCCACAGTCCATTGGGCAGAAAGTTGATACTATGTGGAAAGAGTTGAAGGATTACCATAAGGCGCACAAAAAGCGGCGTATTTCAGATCTGTTTGAGACGCCCGACCGCGCTAAACGGTTCTCGATCGAGTTTGATGGACTTTTGTTCGATTACTCCAAAACATCTATTGATACGCAGAGCCTATGGCTGCTTTTGAAACTGGTGGAGGAAAACGGAATTCCGGCCAAACGCGACGCAATGTTTGCAGGTGCCGCGATCAACGAAACCGAAAACCGATCCGTTCTGCACACAGCCCTGCGCAATCTTGATCAGCGTCCTGTGATGGTCGACGATGAAGATGTGATGCCGTATGTTATGGACACGTTGCAACGGATGGAAGAATTCGCGGCTGACGTGCGCGATGGCAGTTTTCAAGGGGCTGGCGGGCGGATCACCGATGTGGTGAACGTGGGGATCGGTGGGTCCGATCTGGGGCCTGTGATGGCTGCTTTGGCTTTGGCGCCCTATCATGATGGGCCTAAATGCCATTTCATTTCGAACATTGATGCGGCGGATGCGACCGATACTCTCAAGGGGTTGGACCCAACCACGACCTTGGTGATTGTGGCCTCCAAAACCTTTACAACCATCGAGACCCTGACAAACGCAAAAACAGTGCGTGATTGGATGCAGGCAAAGGTGGCGCAACCTGCTGAACAATTTGCGGCGCTTTCCTCGTCGATCACCAAAACCGCAGAGTTTGGTATTGATGCCTCGCGGGTTTTTGGGTTCGAAGACTGGGTTGGTGGCCGCTATTCCGTTTGGGGCCCCATTGGTCTGTCGTTGATGATCGCGATTGGGCCAGATGCATTTCGCCAGTTCCTGAAAGGAGCGCAGGCGATGGATCATCATTTCCAGACCGCGCAGGAAAAGCGGAATTTGCCGATTATTTTGGCCTTGGTAGGCCTTTGGAACCATCAAGTGTGCGGCTATCCCAGTCGTGCAGTTTTGCCCTATGATCAAAGGCTTGCTCGACTACCGGCCTATTTGCAGCAGCTTGAAATGGAAAGTAACGGTAAATCTGTGGCGATGGATGGCACGCCTGTGTCCCAACCGACGGGGCCAATCGTTTGGGGTGAGCCTGGGACCAATGGGCAGCACGCATTTTACCAGTTGATCCATCAGGGCACTGGCGTTGTGCCGTGTGAGTTTATGATCGCAGCGCGCTGTCACGAGCCTGAACTGCAACATCATCATGATCTGCTGATCGCAAATTGTCTGGCCCAGTCCGAGGCTTTGATGCAGGGCCGATCGCTGGCCACGGCGCGCAAAATGATGGCGCAAAAGGGTCTTGACGGGGATGAATTGGAACGCCAAGCGCGCCACCGAGTGTTTTCAGGAAATCGTCCGTCGACAACATTGGCCTATGAAAAACTGACCCCTTATGTCTTGGGTCAGATTTTGGCGCTTTATGAGCATCGGGTCTTTGTCGAGGGGGCTATTCTAGGCATCAATTCTTTTGATCAATGGGGTGTTGAGCTGGGCAAAGAACTGGCCACTGCGCTGCAACCGATGGTCGAGGGCACGCAATCTGCGGCGCAAAAAGACGGTTCGACCCAGCGGTTGCTCGGCTTTCTGACCGGGTAACTCGCGACCAAAGAGCAGGGGCTGGAGCGGGTAGCGGGAATCGAACCCGCACCTTAAGCTTGGGAAGCTCGCATGATACCATTTCACCATACCCGCGCCTGAGGGGTGAGTAGACCGAAGGTGCACAATGTGCAAGGCCCTGACCCTCTGCACAGCACAAAACATCCAGTGTTTTTGCGCCTTTGATTTTGTTTATTTCAGCGTGCCACGCCAGAAAAAATAGGGGCCTGCGATAGGGGTTTTGATCACATCGCGCAGGTCTGGACTGTAGTCGGTAAATTCGACCTCGGTGCAAAGCCCCTGCATTTGGTTTTGGTCTGACTGGCGCTGTGCGCGGTGTAGGCCGTCGCCATCGCGGTCGTAGTGAAAATCCCGACGGGGTGCTGCGTAAACGGTGATGGCTCCACGCGGAATGCGCGTTTCGCGATTTTGCGCGCAGATCACCATTGGCGTTTCCTCAGCGCCTACTGTCGACATCAGGGGTGGCAGCTGTGGGAGCAACACGGACAAGGGCGGATCGAACCGTGCCGGTGCCGCAAGCCCAAGCCGTTCAATCGGCTTTATGGGGCCTTGGCTTACCACCACAAAGAGTGCGGTCACGGCGATCTTAGGGATCGGCTGAACTGGAAGGGATGCGATTGTGCCGGCTAGACAGACGCAGAGCAGAGGCAGGATCACCAAAACATAACGGGCGTATACGTTGCCCGAGGCCATCCACATAATCAGTGCAAAAAAGGCGACCATCCCAACGGCGGCCATCAATTCGTATCGCCGCGTGAGAAAGGGCAGGGCCACGACCGCCAAGAGTCCCGCACCGCGTAGGATCGCCTCGGATCCTTGCCCCAACATCATTCTGGCAAAGGATATCAGATCGCTGTCTGTGGCGGCCGCAAGGGACGGGGTAAAGCGCCCGATCATTTCACCTTCGAAGTTTCCGCTCAGGGCTTCGGGCCCACCATAGCGCGCCAGTTGGAAAAACTGCCAAACGAAAGCTACTGAAAACGCGATCCAAAATATCGCAAACAGTTTCTTTTTGCTCAGGCCGTCCGGCATTTTTACCGGTAAAATCATGGCGGTTAGTGCAAGTCCCAACACACCAAAAACGAAAAAGCCCAAAGGTGTTGGACCCTTTTGTAGCCCTGCCAGAAACGTCGCTGCAATGAAAAGAAACCAAAGTTTCGGGGCCTGCCAAGCTTTGAAAAAGGCCCAAAACCCAAAGGTGGTAAAGAAGATCGCACCACCATCCAACATGGCCGAGGTCAAAGACTGCCATATGCTGAGGAATGAGGCCAAGAACAAAACGGAGGCGAACATGGCCCAGGGCTTTTGCGGAACGATCGCATGGGCCAACATGGCCGTTGCAATAAATGCGCCAAACCCGAAAATTGCCGAGGGCAATCGCAGTGCCAGCAAGTCTGACAGACCCATCTGCATAAAGGCTGCCGACATCCAGTACTGAAGTGGAGGTTTTTTCAGGGTCGGCGCGTTTGAGCTGTAAACACTCCACCAATCGTTGTGCAAGGCAAAGCCGATGCTGCGTTCATAGGTGTAATATTCGTCAAATTGGCTCAGGCCGCCTTGGCCCAGGCTTTGCATGTGCCAGGCAAACAGCACAAGGATCAGACAGGCGGTTGCGACAAGTGCCGCGTGCGGTGACGCGAGAAAATGCCCTGCGTTACCCGCGCCGCCGTTTGCGTCTGCCTTCTGAGTTTGCATCTCGGCTGCCTGTATTAAACGTTGCTTGGGGCAGGTCTACTAGGCTGTTGAGAATTGGGAAAGGGTCAACCGAGTTCGGGATAGCACTGGCGTTGACAAAATGCTCCTGAAAACGCGGCTCGATCGCGGTCTCGATCTTGTGGATACGTCGCACTGTGGCTTCGATTTCGCCGCGGGCCTCGCGGTTAAGCAGTGCAATCCGTGCCCCAGTGCCCGCTGCATTGCCTGCGGAAGTGACGGCATCGAGTTTGGCATCGGGGATCATCCCCAGAACCATCGCATGCAGAGGCGAGATATGCGCCCCAAACGCCCCTGCCAGAACAACACGGTCCACTTGATCCACGTCGAACTTGTCCATCAAAAGGCGCGCGCCAGAATAAAGCGCGGCTTTGGCCATCTGGATTTCGCGAATATCGCGGTTTGTGACAGTGATTTTGGGTCCACCTTCGGCCGATCCGTCCCAGACCAAGTAGGAATAGGTCCGCCCGTCTTGGAAACAGCGTGTGGTTCCTGTTTGTTCCGGTGCCCCGATGAGGCCGGGGGCATCAACGATACCTGCAAGTCGCATTTCTGCGACCATTTCAATAATGCCTGAGCCGCAAATGCCCGTGATGCCTGTGGTTGCGATTGCCTCGTCAAAGCCGTCTTCATCTGACCAGATCTCGGACCCAATCACGCGAAAGCGGGGCTCTTTGGTGACTGGATCGATCTCGACCCGTTCGATTGCACCGGGGGCTGCCCGTTGACCGCTGGAGATTTGCGCGCCTTCAAACGCGGGGCCCGTGGGGCTGGAACAAGCCAGAACTTTTTCGGTGTTGCCCAGCAAGATTTCAGCATTGGTGCCCACGTCGACGACCAAAACCAATTCCTCGGATTTATCTGGGGCCTCGGCCAAGGCGACGGCTGCAGCATCAGCGCCCACATGCCCTGCAATACACGGCAACAGATAGACCCGTGCTGAGGGGTGAATGCTGAGGTCCAGATCATCGGCCCGCAGGCGCATGGCATTTGACGTGGCCAGAGCGAATGGCGCCTGTCCCAGTTCAAACGGATCAATGCCTAACAGCAGATGGTGCATTACCGGGTTACAGACGAAGACTGCGTCGACGATCAGGGCTTTGTCGATACCCGCCTCAATCGCGATTTGCACAAACAGGGCATTCATCCCTTCGCGCACGGCGTCGGTCATCTCTTGTGCGCCGCCTGCGTTCATCATGGAGTAGCTGACGCGGCTCATCAGGTCTTCGCCAAAGCGGATTTGCGGGTTCATGATGCCGGAACTGGCAACGACATCGCCCGTTTGAAGGTCGCACAAATGCGCCGCAATGGTGGTCGACCCGAGGTCAACGGCCAGTCCATAGACAGTTTCTTCGTAGTAACCGGGCCAGATGTGCATGATGCGAGGCGCGTTTTCCTCGTCGCCCAGATGCACGGCAACCGTGACCTTCCATCCGCCCTTGCGTAAAATCGGCTGCATTTCTTGCAGGATATGCAGATCTGCATGCACGTTTTCGAGGCCCCATTGATCCTTGAGGGCATCGCGCAACCGTTCCAGATCGCCTGAGGGGTCGTGCATGTCCGGCTCAAGCACGTCGATATAATAAAGCTTAACCGTCGGGTTCATAACGATGTCGCGGGCTTCGGCGCCTTTTCGGACCACTTGTTTGTGCACCTGACTTTCAGGCGGCACATCCACAACCACATCACCTTGGACCGTGGCCTGACATCCCAAACGGCGCCCATCGATCAGGCCACGTTTGTCTTTGTAACGTTGTTCGACCTTGTTCCATTCGGACAAGGCATCGGGGGCTACAGTCACCCCGTGTTTGGAAAACTCGCCAACCCCGGGGGTGATTTGGCATTTAGAGCAGATGCCACGCCCACCGCACACGCTGTCCAGATCGACGCCCAACTGGCGGGCTGCTGTCAGAATTGGGGTGCCCACCGGGAAATTGCCGCGTTTGCCGGATGGGGTAAAGATGACCAGCGGTTCGTTGCTCATGAAAGGGGGTCCTTTGTCACGTCTGGCTTAAGGATAAGTCATTGGTTTCCCATTGAAAGCAATCTTGCGGCAGGTTCCAGCCCTTATGCGTCGTTTTTGGCCCGCTGGTGCAATTGTTTTAGCTAAACACAAAATCATCTTGGGTTAGCGACTGTTGCAAGCCGTTTATGAGGATCTCGCGACTCGTTAGGCTGATAACCGCGCCGCCGCCTTGCTGTTCGATTACGATATCCGCAAAGCTGGCTGTACCGGTCATCCCTTTGAGATAGATCTGGTCCTCGCCTTGGGTGAAATCGGTGATTGTGTCGGTTTCAAGCGTGCCATCCACAGAACCGTTGCCCTCAAACACAAACCGGTCTTCGCCCAAGCCACCTGTCATCAGGTCATTGCCTGCGTCGCCGCGAAGAATGTCGATCCCACTGCCGCCAAGCAAAACATCATCGCCATCCCCGCCCATCAAACGGTCGCGCCCGCTTTGACCTTGCAATAGGTCGACGCCCCCGCCGCCAAAAATGACATCCTTGCCCAATCCGCCGATGGCCGTGTCATCACCACTGCCTGATCGGATCAGGTCCTGACCATCGCCGCCCTCGATATGGTCATCGGCAGCCCCGGCACGGATCAAATCATTGCCGAGCCCGCCAAACGCACGATCCACGCCATCGCCGCCTGTGATCACGTCGTTGCCTGCGTCGCCGTTCATTTGGCTGTTGCCGCGGACGTTGATCAAAACATCGTCGCCTTCGCCACCAGACAAGATATCGTAATTGAAATCGAAATTTTGACCGCTCGATGTGTCGCCATAAAGGACGTCGGCCCCGGATCCGCCATGCAAAATATCCGCCCCGTCTCCGCCGATGATAAGGTCATCACCTTGTGATCCCTGCACGAAATCGTCGCCACTTTTGCCATCAAATGTCCCGGCTTGGCCCATGAGTTCGATGTCATTCGCGTGGGTGCCTTGCCAAAAAGTTTGCACCGTGAAGGGGACGAAATCTGTGCCGTTGGTGGCCAGCCCAGACCCCACAATCAAAAAACCGCCATCATCGGTACCAACAATTGCAGAGCTCGCGTTGTTGTTGGGATCATTGGTGAACCCGTTCATGTGCAATGGGGCAGGGGCGCCAATTTCAGTACCGTTTGAGGCGGTAAACATCTGATAAACATGGGCATCAGGATCCCCCAAGGATCCGCTGCTTTCGATACGCAACATCAGCGTTCCATCGGCAAGGGTGGCAAATTCAAGGTCGACCCCCTGTGCATCGGCGCTTTCAAAGCTGTGGACAGGGTTAATCGTGCTGAGGGCCCCGGTGTTTAGATCAATTTTGCGAGTCACTACATCTGAGCCGTCAAAATAGGCCATCAGCACCTTACTATTCTGAAGCTGGCTGAGGGCTATCGCCTCAACCGGGCCAGCGGTGTTTCGGATAGCGAGGGCGGCGGTATTGCCAGTGGTGCCATTTGCCTCGACAAGATCGATGCGCAAAGTCGGTTGCGACGTGTCTGCCGTGCGCACGATCATGATCTGATTGTTCGCCAGTCCCAGCGTTTCGACCCCCAGAAAACTGTCAATAGATCCAAGGGTTTGACTGGTCACATAACTGCCAAAGGCAGTGTATTTCTTGATATCGACTTCACCAGTATCGTTGATCACCAAACTGGCGAAACCGGCATCACTTGTTTTGGCCAATTTGAGCAATCCAGTGGACGTTGCAGGCGAAAAAGGGACCTCGCGAAAGAAACTTCCATCCGGAGTGAACATGACCTGATGATTGCCGTAAGCGGGCGCGCTGGCGGAAAAATTCGAGGTTTGAAAACTGACGACAAAGTAGCCGCTGTCCAACAGCGTGATGTCCACGGGTGCATCTGTGTTAAGCAAACCACTGGTGTTTTGGGCAAAAGAGGTCAGGTCCACCAACCCGCCGACCAAATCGCCATCGGCGCTGAGCATCTGCAAATAGGGTTTGCCGCGATATTCCAAGTCGCCAGACAGGTCTTTGTTCGTAAAAACCGCTGCAAATCTGCCATCGACCAGTTTGATCACATCTGAATGGGTGTAGCCCTCTTGCAAAAAGACGGTTTGGGGCAGGGTGAAGATAGCAGTCATGAACGTGTCCTTGCGCTAAAAAGCAGCGGGCATGATCCCGTTGCAGCACAACAGCTACGGTCAAAATCTAAAAAATTTCTTCAAATTTGAGGAAAGGCGTAGAAGATTTTTGGATCGGGTCCCACCACAGGGAAGGGCCCTGAAAATTGTTGACGTGGATGTCATAAATACCATCAGGGGATTGGCCAAAGGCATCAAAGTGCAGGCCGCGGATCACACCATTTGATCCCCCCGCCGCTGGATCCTCTTCGATTCCATAGACGGAAAGCGTGCTGGCCTGCGTCGTAGTTGCGTTTGTTACTTAGCTATGGATTGGAGTGCCGTCTGATCGGCGCAGAAGTTCGGGCCGGTCAGTGACAGTGCCGCCTATCGATGGGCCAATGGGAGTAGAAGTGATTTTGTTGAATACCTTAAACAGATCTTAGAGGGGTAGTCTTGCCTCTATCGACTGACCCAGTCAAAAAAACCGGACCTAGGGCCCGGCTTTTGTGTGTTTTTGATACGCTTGGTTACCCTCGGCCGCGGCGGCCTCCGCGACGGCCACCTGCGGCGCGACCGGCGCTGTCGCCGACCTTATTAAACGCGATCCATTCGCCGCCGTGTGGGTCGTTGTTGGTCAGGAAATTCGCGGCGCGAATGGCTTCCATTTCTTTGCCTGCTTTGGGTTTGGTCGACCCCAGTCCGAACATTTGACAGAAGGCTTCGTCATCCATCCCCTCAGGCAGCACGATGCCGGATGCCAGCACTTCTTCTTTTTTTGCGGCCAGTTTCTTGGGGCCGACGGGCAAGGCGACGGGGTTCATAATCGCCGATGTCATGCCAGCAGTCATGGCCATGGGTAGGAAGGCATTGTTGATGCCGTGACGGTTTGGCAGACCAAAGCTGATGTTGGACGCACCGCAGGTGGTGTTCACGCCCAGTTCTTCGCGCAAGCGGCGCACAAGTGTGAACACCTGCAAACCCGCTGTGCCCATAGCGCCAATTGGCATTACCAGTGGGTCCACAACGATGTCATGGGCCGGAATGCCAAAATCAGCGGCGCGTTCGACGATCTTCTTGGCCACAGCAAAGCGCACGTCAGGGTCTTCGGAAATGCCTGTATCGTCATTGGAAATCGCCACCACGGGAACGTTGTATTTTTTGACCAGCGGCAGTACCAATTCCAGCCGGTCCTCTTCCCCCGTGACCGAGTTCAGCAGGGGCCGCCCTTCGGCCGCAGCCAGCCCGTTTTCCAATGCGCCCGGGACCGAGCTGTCGATGCAAAGTGGGACGTCTACTTTGGCCTGCACGCGCTCGACCAATTCCTTCATCAATGTGGGTTCCACAAAGTTGTTATCGGCGTAACGGGGGTCTTCGGCCATTTTGTTCGAAAACACAGCGCCCGAGTTCACATCCAGAACTGTTGCACCGGCCATGACCTGCGCTACAGCGTCTGCTTCTACGCGGGAAAAGTCGCCGCGCTCAAGTTCCTCGGACAGGATTTTACGGCCTGTGGGGTTGATCCGTTCACCGATCACGCAGAACGGTTGGTCAAAGCCAATAATGGCGGTTTTTGTTTTAGATTCAACTACAGTACGGGTCATTCTTTAACCTTGAGACAGAGAGACAGGAACAGCAGAAGACCCGCCATTTTCAATAGCCCAACGGGCATTTGTCTTAATCCCACCCAGCGGGAAGAAATGCACATTGGTAATGTTAAAGTCAGGGTTGGCAGCCTTATGGGCGGCCAATTCCCCGATGAATTGATCAGGATCAAACGGCAGCAGCAGCTTGGTCACATCCTTGGCGCGCTTTTGCAGAACCTTCAAAGAGGCCCCAACACCACAAGCGATCGAGAATTTGATCAGTGTTTGCAGCTTTGCGGGGCCTGCCACGCCGATGTGGATCGGAATGTCGATGCCAGCGGCCTTGAGGCTATCGGCCCATGCGATCACGGGACCTGCTTCAAAACAAAACTGCGTGGCCAGCGCCATGTCCGCATCGGATGTCTCACTGAACGTCTGTTTCCAACGCAGCGCCGCGTCGACCTCGGCTGTGCCGCCCTTAGGATCGATGTCCTTGTTGCCCTCGGGGTGGCCTGCGACGTGCAGACGTTTAAACCCTGCGTCGCCAAACGCACCGCTTTCCAGCAATTGCATGGAGGAATGATAATCGCCGTGGGGTTTGTCCACACCGCCAGCCAAAAGCAACGCCTGATCAACGCCTGCCTCGCCTTGATACATAGTGATCCATTCGCGCAGGGTTGCCTCGTCTTTGATGATGCGGGCAGGGAAGTGGGGCATCACAGGATAGCCCTCGTCTGCAAGGCGTTTCGCGGTGGCGACCATTTCAGCGATGGGCGTGCCTTCGATATGAGCGATGTAGACGCGGGTGCCAGCAGGCAGCAGGTCGCGGAAATCTTCGATCTTTTCGGCGGTGCGCGGCATCACTTCGATGGAATAGCCATCCAGAAACGCTTCTACCTTTGGATCGACTTCAATCGGACCTGTTTCGTCCTTTTTGAACATGTTCAACAAAGCCATTATGCGTATCCTTCGTTGTTGATGAGAGTTTTCAGCCGTTCTTGATCGTATTCCGTGTCGATCCGTTCCGCTTCGGCCTTGGCCAGCGCATCTGGGTCGCCTTCCATTGCGACAGGATCGGCCTTGCGAAAGCCCTCGAGATAGGCGTCGGATTCGGCAGCACCGGATTTCATCGCAGCGCGGTCGATGGCCTGCTCAAAGCGTTCGGGCAGTGGCACTTTGCTGGCGCGGCGGCCCTTGCCGACAATCACCTGCGCCGGCATATCGCGCCAATATACTATCACCACATCTGGCATCGTTGCCTCCCCCTTTGGTCTCTCTCCCGCATACTTTGGAATTGCCCCCGGAAAGGGGTCGTTTTCGACAAAATCAAAGCCACTTGCGACGATCCACAATCTAGCAAGGATCGGCATGGTGCGCCAAGCCTGCGCAAACCGCTTTATTTGCATAATGTTCTTGCGAAAATTTTGCGATCCCCTGCGTTATGCCTATGCCATGTCTGGGTCATGAACAGCCAGCTGAAAGCCGACAAAGTGATCTTGCGCGGCGCATTGCGGGGGGATAGGGTAGAGGTAACTTGATATTGGAGGGCGTACCTAATGACGCCCAAGCGTCCCGCAGGTGCGGACGCCATCCCGAAACCGGTCGAAGGCACCGCACCGTTGCCCTCGGAGACATCGCCGCTTTATGCTGCGCTGGATCTGGGCACAAATAGCTGTCGCATGTTGATAGCCCGTCCTGAGGGTGATCAGTTTGCGGTGGTCGACAGTTTTTCGAAGTCCGTCCAATTGGGGGCTGGGCTTGAAGGAACTGGCCGTCTGAGCCGCGCCTCTATGGGGCGAACGGTGCAGGCGTTGCGCATCTGTCAGCAAAAACTCAAGCGCCACAACGTGCAAAACATGCGGCTGGTCGCCACCGAGGCCTGTCGCAGGGCCAAGAACGCGAAGGATTTCATGCGCTATGTGCGGCGTGAAACCGGGCTGAAGCTGGAAATCATTGAACCAAAAGAAGAGGCGCGTCTGGCCGCTATTTCCTGTGCACCTTTGGTAGGGCGTGACACGGATCAATTGCTGATCGTGGATATTGGGGGTGGCAGCACGGAACTGGTCTGGGTGGATTTGTCGCCCGTGGCCCACGCCGAGCGGCGGCAAGCGATTATGCAATTGCGCCGCAATTTGGACAAAGGCCCCAAAGACAGTCGATCCGCACGGGTCGTGGATTGGATTTCGGTGCCGCTAGGTGTGGCCACACTGCGCGATCAGTACGATGATGTGGACGATGATGCGGCGCGGTTTGCCCTGATGTCTTGTGCGTTTGAGGAACATTTGGCGGCCTTCAAACCCTATGATCTGGATCACAGCCGCACAGGATTTCAGGTGATTGGCACGTCTGGCACTGTGACCACTGTTGCAGCCTCGCATTTGGGGCTCAAACGCTATGATCGGACCAAAGTTGATGGTCTGGCCCTTACCTCGGACCAGATTGAGGCGGTGATCCGCGACTACCTCAGTCTTGGGCCAGAAGGGCGGCGCAGTGATCCGCGCATCGGCAAGGACAGGCAGGCACTGATCATGTCGGGGGCTGCGATTTTGCAGGCGCTCATGCGGTGCTGGCCCACAGACAAGCTGAGTGTGGCCGATCGTGGCCTGCGCGAAGGCTTATTGTATTCTTTGATGTCTATCGACGGTGTGTTGGTGGAAAAGGCTGAGTGATATGGCGAAAAAACCGGGAAAAAATACATCTGGGCGTGGTCAGCGTGATCTGACTGTTCGGGTTAAATCGGCGCGTGGACGCAAGATGTCCTCGACCCTTTGGCTGCAACGGCAGTTGAACGACCCTTATGTCAAACGTGCGCAGGCTGATGGGTATCGTGGACGTGCGGCTTACAAGATCCTCGAGTTGGATGATAAGTTTCGGTTCTTGGTGCCGGGGGCCCGTGTGGTCGATTTGGGGGCCGCACCGGGGGGCTGGTGTCAGGTTGCGGTCCCTCGAGTGAATGCCTTGGGTGAAAAATCGGGCAAATCCATCGGCACAATTCTGGGGATTGATCTACAAGAAATGGAACCGATTGCAGGCTGCGTGTTGCATCAATTGGATTTTATGGAAGACGACGCAGATACCAAGGTCAAAGATTGGCTTGATGGCAAAGCGGATGTGGTAATGTCGGACATGGCTGCCTCTGCATCGGGTCACAAGCAAACCGATCACAACCGGATTATGGCGCTCTGCGAAGCTGCGGCTTATTTTGCATTTGATGTGCTAGAGGAAGGCGGCACCTTTGTGGCCAAGGTCTTGGCGGGTGGGGCAGAGGGTGATCTGCAAAAACTGCTCAAGCAAAAATTCACCAAAGTGGCCAATGTAAAACCCCCTGCATCGCGTTCTGACAGTTCAGAAAAGTTTGTTGTGGCCACAGGGTTTCGAGGCGTCGAAAGCTAATTCGGAAAACGGACGCGGTGCACCTGCGTCTTCCAATCCTGACATTTCTGAAACAGACCCTCGGACACTGCCGCATCCGTATAGAGCGCGTCGATTTGCGCCAATGAGGTGATCCGCACTGGGGCTTGGCGGGTAAACTTGGTCGCGTCTGCCACCAGATAACTGTGGCGGGCTTGTTTAAGGATCGCGCGGCTGACGCGGACTTCTTGTGGGTCAAAATCCAGAAGATCCCCATCTTGGTCCAATGCGGAAACCCCCACCACAGCAATATCCACTTTGAACTGGGTCAGGAAATCGCTGGTCAATTCGCCAACCAAACCGCCATCGGTTCGGCGTAGGGTCCCCCCTGCTACGATGACTTCGCATTTGGGATTGCGTGCCAAAATATTCGCCACGTTGAGGCTGTTTGTGACCACCAAGAGGTCCTGATGGTGCAGCAGGGCCGTGGCCACGGACTCGGTTGTTGTCCCGATGTTAATGAACAGCGAGGACCCGTTTGGGATGTCCTTGGCCACGCGCAACGCGATTGCGGCTTTGGCCCGCCGATTTAGAACGCGCCGGTCGTCATAGCCGATGTTTTGCACGCCCGAGGCGGGTACGGCACCCCCGTGGATCCGCTCGACAGCGCCTGTCGCACTTAGCTGTCCGAGATCGCGGCGGATGGTTTGCACCGTGACCCCAAAATGCGCAGCAAGTCCGTCTACCGTGGCTTTGCCGTGGCGGGTGATTTCGGCCAATATGGCTGTGTGACGGGCAGAGGTGGACATGTTCGTTTTCTCGATGTAGCGAAGAAATTTCCTGAAAAATCGGCATTATTTGGCCAAAATCTATGTTCGCTTCGAAAATAACGAACATATATGTTCCTGTCCATTGGGTCTGATTGCCCAACTTGCTAGGCAGCGTCCAAATGTGGAGCATAAAATGAATAACGCAACGAATCCTTTGGACCTGTTCATTATCGGCGGTGGTATCAATGGCACTGGCGTGGCGCGCGACGCTGCAGGTCGTGGTATGTCAGTGGCACTGGCAGAAATGGGCGATCTGGGGGGCGCCACCTCATCGGCCAGCACCAAGCTGTTTCATGGCGGGCTGCGCTATTTGGAATTTTTCGAGTTCAATCTGGTGCGCAAAGCATTGATTGAACGCGAAGTGCTGCTGTCGGCAATGCCGCATATCAGTTGGCCCATGCGCTTTGTTTTACCCTATCACAAAGACATGCGGTTTGACACGGAAACGCCCACATCACAGGTGTTGACCCGAGTGATGCCGTGGATGCGGGGGCGTCGTCCGAAATGGCTGATCCGCTTGGGGCTTTTTCTCTATGATAGCCTTGGCGGGCGAAAAATTCTGCCTGCCACCACCCGCTTGGACTTAACGCAGGGGCCTGAGGGTGCGGTCTTGAACCGCAAATTTCAAAACGCGTTTGAGTATTCGGATTGTTGGGTGGAAGACAGTCGATTGGTGGTTTTAAACGCCGTGGATGCGCAAAATCGCGGCGCGCAGATTTTGGCCCGAACCAAAGTCGTGTCTGCGTTGCGTGACGGCGATCTTTGGCGGATAGAAACCCTCGGTCCGCAAGGGGGCGCGGTTCATTTCGCCAAGGCGCTGATCAATGCTGGTGGTCCATGGGTCGAGGATGTGATCCGCGGTGTCGCGCGCTTGAATGCGACAGAAGGCGTGCGGTTGGTCCGTGGCAGCCACATTGTCACAGACAAGCTTTTTGATCACGACAAGGCGTATTTCTTTCAGGGGGAAGATGGGCGGATCATCTTCGCCATTCCTTATGAGACTGATTTCACCCTTATTGGAACAACTGACGCGGACCATGATGATGTGACAGTGAAACCCAAATGCACCGATGCTGAACGGGATTATCTCATCGATTTCATCAACACCTATTTTGCCAAGGATATTTCGGCCAAAGACGTGGTTTGGACCTATTCTGGCGTGCGTCCGCTGTATGATGACGGGGCTAAATCTGCCACGGCTGCGACCCGCGATTATGTTTTGACCCTCAATGACGATGGTGCACCGTTGCTCAATATTTTTGGTGGTAAGATCACCACCTATCGCAAGCTGTCCGAACAGGTCTTGTCCAAGATCGGCCCGTTCTTTCCGCACATGACCGGGGATTGGACCGCTGGTGTCGCCTTGCCCGGGGGGGATTTCCCAGTGGCTGATGTTCCAAAATTGATACAGCGGCTGGCACAGGATTATCCGTTTTTGGACGGGTTTTGGGCCAAACGCCTGATCCGCGCCTACGGCACTTTGGCCTGGGATGTCTTGGGGCAGGCAACGCAGGCCTCTGATTTGGGAAAGGCCTTTGGGGCGAGCCTAACGGCGCGTGAGGTGCAATGGCTTATGGATCATGAATTTGTCCACTCTGCTGATGATGTGTTGTGGCGCCGTTCGAAACTGGGCTTGCGTCTGACATCAGCGCAGGCATGTGCTGTGGCCGATTGGATTGACGGGCAGATCAAAAAGACCGCTTAATCAGCGGCACTAACAGGACCAAAAAGGGGGCAGGGGCTATGACACATATTTTGGCAATCGATCAAGGTACGACATCCAGTCGGGCGATTATCTTTGATGCGGCCATGGGCATTGCTGCCTCGGCGCAAGAAGAATTCACCCAGCATTTTCCGGCTTCGGGATGGGTGGAACATGATCCGTCGGATATTTGGGCCACCACTGCGGGCACCTGTCGGGCCGCCATTGAAAAGGCTGGACTGGCTGCGGATGATATCGCGGCTATTGGCATTACAAACCAACGTGAGACGACACTGGTCTGGGACCTCAAAACCGGCAAGGCCATCTACAATGCCATCGTTTGGCAGGACCGCCGCACCCATGAGACCTGTCAGGCGCTGAAGGCCGAAGGCTTGGAACCCAAGATCACCCACAAAACTGGGCTTTTGTTGGATCCGTATTTCTCGGCGACCAAATTGAAATGGATTTTGGACAACGTCGACGGCGCGCGCGCCCGTGCGCAGGCGGGCGAGTTAGCGTTTGGCACTGTGGACAGCTATCTGATTTGGCACCTGACGGGCGGGGCGTCGCATGTGACCGATGCGACCAATGCCGCCCGCACAATGCTCTATAATATTCGTGAGGGTCAGTGGGACGTCGAGATTTGTGCGTGGCTCGACATTCCCATGTCGATGCTGCCCGAGGTCAAAGACTGTGCCGATGAATTTGGCATGACGCGTCCGGATCTTTTTGGCAAACCCTTGCCAATTCTGGGCGTTGCCGGGGATCAGCAGGCGGCCACTGTGGGGCAGGCGTGTTTCCAGCCGGGCATGCTGAAATCCACCTATGGCACGGGCTGTTTTGCGCTGCTTAATACTGGCGACACACTGGTCGAAAGCAAAAGCCGCCTTTTGGGTACGATTGCTTATCAATTAGACGGCAAGCCCACCTATGCATTGGAAGGGTCGATCTTTATCGCGGGTGCTGTGGTACAATGGCTGCGGGATGGGTTGAAAATCATTCGCGATGCGTCCGAAACCCAAGGCTTGGCCGAGGCAGCGGATTTGACACAAACGCTGTATATGGTGCCGGCCTTTACGGGGCTTGGCGCGCCGTATTGGGATGCGGAATGTCGTGGTGCCATTTACGGCTTGACGCGCAATTCAGGTCCTGCCGAATTTGCCAAAGCGGCGCTTCAGAGTGTTGGCTACCAAACCCGCGATTTGTTGGAGGCTATGACAGCGGATTGGCCCGGTGGTAGCGATGCCGCTACGTTGCGGGTGGATGGGGGCATGTCGGCGTCTGATTGGTCGATGCAGTTTTTGTCCGATATCATCGGGGCCCCAGTGGATCGACCAACGGTTCTGGAAACCACGGCCCTTGGGGCGGCGTGGTTGGCGGGTATGCGCGCTGGGATATACCCCGATATGGACGGGTTCTCGCAGACTTGGGCGGTGGATCAGCGCTTTGCCCCGCTGATGGACGATCCCGCGCGGGAGGCACTTTATGCCGGGTGGAAGGATGCGGTGGAACGCACCCTAAGCCGCTAAAGCTGTGCTCCCAGCCCCAGCGAGAGACCTTTTGCGGCCTCAGCAACCTGCGCGCCGATCTCGGGGACGGCCCCCACACTGACCCGTGCAGAAGGCCCCGAGATCGAGATGCCGCCAACAACTTCGCCCAGTGCATCAAAGATCGGGGCCGCAACGCAGCGCATGCCTAGGTGCCGTTCTTCATTGTCCACAGCATAGCCCCGCGCGCGGGTCCGTTCCATATCGCGCAACAAAGCGTCTTTTGTGATCAGCGTGTTTTCGGTGAACTGTTCTTTTGGAGCCGCCATCAAACCATCAAGCATATCTTGCGGCCAATAAGCGATGATCGCCTTGCCAATGCCCGAGACATGCAGTGGCGATTGCGTGCCGGGGGGAAAGAAGGCGCGGATGGTTTTGTGGGTCTCGACCTGGCTAAGAAACATCACATGATCGCCCCGTGCGACACCAAGGTTCGCCGTCTCGCCAGTTAGATCCATGAGTTGCCGCATAAAGGGCCGCGCCCGTTCAACCAAAGACGTGCGCCGCAGAAACGATGAACCGATCACAAAGCAACGCGAGCCAATGTGCCATGTCTGGTCCTGACCGATCAATTCCACCATGCCGCGGGCCTGAAGGGTCGATAGAACGCGGTACACGGTAGCGGCACTTTGATCCACGTGCGTGGCCAGTTCTGTCAGTGTGGCCCCCTCCATTTTCGAGAGGGTCTCGAGGATCATCATGGCGCGATCCAACGACTTAATCGTGTTTTGTTCAGTCTTGTCGTTAAAAGCCCGAGGCCTCCCACGGCTGCGTTTTTCATCCATTTTGCTTGGATCCTTGCGAATTAAATTTATAAATGAAAAAGTATTTCGAATTATGAAAAATGCAAGGCTCTGTTTTTAAATATATATTTCTAGAACATGATTTTTGAAAAATAATTTCAAAAAAATTGAGTTGTGCATCTGTGCCCCTCATAACCGGTGCAACCACGAGGGGAGACAGACGATGAGTTTTCAAAACCCAGTATTCATTCCGGGCCCAACCAACATTCCAGAAGTGTTGCGCAAGGCCTGCGACATGCCCACGATCGATCATCGGTCGCCAATGTTCGGGACAATCTTGCACCCTGCACGGGCCGCCGTGGCGCAGATCCTAAAGTCCACAACAGCAGAGGTGTTTATCTTTGCTGCCACGGGCACCGGGGGCTGGGAAACAGCGATTACCAATACACTGAACGAAGGCGATGGTGTGCTGATTGCGCGCAACGGTATGTTTTCACACAAGTGGATCGATATGTGTCAGCGCCATGGGCTGGACGTGCATATTGTGGAGACCCCATGGGGCCACGGCATTGATGCCAACCAGTACGAAACCATCCTGCGCGCAGACAGCGCAGGCAAGATCAAAGCGGTCTTGGCAACCCACAATGAAACAGCAACGGGCGTGAAATCCGACATCGCAGCCATCCGCGCGGCCATGGATGCAGCTGGTCATGATGCGATGCTTTTTGTAGATGGCGTATCCTCCATTGGGTCCATGGATTTCCGTATGGATGAATGGCAGGTCGACGTAGCTGTTACAGGCTCGCAAAAGGGGTTTATGCTGCCCGCTGGCCTTGCCATTGTAGGGTTTAGCTCTCGCGCGGTTGCGGCCAGTGCTACCGCCGGGTTGCACCGGACGTTCTTTGACATAAACGATATGGCTAAGGGCTATGAGGCCAACGCCTATCCCTACACACCTGCTGTGGGTCTGATGAACGGGCTGAAAACATCCTGCGATATGTTGCTGGCCGAAGGCATCGAAAACGTTTTTGCCCGCCACACACGGATCGCCAATGGGGTGCGGGCAGCCGTCGGGGCGTGGGGGATGGATCTATGCGCCGTCTCGCCTGATGTTTATTCCGACACGGTTAGCGCGATCAAAACACCCGAGGGGTTTAATGCCAGCGATATCGTCGCCCATGCGGCCACCAACTATGGCATGGCCTTCGGGGCTGGCTTGGGCGAAGTGGCAGGCCGCGTCTTTCGCATCGGGCATCTGGGCAGTCTCACTGATGCTATGGCTCTCAGCGGCATTGCCACGGCCGAGATGGTGATGGCTGATCTCGGGCTAGGGATTGAGTTAGGCAGCGGTGTTGCTGCGGCTCAGAACAGCTACAGGCACGGCTCGTTCATCGGTCAAATGGCAGCGGAGTAATTCCATGAAGGACGCAACTGACATGTATATTCCGACCTTTCAGGATGTTTTGGACGCCCACGCGCGGGTCAAACCTTATATCCATCGCACGCCTGTACTGACGTCGGCCTACCTCAACGAGCTCACTGGGGCCGAGTTGTTTTTCAAATGCGAGAACTTCCAAAAAGCAGGGGCCTTTAAAGTGCGCGGCGCCTCGAACGCGGTATTTGGACTGCGCGACGACCAGCTTGAGGCCGGGGTTGCCACACATTCCAGCGGCAATCATGCCTTGTCCCTGTCCTATGCAGCAGGCCGTCGGGGCATCCCGTGTCATGTGGTCATGCCCCGCACAGCGCCTGAGGCCAAAAAGGCCGCGGTGCGCGGATATGGCGGGATCATCACTGAATGTGAGCCCTCGACCACCAGTCGCGAAGCCGTTTTCGCCGAGGTCCAAGCGGCCACAGGCGCAGAATTCGTACATCCCTACAATGACCCAAGGGTCATCGCCGGGCAGGGCACCTGTTCGCTAGAACTTATGGAGCAAGCTAATGATCTTGATGCTGTGGTCGCCCCAATCGGTGGCGGTGGTATGGTCTCTGGAACATGCCTCACCCTCTCAAATATCGCTCCTGATACCGAAATATATGCGGCAGAACCTCTTAATGCTGATGACGCCGCGCGCAGCTTCCGAGCAGGGCACATCATTGCCGACGATGCGCCGGACACCATCGCCGATGGGCTGAAAGTTCCTTTGAAAGAAAGGACTTGGCACTTTGTTTCGAACTATGTGACGGATGTATTGACCGCCACAGAAGACGAAATCGTCGATGCTATGAAACTGACGTGGCAGCGTATGAAGATTGTGATGGAGGCCTCTTGCGCCCCGCCTTTGGCCACGATCCTAAAAAACCCTGAACTGTTCGCAGGCAAACGGGTCGGCGTGATCATCACTGGCGGCAACGTTGACATGAATAACCTTCCTTGGACCCTCAAATAAGGACAAATACCATGAATGATATGACCAAAATTGCTGATCTCGATGTAGGGTTCGACGTGCCTGCGATCCCCGGTATGGACGCTGCTGACATTCAAACCCCTGCTCTGGTGGTGGATCTGGATGCCCTTGAGCGTAACATCAAAAAGATGGGTGATATCGCCAAACAAATGGGCGTACGCCATCGGGTGCATGGCAAAATGCACAAGTCTGTTGATGTGGCCTTGCTGCAAGAAACACTTGGCGGATCCTGCGGCGTGTGCTGCCAAAAGGTCTCCGAGGCCGAAGTGTTCGCCCGTGGCGGTATCAAGGATGTTTTGGTCTCGAACCAAGTGCGCCAACCGGCCAAGATTGACCGGCTCGCGCGGCTTCCTTTGTTGGGTGCGCGGACTTTGTGTTGTGTGGATGATCTGGACAACGTGGCCGATTTGTCTGCTGCGGCGCAAAAGCACGGGACGCAAATCGAATGTCTGGTCGAGATTGACTGCGGCGCGGGCCGGTGTGGCGTGAACTCGACCGAAGCAGTGGTCGAGATTGCCAAAGCCTTGGACGCAGCACCGGGCCTGAAATTTGGCGGCATCCAAGCCTACCAAGGGGCGATGCAGCACATGGACAGCTATGAGGACCGCAAGGCCAAGATCGAAGTGGCCGTGGCGCAGGTAAAGGACGCTGTGGACACCCTCAAGGCGGAAGGGCTGGAGTGCGATATCGTCGGAGGCGGCGGCACGGGCAGCTATTATTTTGAAGGCACATCAGGGGTTTATAACGAACTACAATGTGGTTCTTATGCCTTTATGGATGCCGATTATGGCCGTATCTTGGACAAGCAGGGTAATCGCATCGACCAAGGCGAATGGGAAAATGCGCTCTTTATCCTGACCTCGGTAATGAGCCATACCAAAGCCGACAAAGCCATTGTTGATGCAGGCCTAAAAGCCCAATCGGTCGACAGTGGCCTGCCTGTGATCTTTGGGCGCGCTGATGTGGAATATGTCAAATGCTCGGACGAGCACGGCGTGGTGGCAGACCCTGACGGCGTTCTGAAAGTGAACGACCACCTTAAATTGGTGCCGGGTCACTGCGACCCCACATGCAACGTACATGATTGGTACGTCGGCGTGCGCGGCCGCAAGGTCGAAACCCTCTGGCCCATCAGTGCCCGTGGCAAAGCCTACTAAAGTGTGAAGCGGGGCGCGGTCCCCGCTTCTTTTTTCCAAAAATACTCAAATACCCACGACTGCAAAGGATGCAGACCCATGATTATTGTCCCCGAAAAAGAAATCGCTGCCCTCATCACCCCAGAGGCAAGCTTCGAGGCCGTCGAGGCCGTGTTTGCCGCCATGTCGCGGGGGGATGCCTATAATTTTCCTGTGATCCGCGAAGCCATTGGTCATGCGGATGCGCTTTATGGGTTCAAATCGGGCTTTGATCGGGCAGGGCTAGCCCTGGGTCTGAAATCCGGGGGCTATTGGCCGGGCAACGCGGACAAAGGCCTGACCAATCACCAGTCTACCGTGTTCTTATTCGATGCAGATACCGGCCAACCCAGCGCAATGGTCGGGGGCAATTTGCTTACGGCGCTGCGCACGGCGGCGGCCAGTGCTGTGTCGATCAAGCATCTGTCACGTCCCGACAGCAAAGTACTGGGCATGGTTGGGGCGGGGCATCAATCGGTGTTCCAAATGCGCGCTGCTGTCCAACAACGTGGTTTCGAGAAGGTCATCGGCTGGAACTACCACCCTGAAATGCTATCGCGATTGGAAGAGGAAGCCTCTGCCTTGGGCTTGCCGTTTGAGGCGGTTACGCTGGATGAAATGGGTGCACAGGCTGATGTGATTATCACGATCACTTCCAGCTTTGATGCCATCCTAAAGGCGGATCAAATCAAGGACGGCACACATCTGGCCTGCATGGGCACCGATACCAAAGGCAAGCAAGAGGTCGACGCGGCTTTGATTGAACGCGCCACAGTCTTTACAGACGAGATCGCCCAATCCACCACAATTGGCGAGGCGCAACACGCGGTCATCGCAGGCATGAATCCAGCCCAGATCACTGAAATCGGCAAGGTGATCAACGGTGACCACAAAGGACGCAGTTCGGCCAGCGAGGTGACTTTGTTTGATGGAACCGGTGTCGGCCTGCAAGACTTGGCCGTTGCCAGCAAAGCCGTGACACTGGCCCAAGAGGCTGGTGTCGCAATTGAGGTTGCGGTCTGATCCCGTGACTGTCTAGGGTGCGGCTATGACCAAACCAATAAAAATTGCGATCAACGGGTTCGGCCGCATTGGCCGGACCATTTTGCGGTGTTTGTTGACCACGCGTATGGACGTGGCGCTGGATGTTGTTCTTATAAACGACATTTCGGACATTGATTTATGTGCGCATCTCTTTGAATTTGATAGTGTTTTTGGCCCATATCATGGGGGTGTCGAGGTCGAGGGCGACACCATCCGCTTTGGCCCCAAACAGATTGGCTTTTCACAAAGCGCGGATCTGCGGGATTTGGATCTCAGCGATATTGATTTGGTGATCGAGTCCACAGGCCAGTCCAAAACCCGTGCGTTTGCCGAACGCGGCCTCATGGCAGGCGCAGGCCGTGTGCTGATTTCGGGACCGTGTGAGACGGCAGACCTTACGCTGGTTCTGGGGGCCAATGACGATGAATTGCAGGGTCAAAAAGTCGTCAGCAATGCCAGCTGCACGACCAACGCGCTGGCCCCGCTTTTGAAGGTTCTCGACGATGGCTTTGGAATCAAAACCGGCCATATGACGACGATCCATTGCTACACAGGATCCCAACCCACCATAGATGCGCCGCGTGGGGATATGGCACGCTCGCGGGCGGCGGCCCTGTCTATGGTGCCGACAACCACATCAGCAGCGCGGCTGATCGACAAGGTCTTGCCGCATCTTGCAGGACGTGTCGTGGGCTGTGCTGTGCGGGTGCCCACTGCCAGTGTGTCGGCCGTAGATCTGACAGTACAGCTGTCACAGGCTGTGACCCATGAACAGGTTCAAAAGTTGCTGCACGCCTCACAAAGCCCGATCATTGGCCTGACCGAAAAGCCTTTGGTCAGTACAGATTTGCGCGCGCGGGCCGAAAGCATTGTCATGGCCATGCCGGAAACCACGGTTTTGCCCGATGGTTTGGTGCGGGTCTTTGGCTGGTATGACAACGAATGGGGTTTTTCCAACCGGATGATAGATGTGGCCCTGCGGATGGGGCCTGCTTAGCTGGCTTTGGTGAACAAACCACCGATCAATTCCTTGGCCACGCGTTCGATCAAAATGGCCGACACGATCAGGCCAGTGACCACTGATGTGGCAATCCCAAACCACACACCCCAAACGCCCAGATCGAACAGGACCACAAAGATATAGGCAAAGAGCGCGACACCAATGCCCTGTCGGTAGATGCCGATCCACAGGGTATACAGCGGTTTTTTGAACGCTTGGAACATCGAATTGATCCCGAAAAGGACCACATAAACCGGTAGTATAAACCCATCGACGTTTAGGTAGGATTTCCCGATGCGGATGACCTCAGGGTCGTCGGTAAATATCCGCATAGCCGGACCAGAGGCCACCCACAGCAAACAGGCGGCTGCCAACATCAAAGCTGCACCCGCCTTGAAACAAAAGAACGCGGCCTCACGCACCCGGTCGAAATTTTTGGCCCCGTAGTTCTGCGCCACAATTGGCAACAAGGCGCCCGTCAGGCCAAAGGCAGGCAGCAGCAGCAATTGTTCAATGCGCAATGCCACGCCGTAGGCGGCCACAGCCTCGCCGCCAAAACCCTTGAGGAAATACTGGATCACAAAGCCCGCGACCATCATCACGATCATCGCAAAGCTGGCGGGCAGGGCTTGGCTGGTGATCTCGCCCATGACTTTGAAATCAGGTCGATACTGTCGCGTGCCTTGCATCGCATCCGAGCGGTAAACCCGCAGCAAAATGAAAACCATGACGCCGTATTGGCTGAGGATCGTGCTGACGGCGATGCCGTTGAACCCCAGTTCAGGAAACGGTCCATACCCATATATCAACAAAGGATTTAGGATCACATTGGCCACAAAAGCCGCCATATTGGCATACTGCATTGATTTGGTGTCGCCTTGGGCTGTCAGGATCCCGTTGGCCCCATAGGCCAGCAAAAACGCAGGTGCCGCCAGCAGCAACACATTCAGATAATCCTCGGCTGCAGTGCGATAGGCGCCCGGTTCTGACACCACGGCAAGAAGGCTCGGGCCAAAGCTATAGCCCAAGATGATCCCCAAAATCGCCGCCCCGAACCCGTAAGCCAAGCCTTGGCTGGCAATGATGCTGGTCTGGGTGGATTTCTCGCCCAAGGCGTTGCCCACAAGGGCGCTCATCGCGGAACTTAGGCCAAAGCCTAAGGCAATCAGGACGAAAAACACTTGAAAACTGATCGCCAGACCGGCCTGGGCATCTGTGGAAATTGCCCCGGCGTAGTAGACGTCGACTACGTTATATAGTGTGGTGAACACCATGCCGATGGCTGTGGGAATGGCCAGCGTGCGAAAATGGCCGGGGATTGATCCAGTTGTCAGGTCATGAGAGGTGGCCATTGCCGAAGCTTTCTGATTGGGTTGAAAGACGTCGAAACTGGACTGGGTCGCGCCCGACGACCCTTCATGCACCAGTTTCTATTCCGAGGAAAGGACTGACATGGCTGCCCCGAACAATCGCTTTAAATCCCGCATGGCTGCGGGCGACACGGTGACTGCCTGCTGGTTGGGCATGGCGGACGCTTATGTGGCCTCAATGGCGGGGCGTGCGGGCTGGGATTTGCTGGTGATTGATGGCGAGCATGCCCCAAATGACATCCGGTCTATTTTGGCCCAATTGCAGGCGCTTGAGGCCAGCGATAGCGACGTGATGGTGCGCTTGCCTGTGGGGCAAACGCATTTGATCAAGCAGGCTTTGGACATCGGGGCGCAAAACCTGTTGATCCCCATGGTCGAAACTGCAGATCAGGCGCGCGATCTGGTTGCTGCGGTGCGGTATCCGCCCGTTGGTCGGCGCGGCGTTGGGGCCGCCTTGGCGCGGGCCAGCGGCTTTACCACGGTGCCTGATTATATCGAGACAGCAGATGATCAAATCTGCCTGTTTGTGCAGGTCGAAAATCGAGCAGGCCTTGCCAGTTTAGACGAGATTTTGGCGATAGACGGCGTCGATGGGGTGTTTATCGGCCCTGCAGATTTGGCGGCGGATATGGGGTTCGGGGCTAATTCTGCGGCCCCTGAGGTGCGTGCAGCTATTAAGACCGCGATGAAAAAAATCCAAGCAGCGGGCAAAGCTACAGGCATTTTGACCTTGGATGCGGCCTATGCCAGCACATGTCGCGCTATGGGTGTCCAGATGATCGCGAATGCCATTGACGTGGTTCTCTATGTCAAGGCGATGCAGGCGGCGGCTGCGGTTAAGCCTTAGGTCTTGCCTCAAATGGGTTAATCTGGTTCATCTATGGGCTATGGCGCGTCCCTTTTATAACCTTCCGTCTTTGACAGCGCTGGCGGCGTTTGAAGCCGCTGCACGCCATCAGAGTTTCAAGACCGCAGCACAAGAATTGAACGTGACATCGGGCGCCGTAAGCCATCAGATCAAATCCCTCGAGCGCGAGATCGGGCAAACTCTGTTTCAACGGCAGCATCGGGGGGTCAGCCTGACGGACAATGGTGCGGTTTTGTTTCGCGCGGTGCAGGGTGGTTTTTCAGATATCGCAGACAGCGTGCAGCGGTTGCGCAATCACACACAGGACGGTGTTGTCACAATCGCGGCAACCTCTGCCGTTAGTGCGTTATGGCTGACCCCGCGTTTGGCAAAATATTGGGAGGCCAACCCACAGGCGCGGGTCAATCAATATGTATCTGACACGTTGGATCCCACGGCGCGGGCTGCTGACTTGATCATAAAATACGGCTCTATCGACGATAAGAAACGTATTGAGACACCTTTATTTAATGATGTGCTGTTGCCCTTGGTCGCACCCAACAGGTTCCCGGATCTAAGCCAGGGATTGGGTGAGCTTGCGCAATTACCGCTGATCCATTTGGACGCCGACAGCGCAAGTTGGACAAATTGGAAAACATGGTTCAACCAGTTGGGCTACACAGGTCCGATTGCACGCGAGCGGCAAGTCAACACCTACACCATTGCCCTGCAAGCGGCACAATCGGGGGCCGGAATCGTTTTGGGGTGGCAACGCTTGGTCGAGCCTTTGCTGCGCAGTGGGGCTTTGGTGCCGTTTAGCGACTTTGTCATAACAGCGCCCGTCAGTTTCAAAGTAGTCTCGGATCCTGTGTCTGATTTGCCTGAAGAAACGGCCCATCTGCGGGCTTTCCTTCTTGAGACCGTTGAGTGAATTAAATTCACCTCAGACGTGGAATTTTCCCACTTGCCAGAAAGGTCCAATATCGCGTCTGTTGAGGCAACGTAGCGCAGCACCCGGGAGGTCGCCATGAACAAACGCACGCAGTTAGAGCCGGTCATGACGTCCGTGAATAAAGCCCGCGGTTTGCCCAATGCCCATTATATCGATGCAGATGTTTTCGAGGAAGAGAAACGCGCTGTGCTGTTTGCCAATTGGTCGGGCGTCGGATTTGGCAAGGACGTACCAGAAGCAGGGGATGCCAAGCCAATTGATTTTCTGGGCATGCCATTGTTGTTGGTGCGTGACCGTGATGGCCAAGTGGGAGTGTTTCAAAACACCTGTCGCCACCGTGGAATGATTTTGGTTGATGAGCCGCGAAAAATCGAAGGGGCCATTCGCTGTCCCTATCATTCGTGGTGTTATGATCTGAAAGGCAAGCTGCGTGCAACGCCCCATGTGGGTGGCCCGGGCAATAATGTGCACGCGGATATCAAACGCGATGAATTGGGTCTGATCCGCGTGCCGCATTACGTGTGGCATGACGTTGTGTTTGTGAATGTGGACGGGCAGGCGGACCCGTTTGAAGTGGTCCATGCGGATTTGATGGAGCGGTGGGCTGAGTTTGATCAGCCGATGGTGTCGGGCGGCGAGAGCAGTTCGTTTGATCTAAGTGTAAACACCAACTGGAAATTGGCCGTTGAGAACTTCTGCGAAAGCTATCATTTGCCGTGGATTCATCCCGAATTGAACGTGTATTCGCGTCTGGAAGACCATTATAATATTGAGCATCATTCAGGCTATTCGGGCCAAGGTACGGTTGTTTATCAACAGCTTAAGGATGAGGCTGGGAATAGCTTTCCTGATTTTGAGGGCTTGGGTGAAAAGTGGGAAACGGGTGCCGAATATGTGTCGCTGTTTCCCAATGTGTTGCTTGGGGTGCATCGGGATCATTTTTACACGATGATCCTTGAGCCTAAGGCATTAGATCAAACGGTTGAGCATGTGTCGCTGTATTATCATCCCAAAGTGGCGGGCGACGCGAGGTTTGATGCCTTGAATGACAAGAACGCGCAGCTTTGGAAGCAGATTTTCGAAGAAGATATTTTCGTAGTCGAAGGCATGCAAAAGGGGCGTCATGGGGTGCTGTTTGATGGTGGGAAATTCTCGCCTGCGATGGATGGCCCGACCCATCGGTTCCATCATTGGGTGGCGTCTAAGGTAGAGGCCGCGCGCGGTGGCTGATTTGGCGGCGCGTTTGGCGGCGGCCCATGTGGATGGGGATGCGGCCACGTTGTCGGGGCTTTATGCCGAGGCAGCGGAAGGCTGTGGCACGGAAGATGAAGCCTGCTTTCTGCTGACCCATGCCTATGTGTTTGCGCTGCAAGCGGGCCTGCGGGCGGCGACGGATTTGCAATATCGTTTGTGGCAGTTGGGCCGCGAAGAAAAACCCGAAGGAATTGAGGCATGAAAACCCACGCGCAGGCGGTTGTGATCGGGGGCGGGGTGATCGGCTGTTCGATCCTCTATCATTTGACCAAATTGGGATGGACCGATGTGGTTTTGTTGGAACGGGACGAGTTGACCAGCGGCTCAACATGGCATGCGGCGGCCAACATTCATGGATTGCACGACAACACCAATATCAGCCGTATCCAGCATTATACGATGAACCTTTATAAGGAATTGGAGGCGGAAACGGGGCAGGGTTGCGGTGTGTTCCAACCCGGATCTCTTTATCTGGCGCAGACCGACGCGCGGGTGCATCAGTTAAAGCTGCAAGCGGCTAAGGCTAAGTATTACAACATGAATTTCTACGAGATTGATCGGGCCGAGGCGGAAGAATTGCATCCTCTGGTCGATTATTCTGGGGTGCAGTGCATCATGTATGAGCCGGATGGGGGGAATGTGGACCCGTCCGGTGTGACGCAAGCCTATGCGGCGGGGGCGCGCCAAAACGGGGCGGAAATTCACCGCTTTACTCCTGTGACGGGAACCGAGCAGCAGCCGGATGGCACGTGGATTGTGCGCACGCCAAAGGGGGATATCCGCACTGAGGTTGTGGTCAATGCAGCGGGTCTTTGGGGGCGTGAAGTTGCGGCGATGGCAGGGATTGAGCTGCCATTGTTGCCGACGGAGCATCAGTATTTTGTGACGGAAACCATTGCTGAGATTGAAGGCATGGATCGCCGTCTGCCATCGGTCGCGGATCGCGATGGAGAATATTACTTGCGTCAGGAAGGCAACGGGTTGCTGGTGGGCGCCTATGAAAAGGACGTGCGGTTCTGGGCCGAGGACGGCACGCCGCAGGGGTTTGGGCATGAGTTGTTCGCTGATGATCTGGAACGTATCGAGGACAACATGATGCGCGCCATTGACCGTGTGCCTGTGGTGGGCACAGCGGGGATCAAGCGGGTGATCAACGGTCCGATGATCTGGTCGCCAGATAGTAATGCGCTGTTTGGTCCCGTGCCCGAATTGAAGGGGTATTTCTGCTGTAACGGGATCATTCCTGGCTTCTCGCAATCTGGGGGGCTGGGCAGTCTGACCGCGGAATGGATTGTCACAGGCGAGCCGCATCTGGATATGTTTGGGTGGGACTTGGCACGGTTTGGGGCATGGGCGGATCGCAAATTCACCAAGGCACGTGTAGGCGATCAATACGCCAATCGGTTCAGCATCCATTTCCCTAATGAGGAACGCAGCGCAGGGCGTCCGGCGCGCACCCGTCCGATTTATGAAACCCAAAAAGCGATGGGCGCTGTGTTCGGGCTGAACTACGGTTGGGAACATCCGCTGTGGTATTCCGATGAGGTTGGAACGGTAGATACGAACGGGTTTGACCGGCAAAACTGGTTTGAGCCTGTGGGCCGCGAATGCGAGATGCTGCGCCGTGACGCGGGCATCATCGATATCTCGAACTTTGCGAAATATGAAGTCAAAGGGGCAGGGGCCAGCGATTGGTTGAACGCCATCTTTGCCAACAAAATGCCACGGGCTGTGGGGCGGTCATGTCTTACGCCGTTGATTGGCAAACGCGGGGGCATCGCTGGTGATTTCACTGTGACCAAAACTGGTGACGAGGCCTTTATGATCATCGGCTCTGGCATGGCCGAACGGTATCACCAACGATATTTCAACGCCGTACCGCAACCGCAAGCTGTTGAATTCACGAGCTTAACCGAAGCTATGTGCGGCTTTAACGTGGCGGGTCCAAAATCGCGGGATCTGTTGCAACGCCTGACCAATGCTGACCTCAGCACGCCTGCATTTCCGTTTATGCGGTCCCAATGGATCGAATTGGCGGGCCTTCGGGTGCTGGCGCTGCGGGTGTCATTTACTGGCGATCTGGGCTGGGAATTGCATTGTCGGACAGAGGATCAGCAGGCGCTTTATGATGCCTTGCTGGCGGCGGGCAAACCCTTGGGCGCTGGCCCGGTAGGGGGGCGTGCCTTGATGAGCCTGCGTGTCGAGAAAGGCTATGGATCGTGGAGCCGCGAATACTCGCCCGAGTACTGGCCCCAAGAGGTGGGATTGGCCCCGCTGATCAAGATGGACAAGGATTTCTTAAACAAAGACGCCTATGCGGCCCTGATGGACAACGCCCCGCGTGAGGTGCTTTCGATCATCGAAGTTTTGGATGTTACTGATGCGGACGCCACTGGCGGCGAGCCTATTTTCTTGCCCGACGGCACAGGGGTCGGGCGCGTCACGTCTGGCACCTACGGCTACACCGTTGGCATGTCGCTGGCCCTTGGGTATCTGGCCCCGGAGGCCGCAAAGGCAGACACCGAGGTCGAGGTTTATGTGTTGGGAAAACCCCACAGGGGCCGTGTTTTGGCCAAACCGCCCTTTGATCCCGAAGGCAAGCGTTTGCGCGCCTAAACCATCGCGGCTAGTGTCGCGTTATGACATTGGCATTACGTCTTTTATTGGCTTTTACCTTGGGGGTTTGGGCGGCATCTGCTCAGGCGCAAAGCCTGTCTGTGTGGGCGGCCTCAAGTCTGAAAACAGTGTTAGAAGAGGCCGCAGAGGAGTGGGATCAACCCGTGTCTTTCGTCTTTGCGGGCACGCCTGCCTT
Source organism: Algirhabdus cladophorae (assembly GCF_044772865.1). Classification (GTDB taxonomy): domain Bacteria; phylum Pseudomonadota; class Alphaproteobacteria; order Rhodobacterales; family Rhodobacteraceae; genus Algirhabdus; species Algirhabdus cladophorae. The sequence continues at coordinate 1,407,163 of NZ_CP173029.1, forward strand.
AGCGCGACAAATCAAAAACGGTGCGCCTGCGGATGTGTTCATTGCGGCGCATCCAGATTGGACAATGCATCTGATCGATAGTGGTGTCGTACCGGCCAAGGATGTGAAACCCGTTTTCTCAAACCGGCTGGTGATTATCGCGTCCGACGCAAAAATGAAGGCCGCCACCCCTGCGCAATTAGAGACCCCGTTACAAGACCGTCGATTTGCGATCCCAATCACCCGTTCTGTCCCGGCGGGTGTCTACGGCAAGCAGGCTTTGGAAGGTTTGGGCCTTTGGGACAGCGTCAAAGACAAGCTGGTCGAGACCCAGAATGTACGTCAGGCGCTGGCGCTGGTTGCGCGCGGGGAAACCCCCTTGGGACTGGTCTATCGCAGCGATGCCTTGGCTGATCCCAGCGTCTATACCATTTTGGATATTCCAGCGGTGTCCCATGATCCAATTCTATATTCGGCAGCGCAACTGGGCCCAAAAGGTGCTGCGTTTCTGGCGTATCTTTCTTCTGAAAAGTTCCAGAATTTGTTGATAAAACATGGCTTTGAGGTGCTCAACTGATGTTGGGTGCGTTGCCTCCCGAAGCATGGACCGCGCTGGCCCTGTCTGTGCGCGTCGCATTTTGGGCCACTGTGATTTGTCTGCCCTTTGGCATTTTTGTGAGCTACGCTTTGGCCCGTTGGCAGTTCCGCGGCAAGGCCTTTTTGAATGTGCTGGTTTATGTACCACTGGTGCTGCCGCCTGTGGTTACGGGCTATTTGCTGTTGTTGGTTTTTGGCCGCAATGGACCCATAGGGCGGATTTTGGAAGAGGTCTTTGGTCTGGTCCTCGCCTTTCGGTGGACCGGTGCGGTTTTGGCGGCAGCGATCATGGCCTTTCCGTTGATGGTACGTGCCTTGCGCAGTGCTTTTGAAGCGATTGATCCGGATCTGGAGGAGGTCGCAGGCAGTTTGGGTGCCGGGCGCTGGCGGGTGTTCTTTACCATAAGTCTGCCTTTGGCATTGCCCGGTGTTCTGGCGGGATCTGTTTTAAGCTTTGCCAAGGCAATGGGCGAATTTGGGGCGACGATCACTTTTGTGTCCAACATTCCCGGTGAAACCCAAACTGTGCCCTCGGCCATCTATGAGTTTCTGCAAATCCCCGGTGCAGAGCCCGCTGTCGTGGGCCTTGCCGTTTTGTCATTGTTGGTGGCCTTTGGCGCGCTTGGCCTGAGCGAATGGTTGGCGCCGCGGGTTGCAAAGCGGGTGGCGGGACGATGAGTTTGACGTGCGACATCGTGCATGGCTATGACGATTTTCGTCTGACGGCGCAGTTTCAACTGGGGCGCGGTATCACGGCGGTGTTTGGCCCGTCTGGTGCTGGTAAGACGACCCTGCTCAATGCGATTTCAGGCACCTTGCAACCGGATCAGGGAACAATTTCATTCCAACAATCTACCCTATTTGATGCGGCATCAAAGACGCATCTGCCGCTGCACAAACGCCGCATCGGACGGGTGTTTCAAAAGGCGATGCTGTTTCCCCATCTCAGTGTTCGACAGAATCTGACCTATGGGGGCGGCAGTCCCGAGGCTGTGGCGCGGATCACGGGCGTTTTGGGGATCAGCCATTTGTTGGATCGACGGCCCGCCACATTGTCCGGTGGCGAACAACAGCGGGTGGCCATTGGTCGCGCTGTTCTGGCTGGTTCCGAACTGTTGTTGATGGACGAGCCGCTATCCAGTCTGGACATGGCCCGCAAAGCGGAAATTCTGCCCTACTTTCGCAAAATTCATCTCGAGACACAGGTTCCCATCCTCTATGTCAGTCACGATCTCGAAGAGATCAAGCAACTGGCCGACGATCTGATCATTCTGGAAGCAGGGCAGGTGCTGCATCATGGCCCAATATTCGACAGTTTTCAAAATGCGGAACTGGTGCGCCTGCTGGGTCACAGTGGAGCGGGATCTTTTGTGACGGCGCGGTTGATGTGTCACCATCCTGACGGGCTAAGCGAATTGCAACTGTCGCAAACCACCATCCTGCTGCCTCAGGTGGATGCCCCTTTGGGCACCTCTATTCGGCTACAAATCAACCTGTCGGATGTGATCCTGTCCCTAGAGGCGCCGCAAATGTTGTCGGCCCTCAATGCGATGCCTGTTGAAGTGACCAATATTCATCTTGGGACAGGACCGGGTGCGATTGTGACTTTGCGCAGTGGCGCAGATGTGGTGCTGGCCCGGATCACCAAACGTTCACTCGCCGCTATGGGGTTGGTTGTGGGAACAAAATGTTACGCTGTGGTGAAATCCATGGCCATTGCCCCGGGCCGCAGCTAGCCCACCAAGCTGGCCTTGAGCGCGTCATAGGAGGCCTTTGGTGTGCGAACCTGCGTGTCAAAATCAACGTGGACCAAGCCAAAGCGTTTTTCATACCCCAAAGCCCATTCGTAATTGTCCAACAGCGACCAGATGAAGGTGCCTTTGACCGGCGCGCCTGCATCCATGGCGGCTTTGGTGGCTGCGATATGGGACTGCAGATAATCGATGCGGGGCTGATCGGGCGTGCCCAGTGGGTCAGGGTTGGCCATACCGTTTTCGGTGATGTAGATCGGGATGTTACCGGTGTACTCACGATGTGTGCGCAAAATGAAATCGTGCAGCCCTTGAGGATAGATTTCCCAGTCCATTTGGGTTTTGGGCAAGGGGCCTGTGACATCGCGCAAAGACGGCCATGGGCCATCGCCCGCTGCCACCAGTTTGCGTGTGTAATAATTGATTCCAAACCAATCGATGGGCTGTTGAATTGTGCCAAAATCATCGTGCCAGCCGTCGGGCAAATGCTGTTCGAGGCCTTGCAAAATCAGGTCGGGATACTGGCCTTTGGTCAGGCCGCTTATGTAGAAATGGTTGTAAATCGCGTCATAACGCGCGGCCGCGGCGATGTCTTCTGGGCTATTGCTGGCTGGTTCGGACCATTCCATATTGCACAAAGCCCCTAGGTTTTTCAGACCCATCTGACGCATCACTTCGAGGCTGCGCCCCTGGGCCAGCAACACGTGGTGCATCGCGCGCGCTGTGGCGCGGATATCGCGAAGGCCGGGGGCATGATGGCCCTCAAAATGCGACAACCACGCAACACACCACGGCTCGTTTATGGGGGCCACAGACCACATCCTGTCCCCGATGCGGTCCATAATGGTGTGTGTGAAATCAGCGAACCAATTGGCAATATCGCGATTGCGCCAGCCGCCCCGATCCGCCAGTGCCGATGGCAATTCCCAATGGTAGAGCGTGGCTGCGGGTTTGATCCCACGTTCCAAAATAGCGTCTGTAAGGCGATCGTAGAAATCCAAACCCTCGGGATTAACGGTTTTGCCGTCGGGCATGACCCGCGCCCAGCTCGTGGAAAAACGGTAGGCGCCAAGACCTGCGTTGGCCACCAAATCCAGATCCTGTGGGAACCTGTTGTAGTGATCGCAGGCAATTTGCCCATGTTCGGCGCGGACGACATTGCCCGGAGTAGCGGCGAAATCATCCCAATGGGTGCGGCCTGCGCCGCCATGCGCATGACCTTCGATTTGGTAGCTGGATGTTGCCGCCCCAAACAAAAAGTCTTGCGGAAAATCAGAGCGATGAAACAGCATGGGGCAGTCCTTGGATTTGGGTTATGATGCGGTGCAGACGCCGGTTGAGCCGCCAACGATAAGCTGGGCTTCAAGCAAGGTGGTTTCGGTTTGCGCACTCAACGGGTTGGCGATCTTGCGCAGCAACATGTCTGCGGCCTGCCGGCCTGCATCGCGCACGGACGAACGCGTGGCCGTAAAGACCGGCACGTCCTCGTCCGTTTCAAAGTAGGACAGGGCATCGTCATGGCAGATCACCGAGATATCGCGCCCCATAACGTATCCTGCTTCTTCGATAGCGCGTCTCACGCCAAAGGCCGGGATCATTGACGACACCAAAAAGGCTGTGGGCGGCGTCGGACCAGCCAGCATCGCTTTGGCGGCTTGGTGGCCATAGACTTCGGTCATTTCGTTGCTTTGCATGAGGTCTGGATCGACCTTTAGGCCACGGGCCGTCATGGCCGCCTCAAAGCCGCTGCGGCGTCGGGCGGCAAAATCCATAGTCTCGAGACCATTGATCAAGGCGATACGGCGATGGCCCAGTTGCAGCAGAAATTCGGTTGCCCGTTGAAACGACCTGCGGTTGTTTACGTCGAGCCAGCTATAGGGTTGGCCCGTGTCGCTCACGCGCCCATGGACCACGAAAGGCAGGCCCAGTTTTTGAAGCAAAGCGATACGCGGATCATCCAATCGTGGACCGTGCAAAATGATCCCATCAATAGCGCGTTTGGCCACGAGGTTTTCATAGGCGCTGGCCTCGTCCGCGTCGTCGACGATGGACAGGATCATATCATAGCCCGCCTTGGAATAACTCTCACCAGCGCCTGCGATAAAATCACCAAAGATTGGATTGACCATCTCGTGCTTCGTAGAGACAGGGATCACGTGGCCGATGGTCATGGATCGCCCTGTGGCTAGTCCTTTGGCGCGGGTGTTTGGTGTGTAGTTAAATTGTTTGGCAGCGGTTTGCACGCGGTGCCGGGTGGACTCGGACACCTCTGGATACCCGTTTAAAGCCCGGCTGACCGTGGTTTGGGACAATCCCAAATTTTGCGAAAGTTGCTTTAAATTCATAGGCTTTCCATATTCAAAGCGATTTGGTTGATTTCAAACCGCTGCAGCACAAGTGGCGCAAGCGTGGTTAGTCATCCGGAAAAACTGCGAAAAAACAAGGAAAATCTGACTGGGGAGGCCAATTATTTTATAATTGACAGGTTTGCTGGATCGGATCAGAGTTCGGCTTATTCAAAGCGCTTTGGTAACTGATTCCAATGGGCTTGGTTTTGTATCGCCTCGGGGAGAGGCACTTAGGGAGGACTATCATGAAACAATCGTTGTTTTCGGGCGTTGCCGTTTTGGCATTGACCGCAGGGATCGCACAGGCTGGCGGGCATCTTGCCTTTGCACCGGGTGACGGCGCGTTCAACTGGGACAGCTACAACAGCTTTGCGGCGGCCAACGACTTTACAGGTCAGGAACTGTCGATCACAGGCCCATGGACCGGTTCCGAAAAAGAGCGCGTTGAAAACGTGATGGCCTACTTTACCGAAGCCACTGGTGCCTCGGTGACATACTCCGGGTCCGACAGCTTTGAGCAAGATATCGTGATCTCTGCCAAGGCGGGTTCTGCGCCGAACCTCGCCGTGTTCCCACAACCGGGTTTGGCGGCTGACATGGCCGCACAGGGCTTGCTGACGCCATTGGCGGATGGCAGCGCGGATTGGATCGTCAACAACTTTGCGGCAGGACAATCTTGGGTTGATCTGGGCACCTACGCAGACAAAGATGGCAATGACCAGCTTTATGGTATGTTTTACCGTGTCGATGTGAAGTCCTTGGTTTGGTACGTGCCCGAAGCCTTTGACGAAGCAGGCTACGATATTCCAGAAACCATGGAAGAGCTGAAAGCCCTCACAGACCAGATCGTCGCCGACGGCGGCACACCTTGGTGTATCGGTCTGGGATCCGGTGCGGCCACGGGTTGGCCTGCGACAGACTGGGTCGAAGACATGATGCTGCGGACACAATCGCCTGCCATGTATGACAAATGGGTCAGCAACGAATTGAAGTTCGATGACCCGGCCGTTCTGGGTGCCATGGAAGAGTTCGCGCATTTTGCCCGTAACGATGCCTATGTTGACGGCGGCGCACAGGCCGTGGCCAACACAGACTTCCGCGACAGCCCGCAGGGCCTCTTTGCGATCCCGCCAAAGTGCTACATGCACCGTCAGGCCTCTTTCATTCCGGCGTTTTTCCCTGATGGGACTGAGGCAGGCGAGGATGTGGATTTCTTCTATTTCCCATCCTATGCGGACAAGGATCTGGGCAAGCCGGTACTGGGCGCGGGCACATTGTTTGCCATTACCAACCCATCTGATGTGACAAATGCGTTCTTGGACTTCCTCAAGACACCGATCGCGCACGAACTTTGGATGGCTCAGGGCGGCTTCTTGACGCCACACGCCGGTGTGAACTCCGAGACATATGCCGACGACAGCCTGCGCGCTATGGGCGATATCCTGTTGAACGCCACAACGTTCCGCTTCGATGCATCTGACTTGATGCCGGGCGAAATCGGCGCAGGTGCGTTCTGGACCGGAATGGTGGACTTCACCGGCGGTGCTGATGCGGCTGATGTGGCCAAAGGCATTCAGGAACGCTGGGACGCGATCCAATAAGCCGCTCACGGGCTTAAGAACAAAAATCGGCGGCAGCGCGTCTCCGATTTTACCAAAAACCGGGGGGAAATCATGTCACCATTGCTACAAGGCGTACTGACGATCGTTATTGGCGTCGGGGGATGCGTTGGATATTTCTTTTTGTCCAACTTGATTTTGGACAAGGTGATTTTCCCACCGCGGGCGGATAACCCCGGCCGCAATATCAATCGCGCCAATCTGGTGCGCCCTTGGTTGTTCCTGTTTCCGGCGATGTTCGCGTTGGGTTTGTACCTGATGTACCCGGTTGTGGGGTCGTTCATCCGCTCGCTTTATAATCGGACCGGGGACGAGTTTATCGGCTTTGGCAATTACTCAGTCATGTTTGCCGACGATGCCTTCACCACAGCGCTTTTTAACAATGCGCTTTGGGTGCTGGTGGTGCCTGCGTTGTCCACGTTCATGGGCTTGCTGGTCGCGCAACTGACCGACCGGATGAAATGGGGCAACATCGCTAAATCGCTGATCTTTATGCCCATGGCGATCTCTTTTGTCGGGGCATCGCTGATCTGGAAATTTGTTTATGCCAACAACCCTGACATCGGTTTGATCAACGCCATCCGCCAGTTTTTTGGCGCAGCAGAACCGGTGGATGTGATGCAGTTGCGGTTTTGGAATAACTTTTTCCTTATGTTTATTCTGGTCTGGATCCAAACCGGGTTTGCAATGGTGATCCTGTCTGCGGCACTGCGCGGGATCCCGGAGGAAACTGTAGAGGCTGCCATCATCGATGGCGCAAATCCGTTCCAAGTGTTCTTCAAGATCAAAGTGCCACAAATTATGGGCACCATCGTTGTGGTCTGGACCACGATTACCATTCTGGTGCTCAAGGTGTTCGACATTGTCTACACCATGACAGGCGGCAATTTTGGAACGGAAATTCTGCCCAGTTATATGATGTCTTATATGTTCCGCGACGATGGGCGCGCCACGGCGGTGGCCTTTGTCATCATGCTGATCGTGCTGCCTGTGATGATCTGGAACATTCGCCAAGCCCGCAAGGAGATGAACTGAGATGGATAACATTGCAGGAACCAAATCCTCGCTCACGTGGGCGGTGAACATCACAGTTGTCGCCCTTGTTTTGATCTGGCTGATCCCAACCGTGGGCTTGCTGGTCTCGTCTTTTCGCGACCGTGATCAGATCACCCAATCAGGCTGGTGGAATTCACCCTTTGCAGTGGAACAAACTTTCCGCGCCCGAGCCCAAAAAGCCGATATGGTGGAACGCGACGGGGTTTTTGTGATCGAGGGCAACGTGTTTGCCGATGCAGACGTGGTGGAGGCCTTGGGTGAGGGCGCTTCTTTGACTGTGTCGCAATTTGGCGGCTCCAGCCGCGCCCCGACCGAGTTTACCGCTGGCGCTGTGGCGGAATTAAAGCGCGGTCAGACCTTGCTGGTTGAGCCAAGCGGTGATTTTGTGTTCACCTCCCCGGATGAATTCAAGAGGTCCGGCCCAAGGGTCTATTTTGCGGCCGAAACCCCGCCTGATTTCAACCTTGCCAACTATCGGCAAGTGCTGACCAGCGACGGGATGGATGTGGCGTTTATCAATACGCTTACTGTGACGATCCCGGCCACTGTGATCCCGATCCTCATTGCGGCATTCGCGGCATACGCGCTGGCGTGGATGGAGTTTCCGGGCAGGGGCCTGTTGATTGCGACGGTTGTTGGCCTGCTGGTCGTGCCGTTGCAACTGGCCTTGGTGCCGCTTCTAAACCTGCACAACCAAGTTGGCATCGGGCAAAGCTTTGTGGGGATCTGGCTGGCGCATACGGGCTTTGGACTGCCTCTCGCGATCTATTTGCTCAGGAATTATATGGTCGGATTGCCCCGCGATATTATCGAAAGCGCCAAGGTTGACGGGGCCACAGATTTTCAGGTTTTCACCAAAATCGTCCTGCCGCTCAGCTTTCCTGCTTTGGCCAGCTTCGCCATTTTCCAGTTCCTCTGGACATGGAACGATCTGTTGGTGGCCAAAGTGTTCCTGCCGTCCAATGACGCCAGCAAAGTCATGACGGTGAAAATTGCCGACGATTTGTTGGGCTCAAAAGGGGGCGATTGGGGCATTTTGGCGACTGCGGCGTTCGTGTCGATCGCGGTGCCACTGTTGGTTTTCTTCACAATGCAAAGATATCTGGTGCGCGGCCTTTTGGCTGGCTCCGTCAAGTAAGGACGTCAAAGGATGACACGTATGGACAATGTGCCGGGCAGTGCGACGGTAGATGCGGATTGGTGGCGCGGGGCGGTGATCTATCAAATCTATCCGCGCAGCTACCAAGACAGCAATGGCGATGGCATTGGCGATCTTTTGGGTATTGTCAACCGCTTGCCGTATATCGCCTCGCTGGGTGTGGACGCCATCTGGATCTCGCCCTTCTTTACCTCGCCGATGAAAGATTTCGGCTATGACGTCAGCGATTATTGCGATGTGGATCCGATGTTTGGGACCCTGTCGGATTTTGATGTGTTGCTTGAGACGGCGCACAAACTGGGTCTGAAAGTGATGATCGATTTGGTATTGTCCCATACCTCGGACCAGCACCAGTGGTTTGCTCAAAGCCGCAAGGACCGCACCAATGACAAGGCCGATTGGTATGTTTGGGCCGATCCCAAGCCCGACGGGACGCCACCTAACAATTGGCTGTCGATCTTTGGGGGGCCTGCGTGGCACTGGGACGCGCGGCGCGAGCAATATTACTTGCACAACTTCCTTGTCTCACAGCCTGATTTGAACTTTCATGCGCCTGCGGTTCAAGATGCTTTGCTGGATGTGACACGGTTCTGGTTGAACCGTGGCGTTGACGGGTTCCGGTTGGACACCATCAACTTCTATTTTGCCGACAAAGACTTGCGCGATAACCCGGCGTTACCACGAGACGAGCGTAACGCAACCATCGCCCCGTCTGTGAACCCCTACAATCACCAGCGTCACCTTTATTCCAAGAACCAGCCCGAGAACCTCGAGTTTCTGGCGCGGTTCCGATCATTGTTGGATGAATACCCCGGCTCTACCTGCGTGGGTGAAGTGGGGGATGCGCAACAGGGTTTGGAACTGTTAGGCGAATACACCAAAGGCGATGCGTTCGCTCATATGTGTTACGCGTTCGAGTTTTTAGCCAGGGATACTTTGACTGCGTCCTGTGTGGCCGAAGTTTTTGATCGGTTACACCGCGTGGCTGCCGATGGTTGGGCCTGCTGGGCTTTTTCGAACCATGATGTGGAACGCCACGCGTCACGTTGGGGGCTTACTCCTGCGGCCAATCGGTTGTTCACCACGATGATGATGTGCCTGCGTGGCTCGGTCTGTATTTATCAGGGCGAGGAGTTGGGATTGGGCGAGGCCGATGTGGCGTTCGAGGATCTGCAAGATCCCTACGGGATCGAGTTCTGGCCGGAATTCAAAGGCCGCGATGGGTGCCGGACGCCGATGGTTTGGGAGGCCTCAAACCAAAGCGCGGGCTTTACCACCGGTGATCCGTGGTTGCCCGTCAGCCATGAACAAACTGCGAAGTCGGTGCAGGTCCAGGAGGACGATCCAACAGCGATATTGCATCATTACCGCCGCGCCATTGCGTTTCGCAAAGCTAATCCGGTTTTCGGCAAGGGTCAGATTGAGGGTCCCCATACCAGTGGCGACATTCTGTGGTTCACCCGTCAACACAATGGTGCGCAGGTGTTTTGTGCCTTCAACCTCAGCGATACGCCCTCACACATCGATATGCCGTCCGGTGACTGGCAGGTCGTCGGGCAAGAGTTGGGAAGTACCGGGCCAATGGCGGACAAAACATTGCATCTTGGGCCATGGCAGCCCTGTTTGCTGCGACTTAATTAGGGAGGGGGATGACCAATGGCTGATCTGAAACTGACAAGTGTTGCCAAGACCTATGGTGGCACGGTGGACGTGCTGAAAGACATCAATTTGGACATCAAACAGGGCGAATTGATCGTCTTCGTGGGGCCATCCGGCTGTGGGAAGTCCACTTTGTTGCGGATGATCGCAGGTCTGGAAAAGATCACGGGCGGTACGTTGGAAATCGACGGCGATGTGATGAACGATGTCCCACCCGCACAGCGCGGCATTGCGATGGTGTTCCAATCCTATGCGCTTTATCCGCATATGACCGTGCGCGATAACATGGCCTTTGCGTTGAAGTTGGCCAAGAAAACCCCTGCCGAAATTGACGAGGCGGTGAACCGCGCGGCGAAGGTCTTGCAGTTGGATGAATATCTGGATCGCCTGCCCAAGGCCCTGTCCGGTGGGCAGCGGCAACGGGTGGCCATCGGTCGGTCCATTGTGCGCGATCCTAAAGTCTATTTGTTTGATGAGCCCCTGTCGAACTTGGATGCAGCCCTGCGTGTCGCCACTCGGATCGAGATTGCACAGTTGAAAGAAAGCATGCCGGACAGCACGATGATCTACGTGACCCACGATCAGGTCGAGGCGATGACTTTGGCCAGCCGTATTGTAGTTTTGGCAAACAAAGGGATTGCGCAAGTGGGCTCGCCGTTGGAGCTTTACGAGCGTCCTGAAAACGAGTTTGTGGCCCAATTCATAGGCTCACCTGCCATGAACCTGTTGAGCGGTAAGATCACTGCAACAGGTGCGCAAACCACAGTGACCCTTGATGGGGGCGGCGTAGCTGTGTCTGCCGTACCTACAACAGATGCGGACATCGGGTTGGCCGTAAACGTTGGCGTGCGACCGGAGGATTTGGTCGAGACATCCGGCGAGGCGCTTTACACTGGCAAAGTAAAGATCACCGAGGCCTTGGGCGAAGTGACATTGCTTTATTTCGAGGACGGCGTGATCGGCAAACTGCCGGGGATCCATGCGGACCTGCGCGGCCAGTCCGTCTCCCTAAATTCGGTTCCCGAGAAAGTGCAGATCTTCCATAATGGAACATCGCTGTACTATCGTTGACAGGTTTGCGACAAAATAACTGAGCTGAAATAAAGACGATGAGGTGGTATTGCTTCAGGGGTAAAAATGAGAATTTTGTCATTTATAATCTTCGCAATATGCTGGTTTCCCAGCGTTGCTTCCGCTTTTTGGAATATTCAAATTTCCGACGAAGATGTTTTTGGTAATGTAAACGTTGAAATTACCAGTTTTGGGGGAAAGGCTCGGCCTTATTTTATGGTTTGCGGTTCAAACGGACCGCCGTTCTTTGCGTTCTTGATCAAAGGACAAGTGGCAGCATCAGATTATGAACCTGCAAAATTCCTTTTTCTAAGAGCAGATGGAAGTTTGATTGAAGCCGACGCAGAATTGGGTCCTTGGAACGATACTTACAGCGCAGTTCGAGTGTTTACTCCGCATTCTTTGCGGATTTTCGCTTCTGAACTTATTTCTGCCACCAACCCAATTCAGGTTGGAGTTCAAGCTGGAACACTACGATTAGCAGACAGCGTAAGTTCAAATGGCAGTACCGAAGCGGGGCGCGCTTTTTTGAAACACTGTTTAGAATAGCACGTAGGTGGATAATTTAGTCAGCTATGGAAAGCCCCACTGAAACAGCGGGGCTTTGACTTTGGCGACGATATTTTCGCAAAGAAGAACGTTTAGACCAGACTTGGCAGCCACAACACGATGCCGGGGAAGGCCACCAGCAATGCGATGGTGATCGCATCGGCGATGAAGAACGGTGTCACGCCTTTGAACACGTCTTGCACACTCAGGTCATCACGCACGCCAGCTACCACAAAGCAGTTGAGGCCAATGGGCGGCGTGATCAGACAGAACTCCGCCATTTTGACCACCAATATCCCAAACCAGATCGCACACATTGGGCCTGACATGCCAAAGGTACTGTCGGCGGCTGCAACAAACTCGCCCCCGTTCAGGGCCATCACAGCGGGATAGACCACGGGCAGGGTCAGCAGAAGCATGCCGATGGCATCCATAAACATCCCCAAAACCGCATAGGCCAGCAGGATCATCACCAGCGTCATCCACGGGTTTTGCTCAAGCGACGTGATCCAGTCGGAAAACGCGCCGGGCAGGTCTGCAAAACCAAGGAAACGCACGTAGATCAGCACGCCCCAGATGATGGTAAAGATCATCACGGCCAGTTTTGCGGTTTCCAGCAAGGCGGATTTCAACTCGTTCCAGCGCATGCCTTGTTTGAGGGCCATGAGGAACACCACGAATGCGCCCAACGCGCCGCCCTCTGTGGGTGTGCCCCATGCGTCGCCACCGATGATGGTGTTGAAGGTGAAGCCTGCGATGGTCAGCGTCTCGGGGATTGGGTTGTAGACAAAGAACAAGATGATGATGACCACGAAAAAGATCGGGAAAGCGGGCAGGAGGGAAGAGAACCGTTCACCCCATGTGAAGCCTTTGACAGGCGGTCCAAGCTGTTTCCACATGATCGCAAGACCCACGATCAACGCACCATAAACAAGGGCCGAGAACGCGCCGGGAATAAAGCCTGCTAGCAGCAGTTTGCCCACGTCTTGTTCCACGATGATCGCGTATATCACGAGGATCGCCGAAGGTGGAATTAGGCTGGCCAGTGTACCGCCTGCGGCCACAACCCCTGCTGCAAAGCGTTTATCGTAGCCCAGTTTTAGCATTTCGGGGATGGCAATGCGCGCGAACACGGCGGAGGTGGCCACAGACGCGCCGGACACGGCCGCAAAGCCTGCCGTCGCAAACACGGTCGAGACGGCCAAACCGCCCGGCAACCAGCCGACCCATTTCTTGGCCGCATCAAACAGGGCTTTGGTCAGACCTGCGTAATAGGCCAGATAACCGATCAGGATGAAAGTGGGGATCAGGGACAGGGCCTGCGCACTGACCTTGGAATGTGGCACTTGGCCTGCGGTTTTGGTGGCCACGGTGACGGCCCAACCAAAGTCGTCCAGACCGTAGTTCTTTTTGGCCCAGAAGATCCAGATCAGGCCGACCATGCCAGCAAGACCCGCTGCAAAGGCCACACGCATGCCAAGGATGACCATCACAAGCAAACCGCCCGAGACGATCAGGCCGATATCAATAGGTTCCATCAGTCTTGCCCCCCGGATACGGTTTGCGCTTCGCGAGCGGCTTGTTCAGCAGCACTTTCAATCAGCGGCACACCGATGGGTTTGTCAGTGCCCGATTTGATCGCGCGTCCGTAGCACACCAATTGCAGGCATAGGCGAACACACAGCACGCCAAAGGCGACAGGGGCCAGCAATTTGGCGGGCCAGAGTGGGATTGCGATGTCCATGGAACTGTCGCGGCTCCACATTGGCGCTGCAAAGTCAAAACTGCGGGCGAAATGCGCCCAACTGCCCCAAACCAACAGGATCATAAGGATCAGCATAGCAAATGTGGTGATGAATTCGGCCGTCCATAAGGCGCGTCCGCGCAGTTGGCCCACCAGAATGTCCATGCGGATATGGCCACCGTTGCGTTGGGTGTAGGCGACGCCCATGAAGGCAATCACAGGCATCAACTGTTCAATCCAGTCGATGTAGCCAGGTAGAGGTGTGCCAAAGAAATTGCGCCCACCCACGGAAAACACAGCGAGGATCATCAGCGAAAACACAGCAAAGCCGCTGAGCAGCGCCAAAAACAGTTCAAGTCTATGCAAGGATTGGTCCAGACGGCTAAGACGTGTGCCATCTGTTATGACCGAAGCGGTGCCCGCCATGGGGTGCCTCCGGTTTAAAGGTCGTGAAAAGAGGGGGGGCACCCCGCCCGCAAAGGCGAGGTGCGAAAGGGTATAGGCTTAGCTGCCCGAGCCAACCATGCCAGTGACTATGTCCAGCAGTTCTTGAGCTGGCAGTCCTTTGGCTGTGTTGTCAGCCACCCAAGAAGCTGCCGCCGGGCCAGCCACCGCCTCGCGGAAAGCGGCCAGTTCTGCGTCATCATAGGTGATCGACTTGATGCCTTTTTCTTCAAGGGTTGGACCCCATTTGGCCATTGTCGCACCGTTATAGGTGTCGATGTAGTGATCCAGGCTTTCGTCGATGGATCCCAACAGGGCCTCGCGGTGGGCGTCAGACAGGTCCGCCAGGGCATCAGTGTTTGCTACAACTGGGCAGTTCACGGTGCCGGGGTTCAGGTTTGTGGTCCACCACGCACCGGATTCCACTGTGCCAAATGACATGTGTGCATGCGGTGCAAAGGCCACGGCCTTGACCACGCCGCTGTCCAGCGCCTGACGGACTTCGGTGGCAGACATGGATGTTGGCACCGCATTCACGGCTTCCATAGCTTTGCCGATGCCGCCAGTTGCGCGCACAGCCAGACCTTCGTAATCGGCCAGCGTCATTGGCGCATCACCAACACCAACGATGTTGTATTGTGGCAATGGCGACGGCATCAAAAGTGTAGCGTTCCAACGGGCCAGATCGGCCTGAACGGCTGGGTGGCCATATACAGCCATCGAGATCTTACGTTCTTCTTCCAAGCTGGAGACACCCAAGAATGGCAGTTCCAGAACCGTGATCGATGGGTTCTTATCGCGGTGATAGCCTGCGCAGAATTGCGCCATTTCGAACGCGCCGATGGAAATGCCATCGAGGTTCTCACGGTTCTTGGACAAACCACCGTAGGAGATGTTCAATGTGAACTCGCCATTGGTTTTTTCCGACACCAGTTCAGCCAGTTTTTCAACATGCTCGGTGAACGCGCGACGTTTGCCCCAAAGCGACACGTTCCACTCCGTGGCCAGGGCTTCACCTGCAAATGCGATTGAAATGGCTGCAACGGCGCAGCCCTTGAGATACTTGGTCATAGTTTCCTCCCAGAATGAGTGACCTTTCATATGGGGTTAGCCTAGGCATCTGGCCTGTCTCTGTCCATTGAGGAAAACTGCAGAGGTGGGCGGGGCTGCCTTGCGGAAATCCGCAGGCCCCTTGGCCCTTTGGGATGCGCGGACTAGAGGCCCAGTTTGACGATCTTTTCGTTCAAGGTCCGGCGCCCGATCCCAAGAGTTTGCGCCACATCGTCCATATTTCCATCAGTGTCACGCAGTGCGCGTGCGATCATTTCGCGCTCGAACGCAGCCACGGCTTGGCGCAATGTGTGTGGGGTCTGTGGCGCTTCGTCCGTGGAGGGATCGATGGACAGGGCCACGGGCAGAGGGCCGTTGCGTTGCCCCTGCAACACGTGGCGCAGGGCCACTCCGCGCAACTGGCGCACGTTGCCGGGCCACTCAAAAGCCAAAAGCGCGGCGATATCGTCTTGGGTCAGATGCGGGCGCATAGCCTTATGGGCGGCGGCATAATCAGCGCAGAAATGTTCAAAGAGCAGGATGATGTCATCCTTCCGGTCGCGCAATGGCGGCACATTCACTTCGATCAAGTTCAAACGATAGTAAAGATCCTGCCGCATGTGACCCGTGGCCAAAGCGGTGTCCAGATTTTGATTGGTGGCACTGACAAACCGCACATCAGCAGGGTCGTGGCCCCCTGTATCACCTGCTTCGATCAAGCGCAGCAACATGGGTTGTACATCCACAGGGCAGGCGGCGACCTCGTCCAAAAACAGTGTCCCGCCCTTGGCTTTGTGGATCAGGGATCCTTCACTGGGATCAAAGAACAGCTCATTGGCCCGATCCGGTGTAAGTGTGGCACAGTTTAGCGTCACCATCGGCACCTCACTGCGGGTCGAGGCGCGATGCAGGGCTGTGGCCACCAGATCCTTGCCCACGCCGGTTTCGCCTTGGATCAATACTGGCACATCGGTTTGGGCCACATCCGCGATTGTTTTGCGCAGCATGTCGATTTGCTGGGTTTGCCCAAGCAGCAGCGCGTCCAATCCCGACAGGCTGGCCAAACGGCTTTGCAAGCGCGTGGCGGACTGGCGCAGGCGGTGTTGTTCGGCAGCGTGGGTCAGAGCTGACAGCAAACGCCGCGGATCATAGGGTTTTTCAAGGAACGTGTATGCGCCTTCCTGCATGGCTTGCACAGCCATTGGGATATCCCCATGGGCCGATATCAAAATCACCGGTGGGGCCTCTACTGCGCGCAGTTCTGCCAGCAATTCCAAACCAGACATGCCGGGCATTTGCACGTCCAACACCATCGCATCCGGTGGGTTAGACTTGATCGCCTTCAGGGCCTCGCGGGCCAAGGCAAACCGGCTGACCGTCCACCCAACGGTTTCCAATAATTCACACAGCGACGCGCGGATTTCGGCGTCGTCATCAATGACAAAGGCATGAAAATCTTGGGGTGAGGGCATTTGGTTAGGGCCTATTGGGCCGCCGTTTGCGCGGCGGATACATCGGTGTGGGTCGTAGGCAGGGACACTGAAAATTCAGCGCCTTGGCCTAGATCACGCGCTGTTAGAACGCCGTTGTGTTCTGCCACGATGCCTGCAGAAATAGCCAGCCCCAATCCCATTCCAGTACCGGAGGATCTGGTCGTCTCAAACGGTTCTTGTAGCTGTTTCAATGATTTACCCTGCAATCCTAACCCTGAATCGCGGATCACCAAAGTAGCGTCGGGACCTAGTGTAACACCGATGGTGCGTGGCTGGCGCTGTGACTCGGCAATTGAAAGAACGGCGTTTTTCAGCAGATTAACCACCACTTGTTCAAGGCGCAGACGGTTACCTTCCACGCAGACTGCCGAGCCCGGTAGATCCTGGGTGAGGTGAATTTTCGCAGCTTTGATGTCGTGGCGCACCAGCTCGTGGGCGCTATGCCAAACATCGCGTAGATCAACGATCTCAAACGGTGTGGCCGAGGGTTTGGCGAAAAATCGCAGTTGTGTCGTGATCTGTTCCATACGCTGCACCAATCCACCCAGTTTGGTCAGCAGCCCGAGGTTGGGTGAGGCTTGGAGTTCAGCCGCCGTGAGATAGGTTTTCATTGCCGAAAGAGGTTGGCCTAATTCATGTGTTACCGACGCGGACAATTGCCCCAAGGCTGCAAGTTTCGAGGCGCGTTCCAGATCGTCTTGGGCCTTTTCCAGTCGCAGTTCTGCGGCACGTCGTGTGTCGATCTCTTGGGCAAGCGCTTGATTGGTACGGCTCAGCTTGCGGCGATCCTCTTGCGAGGCGATCAATGCGGCCCGCACACGACGCCCGCGCCGCTGCAACCAGATTCCAGTGAGCACCGCCAGCAGTGCCAGAAACCCCAAAGTGACAAAGACCGCATTTTTGCGCAGTGCGGCCTTTGGGGTGAGGTAATGCACCTGCCATGTAAGTGGCCCGACCGATTGCGACAGATGTACAAAGCTGGTGTCGCCGAGCCATGCGGACGTATCTTGTGCGCGCCATTGCAGTGGCTCGAGGGCCTCACGCGCAAACTGACGCCCGGCTTCGATCCGGGCGCGGTTTTCCGGCGACAGGGGGACAAGCGTGCGATAACGCCACGTAGGATCCGAGGCCAAAACCACAACGCCATCTGCGTTTGACACGAAAATATCCTCCCCCGTTTGCCCCCAAGTCTGCGCCAGTGGGCTAAGATCAACCTTCACAGCGATGACGCCACGCACCGTGCCTTGATCATCGTGCACAGGCCCGGACAAAAAATACCCTGGTTTCAATGTGGTTACGCCAATAGCAAAAAACTGGCCCGACGCGCCGTTCAGAGCGGCTTGGAAATACGGGCGAAATGCGTAGGATTTGCCTAAGAACGTTGGGGTTTGGTCGTAGTTTGACGCAGCAATCGTCAGGCCGTCCGGTTGCATCAGGTAGATGGCATCAACGTCGGATGCCTGCGCAAAAGCCTTCAGCCGCTTGTTTAGACTGTTCAGATCGCGGCCCAATGCGCCTGCCTGAACATGACTGTCTTGCGTTAAAATTAATGGCAGGTGTTGGTATTGATCCAAGGCCGCGGTCAAGCTGCTTTCATATAGGGTCAGCCTTGCTGAAGCCCGTGCCACCTCGGAGCGTTTGAACAAATCGAAACTGACAATGTAGATCGCCGTGGCTGCGATCAGGGTCAAAACGATCAGCGCCAAGCGCCACGTGGGGGAAAGGCGCTGGGGCATTTTTGCTAGTCTTTCGCGTGAAAGATAAAGCCCAGAAGGTTCAGCAGCACCTGTGCCGCCAAAATGCTGGTAGATCCGGTGGGATCATAATCCGGGGCCACTTCGACCAGATCGATGCCGATAATCTGGTGCTTCTGGGCCACGGATTGTAAAATCTCTAGCACATCATAGTACAAAAAACCGCCATGTGACGGTGTACCGGTTCCCGGTGCGATAGATGGGCAAAACGCATCAATGTCGATGGTGATATAGACCGGGGAGCCCTGTGGAATCGTTGCGGCCACACCCGTGCGCCCCATGGCGCGGGCTTGTCTGACACTGATAATCTGGCTGCCCATGGCCCGTGCGTCATCGTAGCCTTCTTTGGCCGTTGAACTGACGTTGCGGATACCCACTTGGCTGAGGCCCGTGACATAGGGTTTTTCTGCGGCGCGACGCATGGGGTTGCCATGGCCATATCGCACGCCGTGGCGTTCATCGACAAAATCCAAATGGGCATCAATTTGAAGGATGTGAAAGTCGCCCTGATCATCAAAGGCATTGATGCAGGGGATATTGATAGAATGGTCGCCGCCAATGGTCACGGGCAGGGCCCCTGCGGCAAGAATGGCGCGCACGCCGGCTTCGATATTGGCGTGGCTTTTGAGGGTATCGGTGTGGATGATGTCTGCGTCGCCGATGTCGACCATCCGCACATCTGCGCCCAGATAAGTCGCGTCATCCTCGTGGTCATAGGCGCCCGCATGACCAAAGCTAAATAGGGTCGAGGCCTCGCGCACGCCGCGCGGTCCAAACCGCGCACCCGATCGAAACTGGGTGCCAAAATCGAAAGGCGCCCCTAGGATCGCCACATCTGCATCAATACTATTCCAATTGGCCACATAGGGCTTTTTGGCGAAAGTTGCGATGCCCACAAAGGGCAGGTTCAGTCGACCGGCGTCATAACCATGGCTGCTCATGTAAGCGTCCTTTAAAGTGTTTGGTCCAGATTGCCGCAAAATATCGCGTATGCAAGGGGACAGACCGCGAAATAGGGGTTTCGTCGATCTGGCATCCGTGCGATAGGCAATCGTCAAACGACGCTTTCCAGGAGATGTTGCATGGAAATTCGCGAGGCACTTACCTTTGATGATGTTTTGTTGGTTCCGGCCGCCAGTTCGGTGTTGCCCAGTGATGCGGATCTGCGCACGCATGTGACCAAATCAATCGCAATGAATATCCCATTGCTGAGCTCCGCAATGGACACAGTGACAGAGGCTCGCATGGCGATTGCAATGGCGCAGGCCGGTGGTTTGGGCGTGGTGCACCGCAATTTGGATGTGCTGGAGCAAGCGGCGCAAATCCGGCGCGTGAAACGCTTTGAAAGCGGGATCGTCTATAACCCGATCACGTTGAAAGCGGATCAAACTCTTGCCGACGCCAAGGCGTTACAAGAACGCTACCGTGTCACGGGATTCCCAGTGGTCAACGAAGAGGGCCGTGTAGTGGGGATCGTCACAAATCGCGATATGCGCTTTGCCTCGGATGATAAGACCCCTGTTTCGGTGATGATGACTTCGGATAATTTGGCGATGTTGCAAGAGCCTGCGGATCTGTCCGAGGCGCGCAGTATGATGCAGGCCCGCCGCATTGAAAAACTGTTGGTTGTAGATGCACAAAGTAAGTTAACGGGGCTTTTGACCCTTAAAGACAGCGAACAGGCCGTGTTGAACCCACAGGCCTGTAAAGACCAGTTGGGCCGCTTGCGTGTGGCGGCGGCCTCGACCGTTGGGGACGCAGGCTTTGAACGCACTGAGGCATTGGTCGATGCAGGGGTCGATCTGGTCGTGATTGATACGGCCCATGGGCATTCTGAAGGTGTGTCTGAGGCCGTGCGCCGCGCCAAAACCCTCTCTAATGAAGTGCAGGTTGTGGCTGGCAACGTCGCGACAGGTGAGGCGACACGCGCCTTGATCGATGCAGGTGCGGACGCCATCAAGGTAGGTATTGGTCCGGGATCGATTTGCACCACGCGTATGGTGGCCGGGGTCGGTGTACCGCAGCTGACTGCAATTAGCGATTGCGCGGATGCCGCTCGCGACAGCAATACCCCGGTGATCGCAGATGGCGGCATTAAGTTTTCGGGCGATTTTGCCAAGGCGATTGCCGCAGGTGCATCTTGTGCCATGGTTGGTAGCATGATTGCAGGGACGGACGAAAGCCCCGGTGAAGTGATCTTGTATCAAGGCCGCTCGTTCAAATCTTATCGCGGTATGGGGTCTTTGGGCGCGATGGCGCGCGGCTCTGCGGATCGCTATTTCCAAAAGGATGCCGCCAGCGACAAACTGGTGCCGGAAGGCATCGAAGGCCAGGTGCCCTATAAAGGATCTGCTGGGGCTGTCGTGCATCAATTGGTTGGCGGATTGCGTGCGGCGATGGGCTACACGGGCTGCGCGACGGTGGACCAAATGCGCCAAAACTGTAAGTTTGTGAAAATCACAGGTGCGGGTCTGAAGGAAAGCCATGTGCATGATGTTCAGATCACGCGTGAAAGCCCAAACTATAGAATAATGTGATTTATCAGACTTCTTAAAGGTGAAGTTAATCTAAGGATATTTGATATGACACCGGGTGCACGGGTTGCGGCAGCAATCGAAATTCTGGATGCGCTCGCAGATGATGCGCCGGTTGAAGCCGTCCTGACGCGTTGGGCGCGAGGTAACAGGTTTGCTGGATCTAAGGATCGTGCTGCCATTCGGGATCACGTCTTTGATGTGTTGCGCCAATATCGGTCCTCGGCCTTTGCTGGTGGGGGCACTGACGGACGATCCTTAATGATTGGGCAGATGCGATTGAAAGATACCCCGCTTGATCAGACTTTTCACGGGCAAGGCCATGCACCTGATCCGGTTGAGGCCACGGTCGCGGCGGCGCTGCCTGATTTGCAAACCATGCCGCCTGAAGCCGCGTTGGATATGCCCGATTGGCTGGTTGAGCAGATGACGCAGGATCTGGGGCAGCAAGTAGCACATGACATTTGCCGCATTCAGCGTCAGCGGGCACCAGTATTTTTGCGGGTGAATTCAGCCAAGGCCTCGGTTCCACAAGCCATCGCTGCGCTACAGCAGGATGGTATTTTGGGGCAGGCACTAGAGGCAGTGCCGACCGCTGTTCAATTGGATCAAAACGTGCGTGGGGTGCGAAACACTGCGGCTTTTACATCCGGTTTGGTTGAACTTCAGGATGCCTCAAGTCAGGCAATGGTTCTAAACCTACCGCTGCGCGCAGGCCAGCGCGTCTTGGACTTTTGTGCAGGTGGCGGTGGCAAATCGTTGGCCATGGCAGCGATACCAAATGTCAAAGTGGTGGCCAGTGATGTCTCTGCGGCGCGTATGACGGATATCCCGGCCCGTGCCGCGCGTGCGGGCGCCACGATTGATGTCGTCGTTCAACAGGATCTGGCCGCGCGCGCCCCGTTTGATGTGGTGTTGGTTGATGCGCCGTGTTCCGGGTCGGGCACGTGGCGGCGTAGCCCGCAGGCAAAGACGCGATTGACGCCGGAGGCTTTGACTGAATTGACCGAATTACAATCTGAGGTATTGATCCAAGCCGCGCAACATGTGGCCGCGGGGGGACAGTTAGCTTACGCGACCTGTTCGGTGCTTGAGGTGGAGAATTCTGGAGTGATCGAAGTATTTTTGAAGAAAAACAAGGACTTCAAGGCGGTTTCTAGGGCTTCTTGGCTGCCATCCGGCAGTGGGGATGGATTTTTCCTGACAATCCTACAGCGCGATTGAAGCGTGGGCGACACAACTTTATGTGGAATCTCCAGAAATCTTTAGTACTCTGAATGGTAGTTAAGAGAAGTTTAAGACATTTTAAGATAGCTGTGAGGGGTCAATAGGAAGGCAGGCCTGAGTGCGCGAATCTACCGCCCGTTTCCAGATCACAAGTCTACTCAACAGGATCAAGCCTGCGGCGTTTGGAATGCTGTTTTTGGGGCTCGTCATGTGTGTGGGGGCCTATTGGCTTTCGGTTTTGACGGCTCAGGTCATTGTATTTTCTGTCGGGGCGACGTTTTTGTGTCTTGCTGGTCTGGCGCTGCGATATGCCTCGATGGAAAAACAGCGACATGAAGGATTTATATCGTCGGCGCGCGATATGTGGGAATCCGATCCAGGTATGCGCTTTGTGTGTGATCGATCGGGCCGAATCCAGTATCTTAATCCGGCGGGAAAAACAGGGTTCAAAGAGGCCGACAGCAGTCGCTTTGCAACAATGTTGAACGGTGTGCTGGCCAACCCGTCAGAAATTATGTTCCGCCTGCAATCCAAGGCGCAGGCGCTGGGTTCTGCAACGGATGAAGTCACCACACACGATGGCCCGACGCGCCTGACGTGCTGTTGTCTCTATACTGACCTCTATAGTTGGCATTTTGAGCCCATTTTGACAGTCAACCCGTCCCAACGCAGTGCAGATGCCTTATCGATTCCAATGCTGACCGCCAGCAAAAGCGGCACAATATTGTTCATGAACGAGGCGTTTCGGCGTTTGATTGGCAGTCGTGTGAAAACCTTGGATCGGGTGTTCACGGATTTGCCGTTGCGGTCTGGATCTGTGCACGAAGTGTCCTGCGTCGACAGCAAAGTGCGCGCTTGTGTGGTCTGTATTGAAGGCGGCGGTGGGCGTCAGGAAGTCTATCTAGTCCCCGATGAATATGGTCATAGCGCGGGCGAGGCTAACGCGGGCGAATTGGACTTCTTTGATGAAATCCCTGTCGCTTTGCTGCGGCTTCATCCCGAAGGGTCCATCATTTCAGCAAATCGTCAGGCGCGCAGTCTCCTTGAGACAAATATCAGCGGCGATATGGTCTTTACCGACCTTATCGAAGGCTTGGGGCGCTCTATTACTGATTGGATTCGCGAAACGGCCCAGCGTGGCACCCAAGGCCAATCCGAGGTTCTTAAGGCGCGCAACACCAAGGCCGAGAAGTTTTTACAGGTCTCTCTTTCGCGGTTGGGTGCAGAAAGCAGCACCCAGATTATTGCCGTTCTTAACGATGCGACTGAACTCAAGACCCTGGAAGCACAGTTCGTCCAAAGCCAGAAAATGCAGGCTATCGGGCAGCTTGCTGGTGGTGTTGCCCATGATTTCAATAACTTGCTGACCGCCATTTCGGGGCATTGTGATTTGCTGTTGCTGCGCCATGACCAAGGCGACAGCGATCATGAGGATCTTGTGCAGATCCATCAAAACGCAAACCGTGCGGCCAGTCTTGTTGGCCAGTTACTGGCCTTTTCGCGGAAACAAAATCTACGGCCTGAGGTGTTGGATCTGCGCGAGACGCTGTCGGATCTGACCCATTTGCTAAACCGCTTGGTGGGCGAACAGCTAAGCCTGTCTTGGTCTCATGATCCCGGCCTTGGGGCGATTAAAGCTGATAAACGGCAGTTGGAACAGGTGATCATGAATCTGGTGGTCAATGCGCGCGATGCCATGCCAGATGGTGGCGAAATTCGGATCGAAACCACGTCGCGAACCTTAACAGAGCCGTTCAAACGTGACCGGGCTGAACTTTTACCGGGCAACTACGCGTGCATCGAAGTTATCGATCAGGGTACTGGTATCCCGAAGGACAAGCTGGCAAAAATCTTTGAACCGTTCTTTACGACCAAGCGGGTGGGTGAGGGTACTGGCCTTGGCCTTTCGACCGCTTATGGGATCGTGAAACAAACCGGTGGATTTATTTTTGCTGATAGTATTGTGGGGGTTGGCACCACGTTCTCGCTCTATTTCCCTGTGTATTCGGGGGTGGCGACCGTATCACCGCCCAAATCTACGGCCCCCTTGGAGATTGCAAACGCACCGGCGGGTGAAGGTGTGGTGTTGTTGGTCGAGGACGAAGCCCCGGTTCGGGCCTTTGCCAGTCGCGCCCTCAGGATGCGAGGCTACACTGTACTTGAAGCCGAAAATGCAGAAGAGGCGCTCAAAACGTTGGAAGACGGATCCCTTGCTGTGGATCTCTTTGTGACCGATGTTGTTATGCCGGGGATGGATGGCCCAAGCTGGGTTAAACAAGCCCGCGAAGCGCGGCCGGATGTCAAAGTGGTGTTTGTATCTGGCTATGCCGAGGAACGATTTGAGGACGACCAAATGCGCATCCCCAATTCAGTGTTCCTGCCCAAACCGTTTTCGTTGAATGATCTGACAAATGTCGTTCAGGAACAAATGTCCTAGGCGCCCGCGTCCAACCGATCCCAAAGATCAAAGTCATCTGAAAGTTTTCGGCGCAGTTTGGATTCTATTTTAGGATCTAACTCAAGGCTCATCACTGGCGATACATTGACCCGCGGCAAATCAAGCGCCAAGTCCAAACGCGTCTCTAAGAAGTCAATTAACCCTTCCTGATTTTCGTAGCGAAATACGTGATCAACGGAATGTTTGCCATTTGGCGCAAACAAAAACCGGTATTGTGATCCCACATTTGCGTAAGACGGGCGATCCTCTGCCATATAGTCCGTCACAAATTGATCAAAGCTGACGTCCTTAGTCGAATTTGCGTGCCCATCCAAAAACGGTCGGGACCGATACCGATACCAACTGCCCAGCCAAGAAATGGGTTCGCGAATAACGCCCAAGGTTTCAACATCACTGACGCCACCCACGGCCAGCATCGGTTTCAAAAACCGATCAAAACGCTGAATCGTTGCGTGTTTCAGGGTGGTCGGATTGGTGATGACAATATCCGCCTTCGCACCCAAAGCCGCCTGATAGGCACTGCTGCCAGTTTTGGACTGACTGAGAAAAGCCAGCTTTGGGCCAGTAAAAATCATCATCTCGGGCACCTCGTTTCTTGGCAGAGTATCTGCGACGCGGGCTAGAAATACCAGTCACACTGTTCACGGGATTTGATCAATTCCTTCGGCTAAGCTACGCCCAGAGCGTTAAAATTTAACCTTGAGTGTAAAATTTACCTCAGCATTGGTGGCAAAAACGCCGGATTTTTACATTTGCTTAACCGCGTTTAGGCCAGCCTAGACACAGCGTCGGAATCAGCTTCATCAGCCTGGAAAATTTTCGGTCGTTCAAATTTAACTTGAAATGTTCCTGTTTTGATCTCATAACGAAAATAAGAACAAGGCAAGAACAAAGCAGTAATTGCTGTCCCTCACAGGGTATGGAATAAGGAACAAAACAATGGCAATGGCAGATCTTTTGAACATGGATAAGAAAAGCGGCGATAAACAAAAGGCGCTCGACAGCGCGTTGGCCCAAATTGAACGTCAGTTTGGCAAAGGCTCGATTATGAAACTGGGTGACGAGAACGCCATCCAGGAAATTGAAGCGACATCCACTGGCTCGTTGGGGTTGGATATTGCGCTTGGAATTGGCGGATTGCCAAAGGGCCGGATCGTCGAGATTTACGGTCCTGAAAGCTCAGGCAAAACAACTCTGACGCTGCATTGTGCCGCCGAGGAGCAGAAAAAAGGTGGCGTTGTTGCGTTTATCGATGCCGAGCACGCGCTTGACCCTCAATATGCCCGCAAACTGGGTGTTGATCTGGATGAATTGCTTATTTCGCAGCCTGACACCGGCGAACAGGCCCTTGAGATCACCGATACTTTGGTGCGCTCCGGCGCAGTTAGCATGATCGTAGTGGACTCGGTGGCCGCCCTTACGCCTAAATCGGAACTGGAAGGTGACATGGGCGACAGCAGTGTTGGCGTGCATGCCCGTTTGATGTCGCAAGCCATGCGCAAGCTGACAGGATCGATTGCGCGCTCGAACTGCATAGTGATCTTTATCAACCAGATCCGGATGAAAATTGGCGTTATGTTCGGCTCGCCCGAGACCACAACAGGCGGCAATGCGTTGAAATTCTATTCTTCCGTGCGCTTGGATATTCGCCGCATTGGCGCCCTCAAAGACCGTGATGAGGTTGTGGGCAACGCGACGCGCGTCAAAGTCGTAAAAAACAAAGTGGCCCCACCGTTCAAGCAGGTCGAGTTCGACATCATGTACGGCGAGGGGATCTCGAAGATGGGTGAACTTCTGGATCTGGGTGCTAAAGCTGGCGTCGTTGACAAGTCTGGTGCGTGGTTCAGTTATGGTGATGAACGGATCGGGCAGGGGCGCGAGAATGCCAAGACCTTTTTGAAGGAAAACACGCGTATGGCCCTCGAGATCGAGGACAAAATTCGCGCAGCCCATGGTCTGGATTTTGAAATGCCCGCCGAAGAGACGAAAGAGGCCAAAGATTCGGATGATGAGCCTCTGATCGAAGGCTAATCGCATCCAAAGAAAATTTTGAAAGCCGGTCCTACGCACGTGGGCCGGCTTTTTCTATGCTGGACCCTGCGCAGCGCTAGGGGTACATAAAACCTTACTTGATCCACTAGAAAAGCGCGCATCCCATGCAGACTGTTAACGACATCCGCTCGACCTTCCTGAACTATTTTGCAAAGCAAGATCATGAGGTTGTGCAATCCAGCCCCTTGGTTCCGCGCAACGATCCAACTTTGATGTTTGCCAACTCGGGCATGGTGCAGTTCAAGAACTTGTTCACTGGCGTGGAAAAGCGCGACTACACCCGTGCGACAACGGCGCAAAAATGTGTGCGGGCTGGGGGCAAGCACAATGATCTGGACAACGTGGGCTACACCGCGCGGCACCACACGTTTTTCGAGATGATGGGCAATTTCAGCTTTGGTGATTACTTCAAATCCGAGGCCATCCCGTTCGCGTGGGAACTGATCACCAAAGAACTGGGTATTCCCGCGGATAAACTGGTGGTAACGGTCTATCATACGGATGATGAGGCCGCGAATATTTGGAAGAAGGTTGCGGGTCTGAGCGACGACCGGATCATTCGCATCGCAACAGATGACAATTTTTGGTCCATGGGGGCCACGGGGCCTTGCGGGCCTTGCACCGAAATTTTCTATGATCATGGCGATCACATTTGGGGTGGCCCTCCCGGTTCGCCCGAGGAAGACGGCGACCGTTTCGTCGAAATCTGGAACCTCGTTTTCATGCAATACGAGCAGTTCGAGGACGGTACACGCCGCGATTTGCCAAACCAATCGATTGATACTGGTATGGGCATCGAACGGGTCGCGGCGCTGTTGCAGGGCACAAACGATAACTATGCCACGGACCTGATGCGCAGCCTGATCGAGGCCTCGGCGAATGTCAGTTCGTCGGATCCAGATGGTCCGGGCAAAACACATCACCGCGTGATCGCGGACCACCTGCGCTCGACATCTTTTTTGATCGCTGATGGCGTGTTGCCGTCAAACGATGGCCGCGGCTATGTGTTGCGCAGGATCATGCGCCGCGCCATGCGCCATGCGCATCTTTTGGGCGTCAAGGATCCGATGATGCACAAGTTGGTCCCGGCCCTTGTGTCGAAAATGGGGGCTGCTTATCCAGAATTGGGTCAGGCGCAGGCGCTTATTCAACAAACCCTTGAGCAAGAAGAAAAGCGTTTTAAAACAACGCTGGATCGCGGTCTAAAGCTGCTGGATGATGAATTGCAGGGATTGGACGAGGGCGCTGATTTGTCTGGTGCCGCAGCGTTCAAGCTTTACGACACCTACGGATTTCCTTTGGATCTGACGCAAGATGCGCTGCGCGAAAAGGGCCGTTCGGTTGACACCGATGGCTTTGATGCGGCCATGGCGGATCAAAAGGCCAAAGCCCGGGCTGCGTGGTCAGGATCCGGCGAGACGGCCGATGCGACCGTTTGGTTTGATGTGGCTGATGCCAATGGGCCGACAGACTTTTTAGGGTATGACACAGAAGTTGCTGAAGGTCAGGTTTTGGCGATTGTCCAAAAGACCATTAGTCTGATCGAGGCAAAAGAGGGGGATGACGTTCAAATCGCTTTGAACCAAACCCCGTTTTATGCCGAAAGCGGCGGTCAAGTTGGGGACACGGGCCAGATCAAGACAGAGACCGGAGTGGTCGATGTCACGGACACGCGCAAAGTGGCCGGTATTTTTGTCCACATCGGAACGGTTACACAAGGCGAGGTGCGCAACGGGCAGGCGGCTGAACTGACTGTTTCTCACCTGCGCCGCTCGGCTATCCGCGCCAATCACTCGGCCACGCATTTGCTGCATGAGGCCTTGCGAGTGGCTTTGGGCGATCACGTGGCGCAGCGCGGCTCGCTGAATGCCGAGGATCGCCTGCGGTTCGACTTTTCCCATAACGCCGCAGTGACGGTGGAACAGTTGCAACAGGTTGAACGGGATGTGAACGCTTATATCCGTCAAAATGCTGTGGTTGAGACGCGGATCATGACCCCGGATGATGCCCGTGGCCTTGGGGCGCAGGCCTTGTTTGGTGAAAAATACGGTGACGAAGTGCGTGTTGTGTCTATGGGCACCTTGGCTGGATCAGGCAAAGGTATACAGGGCGACACATATTCTTTGGAACTGTGCGGCGGCACTCATGTGCGTCAAACGGGTGATATTGGGTTGTTTGTAACCCTTGGTGATAGCGCGTCTAGTGCCGGTGTGCGTCGGATTGAGGCCCTGACAGGACAGGCGGCGTTTGAGTATCTTTCCCAACAGGATCAGACCCTTGCCCAGACGGCCTTGGCCCTTAAAGCGCCCGCAGCAGATGTGCCGGACCGGGTCAAAGCATTGATGGACGAGCGTAAATCGCTCACCAATGAAGTGGCCCAACTGCGTCGCGAACTGGCTATGGCCGGTGGTGGCGGGGCTGCACCAGCCGAGGCGGAAACAGTGGGCGAGGTTGCGTTCTTTGCACAAACCCTTTCGGGGGTCACTGGGCGTGATTTGCCGGCCCTGATCGATGAACACAAGGCGCGACTGGGGTCTGCCGCGGTGCTTTTGATTGCTGATACAGGTGACAAAGCAGCGGTTGCCGCTGGGGTCAGTTCCGATCTTACAGATCGCGTTTCCGCCGTGGATCTGGTGAAAGCTGCCGTTGCTGAACTGGGTGGCAAAGGCGGTGGTGGCCGTCCTGATATGGCCCAAGGCGGCGGTGCAAATGCAAGTAACGCCGTGGCGGCAATTGCCGCGGCCAAAGCCATATTGGAAGGATAGCAGTTATGCCCAAAGCTCTTTGGATCGCTCATGTTCATGTCACAGATGAAGAGCGCTACGCAAAATACGCAGCCCTCGCCACGGGTGCGATCGAAAGCCATGGTGGCGAATTTATGTCCCGCGCAGGCCGCTATGAAATTCTGGAGGGTCAGGACCGCAAACGCAATGTGGTTGCACGCTTTCCCAGTCTGCAAGCCGCCCACGATTGCTACTATTCTGAGGCCTATCAAGAGGCGCTCGGCTTTGCCAAAGGTGCCTCAGAGCGCGATCTTATGATCCTAGAAGAAACTTAAGTTTCTTTTTTCAAAAAATACTCTCGCCGAAGGCAAAAAGCCGCCCTCGCAGGGGCGGCTTTATTTATTTAAGCCGAACGTGAGGCCCGTTTGCGTTCGTGCGGATCCAAGTGCCGCTTGCGCATACGAATGGCATTTGGCGTGACTTCGACCAATTCGTCGTCATCGATATAGGCGATGGCTTCTTCCAGTGACAAACGCACGGGCGTTGTCAAACGAACGGCTTCATCGGTGCCCGATGCCCGCACGTTGGTCAGTTTTTTGCCCTTCAACGGGTTCACTTCCAAGTCGTTCTCGCGGCTGTGTTCGCCGATGACCATGCCTTGGTACACATTTTCTTGGGAGCCGATAAAGAACTTACCGCGGTCCTCAAGATTGAAGATCGCATAGGCTACAGACACGCCGTTTTCCATAGAAATCAGAACGCCTGCACGGCGCCCTGGGATATGGCCCTTGTGTGGGGCCCAGTCGTGGAACACGCGGTTCATCACGCCAGTACCGCGCGTATCGGTCAGGAATTCACCATGATATCCGATCAAACCACGGGCTGGGACGTGGGCGATGATGCGGGTTTTGCCAGCGCCCGCTTGTTTCATCTCAACCAGATCGCCTTTGCGGGCACCGGTGATTTTTTCGATAACGGACCCCGAATATTCGTCATCCACATCGATAGTGACTTCTTCGATCGGCTCCATGCGCTGGCCGTCGATGGTTTGAAACAGAACCTGTGGGCGCGAGATGGACAGCTCAAACCCCTCGCGGCGCATGTTTTCGATCAAAACACCCATTTGCAATTCGCCACGGCCTGCCACTTCGAAGGCGTCGCCGCCAGGCGTGTCGGTGACTTGGATAGCCACGTTGGATTCGGCTTCTTTCATCAGGCGTTCGCGGATCACACGGGACTGCACTTTTTTGCCATCACGACCGGCCAGTGGGCTGTCGTTGATCCCAAAAGTTACAGTAATCGTGGGCGGATCGATAGGCTGGGCGGGAATGGCTTCGTCCACATCGACACTGCAAATTGTGTCGGCCACGGTGGCCTTTGCCATACCTGCCAGCGAGACAATATCACCCGCTTCGGCTGCATCGATAGGCGTTTGGGTCAGGCCGCGAAACGCCAGAATTTTGGTGCAACGGAACTGTTCAATCTTAGTACCATCCATCGACAGCGCTTTGACAGTTTCGCCAGCTTTCAACGTGCCGCTTTCAACACGACCTGTCAGAAGGCGACCAATGAAAGGGTCAGAACCCAATGTGGTGGCCAGCATCCGGAACGGCTCGGCACGTGACGCAATTTGTTTCGGGGCAGGGACGTGATCCAGCACCAGATCCAACAGCGCTGTAAGATCCTTACGGGGACCGTCCAATTCCATATCGGCCCAGCCAGAACGGCCCGAGGCATACATTGACGGGAAGTCCAACTGTTCGTCGCTGGCGCCCAAGTTGGCAAAAAGATCAAAGCATTCGTCCAATGCCCGGTCAGGTTCTGCGTCCTGTTTGTCGACTTTGTTCAGCACCACAATGGGGCGCAGGCCCAAAGCCAAGGCTTTGGACGTGACGAATTTGGTTTGGGGCATGGGGCCTTCTGCGGCATCCACCAGCAAAACAACACCGTCAACCATGGACAGGATCCGCTCGACCTCACCACCGAAATCGGCGTGACCGGGGGTGTCTACAATATTGATCCGTGTGCCTTTCCATTCCACCGACGTGGCTTTGGCAAGGATTGTGATCCCGCGTTCACGTTCCAGATCGTTGCTGTCCATAGCGCGTTCAGCCACTGCTTGGTTTTCGCGAAACGAGCCGGATTGTTTGAGCAATTCGTCGACCAAAGTTGTCTTGCCGTGGTCAACGTGTGCAATGATTGCGATATTACGCAGGTCCATAATTACGAGCCTTTTAAGGAGGATTTGGCGCCAACTAACGTGGGCAGGCGCGAAAGGCTAGCCCTTAATGTGTCGCAGTTGAAGAAAACAAATGGATGATCAAGATGCCTGACAGGATCATTCCCATGCCAAGGATCGCCCATAGATCCAGTTTTTGACCATAAACGATCCACGCAATGCCTGCGATCAACACAATCCCAAGGCCTGACCAGATCGCATACATAATGCCAACTGGCATGAATTTGAGTGTCAAAGAAAGCAAATAAAATGATATTGCATAGGCCCCAACCACCAAAACCGAGGGCCAAAATTTTGTAAATTGCTGGCTGGCTTGCAGCGCTGTGGTGCCAATGGTTTCCGCCATGACGGCAAGTATCAGGAAAATTACGTGTTTGGGCATAGGCTTACCTTGCGATGTACCGGTCTGTGCGGTGGTTAAAGGTGATCACCATGTTCAATACAATCGCGCCGAGCAAAGACCAAATGATCAAACTCGTATCGAGCAAGAAAAACGCAAAACCGAACAAAAGAGCATCAACGATCAGTTGTACATAGCCCGCTTTAAATCCGGTTTTGGACTGTATCAACAAGGCGAGTACTCCAAACCCACCCAGTGATCCATTGTGACGGAACATGGCAAGCAACCCCATGCCGATGATAGCGCCGGCACAGACAGCCCCCACGGCCGGGTGAACGTAGTCAAAGACCAACCCTTGGGGCAGGGCAGCACTGAGCACGGACAAAAGCGTCACTGCGGCAAGAGATTTCACGGTAAAGCTACATCCCAAGACCCGCCAAGCGAGCACATAAAATGGAAGGTTGATCACAAAGAAAACTAAGCCAAAATTCAGGCCGGTCAGATAACTGATAATGACTGCAAAGCCAGCTGTTTGGCCTGTAATCAAACCTGCTTGGGTCAAAAGCGTTACACCAATAGCACAGAGCCCCACGCCAAGGCCGATGCCTTGGACGTCTTCCAGCGGGGTGTGGTGAACGGAAAGGGGTGTTGTCTGCGCCATGTGGTGCAGTTAGGTCAGTCTTGCTGTCTTTTCCAGCCTTGCTGTTGGGTTTTCATGAAAAAAAGCCCGTCCTTTGGGGGCAGGCCTTCTAGTTGCGATGATTTTAGGCAGCTTGCGCTACATTGCGGCGTTCAGGTTTTCATCGATTTTCTCAAGAAACCCTTCCGTGGTCAGCCAACTTTGGTTTGGACCCACCAAAAGTGCCAGATCTTTGGTCATGGATCCGCTTTCCACGGTTTCCACGATGACCCGCTCCAACGTGTTGGCAAATCCCATCAATTCCGCATTGTCGTCCAGCTTGGCGCGGTGTTTCAACCCGCCGGTCCAAGCATAAATCGAGGCAATAGAATTGGTCGAGGTTGCTTCACCTTTTTGATGTTGCCGGTAGTGACGTGTGACAGTGCCGTGGGCCGCCTCCGCTTCGACGATTTTGCCGTCTGGCGTCATCAATTGCGAGGTCATCAGCCCAAGCGAGCCGAACCCTTGGGCCACAGTGTCGGATTGCACGTCGCCATCATAGTTTTTGCAGGCCCAGACAAATTTGCCGGACCATTTCATTGCCGAGGCCACCATATCGTCAATCAATCGGTGTTGATAATAAAGGCCAGCTTCTTTGAACTGCTCCTCAAATTCGGCTTCGTAGATTTCTTGGAAGATATCCTTGAACCGGCCGTCATAGGCCTTGAGGATGGTGTTTTTGGTCGACAGATAAACGGGCCAGCCGATGTTTAGGCCGTAATTGAAAGAGGCGCGAGCGAAATCGATGATGGACTCGTCGAGGTTATACATGCCCATCGCAACGCCGGCAGCAGGGCTATCAAAAACCTCCTTTTCGATCACTGTTCCGTCTTCGCCCACGAATTTCATCGTCAGTTTGCCGGGGCCCGGCATCAGAAAATCAGTGGCTTTGTATTGGTCCCCAAACGCGTGCCGCCCGATCACAATCGGATCGGTCCAACCCGGCACAAGACGGGGCACGTTTTTGCAAATGATCGGCGCGCGAAACACAACGCCGCCCAAGATATTGCGAATTGTCCCATTGGGCGAGCGCCACATCTTTTTGAGACCAAACTCTTCGACACGCTGCTCGTCAGGGGTGATCGTCGCACATTTGACGCCAACGCCGTACTTTTTGATGGCTTCGGCCGCATCGATGGTGATCTGATCGTCTGTCTCATCCCGGACTTCCATGCCAAGGTCATAATATTTCAGATCAATGTCCAAATAGGGCAGGATCAGTTTTTGCTTGATAAAATCCCACATAATGCGGGTCATTTCATCACCGTCTAATTCGACAATTGGGTTTTCGACCTTGATTTTTGACATGGGGAAGGGCCTCCGTTCGGATGTCTGCTGCCTTTGTCTTAGCAAGGCGGGAATGGTCTGGAAAGAAAGCATGCGACTGTATGCAAACAATTTGAATAAAAAGGTCGTTTTTGCGTGGAGGGAGATAACCAAATATCAATTTTGTTGCCCGAGAAGGGGTCCTGAAGAGGACCGCGACCGTGCGATTTTTATGTTTACTTGTTGTTTTTACTGTTAGTTTTGCGGCAGCGCCCGTTGCGTTGATCTTGGTGGCGGAACCGAAACTAGGCAAACCGATTGTTGTCGTGGCAAAACCTTGGGGTATTGCCGCGACAAAAGTGGTCGAAGCTGCGCAAGGCAGCTTCCTATCGCCGCAAGCCACTCGATTAGCGGTTTGGTCGGTGATGCGATCCGAAACTTATGCAACCGACTTGAAAATGAAGGGTGCTTGGCTGGTCTTGGATGGCGCGGCGCTCGCCCAAATTTGCGGAGTAACTGATGCCTCAGTCTAATCTAGATCTGGTATATCGTAGAGTAATTACCGACGTGCAAAACGGGTTGGCGCAAACACTGTGTTTCCTTTTGGCGCCACTGCCGGTCCTGGCGGCCTTTTTGACCGGATTGCCGGTGGTTCCATTCGCACTCGGCTCTGGTGCTTTGGTAGTGGCTTTTTGCGTCTCGGCTGTTCTGTTGGGCCGGTTTAAAGTCTATGTGACAGCGGCCAGTTTGGTCGGATTTTGTATCTTGTTTACCGCCGCATTTACAGGTCATGCGTGGCAGCTGGACAGTCATATGCTGTTTTTTGCCTCAGTGGCGATTATCGCCACCCAGAGCAATATAGCGACGCTTGTCATGGCAGCGGCAATGATTGCAGGGCATCATTTGGTGCTGTCGATTGTCATGCCCAGCCTTGTCTACCCGGGCTTTGAAACGATCGCGGCAGTTGAACGCACGGTATTTCACGGGCTCATTGTAATTTTGGAGACGGCCACCCTTATCTTGGCAGTGCTGCATCGCCAAAAACTCAGCCAGCAAGTTGAAAGTGAAAAATCCAAGGCCTTGGAGGCCGCCATGACCTCACAAAAAGCGCAAGCAGAGGCCGACAAGGCAGCGCAACAATTGATCATCGGAGTGTCGAGTCTTCGGTCAGGCTTGGCAAAACTTGCAAAAGACAATTTGGATTGCAAAATTGAAGACGAGCTAAGTGCCGAGTTCCAGGACCTTGGCAATGATTTCAATTATGTTGTGGATCGTCTCAAAGCGGTCCTGGAAAAAACCACTGATGCGGCGGGAGATTTGCACAGCAATTCCTCGGAGTTGGAACAAGCCACGCACTCATTGACGAATGTCTCAGCACAAAACGACACCAAGATAAAACAATCTACCCATACGGTGGAGCATCTTGTGGCCTCAGCTCAGACCACTGTTGAAGATGCACAGACGGCAGTTGAAAAGGCCAAGTCGGCCCAAAATACAGCCCAACAAGGCGGGGACGTTGTTACCCAAGCCATTGAAGCTATGCAGAAAATTGAACGTTCGTCTTCGGAAATATCCAAAATTATCACTGTCATCGAAGACATTGCGTTCCAAACAAACATGTTGGCCCTGAACGCCGCTGTGGAAGCTGCACGCGCTGGTGAAAGTGGACGCGGGTTTTCTGTTGTGGCCTCTGAGGTCCGCATTCTTGCTCAAAACACTGCCACTGCGGCCAGCAACGTGAATTCCTTGATCAAAAGCAGTACGGTGCATGTGTCTGAGGGGGTCAAACTGGTGGCTGAAACGGGCCAGTCTCTGAGTGGGATCGTCGATGCCTCTTCTGATGCACGCGCTTTAATCGAAAAGATTTACGCGCAGACGTCCATGCAGGCACAGGATCTTACGCAGATGAATTGTGCCGTCGGTGACGTAAACCGCATCAATGCCAAGGGCATGGAAGATCTTTCCGTGGTAACCCAAATGGTGCCAGACCTTGCGGCCACTGCGTTTGAATTGCGTGAGTTAATCAACCGGTTCAATCTGCCTCAGCAGGCCTCGGACTCAAACCATTTTGATGAAGAAACCCATGCTGTGGTTTCGGAAGGCGAGCCCCCCGAAATTCTGCTTCGCGCCTAGGATCTAATGTATGCGGCCTAAGCTGATGACGCTGCCAACAGCCAAGATCCCCTTATGGATCAGGCTTAAGTGATACCATGCTGGGCAAGAACGCTGCGCGCCCGTGCTTCTGCACGACGCACGCGTACAGCTGTCAAAAAGGCCTCTTGCAGTGTTTGCGAGCTGGCCCCCAAAATTTCTGCAATCTGATCAACAACTTGTGTTGAATCTTCTTTTTCAGCTGCGGCCAAAGCTTTGAGCGCCAGTTCGTCTGCAAGATCTTCTGTAAGGCTCATCTGGCTTACCGTGTATTTTCGGTGAGGCGGCGTTTCACGTAGCCGGTGACATTGTCCAGCATGGTATCCATGTGTGGCTCTTCAAAGAAGTGACCTGCGCCATCGATTTCCTGATGGGTGATAGTGATGCCCTTTTGCTCGTGCAGTTTGGACACCAAATTCACCGTGTCTTGGGGTGGGGCTACGCGGTCGTTTGTCCCGTTAATGATCAAACCAGAAGACGGGCAAGGCGCCAGAAAACTGAAATCATACATATTTGCAGGGGGGCTGACCGAGATAAACCCGGTGATTTCCGGACGGCGCATCAGCAATTGCATGCCGATCCAGGCGCCAAACGAAAACCCAGCAACCCAGCAATGTTTTGAATTGTTGTTCATGGATTGCAAATAGTCGAGGGCCGAGGCCGCATCCGATAGCTCGCCAATGCCTTGGTCGTATTCGCCTTGCGAACGTCCCACGCCGCGGAAGTTGAACCGCAAAACTGTAAACCCCATGTTATAAAACGCGTAATGCATGTTATAAACAACGCGGTTGTTCATCGTGCCACCAAACTGCGGATGCGGATGCAACAGAATCGCAATAGGCGCGTCTTTTTCTTTTTGCGGGTGATATCGGCCTTCCAGCCGCCCTTCGGGGCCAGGAAAAATTACTTCGGGCATATTGGTCCCTGTGTTGTTTTTGGTTCTTTTGGCCCAAGCTATTCTTGACGAAATCCCTCAGAGACCTTAGAACTGTTCTAATTCAATACTGCGCCAGGCAGTGAAACGGTCTGGTTTCGTTATGCTGATTGCACGGTTTCGTCAATCCAAATGCAGTTTTACTGGGGGCCACCGAATGAAGCTAAGTACAAAAGGTCGGTATGCGATGGTGGCTTTGGCCGATCTGGCGATCCAAAATGAAGCTACTCTTGTGTCCTTGGGCGAAATTTCCAAGCGCCAAGATATCTCGCTACCCTACCTCGAACAGCTTTTTGTCAAACTGCGCCGGGCAGAACTGGTGAAATCCGTGCGCGGACCGGGGGGCGGCTATCAATTGGCGCGTCCGGCGTCTGAAATCCGAGTGGTGGATATTCTGACAGCAGTCGACGAAACAGTGAGCGCGCTTTACACTGGCGCTGGCGCATCGGGCGGCTCCTCGGGCAGCCGCGCTCAATCTTTGACCAACCGTCTTTGGGAGGGATTGTCGGCTCAGGTCTATGTATTCCTACATCAAACGCGTTTGTCGGATGTGATTTCGAACGATTTGGCTCCTTGTCCGGCGGTACCATCCCTTTTTGAAGTGGTCGACGAATAATGACGCGGGTCTATTTGGATCACAACGCGACTACGGCTTTGGTACCGGCTGCACGGGAGGCCATGCTGAAGGCGATGGACAGTGTGGGCAACCCGTCTTCGGTACATGCCGAAGGCCGCGGGGCCAAACGCATCGTCGAAACAGCCCGCCAACAAATTACGCTAGCCATGGGGGCCAATGGGGCCGATGTGATTTTCACCTCGTCGGCCACAGAAAGTGCGGCCTTGGCTTTGGGCGGGCGGGCACTGGCCTCAGCGCCAATTGAACATGATGCGGTTTTGGCGTGGACGTCGGGTGATTTGCCGGTGACGTCGGATGGTACGGTTGCGGTCAGTGATCCCGCGCAGAGCACGCTACAACTGGCCAATTCAGAAACTGGTGTCGTCCAGGCATTGCCCAACCGACTGGCTCTGTCGGATATGACCCAAGGGTTTGGAAAAATTCCGGTGGCCTTTGATTGGTCGGGTGTCACTGCCGCAATGGTGTCTGCCCATAAAATCGGTGGCCCCAAAGGTGTGGGTGCCTTGGTGATCAAGCAAGGCACGGATGTAGAGGCGCAGATTAAGGGCGGGGGACAGGAAATGGGCCGCCGCTCGGGCACCGAAAATGTGATTGGTATTGCTGGATTTGGGGCGGCTGCGACAGCCGCAACACAGGCGCTGTCTGAGGGCGAGTGGGAAAAAACGGCGCAGTTGCGTGATTTGCTTGAAGAGGGTCTTGAGGCGCTGCCGCACCCCCCTATCTTCTATGGTAAAGGGGCGTCTCGGTTACCTAATACAAGCTGCTTTGTGGCGCGGGGTTGGAAAGGCGAGACGCAAGTGATGCTGATGGATTTGGCGGGCTTTGCTGTTTCGGCTGGATCGGCTTGCTCCAGCGGGAAAGTCAAACCAAGTGGGGTTTTGCGGGCCATGGGGGCGGATGCTTTAGATGCCTCTTGTGCGTTGCGCGTCTCGTTGGGGCCGCGCACCACCAAAGACGAAATTGAACGGTTTGTGGACGCATGGTCACAAGCCTATGAAAAACACCGCCTCAAAGCGGCATGAACACTAGACTACTGAGGCTGCGAGCCCATCGGAAAGGACACCGAAAATGACCGCACTGGACACAGAAGTAAAAGACGGCGTGGATCAGGACACAGTGGATGCTGTGCGCCAGCTTTCGGGCAAGTATAAGTACGGTTGGGAAACCGAGATCGAGATGGAGTATGCGCCAAAAGGTGTGAACCCCGATATCGTGAAACTGATTTCCAGCAAAAACGATGAGCCTGAGTGGATGACCGAATGGCGTCTGGCCGCGTTTCAGCGTTGGGAGAAAATGACCGAGCCGAACTGGGCCATGGTCAGTTACCCAGAGATCGATTTTCAGGACATCTACTATTATGCCCGTCCCAAAAGCATGGAGGTCAAGCCAAAGTCACTGGACGAAGTCGACCCAAAGCTGCTGGCAACCTACGACAAGCTTGGCATTCCGCTAAAGGAACAGGCCCTGCTGGCCGGTGTCGAAGCCCCAGAGGAAGAACGCAAAGTCGCCGTAGATGCGGTGTTTGACAGTGTGTCTGTGGGCACGACCTTCCAAAAGGAATTGAAGGCAGCGGGCGTGATCTTTTGTTCGATTTCCGAGGCGATCCGCGATCATCCTGAGTTGGTCAAAAAGTATTTAGGCACTGTTGTACCAGTGACCGACAACTACTATGCGACTTTGAATTCGGCTGTGTTTTCCGATGGTTCGTTTGTGTATGTGCCCCCCGGTGTGCGCTGCCCGATGGAGCTGAGCACCTATTTCCGCATCAATGCCGAAAATACTGGCCAGTTTGAGCGGACACTGATCATCGCTGACAAGGGCTCGTATGTGTCCTATTTGGAAGGCTGCACAGCGCCCCAGCGTGACACGGCGCAATTGCATGCCGCTGTGGTGGAGATCATCATCGAAGAAGATGCAGAGGTGAAATATTCCACCGTTCAAAACTGGTATCCGGGCGATGAGAACGGCAAGGGCGGCATCTATAACTTTGTGACGAAACGTGCGGATTGCCGCGGGGATCGGGCCAAAGTGATGTGGACACAGGTTGAGACAGGCTCGGCTGTGACATGGAAGTATCCAAGCTGCATTTTGCGTGGCGACGACACACAGGGCGAGTTCTATTCGATCGCCATTGCTAACAACATGCAGCAGGCCGACACTGGTACCAAAATGGTACATTTGGGCAAGAACGCCAAGTCGCGGATCGTGTCTAAAGGGATCAGTGCCGGCAAGGCGCAGAACACCTATCGCGGCCTTGTTTCAATGCATCCAAAGGCCAAGAACGGACGCAATTATACCCAATGCGACAGCCTGTTGATCGGTGACAAATGTGGGGCGCACACAGTGCCCTATATTGAGGTCAAAAATAACTCTTCGCGGGTGGAACACGAGGCGACAACGTCCAAAGTAGATGACGAACAGCTGTTTTATTGCCGCCAACGCGGCATGGACGAAGAAGAAGCTGTGGCGTTGGTTGTGAACGGTTTCTGCAAAGAGGTCTTACAAGCCTTGCCAATGGAGTTTGCCATGGAAGCGCAAGCCTTGGTCGCAATTTCACTGGAAGGATCGGTCGGCTGATGTCGCGCAAGCGGATCATGGCTTTGGCTCGGGGTCTTGAACTGGCCCGCCCCATTCGCATTGTCGATGTGGGGGCCAACCCGTTGTATGATCCGCCTTACAAACCGTTGGTGGCCACGGGTCAGACCGAACTGGTGGGCTTTGAACCTCAGCAGGAGGCCTACAAAGAATTGGTGAAATCAGCGCCGGACAACGCGACCTTTATCAATGCAGCAGTTGGCGCTGATGGGGAAGGGACACTGCATCTTTATAAGTCGTCCGGTATGGGCTCGCTCTTTCCATTGCGCGCGGCGTCTTTGAATTATTTGCGGCGGTTCAAACGGCTTTTGCCGACAGAAACCAAACATCCCGTCACGCTGTCCTCTCTGGATGGTCTTGATCAGGTGCCGCAGATTGATCTGCTCAAGTGTGATGTTCAGGGCGGTGAATTGGATGTCATCAAAGGCGGTGCTGCTAAGTTGTCCAAGGCACAGGCGATCGTAGTCGAACTGCGGTATTACCAGCTTTATGAGGGTGAGCCGACTATGGGCGATCTGGATAACCAGTTGCGCGCACAGGGCTTCAAATTGCACCGTTTCTTGCCCATGGCCAAGGTTGGGTTGCGCTCGAAATACCGCGATCGTCTGCATCCGACACGGGCAAAGTCCCAATTGATCGATGGCGATGCGGTCTACATTCGCTCGCTGGAAGAAATAGACACGTGGTCCGATGAGGCGCTGAAACGTCTGTGTCTGATGGCGGCAGGCGTCTGGTATTCCCACGATATGGTACTGATGTTGCTGGAAGAATTGGAAAACCGTGGCTTGGTAAAACCCAAGTTGGCGCGGCAATATATTTCCAGCCTACCACCCGAGATGCTGGCCCCTGTTTTGGAGGCCGCTCAATGAGACAGGTTTCTGACACATTTCAGCCCTTAAAAGTGCAAACTGATGAAGGACACAACCTACGGGATGTAGGAAAAGGTCTTCTTAGCAATGGCACAGGATCGCAACGCGCAGAATGCGCAAACGTTTCAACAACGGGTTGGTCGAATTCAATCGGGCAAAGCTATGCGCCCCGACGGTGTTCTGGTGTCAGAACGCGAAGTGCAAATGGCTGTGGCCAAAACCAAGCCACCAAAATCCAAAAAGGACGTCGTGTTGATCCCCTTGGCTTTGGGTCTTGGGATTGTCTGCGTGGTAATGGGCGGGTTATTGGGGCCAATGATCAGCGAGTTGCTGTTGCAACGCTGGCCAGACGCCGAGGCATTGCTGCAAGCGCTACCAGCCAAAGTTGTCGTGCCCGTGATATTCGGACTTTTTGCGTGCATTTTGTTCAATCTATCGACCGGCAAACGCCAGATGGCCTTTGCAACCGGGGCCGGGGCCGCGTATTTTGGCAACGGCGCGATGATTGCGGACTTTGGAACGCAAGCGCCGATGTTGGCAGCCCTTCTGTAAACCCAATTTTTGAACAAATGGGTGCCGCATGAAAGATGTGGCCACCCAGATGTTAGAACGCCCGCATTTGACCATGCCAGCCGCCGAGGCCGATTGGTTGCGCAGCGCCTATGAGGCGGCTGACGTTATACTGGAGTATGGCAGCGGCGGCAGCACGGTTATGGCCGGCGAGATGGCTGGAAAAACTGTGTTCAGTGTGGAAAATGACGCAGCATGGGCTGACAAGATGGAGGCATGGTTTGCCGCCCATCCAGCAAAGGCCGACCTGCGTATCGTCCGACAAGACACGGGCAAGACGCGTGAATGGGCAATGCCCGACAACACCAAAAAATGGCGAAAGTTTGCATCCTATCCGCTTGAGGTCTGGACCGAGCCCGATTTCGTGCAGCCAGATGTGGTGTTGGTCGACGGCAGGTTTCGTGCCGGATGCCTATTGGCCTGTCTTTATATGACCGAAAAACCAATCACGGTGTACTTTGACGATTACCGTCGGCGCACCATCTATCACAGTGTCGAAGACTTTGTGAAACCAACTGAAATTCAAGGGCGCATGGCGCGTTTTGACATTGAACCAACGACGATCCCGCGACGGGATCTGCTAACTATCATAAATCTACTGCAAAGGCCTCGCTAGGGTGACAAGGATGAATATGCTGGAAATCAAAGACTTACACGTCAAACTTGAAGAGGAAGACAAGCAAATCCTCAAAGGTGTTAATCTGTCGCTGGAAGCAGGCAAAGTGCATGCGATTATGGGCCCAAACGGGTCGGGTAAATCGACCCTGTCCTACGTTTTGTCCGGCAAAGACGGCTATGAAGTCACCCAAGGGAGTGCATCGCTGCAAGGCGAGGATATCTTGGATCTCGAACCGGAAGAACGCGCCGCAGCCGGTCTGTTTTTGGCGTTTCAATACCCTGTGGAAATCCCGGGCGTCGGCAACATGACATTCTTGCGCACAGCGGTGAACGCCCAACGCAAAGCCCGTGGCGAAGACGAACTGAGTGCTGCTGAGTTTCTCAAAGTGGTGCGGGCCAAGGCTAAGGATCTGAAGATTGACGCAGATATGCTCAAACGCCCTGTAAACGTCGGTTTTTCCGGTGGCGAGAAAAAGCGCAACGAGATCCTGCAAATGGCAATGCTTGAGCCCAAGATGTGTATTCTGGACGAGACCGACTCGGGACTTGACGTGGATGCGATGAAACTTGTCAGCCAAGGGGTAAACGCACTACGTGATGAAGGACGGACGTTCCTTGTGATCACGCACTACCAACGCCTGTTGGACCATATCAAACCGGACGTTGTTCACATCATGGCGGATGGCAAGATCATCAAATCCGGTGGTCCTGAGTTGGCTTTGGAAGTTGAAAACAACGGTTATGCCGGCATTTTGGCAGAGGTTGCGTAATGGGATTGGCTGAGGTCAAGAAAACGGCGCTGGACACACGTCTGGCGGCTTTGGGCACTGTCGAGGCCACGGGATGGTCTGCGGCGGCCCGGAAGGATGCCGGATCGCGTTTGATGCAAATGGGCTTGCCCAGCAAGCGCGACGAATATTGGAAATATACCGATCCGGCGATGCTGGTGGCGGCGCATGCAACGCCTGCGGATGCGCTTGTCTCCGACGAAGCGCCTTTGTTTGACGATATTGACCGGCTTAAGCTGGTGTTCGTTGATGGTGTGTTTGATGCAGCGGCCTCCGATGATCTGGCTGTCGAAGGCGCAACAATCGAGTTGCTGCAGGACTGCTGCGATGCGGACATCCATTGGGTGAAAGATCTTTACGGCGTGTTGGAAACCAACGGGCAAACCCCAGTGGAGCGGCCTTTGGCGGCCTTGAACACGGCCTATGCGACCCAAGGCGTGGTGATCCACGTAACTGGCCAAGTGACCAAGCCGATCAACCTGATTTACCGCCATGTGTCCGACACATCGGACGCGATGATCCATTCGGTGGTCAAAGTGGATGCGGGCGCGTCAGTCACTTTGCTGGAAAATGGCGCTGTGGCGGCGCGGTGTAACACGGTTCTTGAAGTGGATGTCGCGGATACGGGTGTGTTTCATCATGCCCGCGCGCAGGGCCGTGATCATGATCGTCAGGCGGCCACCCATTGTTTTGCTCGTTTGGGCACCGAAAGCACCTTCAAATCGTTCACGTTGACCGTGAATGGTACGATGACCCGCAATGATTGCGTGCTGGAACTGACCGGCGATGATGCGATTGCCCATGTGGCAGGGGCCGCCGTTGGGGATGGGGATAGCTTTCATCACGATGACACGGTGTTCGTGACCCATGATGCGGTCAATTGCGAAAGCCGTCAGGTGTTCAAGAAAGTCCTGCGCAACGGGGCCACAGGCGTGTTCCAAGGCAAGATTTTGGTCAAAGCCGACGCGCAAAAAACAGACGGCTATCAGATCAGCCAGTCTTTGCTGCTGGACGATGATAGTCAGTTTTTGGCCAAGCCAGAGCTGGAAATCTACGCCGATGACGTGGCCTGTTCACACGGCTCGACCTCCGGTGCGATTGACGAGGATGCTTTGTTCTATCTGCGCTCGCGGGGTGTTCCAACTGCTGATGCGCAGGATCTTTTGGTCTTGGCATTTCTGGCCGAAGCGATTGATGAGATCGACAGCGAGGCCGTGGCGGACAACCTGCTCACCCGATTGGAGGGCTGGCTGCAACGCCACCGTTCCTGATGCCAGTCACGACGGATATCGTACAAATGTATCGCCGCCCTCGGGCGGTGGTGCAGCGTCTGTTGTCTATGGGACAACGGGAGGATCGCGCTTTGGCGATCCTGATGGGCGCGTGTTTGGTGACGTTTTTCGCGCAGTTGCCTCGGCTTGCCCGACAAAACCACATTGAGGGCGGCTC
Organism: Algirhabdus cladophorae; assembly: GCF_044772865.1. Classification (GTDB taxonomy): domain Bacteria; phylum Pseudomonadota; class Alphaproteobacteria; order Rhodobacterales; family Rhodobacteraceae; genus Algirhabdus; species Algirhabdus cladophorae. The sequence goes on from NZ_CP173029.1 coordinate 1,451,565, forward strand.
ATTAGAGCGTGCCATGACTTACGAGTTTCTGGCCTGGATGATGCTGTGGCCGTTGATGTTTTACGGTATCGCTGCCCTTGCGCGGTTGATCGGCAAAGTGATCGGCGGCAAAGGCACTTGGTTTAGCGCCCGGATCACTCTGTTCTGGGCCTTGCTGGCTGCGACACCGATGATGCTGCTCAATGGCTTGGTTGCAGGGTTCATCGGGGCCAGTCCTGCGCTGAACCTTGTGGGGGCACTGTGGGCGATTGCCTTTGTGACCTTTTGGATCGTGGGCTGGCGGGCCGCCGAATGGCCTAATTCTAGCGAACAGGTGTCTGCTAAATGATATCGCAATTTACATTTCTTTTGAACCAAACCCTGCGCGACCCACGTGAGGGGGCCAATACGTTGCTGGCCCTTGGGATCCCGCGTGAGGCGCTTTGGCCTATGGCGATCCTCGTGGTGATCATTGGTGCTTTGATTAGTGGCACTGGTGAAGTTATTTCACCCACGCAGATAGAAGGTATGGAAGGGATTACTGTTCCCAGTCCGTGGATTCTGGCGCTGATCCAGTTTGGCGCCTTGGTTATATCGATCTTTGCATTGTTCTGGATGGGACGTGCGTTGGACGGTCAAGGCAGTTTGGATGAGACGATTTTGCTGATGACTTGGCTGCAGGCCGTGTGGTTGGCAGGGCAAATGGGCGTATTGGTGATTGCCATTGTCATCCCGTCTTTGGCCGTGCTGTTGTTGATCGTCTTTGGCCTTTACATGATCTGGTGCATGATCGTGTTCATCGACGTTTTGCATCGGCTTAATTCCATCGGCAAGGCCGCTATGATGCTGGGCTTGACCGTTGGGGCGATCCTTCTGGGGATGGCCGTTTTTCTGTCGCTCATCGGAGTTGGATCCACAGGAGGGTTCGCAAATGTTTGATGTTAATGCCGTAAGGGCTGACTTTCCGATCCTGTCGCGCACAGTGAATAACAAGCCGTTGGTCTATCTGGACAACGGCGCCTCGGCGCAAAAACCGCAGGTGGTGATCGATGCGATCAACCGCGTCTATTCTAACGAATATGCCAATGTACACCGTGGTTTGCATTACCTCAGCAACATCGCCACGGATCAATACGAGGCAACACGCGGCATCATCGCCAAGTTCTTGGGTGCGGCGTCCGAAGACGATATCGTGATGAATTCAGGCACCACGGAAGGCATCAATATGGTGGCTTACGGGTGGGCGATGCCCCGCATGGAGGCCGGCGACGAGATCGTTCTGTCTGTGATGGAACATCACGCCAACATCGTGCCGTGGCATTTTCTACGCGAACGCCAAGGCGTGAATTTGAAATGGGTAGATGTGGATACTGTGGGTGATCTGGACCCGCAAAAAATCATCGATGCGATTACCCCGCGTACCAAATTGGTCGCAATCACGCATCTTTCCAACGTATTAGGTACCGTTATTGATGTAAAAACCATCATTAAGGCAGCCCATGCCAAGGGCGTGCCTGTGCTGGTTGATGGATCCCAAGCGGCTGTGCACATGCCTGTGGATGTAACGGATCTAGACGCTGATTTTTATGCGATTACGGGTCACAAGCTTTATGGTCCGTCAGGCTCGGGGGCGATTTATGTCAAGCCCGAGCGTATGGCGGAAATGCGTCCGTTCCTCGGTGGTGGCGATATGATCCGCGACGTCACGAAAGAGGCTGTGACCTATAACGACCCGCCGATGAAGTTTGAGGCCGGCACTCCGGGGATCGTGCAGATGATCGGTTTAGGTGTGGCGCTGGAATATATGATGGGTTTAGGGATGGAAAACATCGCGGCCCACGAAAACACACTGCGGGACTATGCGCGCAGTCGGCTGGATGGGTTGAATTGGCTGAATGTGCAGGGCCAGTCTGCGACCAAAGCGGCGATATTTTCTTTCACGCTGAACGGTGCGGCCCATGCCCATGATATTTCAACGGTTTTGGACAAAAAAGGTGTGGCGGTGCGTGCGGGACATCACTGTGCGCAGCCTTTGATGGAACACATGGGGGTTCCGGCCACCTGTCGCGCCAGTTTTGCCATGTATAACACCAAAGCCGAGGTCGATGCATTGGTCGATGCGCTTGAGCTCTGCAACGATCTTTTTGCCTAAACTTGGGCGTTGCAGGGCAGGACGGCTGGCGCTAAGAAGGCGGTCAGGCACCCATAGCTCAGCTGGATAGAGCGCTGCCCTCCGAAGGCAGAGGCCATAGGTTCGAATCCTATTGGGTGCACCATTTCCCCAAAGTCTGGATGCAAAAAGGCCCCATGCATTGCACGGGGCCCTTTGTTTTTTGTGTGGCCAGATCAGGCAGCAGCGGTGACTGCGCGGCCTGTCATGACCTTGACCAAATGGGCGCGATATTCTGGCGAGCCGTGCAAATCAGCGATCAGGTCGTCCGAAGGCACGCTGAGCCCGTCCAAGGCAGAGGCGTCAAAGTTTGCGGTTAAGGCCGCTTCTGCCTCGGTCCAGCGAAAGACGCCGTCGTTTGAGGCCCCGGTAACCGCGACGCGAACGCCATCGGCGTATTTGGCCACAAACACCCCAACCAATGCGAAACGCGATGCCGGTTGGACGAACTTTTGGTAGTTCGACTTTTCCGGTATCGGGAATTTCACGCCAATTACAATCTCGCCTTCGTCCAAAGCTGTTTCAAACATGCCTTGAAAGAAATCATCAGCGGCGATTTCGCGGCTGTTGGTAACGATTGTCGCCGCCGATCCCAAAGCCGCTGCCGGATAACAGGCGGATGGGTCATTGTTGGCAATGGATCCGCCAATAGTGCCCCGACTGCGTACAGCCGGATCGCCGATCTGACCTGCAAGACCTGACAGGCCTGCATAGGTGCCGTCGGCGGCCACATCGGCGTGAACCGTTGCCCCGCCAATATGCAACTGGCCGTTATCATCAACGCAGATCCCCTTCATCTCGGCAATTGCGCTGAGCGAGACCAGTTTTTCCGGGCTGGCGAGCCGGGCTTTGAGGGTGGGAATCAGGGTCTGGCCACCGCCCAAGGCTTGCGCTTCACCACCTAAGGCGGAGGCTGCGTCAGCGATTGTTGTGGGCCGCTCTATGTCAAATGCGTACATGTGCTTTTTCCTTTCAAGCGTTCTGCATGGCTGACCACACGCGGTGCGGGGTCACAGGCATATCGATGTGGGTGACGTTTTTGCCGCCCGATTGCATGGCATCAATCACAGCGTTGACCACCGTAGGCGGTGATCCGATTGCACCAGCCTCGCCGCAGCCTTTGACACCCAGCGGGTTATGGGTGCAGGGGTTGCCTTGACTGTGATCAACCACATAAAACGGCAGATCATCGGCGCGCGGCATGGTGTAATCCATGTAAGACGCGCTGAGCAATTGACCGTTTTCATCATAGGCGGTGTTTTCCAACAGCGCTTGACCGATGCCTTGGCCCAGACCGCCGTGCACCTGACCTGTTACAATCATCGGATTGATAACATTGCCAAAATCATCAACGGCCGTGAACCGATCCACGGTGACTTTGCCAGTGTCCGGGTCCACTTCGACCTCGCAACAATAGGCGCCAGAGGGGTAAGTGAAGTTGGCAGGATCATAAAACGCCGTTTCTTCTAGGCCGGGTTCGATGTTTTCCAGCGGGTATTCATGCGGGATATATGCCTTGAGGGCGACCTCGCCGAAGGTCACTGATTTATCGGTGCCTGCCACTGAAAACACGCCATCCTTCAGCTCGATATCGCTGTCAGAGGCTTCCAACATATGGGCCGCGATCTTTTTGGCTTTGTTAATGATCTTTTCTGTGGCGCGCACAACGGCAGACCCGCAAACCGCCAAGGATCGTGAGCCATAGGTTCCCATCCCAAACGGAATTTTGGAGGTATCGCCGTGGACGATGTCGATGCTGGCCTCGTCGATGCCTAGCATTTCGGCCACCACTTGCGGGAAGGCGGTTTCGTGCCCTTGGCCGTGGCTGTGTGCACCAACCATTACCGACAGGTTGCCCGTTGCGTTGACGCGTACAGTGGCCGCATCATAAAGGCCCACGCGGGATCCCAAGACGCCGACCAGGTTCGATGGTGCGATACCGCAGGCCTCGATATAGGCGTTTACGCCAAAGCCGCGCAGCAGGCCTTTGGCCTCGGAGGCTTGGCGACGTGCAGCAAAGCCCGCCACATCGGCGACCTCTTCCATTTTGTCCATCAGCGCGTCGTAGTTGCCGCTGTCGTATTCAAGACCGGCGGCCGAGGCGAAGGGATATTGATCGGGTTTGACAAAGTTCTGACGGCGCAAGGCAATCGGATCCATACCCAATTCGCGGGCGGCTTTGTCGATGACCCGTTCGATGGAATAGGTGGCCTCAGGACGGCCCGCGCCGCGATAGGCGTCAACGGGCGCTGTGTTGGTGAACACGGCTTTGACGTTCACATACACGTTGGGCACCGTATAGTTGCCTGCCATCAACGTCCCATGCAGGAAGGTGGGTGTGGCGGTCGAGAAGTTTGACAAATACGCGCCCACGTTGGCATGGGTTTCGGTGCGGAAGGCTAGGAAATTGCCCTCTGCATCCAGTGCCAATTCGATCTTGGTCACGTGGTCGCGGCCATGGGCGTCCGTGAGGAAGGCCTCAGTCCGGTCTGCGGTCCATTTGACTGGACGGTTCAACCGTTTGGCTGCGGCCAGTACCAGTGCTTCCTCGCCGTAGTGATAGATCTTTGATCCAAATCCGCCACCCACATCAGGGGCGATCACAGTCAGTTTGTTCTCGGGAATGCCCAGAACAAAGGCCGAAATCAACAGTCGCGTCAGGTGCGGGTTTTGCGACGTTGTGTGCAACGTGTATTCGTCGTTGGCACGGTTATATTGCGCCATGGAACAGCGTGGTTCCATCGCGTTGGGCACCAGTCGGTTGTTGACCAGTTCCAACGTGGTGACGTGATGCGCGCCTTTAATTGCGGCATCAGTGGCCTCGCGGTTGTCTTCGATCCAGCCCCAATCGAAACACTGGTTGGTGCCAATCTCATCATGCACAAAATCGCTGCCAGCGAGGGCTGCTTTCATGTCAATAATGGCGGGCAATTCGTCAATGTCAGCCTCGATCGCCTCGACGGCGTTGCGGGCCTGTTCGACGGTTTCGGCGATCACAGCGGCATAGGCGTCGCCCACATGGCGGACTTTGCCGTGGGCCAGCACCGGGCGCTTGGGTTCTTTCATCGGTTCGCCATCGCGCGAATTGATCAGCCAGCCTGCAGGGTTTCCACCCACTTCGGCAAAGTCTTCACCGGTGAAAATCGCCAACACGCCGGGCATGGCGGCGGCGGCTGTTGTGTCGATGCTTTTGATCACACCATTGGCCACGGTCGAGCGCGCGAATACAGCGGCGGCTTGACCATAGGTGTTAATGTCATCGCTATATTGACCCGAACCGGTCAAAAAACGAACGTCTTCGCGGCGCAGAGTTGCGGCGCCAATTCCACTATCTTTTGGCATTCTGAATCCTCCCTAAAATCTGTCTTATTCGGCGGCGATGGCGCTGACATCCTGTCCGGATGCGGCCATGATTGCCTTGACGATGTTGTGGTAGCCCGTGCAGCGGCAAATATTGCCCTCGAGATACTCTCGCACCTCTGACACGGTTGGTTTTGGATTGTCCTTGAGTAGCGCGGCCGTCGACATCACCATGCCGGGCGTGCAAAATCCGCATTGTAGACCGTGATGGTCTTGAAACGCCTGCTGGATCACATTCAGCGATCCATCTGCATTGGCCTGACCTTCGATGGTTGCGACCTCACTGCCGTCGGCTTCGGCGGCAAACATCGTGCAGGATTTCACGGGTTTGCCGTCAACATGCACAACACAGGCGCCGCACTGACTGGTGTCGCAGCCCACGTGGGTTCCTGTAAGCCGTTGATCTTCGCGCAAGAATTCAACCAGCAGTGTTTGGCCATCAACGTCCGCCGAGACCGGCGCACCGTTGATCGTCATAGAAACTTTAGTCATTGTAATCCTCCCTTTGGTAATATCTTGGCAGGTTTTTGATTTCGATCAAGTCGCTTGGCACAGGAAACGCGTTTGCGCGGTTCAACCCATGGGCCAAATGGGGCGATTGGGCTTAGCTGTCAGATTGGGGTGATCACCCCAGTTGTTTGACGCTACGTTAACCATTAGCCTGCGTCCTAATCTATTCAAACTCACAGCTTGCATTTAATTATTTCGACGAACGGGAGCCGTTTATGACCAGCCAAGTTCTGACGTACCAAAGTAACCTTAACCAGATCAGTGGCGCATTGGCGTCCACGCGCAGTGCCGTGTCCAGCGCCATTAGCGTTTTGGATGTGACCCAAGATGCACTGGAAGCCCTCAAAAAGATCGACACAGACGCAGAAGCGCTTAGGAAAGTGGCCGATGGTTTGGAACTGGCGCTCAAACTGGTGTCAAAGCTGAGCGGTCCCGTTGGCAGCATTACTAAGGGCTTGAAAACTGCGATCAAGAAGGTCGAAGCGCGGGCGGAAGACGTCAAAGAGGCCGCTGGCAAAGCCGACAGCAAGTTCTCGCCGTATCTAAACCTTGTAAAGGCAGAAAAGGCCCTTTTGGAAGGCGAGTTGCTGCTGATTGATCAGTCCATCCGCGAAATTGCGTCGATTGAGGCGGGGCTGGCGGATGCAGTGGATGTGGTCGAAAACACCTATGAGATGGATGATCTTGATCTGTTTTCGGGTGCTATTGCAGGGGCCAACAACACTGTGGCTGGTATCAACGCAGGCTACGTCGATACGATTGCAATCATCAACAAAATTGACAGTGCCAAAGCGGCCGTTAGCTCGGCCCTTGCGGGGGTCAAAGCGCCCGCGCAACTGATCGTCAACGCCATGAACAGCATCAGCACCGTGCTGTCGAAGGTGAATTTCCTCAGTGGTCCCTTGGGTGTGTTGCAAGACGTTTTGGCCCCAGTTGAATGGGCCTTGGACGCCATCGACTTTATCTACAACAACACTGTGGGCCTTGTGGTCAATCCGATCATTGATGCCCTTGGGATTGCTGGTTTGTTTCAAGGGATCCTTGATGCTGTTGGCTTGGGCAATTTACCAAGCCTTAACATCTTTTCCGACTTTGAAGGACCCTTTGACGGGCTGATTAAAAAACTGGACGAAGATGTATTCGATCCTTTGATAGGTTTGATCCAAGACCTTGCTGATGAGGTGATTGGCACGGATCTGTTGGGGGCGGTGAATGGTCCCGCTGATAACAACGGCAATCTTGTGATCGGTGATGATGACAATCCGCCGCCTGAGGACGCTGGCACCGAACTGAATGCGATGGACGGTGAAGATTTGGTTTCCGGCGGTCTGGGGGATGACACGCTGAACGGTGGCCTTGGCGATGATTTGCTGATCGGGGGGCGCGGCGATGATGTGATCGATGGCGGCGAAGGATTTGACGGGGCTGTTTTCTTTGGCGAATTCCGCGATTTCCGGTTTTCCTACGGGACCAATGGGGCGCTGACCGTGTCACAGCGGGACGGAACCGGTGGGAACCAAGGCACAGATCGCTTGCTCAACATCGAGAAAGTGATCTTTACAGACCAAAGCTTTGACATCGAAGACTTCGAAGATTTCTTTACGGCCCAATCCGACGATGGTGAAACGGTTACCGGCAATGAAAACAACAACTACGTCTTCGGGGGGGATGGAGACGACGAGCTATATGGCTTGGCTGGTGACGATTACATCTCGGGCGGCGCAGGATATGATGAGCTTTACGGGGGCGATGGCGACGACACGCTGGATGGTGGTGATGTTGGCGAAGATTATTTCGGTGGCGCAGGCAATGACACCGTCACTTACGCAACCTATGGCTGGGGTGGTCGCAACGATAGGGAAGTCACAGCGTCCCTGTTGAATGATCCCTCGCGCACACCCTTTGGCACCAGCGAAAACTTCGACAGCATTGAGAATATCACCAACGGTGGCGATGCACGAAGCTGGTTTTGGGGGGATAACACCGACAACATTCTCAAAGGCGGCACCTCCCTTGATCGAATAAACGGGTTTGGCGGCGATGACATCATTTTCGGTGGCCAAGGCAAGGATCAATTGGTCGGCGGTGCGGGGAATGACTATGTGGATGGCGGTGAGGGCGAAAACCTCTTTATCGGTGGGACTGGCAACGACACCTATGTTCACCGTGGCAATAACGATCATGAACTGTGGTACGGCGGTGTCCGTGCCTTTGAATGGAGCGATCAGGCCTACAATTGGCGCAGCGTTGAGAATACCGAAATCATAGAGAACTATGATTTTGTCCGCCTCCGCGTCATGGGCTTTCTGGAGCAAGACGTCGCTACACTTCTGCCAGCCAGCGTGACGATCAATATGGGAACCTCAACAGTCCAAAAGTTCAACAGCGCTGGCGCGTCTGTCGGTGAGGACACGTTTACCGGCATTGATACGGTTACGGGCAGCGAAGGGGACGATACCCTGATCGGCGCTTTGATCCCCACCTATCTATATGGCGGTGGGGGCAATGACAGATTTATCGGCCTCGATCGCGACCTCGACGGAAACTACAGTTCCATGGATGGGGATGCTGGGAACGACCTGTTCTACCCCGGGGAAGGCGTCACTCTGGTCACGGGTGGTTTGGGCAATGACACACTTTTCATCAACAACGACGGGTTTGTTAACTTTGAAGCGGATGATGGGCCCAACGGAGGGCAAGGCTTTGACACCATCAACTTCTCTGGCAGCTTGCGGGCATGGGAAAACGTTGATGGCCAGTACAATGACTTCTTTGATTTCCTTGGCTTTAACCCGGGTGACAGCCGCGATCCTATCACGGGTGAATACATCGATGTTGATACCAAATCGACCCGTGGAATCGAACAGATCGTGGGTTCAAAATTTGATGACATCCTGCAAACGGGCCACGATGTTATCCGTCTGCGCGGCGGCGATGGCAACGACCGCCTGACCCTGACCAATCCCTTTGGGGTGTTTAGCCACAGCGCTTATGGTGATGCAGGCGATGACATCCTGTTCGGTGGGGCGGGTCTGGAAACGCTTTACGGCGGCGAGGGAAATGACCAGATTTGGACACTATCACTGGATCTTGCCAATACTTCCGCGCAAGGCGGATTTTACTACGGCGATGCGGGCAACGACACGATCTATGTGACCGAAAAAAACCCCGCTTCCGGGACATTCTCCTTTTTCTTTGGGGGCGATGGGTTCGACACAGTGGACTATACCTATCAGGACGCTGGGGTTGTTGCTTCGCTCACAGATGGCGACCTGACAGGTATCGAACAGCTGCGCGGCACGCGGTTTGGAGATAGCTTTTTAGGCGATGATCTGACCAACGTTTTGATCGGGATGGGCGGCAACGACACCCTGAGGGGCCTTGACGGGAACGACACGATTTACACCGGCTCTGGCAATGACATTGCCGAGGGCGGCGCGGGCAACGACCGTATCTTTGCAGCCGAAGGGTTCAACACGGTTTCGGGTGGAACCGGCACCGATACCCTGTCCTTTGATGCCTACCAAACCGCAGAGGAACGCCAATCGACCCCCGGTTGGACCCCTGAGGAAACCCTTGGCAGCGCGGATGTGGATATGCAGGCGGGGCGCGCCTTCTTCGGGACGGATAATGAAAACGAAAGCGGTTTGGATGAAACCACCTTCACCAGCATTGAGAATATAACGGGTTCTTGGGATGATGATATTTTGCGCGGGGACGGTGGCAACAACGTGATCCTTGGCGGCCTAAGCGACGGCGCAGACTTTATCGAAGGCCGTCACGGCGATGACATTTTGTCCGGTGGTGATGGGGATGATGTGATCCACGGCGACTTTGAGCAACCTCAGCGCGATGTGGATGACGTAGCGGCCATGTCGTTCAACAAAGGCGCTGCGGCGGATCAAGCGGCTGTTCTCGACGGTTACAGTCTGCCCTCTGATGCGGTCACCGTAGAGCTGCTTTTCCGCGCCAATGCAGCCGTAACCCCCAGCTCTTACCAAACCTTCTTTTCCTATGCGGCGGGCAATCCCGTCGATCAAGAAGAGTTCCTTATATTTGGCTACACCGAGCTTTTTGATGGAAGCTTGGGTCTGCGGATCAACGGGACGAATGTGATCAGCGATGTGGCGACAACCTCGCTCTTTGATGGCGAAATTCACCGCTTGTCTGCGACATATGATGCAGGTGCCATTGCGCTTTATGTGGATGGGGAACTGATCGTTTCAGGCAGTACCAGCGCAAGCGGTTTGGCGCAGAATGGGCGCGTTGTGATCGCGCAGGACCAAGACGCTGATGGGATATTCCGCGACAGCAAAACCATGCACGGTGAGGTTGCGGATATCAGGGTTTGGGACGGTGCGCGCGATGCGGCCCAGATCGCTGCGTCCGCATTTGTTGGCGTCCTTGATCCGTCGGAAAATACTGACCTTGTCACCAATTGGATCGTTGATCCCAGTGATCCTTTGACCCTCAAAGATGCGATTGGCACGTCTGATCTGTCCATTGTTGGCGAACCTGATGTTGTCAGCTTTGCCTCTGGCGACGACACGATTGATGGTGGCGAAGGCAATGACCGGCTTTACGGTGATGTCGGCGATGACACAGTCTTTGGCGGTACGGGTGAGGATCACATCGAAGGCGGTGTTGGTAATGATGTCATTCGCGGTGGCCGAGGCGAAGACATGATCAAAGGGGGCCAAGGCAAAGATGCGCTTTACGGGGGCGAAGATAATGACCAGATCCGCGGTGGTAATGGCGCTGACACCATCAAAGGTGGTGAGGGCGATGACGCATTAAAAGGCGGTGCGGGTGACGATGAAATCCTCGGCGGTGAAGGTAACGATATACTCAAAGGCGGGCAGGGCAAGGATGACCTCTTTGGTGAAAATGGCGATGACCAGCTGGAAGGCGGCGAGGGTGCCGATGTTCTGGACGGTGGTCTTGGGCGCGATGTGTTGCATGGTGATGCCGGTGCTGACAGGCTGTCTGGTGGTGGTTTTTCCGATGATCTGAGCGGTGGTTTGGGCAATGACACTTTGGTCGGCAACGCGGGCCGTGACCGGCTTGACGGGGGGCGGGGCAATGATACCCTTACCGGCGGCGACAGCGGTGGGACGGGCGATGGCAAGCAAGACGTGTTCGTCTTTGCCAACACACAAAACGGTGGCGGCGGCACAGATCGTATTACGGACTTTGAAGACGGCACTGACTTGATCGATTTGACACAGGCCGGGGTAGCGGCGTTTGCCGATGTTTTGGGTCTTGCTACACAAGATAATGATGACCTTCGGATAACCTTTAGCGATACCGACACGCTGGTGATTGAAAACATGCAGCTTGCCGACTTTGCGGTTGAGGACGTGGTTTTGTGATGCCCAAACCGACACTTTGTCTCTCTTCTTATGTGATTTGATGTTGGCCAGCAGCGAAGGTTACGCGGCCAAACCGCGCCGCAGGCCTAGCCACATCGTAGAATAGGCATCGGATTGAAACACAAAAGCCTCAGCAATTTCTTGCTAAGGCTTTAGGGTAATTGGCTCCGGCGGTAGGGATCGAACCTACGACCAATTGATTAACAGTCAACTGCTCTACCGCTGAGCTACGCCGGACCATGAACGCCCTATAGCAATAGGCAAAACCGCCGTCCAGAGGCTTTTGGAAAAACTTTTTCTGTGGCGTGGGTTAGTCAATAAGTTGGAATTCGGCCTCTGCGCTTAATGGGCCAACAGAGCGGGCTTTGGTGCGTTGCACAAGGTCGATCAGATGGGCCAACACATTACGTGCGGCCAAGGAATGCAAGTGTTTTGGCGTGTCTTGATAGACTTGGGCCGTGATAGCGCCAACGGTCTTTGGGCCATCTTGCAGGGCTTTGATGATTTCGGCCTCGCGCGTCTGGCGGTGGTCGATTAGCCATTGCAATCGCTCTTGCGGGTTTTCAATTGGCGCGCCGTGACCGGGGTAATAGATCGATGCGGGGTGGTCCTGCAATCGCGCACTGGAGGCCATGAATTGAGTCAAATCCCCATCTGGGGGCGAGACGAGCGACGTGGCCCATCCCATCACATGGTCGCCGCAAAACATCCGTTTGGGATCCGCAAAACACAGATGATTGCCAAAATGTCCCGGTGTCCACAGGGCTTGCAACTGCCAGTCGGATCCGGTGATTATATCCCCATCGGCCACCAATACATCTGGTTTGAAATTCGGATCCGATCCCTCGCCACCGCCGAGGTTTCCCGCTGTTCCCAGCTTTCTCATTATCGCGCTTTGCCCGGCGCCAGAGGGACCAAAGCCGTAGATCTGCGCGCCCGTGTGTTGGGACAGGCGTGCGGCCAGCGGCGAATGGTCCAAATGACTGTGGGTGACCAAAATATGCGAAATCCTTTGCCCGGGTTCCAGTTCAGACAAAATTGCCAAGAAATGGCTTTCGATATCAGGGCCTGGATCGATTACGGCCACGTAATTGCGCCCCAAAAGATAGGTGTTGGTGCCGCGAAACGTCATGGGCGACGGATTTGGGGCCGTCAGGCGACGTAGATCGGTGTCCAAACGGTAAGTGAGGCCAATGTCGGGATTAAAATCCAGTGCGGTCATTCGTGGGTTTCTTCCGATCTTGTGCGGCGCTACGGTGTCTCATGGATTTTGAGTGGCTCAAAAATTACATGCCGCGGTCGCTTTATGGGCGGGCTGCGTTGATCCTGTTGCTGCCCGTAGTTGTGTTGCAGCTTGCGGTGTCGATTGTGTTTGTGCAACGGCATTTTTCCGGTGTGACCGAACAGATGACGCGCAACATGGTCTTTGAATTGGGATATGTGGCAGGCGAGATTGAAAAGGCGCCTGATCGCCAAGCGGCCGCGAGCATTGCCACACAGGTCGGCGCCCCCTTGGGCCTCGGTGTGCGCAGGACAGATACGCCTGTTATTGACGCGCGGCTTTGGTATGATTTCACCGGGATCACGGTGATTTCTGCCTTGCATGCCAGCCCCTTGCAGGTGGTCGGGGTGGATCTAAAGGGGCGTAATCGTTCGGCGATTGTGTCGCTGAATTCGCGTCACGGGATGTGGGAGGTCAGTTTTGCCCGCCGCCGTATATCCGCAAGCAACCCGCATCAATTGCTTGTTCTAACGGTTTTTATTTCGATCCTCATGTCGGTGATCGCTATCATCTTTTTGCGCAACCAACTGCGCCCGATCAAACGATTGGCCCGTGCGGCCACGGCATTTGGAACGGGCCAGCGGGTGCCCTATAGGCCCTCTGGTGCCACCGAGGTACGTGAAGCGGGGCACAGCTTTATCGATATGCGTAACCGGATCGAGCGGCACATCGAGCAGCGCACGCTAATGCTGTCTGGGGTCAGTCACGACCTGCGCACCCCTTTGACCCGGTTGCGACTTGAACTATCGATGCTGGATGAAAGCGTTGCCGCTGACATGTTGCGGGATGTGGAAGACATGCAACGCATGCTGGACGAATTTTTGAATTTTGCCCGCGCGGATGCCATCGATGAAGAAGAGGTCATCGCGCTGGGGGAATTTGTGACCGAGATCGTTGAGGATACGCAGCGGCACGGTGCCAAAGTGCAACTTATGGAGCCTGTTGAGACGACCCAAATCACAGTGCGGGCAGGGGCCGTGCGCCGGGCTGTTGAAAATTTGATTGGCAACGCGTTGCGCTATGGCACCTCGGCCCAAGTCAGCGTTTGGGTCATGGAAAAATCCGTTCGGATCCGTGTTGAGGATGATGGACCCGGGATTTCACCCCAAGACCGGATTGAGGCTGTGAAACCCTTCACGCGCCTTGAGGCGTCGCGCAATCAAAACGCAGGTTCTGGTGTCGGGTTAGGTCTGGCCATCACCAACGACATCGCACGCAGTCATGGTGGTACATTGCGGCTGGGTCAAAGTGAGCGGTTGGGCGGTCTAATGGCGGATTTGGAACTGGGCCGATAGCCCATCGCAGGTTTCCCAAAACGCATCCTCAAAAAACTCGAAACCGCTGGTAGGCCCGGCAGGACTTGAACCTGCGACCAATCCGTTATGAGCGGACTGCTCTAACCAACTGAGCTACAGGCCCCCAGCACTGACCGTGCTATCAGACCGACCAAGGGGGTCAAGACCTCAAAGCCCGTTGCAGAAAATCACTGTCTGCGGTAGGCGAGGCGCAAGCAAGTGATGGGGGCTGCCATGAGCGACAAAAAGAACGGATTGACCTATGCCGATGCAGGGGTGGATATCGATGCTGGCAATGCGCTGATCGACCGTATTAAACCCGCGGCCAAGCGGACAAACCGGTCCGGTGTTATGGCGGGGCTAGGGGGCTTTGGTGGGCTCTTTGATCTTAAGGCGGCAGGCTATACCGATCCGATTTTGGTCGCGGCTACAGACGGGGTGGGCACCAAGCTGCGCATCGCGATTGACACAGGTCTGGTCGACACGATTGGCATCGATCTGGTGGCCATGTGTGTCAACGACCTGATCTGCCAAGGGGCCGAGCCGCTGTTTTTTCTGGACTACTTTGCCACGGGCAAGTTGGAACTGGATCAGGCGACAGCCATCATCAATGGGATCGCCGCGGGCTGCGAGGCCTCTGGATGCGCATTGATCGGGGGTGAAACCGCCGAGATGCCCGGCATGTACAGCGAAGGCGATTTTGATCTGGCTGGATTTGCGGTGGGTGCGATGGAACGCGGCACCGCTCTGCCGGATGGCGTGGTCGAAGGTGACGTGGTCTTGGGGCTGACCAGCAACGGTGTGCATTCCAACGGCTATTCCTTAGTGCGGGCCGTAGTGGCGCAATCCGGTCTGGACTGGGCCGATGGCAGCCCGTTTGGGGATGGATCTTTGGGCGAGGCTCTGCTGGCGCCCACGCGGCTTTATGTCAAACAGGCGCTGGAGGCGATCCGCGCCGGTGGCGTACACGGTTTGGCCCATATTACCGGTGGCGGCCTGACAGAAAACCTGCCGCGTGTGATGCCTGAGGGGCTTGGCGCTGATATTAACCTGAACGCATGGGAATTGCCGCCAGTGTTCAAATGGTTGTCGCAAACCGCAGGCATATCTGAGGCTGAAATGCTCAAGACATTCAATTCAGGGATTGGCATGGTGCTGGTTGTGGCTGCGGACCGCGCTGCGGCATTGACCCAAGTTTTGCAAGCTGCCGGCGAAGTGGTTGTGCCTTTGGGTACTGTGACATCCGGCGAAGGCGTGCGCTACACTGGGGCGCTTGTGTGACCAAACGGGTTGCAATCTTTCTGTCAGGGGGCGGGTCCAATATGGTGGCCCTTGCGCAGTCGATGCAGGGGGATCACCCAGCCAAGCCTGTGCTGGCTCTGTCGAATGACGCGCAGGCAGGTGGCTTGCAAAAAGCCGCCGCAATGGGGATTGCAACAGCAGCGGTAGATCACCGCCCGTTCGGCGACAACCGCGAGGCCTTTGAGGCTGAGCTGTGCAAAGTGTTGGACAGCTATCGCCCTGATATCGTGTGTCTGGCCGGATTTATGCGTGTGTTGACGCCCTATTTTATCGATGTCTATGCCGGTCGAATGCTGAATATTCACCCGTCTTTATTGCCAAAATACAAGGGCTTGCACACCCATCAGCGTGCATTGGATGCAGGCGACGTGGTGCATGGCTGCACAGTCCATGAAGTCACCGCTGCGCTGGATGATGGGCCCATTTTGGGGCAGGCCAAGGTAGATGTCGCTGCAAATGACACGGCCCAAACCCTTGCCGCTAAGGTACTGGTTCAAGAACATGCGCTATACCCACAGGTCCTGCGCCGGTTTGCGCAAGGGGACAAAACCCCGCTACGTCTGGGCTTTTGATTCCATATGGGGTAGCTACGATTAACTTCGGTCAAAATATGGGCAATTGCTGAATGAGAACGCTTACAACGACGCAAGAATTGACCGAGTTCTGTATCGCCGCGCGCCAGCACCCCTTTGTCACCTTGGATACTGAGTTTCTGCGCGAGCGGACGTATTATTCCAAATTGTGCCTGATCCAGATGGCTTATGAGGGCGATGGTGAAACCGATGCGGTTCTGGTGGATCCGCTGGCCGAGGGCCTGTCGCTTGAACCGCTTTATGATCTGTTTCGCGACAGGTCAGTGGTCAAGGTATTTCACGCCGCCCGTCAGGATCTCGAGATTTTCTTTGTGGATGCGCAGGTGTTCCCGGACCCGCTGTTCGACACGCAGGTGGCCGCGATGGTGTGCGGGTTTGGCGAGCAGGCAGGCTATGAGACATTGGTGCGCAAAATCGCCAAAGCCAGCGTTGATAAATCATCGCGCTTTACAGATTGGTCCCGTAGGCCCCTGACAGACGCCCAGAAAAACTACGCCTTGGCGGATGTTACGCACTTGCGAGATATTTACAAATATTTGTCCAAGGAAATTGAAAAAACAAATAGAACCAGTTGGGTAAAGGAAGAACTTAAAGTTCTCTTGGCGCCAGAGACCTACATTATCGAGCCGGCAGAGGCCTATAAACGGATTAAAACCCGCACGAACTCGCCCCGGTTTTTGGCCATCGTACGCGAGCTTGCAAAGTTTCGCGAGGGCTACGCCCAAGAGCGCAATATTCCCCGCAACCGGGTCTACAAGGACGATGCATTGATGGAGTTGGCGTCGACCAAACCTAAATCGATGCAGGATCTTGGCCGCTCGCGATTGCTGTTGCGCGAAGCGCGCAAAGGGGATGTGGCCGAAGGCATTTTGGCAGCCATCCAAGAAGGTCTCAACGCGCACGGGGACAGTTTGCCCAAACCCGATACCAGCCGTGACAAGTTGCAGGTGAACCCAGCACTCGCCGACCTTTTGCGGGTCTTGGTCAAAGCCAAAGCCGACGAATCGGGAGTGGCGCAAAAGCTGCTGGCCACCTCTGCGGATTTGGATGCCATCGCAGGGGGCCTGCGGGATGTAGTAGCCCTAAGTGGCTGGCGCGCCGAGGTTTTTGGCAACGACGCATTGCAATTGTGCGAGGGAAAAATCGCCCTGACTGCTAAGGGTGAAAAAGTCGAAATTATCCGCCTTTAACGGCGCACGGACCGTGCATTTTGCGTACCCAGCACCCGAATAGTTGTGATCCCAGCCAGATCCTGTGATGTCAAAAACGATGCAACCACAACTTCGCGCGACGCTTGGGTGCCTTGGCGTACTGCGCTGCGCGGTGGGACAATTCGGAATTCCAGATCCAAAACATCGGCGCGTTCCGAGGGAACAGGCACCAGTTCGGCCTCATAAAATCCTTGGGCCTGGGGCAGGCCCACAGCGGTGACAATCGCGCCGCCTGCAGATTGTTCCGCTCGTAGCGACATAATCTGGGCCACCCGAGGGCGGTTGTCGTCAAATTCGTTCAGCTCGCGGGGGACGAGGGTCTCGACCCGTTCGCCGGTAAACCAATTGATTGGGTTTAAGCGGCTCTCGCGCGCGCCACCGCACCCTGTCAGGATCACCAAACCTACAACTGCTGCGATACGATGTGCTCTCATATTGGCCCCTCTTTTTATGACCTTAGTGCTAGCCCATTCGGCCCCCGTTGAAAAGCACTTCGACACTGGCTGGACCTTTGCAGGGCTTCGGCCTACATCCGGTAGGCAACAGACACTGAGGACCGCAGAGCATGGCATCGGATGCATTCGAAGAAATTGCAGAAACCTTTGAGTTTTTGGATGATTGGGAAGATCGCTATCGGACGGTGATTGACATGGGTAAGTCTATGGCCGCGTTGGACGATGCATTCAAAGTGCCCGCCACCAAGGTCGATGGCTGCGCAAGTCAGGTTTGGATCCGACCGCAAATTGATGGTAGCGGTCCAGATGCGGTGTTTGATTTCGAAGGCGAAAGTGATGCGATGATTGTGCGTGGCCTTATTGCGGTATTGCACGCGCTTTACAGTGGGCTGTCGGTCAAAGAGGTCACACAAGTCGATGCGCCCGCGGAATTGGGGCGCTTGGGTCTCAACGATCATTTGTCCGCGCAGCGATCAAACGGTTTACGCGCCATGGTCGAGCGTATCCAAACAGTGGCGGCAGCAGAGGCAGGTTAAGGGGGCTAGAGGCCCTTTAGAACTGGTTCCAGATCACCATAACCAGTGTAGCGACGCTCGAACCTTAGCCCAAGTTTTTCGGCGCAAGCCTTTGCTTTCTTGGTCAGGTCGGGATCATCGGTTTGGGCTTGGTAGACCAGTTTTTCATAGTTGCCAAAATACATATCCCGCAGTTCTGGATGGCGGTCCAACCCCATGGGTTTGGTGACAAAGCTGTCAAATTGTTTGACCAGAAAATCAGTGAGGTAAAAGGCTGTAAATTCGGTGTCTTTCAGATCGTCAAAGCGGTCATTGCCCTCGAAAAACGAATAGCAATGCGGGCCTTTCACCATCTGCACGCCAAGTTCGGCACATTTTGCCTGAAGTAATCCTCCAGTGCCACAGTCCGCGTAGACGACAAAAATATCGTCATAGCTGTCGCGGTTTTCAACAACCGCTTGTTCTACCGCGTCGGGTATGCGTTCGGGATGATTGTGTAAAATCGCGGGCAGGCAAGTCAGATCAAGGTGTGACAAGGCATTGTTGCGCTTGATCGCAAGTATTTCATGGGCCAATGCCCCGCAGGCCAGCAGCAACACCCGCCCGCCAGATTTGGCGCTGAGGCCTTTTGTGGTCAGCTCGCCGTCCGCTATCATTTTTGATCAGGTTTCCTGCGCGCCAGTCGCAAATGGAGGGCGCGGATGACGATTGCGGCGATCAAGGCGAGGGGCAGCAGCAATTGGACCGTGCCTTGTGCCTGTCCTTGCGGGGCCAGCTGTGCCGCTAGAAACACCGTGATGCCAGCGGCCACAAGGACGTAGCAGATCAAGAGGGTAAATCGGGTAAAGGGCATATTTGTTGTCTCGGCGAAAATGAAAAGGGCCCTACACATCTGTGCACGGCCCTCGGGTTTGTCAAAGGGGTCGCCGAATACGACCTAGCCAGCGGCCACTTGATTGTGTTTGCGGGCCATGAATTCTTTGGCGGTTTCAACGGCCACGGCAGCGTCGCGGCAATAGGCGTCTGCACCGATGGCTTTGCCAAACTCTTCGTTCAGTGGCGCACCACCGACCAAGACGGTGTAGTCATCGCGAATGCCTTTTTCGACCAGCGTGTCGATGACGACCTTCATATAGGGCATGGTTGTGGTCAGCAGGGCTGACATGCCCAGAATGTCTGGTTCTTCTGCCTCAAGGGCCTCCAGATAGGCCTCGACAGCGTTGTTGATACCAAGATCAACAATTTCGAAACCAGCGCCTTCCATCATCATTCCAACAAGGTTTTTGCCGATGTCATGGATGTCGCCTTTGACCGTGCCGATCACCATTTTGCCAACGCGTGGGGCACCGGTTTCAGCCAGCAAAGGCTTCAAAATCGCCATGCCGCCTTTCATGGCATTTGCCGCCAGCAGCACTTCTGGGACAAACAAGATCCCGTCACGGAAGTCGTTGCCCACGATGGTCATGCCGCCGACCAATGCCTCGGTCAAGATGCGGTAGGGCGCCCAGTCCCGTGCCAAGAGAATGTCGACGGCCTCTTCAATCTCTTCTTTGAGACCATCATAGAGGTCGTCAAACATCTGCGCGACGAGGTCTTCGTCGTTGAGTTCGGACAGGATGATATCGTCTTCGTCTGACATAAGCGTCACCTATTGCAAAAGTTTGGGTGGCAGGTTGGCACACCGCTGCATGCAGGATTGCCGAAAATGCGCCATTTGGGCTGGCTATTTTGCGACATGCGCACGAACAATGGCGACGTTTTGGCGCAGCTTAGCCGCGCTTGCGTCTGCGGGTGATCCGTTGTTGCGGCGCAGCATCATCTGTGCCGTCGCTGGCGGATGAAAACCCACCTAAGGCCGCGCTGATATCTTCGAGTTGTGGGCGTGGTCCTTTGGGGCGATTTTCAAGGGCGTCGCGCATCTTTTCAAGGTGTTGCGGGGTCGTGCCGCAGCAACCGCCAATGATCGTCGCACCACTGTCGCGCGCCAGAGTTGCGTAGTCGGCCATTAGGTCCGGTGTGCCGTCATAATGGATGTGTCCCTCTACATATTTGGGGATACCCGCATTGCCTTTTGCCACCAAAGGAAGTGCTGGAGAAAGCGCCGAAAACCCAAGGATCGTGCGTAGCAGATCCGAGGCCCCAACGCCGCAATTGGCGCCGAAAGCCAGCGGAGGATGCGCCAATTTGTCGACCATTTTTACCATTTTCGTGGATGTTGTGCCCATCATCGTGCGTCCGGCGGTGTCAAAGCTCATTGTGCCGCACCACGCCATGCCCGCCAAAGCAAAGCCTTCAGCAGCGGCTTTGAATTCCTCGGGCGCGCTGATGGTTTCGACCCATAGCACATCTGCGCCGCCTGCTTTTAGACCCTCGGCCTGTTCGTGAAACATCTCGACCGCGCTGGCGTAGGTCAGGGTGCCCATAGGTTCCATGATGTCGCCAGTCGGCCCGACCGAGCCTGCGACGATCACTTGCCGTCCAGATGCGTCCGCCACATCGCGTCCAATCTCGGCTGCGGCTTTGTTCAGTTCGAAAACACGGGCTTGCGCATCGTGCAACTTCAGGCGCGAGGCGTTACCGCCAAAACTGTTTGTCAAAAATAGGTCAGATCCTGCATTCACAGATCCTTGGTACAGCGCTTTGATCTTGTCGGGTTGATCAACGTTCCACAGTTCGGGCGCATCGCCGGATGTCAGGCCCATATTGAACAGGGCGGTGCCTGTGGCGCCATCTGCCAGAAGCCAGTCACGCGATGCCAATAGGTTCGCCAAAGGGTTTTGAGATGATGCCATCGGGACGCGCCTTTGTGATAAAAGGCAGGATGTGTCAGCTTTGCTTAATCAAAGCAAATTCATAATTCTCATCTTGATTATGAGTTGCGCTTTGGTTTTTTGCTGCGGATGGTTTTGGCAAAGAGGCTGGTTTTGTAATCTGGTGCCACAAACAGAACCCTGCGAGAACTAATTGAAATCGGCTTTGTGCGGCCAGATATTGTGGCTCCCATTTGGGATTAAAGCTGGATTTGAAGCGTCTGAGGCCCGGATTTTCAAAGCGTTGCACAAGACGATCCAGCGGGCCAGTCGCGTGCCTTGCTGCAAGGGGTGCTGCCGCCAAGGACAACCGGGTGATGCCCGCTGTTTTTGCCTGTTCCAATGCTGCAATAACCAGTTTGTGGGCCGTCCCTGCTGGGGCATCAGGCAGAACGCGCACCAAATCGAGGGTCCATTCGTGTGCTGCACTGTGAAAGCTGACAAAGCCCAGAAATTTGTCGCCTTGGTAGGCAAGGGCGATCTGTTGTGCGGCCAGATAGTTGGGACAAAACCGCCCCATGGAAAGGCCAAATTCCGGTTTTGCGCTGGACCATGTCCGCGCCACATCTTGCATTTGGGCTACAGGAAGGTCGCCATAGGGGGGCAGGACTTTGGTTGTCACCTCATCCGCTTTGCGCAACAAGCGGCGCAATTGGCGGTGTTGCGATCCTTCGATGGCAAAGCTTTGTGGCGTGATTACGGCCTCAGCACTGATCGCGCGGCAAACATACCCACGCCTGCGCAGTTTGGCTGCCAACCGGCCGTTGGCTTTATAAAATACAGGGGATTTGTGGCGCAGCTGTGCGGTCTTTTCCAGCAAGTCGATGGCCCCGACGGCCTCTGGATCCAGAGGTTTTCCGATTGCTACGGTATGGTGGGCCAGTGTGGCTGCCAACCATTTTGCCCGCCGCGGTGTCTGGCTGTGGCTGAGGTAGTTGAGTTGCCCTTGATGGATCAGACCCGCCTCGGCTTGGACGGTTTGCGCCGTCAGAGTTGTAACCAAATGCGGATGGCGTTCCAATGTGCTGACGTCATTGTGCCAAATAGGACGCGGCGGTTTCGCCAACAAGATCACAGCGACTATGGCTGGCACGGCGTAGTAGATGATGCGGAACGCAAATATCGCGGCCAAAAGAGGTTCGGCGCCAATACTCGGTAGCAGGGTCAAAAGGGCTAGCTCAAACGCGCCGACACCGCCAGGCGTATTTGAGATAAGGCCTGCCCCTAATGCAATCAGGTAGGCTGCAAAAACCATGGTCCAACTGATTTCAACCCCGGCGGGCAACAGCACATAAAGGGTTGCTGCGGCTGCCGCTGTATCGATCAAAGCCCAAAATAAAAACGCGCCGCACACGGATAAACTGGGCAGTTTTGCAGCCACAGCGGGCGGCAATCGCAAGGAGGCCGCGATGTAGACCGCAAAACCGGCAGTACAGGCGCCGAGGATCCAAAAGCCCAGATTGGGGGCTTGCGATAATGGGCTGACAATTAACACAATACCCACCAGAACGGCCCAAGCCGCAAGGAAAGATACCCCTGCAAGGCCTGCCACAGCGGCCACTTTCGTAAATTTGAGACCCGGCAGCATGCGCCAACGCACAATCGCGCCAGTGACCATGCCAAATCCCAAAACCTGACCCAAAGCAATGCCGCACATGCCCGATGTCATAGCGGTTTTGGCGCTAGCAGGGGTGCCCAACATGCGGTGCACCAGAACGTCGTACCGTCCCAACGCCAAAAAGCTGATCAATGTGGTAAAGCTTGCGGTGATCCAAACATGCACGGGCAGGGCAGCGATGGCCCCAAACACATCAGGCCAATCCACATCCGACACCTTGCGGCCCAGAATTGCCATCACGACAAAAAAGCCCGCCAAAATCAAAGCTGGTCGCGCTAGGGCCCACCCACGATTTATGATCAGGCGTGCCGCCTTCATAATTGTCTCCCATGTCCACCGACCATCAGACTAGAGTGTGCGGCTTTTTAAACCCTTAACAAACCCCGTGATTGCGTAAAATGCGACATAGTTTGCAAGCCCTTTAGAGGCGCCGGACTATAGTTCTTCCATCAATTGCGCTTTGGCCTCGGCCAAGAATTCTGTCATCTTTGCGCGGATGTCGTCTAGGCTTACTTTCTCGCCCAAATCACCTGCGACTTTGCGCAAGACATCGTCGTCGCCGGCCTCCTGAAAATCGGCTTTGATCACGTCTTTAGCGTATTGGGCGGCGTCATCGCCGGATTTCCCCATGATACTTGCGGCCCAAAGCCCAAGCAGTTTATTGCGACGCGCTTCGGCCTTGAATTGCATTTCAGCGTCATGGGCAAATTTGGTTTCAAAGGCGTTTTGGCGGTCATCAAAGCTGGACATAAGGAGGCTCCTTTGGATTGAAATAGCACGGGTTAGATGTGGTTGGTTAGGCCTGCCGCTTCAAGTCTTGGCCTCCGGTTTTGTTGACAACTTGCCCCGATCACCCGCATGGCGTAAGAGACCTCAACGTTGGATGGACTCACCGCCACCCTCACACATCTGCAAAGGGGTCTGCAGCCATGGCGCGTCGCAAACTGGTCTACGAAGGCAAAGCCAAAATCCTCTATGAAGGTCCTGAGCCAGGCACATTCGTACAGTATTTCAAAGACGATGCTACTGCCTTCAACGCCGAGAAAAAGGACGTGATCGAAGGTAAAGGCGTGTTGAACAACCGTCTGTGTGAATTCTTTATGACTGGCCTCAATCAAATCGGTGTGCCGACGCATTTTCTGAAACGGATCAACATGCGCGAGCAATTGATACGACAGGTTGAAATTATCCCGTTGGAAGTGATCGTGCGCAACTATGCTGCTGGTACGATGGCCAAACGATTGGGCATGGAAGAGGGCACTCAACTGCCGCGCCCTATCGTGGAATTCAGCTACAAAGACGACAGTCTGGGCGATCCGTTGGTGCCAGAGGAATATATCATCGCTTTTGGCTGGGCCTCGCAACAGGATCTGGACGACATGATTGCACTGGCTTTGCGGGTTAACGACTACATGTCTGGCGTGATGTACGGTGTCGGCATCAAGCTGATCGATTTTAAAATCGAGATTGGGCGCGTTTGGGAAAACGAGTTTATGCGTTTGATTGTGGCCGATGAGATCAGCCCGGACAGCTGTCGCTTGTGGGATATCGAGACCAACCAGAAGCTGGACAAAGACGTATTCCGCCGCGATCTGGGCAGCCTGACTGACGCCTATACCGAGGTCGCGCGGCGTTTGGGGGTTATGCCTACCAACGCCACCCCCATGACAAAACCAACATTGATCAACTAAAGGATCCGAGCCAATGAAAGCCCGCGTGCACGTAATGCTGAAAAACGGTGTTTTGGACCCACAGGGCGAGGCCGTGCGCCACGCATTGGGGACTTTGGGCTTTGATGGGGTCGAAGGCGTCCGTCAGGGCAAAGTGATCGAACTGGATCTGGCTGAAACAGACAGCGCCAAGGCCCATGAGGCGGTCGCGGCCATGTGCGAAAAGCTGCTGGCCAACACAGTGATCGAATCCTATTCCGTCGAGGTGCTGTAGTCATGCGCGCCGCTGTCCTCCAATTCCCTGGATCCAATTGCGATCGGGATATGGCCGTGGCGCTGCGCCAAGCAGGTGCCAATGTCAGCGTGGTTTGGCACAAGGACGCAAGCCTGCCGGACAACGTTGATCTGGTCGCGATCCCGGGTGGTTTTTCCTTTGGCGATTACCTGCGCTGCGGTGCCATCGCCGCCCAGTCGCCGATTTGCAAGGCTGTTGTGGCCCATGTCGAGCGTGGGGGCTATGCCTTGGGGGTTTGTAACGGCTTTCAGGTGCTGACCGAGACGGGCTTGTTGCCCGGTGCTTTGATGCGCAATGCTGGCTTGAAATTTGTCTGCAAAACCGCTGGTTTAAAGGTCGAAACATCGGCCAGTGATTTCACCTCGGGCTACAATGCAGGCGACGTATTGGGCGTTCCAATTGCCCATCACGATGGCAACTACGTAGCCTCAGAGGCTGAGCTTGATCAATTGGCGGCCCAAGACCGGATTGCCTTTACTTACACGGACAACCCCAACGGGGCTGCGCGCGATATCGCGGGCATTCTGTCGGAAAACCGCCGGGTCTTGGGGATGATGCCCCATCCCGAACGCGCGATTGACGAAGGACACGGCGGCACCGATGGCGCGGCGATGTTCCGCGCATTGGCAGGGGTTTTGGTCGGCGCCTGACTTGGCATGGGGCCGGGTTGCGATTAGGGTCGTCCCATGGCTGCCACACCGCCTTCGAACCCTGTCTCGCGACATCCGATGTCCAGTAAAACCCCTTGGCAACTGCGATTGGGACTGGCGCTGTTCTTGATGATTGCTGTGGGTGTTGTCACCTATACCAACAAGTTTTTGGGCGAACGGTTCACAGAAAACACACGGACCCGAGCGGAACTGCGGCTTGCGCTGTATAGTGGCAATCTATTGTCGGAACTGCAGCGCAATTCCATCGTGCCGCAACTTTTGGCGCGCGATCCTGCATTAATCGGGGCGCTCAATTCGTCGGACTATACGCAAACCACCCAGCGTTTGCTGTCGTTTGTGGATGAGATCGGCGCGGCCTCTCTTATTTTGTTGGACAAAGATGGGCGCGCCGTTGCGGTGACAGACCGAAATCTACTGGGCACCAACTATCGCCAGAGCAGCTATTTCGTCGACGCACTGCGCTCCAACGAGACAGTCTTTACGGTACAGGCCCGCGAGGTCGGCGGCTATCAGTTCACCTATTCGCGGCGGATCGGGTCAGGTGGCGAGGTCTTAGGGGTCGTCGTAGTCGAGGTGAACTTGGCCAAGTTTGAGCGCAGTTGGGCTGGTATTTCTGACGCGGTTTTTGTGACCAATTCCGAAGGCACCATCATTTTGGCCACCGAAAACACGTGGCGCGGCTTGCCCGAAGAAGAGGCGCTCAGTGTGCGCTCGGCACCTTCTGCGATCACGCGGGCCTTGCAGGCGACAGCCGATTGGACCGCCTTGCCAGCGGATGCCTATTTGCGCGGCGAGGCGGTGATGCGTGAAAGCAGCCGGTTGTTGTTCCAAGGCTGGCAAATCACCAGCTTTACAACCTATGCCTCGATCCGCGAGCGGGTCAACGGCGTGCTGGCGCTCGAGATTATGGGATTCGCGATTTTGCTGGCTTTGGGGTTTTATGTGCTGACCCGTCAGGCCACGCAGCGCGCCTTAGGGTTTGAGCGGGAATCGGCAGAGCTTCGCCTGTTGAACACGCGGCTGCAGCAGGAAATCGCCGAGCGCGAGAGGGTCGAAAAGAACCTCGATATGGCTGAACAGACCCTTGCCCAATCGTCCAAACTGGCAGCCCTCGGCGAGATGTCAGCGGCGGTTAGTCACGAGTTGAACCAACCGCTGGCAGCGATGAAAACCTATCTGGCAGGCGCGCGACTTTTGTTGCAACGCGCTCGCCCCGACGAGGCGCTCAGTTCGTTCCAGCGCATCGATGATCTGATCGAACGCATGGGGGCGATCACCCGCCAATTGAAATCCTATGCGCGCAAGGCTGGCGATAGCTTTGAGCCCATAGATATAAGGGATGCGGTCACAGCGGGCCTTGCCATTATGGAACCGCAACTCAAGCAACGGCAGGTCAAGATCAATCGTGTTTTGCCGCGGGATCCTGTGATCGTGCTGGCCGACCGCTTGCGCCTTGAACAAGTGATCATCAACCTGTTGCGCAATGCGTTGGATGCGACCCTTGGGGGCGATGATCCGAGCATCGATATCCTGCTCAGCCAAGGCGACACAGCGGTACTTGCTGTGCGTGACAATGGGCAGGGGATCGAAGACCTGGATGCGCTCTTTGAGCCGTTTTATACAACCAAGCAACCCGGTGACGGGGTGGGCCTTGGCCTTGCCATTTCATCCGGCATCGTCAACGACTTGGGCGGGCGATTGACCGCACGCAATGCCGCCACGGGTGGGGCGGTGTTCGAAGTGCAATTGCCTTTGGCCCAAGACCAACAGGCGTCAGCGCGCCCGAACAATCCCGCAAACGCGGCCGAGTAGGAAAGACAACATCATGGTAAAACCGATGAAAATCGCGATTGTAGATGATGAAAAAGATATGCGGCAATCGATCAGCCAATGGCTGGCCTTGTCCGGGTATGAAACCGAAACCTTCAGCAGCGCCGAAGATGCACTCAAGGGCCTCGCCAATGATTACCCCGGTGTTGTGGTCAGCGATATCAAAATGCCGGGCATGGATGGCATGCAGTTTCTCAAGCGATTGATGAGTGTTGATTCCGCCTTGCCTGTAATCATGATCACGGGCCACGGCGATGTGCCTATGGCGGTCGAGGCGATGCGCGTGGGCGCTTATGATTTTCTGGAAAAGCCGTTCAACCCGGACCGTATGACCCAGCTTGCCAAGAAGGCCACCCAGGCGCGGCGGCTGACGTTGGACAATCGGGCTTTGCGCCGGGAACTGTCCGATGGGGCCGCGATTATCAAAAAGCTGATCGGTGCCTCCCCGGTGATGGAACGGCTCAAGGAAGATGTGCTGGATTTGGGGCAGGCCGATGGGCATGTGCTGATTGAGGGCGAGACGGGCACGGGCAAGACCCTTGTGGCGCACGCGCTGCATGCCGTGGGCGCGCGCGCGTCCAAGCGTTTTGTACTGGTCAGTTGTGCGGCCTACGGCGAGGATGATTTGATGCGCCGCCTCTTTGGTCCGGCCCAAGACGACGGACCATTGCCCGCGATCGAAGAAGGCCGCGGTGGCACGTTGGTTTTGGAAGATATCGAAAGCCTGCCGGAACCGGTTCAGGCGCGCTTGCTGCAGGTGCTCAATGAGCAAGGCACGCCAGCCGAGACCCGCATCATTGCCATCTGTAACTTGCAAGAACAGGGGCGCACTTGCGAAGATGTGCTGCGGTCTGACCTGTTCTATCGTCTTGCTGCCTTGCGCATGACTGTGCCGCCCCTGCGCCAACGGGGCGAGGATATTCTGACCCTGTTTACCCGTTTGTCAGAACAGTTTGCCGATGAATATGGCTGTGATGCGCCCAAGGTCAGTGCACAGGAGGCCGCACAATTGCTGCAGGCCCCTTGGCCCGGAAACGTACGTCAGCTGATCAACATTGCGGAACGCGCTGTGCTGCAAAACCGGCGCGGTTCGGGCAGCATCACGTCGCTGTTGATGGCGGACGCGGAAGACGTGCAGCCTGTGATGACCACGGAAGGCAAACCGCTCAAGGAATATGTTGAAGCCTTTGAGCGGATGCTGATCGACAACACAATGCGCCGTCACAAGGGCAGCATCGTTGGGGTAATGGATGAGTTATGCCTGCCGCGCCGGACCTTGAACGAGAAGATGGCAAAATATAGTTTGCAGCGCTCTGACTACCTTGGGTAGGTCCTAGGTCTTTGCGATTGCACACTCCCGATGCTGTTGTGGGTGCCATTCTGGCGATCCCGATACCTCAAAAGCGCCGTTTGGTGGCCATCGTGGGTGCGCCAGGCAGTGGTAAATCCACATTGGCCCAGACGCTATGCGAAAAGATACCGCGCAGTTGCGTGTTGCCTATGGACGGGTTTCACCGCGGCAATGATGATTTAAAGCACCATGGCCTGTTTGAACGCAAAGGCGCCCCAGAGACCTTTGATGTAGCCGGACTGACCCATGTGTTAGAGGCGGCGCAGTTGCCTCAAGGTGCCGCCTTTCCGACCTTTGATCGGGCAGGGGATTGCACTGTTCCAGATGGGGGCGCGATCCATGCCCATCACGAAACGGTTTTGGTTGAAGGCAACTATTTGCTTTATGATCAGCCACCGTGGAATGGTCTTGCGCGATTTTGGGACGCTTCGATTTTTCTGGATGTATCGTTTGAGGTGCTCGAGGCTCGGTTGATCCAGCGGTGGCGCGATTATGGTTTTTCGCCGGAACAGGCTTTGCGCCGAGCGCACCAAAACGATCTGGTCAACGCGCGCGCTGTGTTGGACCACAGTCGTTCAGCAAATTTCGATCTGACTGTGTGACCCGCCTAGACCAAGAAGGCCCAGATCAGTGACATGTGGAAAGAATTTGCAGTTTCGGCACACTGGATTGTGGATAAAAATCAATGCTCAACCTGTGGATGTATGCGATTTTAGGCCAACTCAACCGATTGCCCATTGTAATCCTTATGTGACTGGCCTTACTATAAAAGGGCGGAGGCACAGGTCTTCGACGAAAAGTTTCGCTGTTTGGACGGATGACCAACCCAAGTTGGCCCACCAAACAGACCGATTAGGGCCTCGGCCCAGAGTAACCGCCTCAATCGCTATAAGTTGGGGTATAAAACGGACAGCCCAAGGCTGTCGGAGAAGAAACGCGATGAAACGCGCAGCTACGAACAGGCAAAGATTTGGGCTTTCACGCCCCGACAGCCACTGCGCGTCAACCGCCTTTATCAGACATCACAGCAAGACTGCGCCGCCGGGTTCACCCCGTGCAGGCTGGGTTGAGGCTGTGAGTGAACGGAAAACATGGCTAAGAAAATGCTTATCGATGCCACCCACGCCGAGGAAACGCGCGTTGTGGTGGTTGATGGAAACAAGGTTGAAGAATTCGACTTTGAATCAGAGAATAAACGCCAGCTAGCTGGCAACATATATTTGGCAAAAGTCACGCGGGTTGAACCCTCGCTACAGGCCGCTTTTGTAGACTACGGCGGCAATCGCCACGGCTTTTTGGCCTTTTCGGAAATTCATCCCGACTACTATCAAATCCCGGTTGCTGACCGTGAGGCCTTGATGGCCGAAGAACGCGCCTATGCCGAAGCGCAGCGCGCAGAGGAAGACAAGCCCAAGCCGAAACGCACCCGTCGCTCGTCAAGCAAGGCAGCCGCCACAGTCAAAGATGCGGAAGTCAACAAAGAGGTTGATCCAGATGCGCCTTCGGGCATGGAAACCATCGATCTAGACGAGGCAGAGGGTGTTGAAGGCAGCTCGCCTATGGAATTGGTCGGTGAGACACCGGTCGAGACCCCCAGCGCTGACGAAGATGTTTCGGAGGATGTCGCAGACGACACTGCAGAATTGGATGCAGACGAAGACGATGCACCAATTGATGACGGGATTGAATCTGTAGCAGAAGAAGACGACAGCGAAGATGTGCGCCCCGTGCGCAAACCACGCCCACGTCGCTACAAGATCCAAGAAGTGGTCAAAGTCCGTCAGATCCTTTTGGTCCAAGTTGTCAAAGAAGAACGCGGCAACAAAGGCGCTGCTCTGACGACTTACCTGTCACTGGCAGGTCGCTATTGCGTTTTGATGCCAAATACGGCCCGTGGTGGTGGCATCAGTCGCAAGATCACAAATGCTGCAGACCGTAAGAAACTCAAAGAGATAGCGAACGAAATTGATGTGCCAGATGGTGCAGGTCTGATCGTTCGGACGGCCGGTGCGAAACGTACCAAGACCGAGATTAAACGCGATTACGAATACCTGTTGCGCCTTTGGGAGCAGATCCGCGAGTTGACCCTGAAATCAGTGGCACCTGCCAAGATCTATGAGGAAGGCGATCTGATCAAACGCTCGATCCGCGATCTTTACAACCGCGAGATTGACGAGATTTTGGTCGAAGGCGAAGACGGGTACCGTATTGCCAAAGACTTTATGAAAATGATCATGCCGTCTCATGCGCGCAATGTGAAACGCTATGTGGATCAATTGCCGCTGTTCGCGCGCTATCAGGTCGAAAGCTATCTGTCGGGCATGTTCAATCCAACGGTTCAGTTGAAGTCCGGTGGCTACATTGTCATCGACACCACCGAAGCCTTGGTTGCAGTCGATGTGAACTCGGGCCGTGCGACCAAAGAGGGCAGCATCGAAGAGACTGCGCTCAAGACCAACCTTGAAGCTGCCGAAGAAGTGGCGCGTCAGTTGCGGTTGCGCGATCTGGCAGGTTTGATCGTGATCGATTTTATCGATATGGACGAACGCCGCAACAACTCCTCCGTTGAAAAGCGGATGAAGGACAAGCTCAAGACAGATCGTGCGCGCATCCAAGTGGGTCGGATCAGTGGCTTTGGCCTGATGGAAATGTCGCGCCAGCGTTTGCGCCCCGGTATGATCGAAGCCACAACGCAGCCTTGCCCTCATTGCCACGGGACCGGTCTGTTGCGGTCTGACGATAACCTTGCGCTGTCGATCATTCGCCAGTTGGAAGAAGAAGGCGTGCGCGGCCGCTCGAAAGAGGTTCTGGTCAAGGCACCCGTTGCCATTGCCAACTATCTGATCAATGAAAAGCGCGATCATGTGTTGCAGATTGAAGCCCGTTACGGCCTGTCCGTACGGATTGAGGCCGATTTCAGCCTGATTAGCCCTGATTTCAGCATCGAAAAGTTCAAAACAGCGACCCGCGTGATTGCCAAGCCTGCAACGCCTGTCGTGTCCGTTGATCCAAACATGATGGACGACTATGTGGACGCGCCTGAGGATGCAGAGGACAATCTGCCCGCTGCCGAGACCGCAGATGCAGCCCCGGTTGAGGGTGAAGAGGGCGCGCCACCCAAGAAAAAGCGCCGTCGGCGTCGGCGTCGCCGGTCTTCTGGCAGCTCTACCGCTTATGGGGCGCAAGAGGGTCAAGATGGCGCTGTATCGGCTGAGGCAGACACTGCAGGCGAGCAACCTGTGGCCGAGGCACCATCTGAAGCGGCTTCTGACGTTAAAGCCGAGGCCAAAACGGATGCTGAACCGGTTGCAGAGGCCGCGCAAGACGACCCGGCACCCGCGCCCAAGCCGAAATCCACGCGCAGCCGCAGCACGGCGAAATCGAAAGCCGCTGCAGCGGTCGAAGAGGCCCCTGAGGGGGGGACTGATGCGGCTGGTGCCGAAGCCCCTGAAGGGGATGCACAAGCAATAGACGCAGAAGCGAAACCTGCGACCAAAGCAAAGGCGTCACCTGCTAAGAAAACCACGGCGAAGGCCAGCACGGCAAAACCGAAAACCACCAAGGCTGCGTCGACAAAGACAACAGCCAAGACCACCGAGCCAAAATCCGCGGCAACCAAGGCCGCGGCCAAGCCTAAGACGACCAAAGCCAAAACGACGGCAAAGGCCAAAGAAACGGTTGAGGCCCCAGTTGAAGCCCCAGTTGAGGCTGTTGCCGCAGCAGCTGTAGCCGAGGTCGCAGTAGCCCCAGCGCCCGAACCTACGCAGGCTCCGACGCCCGAGCCTGTGGCCGAGGTCAAAACCGATGAACCGTCCAAGCCGAAACGACGTGGTTGGTGGTCGTTGGGTAAATAAACCTGATCAAAAGGCATCGGATCGTTCCGGTGCCTTTTTTCGTTAGGTTTTGCGGATCACAAAGGTCAGTACGCCAGCCTCGTCTGATTGACTGACCAGATCGTACCCAGATTCATTACAAAAATGTGGCACGTCAACGATGGCTGCAGGATCATCGGCCTGCATAAGCAGGGTTTGCCCCGTCTTAAGTGCCAGCAATCGTTTGCGCGCCTTTAGTACGGGCAAGGGGCACAAAAGCCCTGTGGCATCGAGTGTATCTGCGTGTGTCATGGCGGTGAGGTAGGGCGGATGTTACAATTTGTCCACAAACTTGTGACGGGTTGCGACATCATTCAGGCGTGACCTGCGCTGCGGGCTGGTCTAGGCAGGTGATATGTTTGAACTGTCGATCATTGACGCGTCTCTCGCACCGGCCTTGTTCATTGCCCTTGTGGCAGGGATCTTGTCGTTTCTGTCGCCCTGCGTGCTGCCCATTGTGCCGCCGTATCTGGCCTATATGGGTGGTGTCAGCATGGGCGATATGTCCGAGACACGTGCGGCCCGCAAAAAGGCCCTTGGCACTGCGATGTTCTTTGTCCTTGGCCTTAGCACGGTATTCTTGCTGCTTGGCTTTACGGCCTCAATGTTGGGCGGTTTTTTCCTGCGCAATCAAGATTGGTTTGTGATCGCCTCAGGCGTAATTATCATGATCTTTGGGGCGCATTTTGTCGGTGTGTACCGCATCGGTTTTATGGACCGTGAAATGCGTTTGGATGCGGGGGATCAGGGCGGTAGCGCCTTCGGCGCCTATGTCCTTGGCCTTGCTTTCGCATTTGGCTGGACGCCGTGTATTGGTCCGCAACTGGGCGCGATCCTATCGCTGGCCGCGTCCGAGGCGGATGTGGCACGGGGCACGACCCTTTTGGCCGTCTACGCGATTGGCCTAGGCATCCCGTTTCTGCTGGTCGCTGCGTTCTTTCCCAGCCTCACCGGCGTTATGGGCTGGATGAAGCGGCATATGGAACAGATCGAACGGATTATGGGCCTTTTGTTGTGGACCGTTGGCTTGATGATGCTGACAGGCAAGTTCACTGACTTTTCGCTGTGGCTGAACGAACAATTCCCCGCCCTACAGGCCTTGGGCTAAACCCGAAATATTCCCAGTTTCGGGGACTTAATTTCGCCTGAAACCTGCGCTAGCCTAGGCGCTATGATGCAAGATCTTCCTGAACGCTATTTCAAACCCGTGTCCAAGCGGCGGGTGATCTATATTCCGGGTTACGATCCAATCCATCCGCGTCGCTACCGCGAGCTTTATCGTTCAGAAAGTGCGGATCAGGCCGCAATTAGTGGTTATGAGATCGGCCTCAAACCGAAAAAAAGCCAAGGCCCCTATGGCTGGCGGGTCAAAGCCACGATTGATGGCCAAACCACACGTACGGATATGGATGTGTTGGTTTGGTCTGACATTGTACGCGACAGCATGGACCTGACGATCCCAGCGACCTACCTGCAATTGGCGCGCACAGCGTGGACTTATATCGCCTCGGGCACCCTGCGGCGGTTGATGTGGCTGCGCAAAGGGCCTGTGATTGCAGCCCTCTATCCGATTGGAATGCTGCTGTTGCAGCTTATTCTCGCGCTCTGGGTTGGCTCGCTGATCGGGCGCGGGTTCCATTACGGCGTGCAATGGGTGCTGCCGTTCTTGCCCAATATGATCACGGGGCTGATTGGCGTGGGCCTCTGTGCGGCGTTCGCGATCTATGCATTACGCTGGTTCAAGGCCAACGATGGCAAGTTTTTCGCGTATTACCTGATGCATGATTATGCCTATTCCGCCAAAACCAACGGGGCCAATGCCCCGGAATTAGAAGAACGTATGGCGCAGTTCGGTGATTTTATCGCAGCGGCCCTCGAGGAAGATGTGGATGAGGTTCTGGTCATTGGCCACTCGTCCGGGGCGCATTTGGGCGTCAGCATTCTGGCAGATCTGATCCGTGATGCTTGTGTGCCTGCGAATGGGCCGGTTCTGTCGTTTCTGACTTTGGGCCAAGTGGTACCAATGGTGTCGTTCCTGCCCGAGGCCCACCGGTTGCGGGCGGATCTGGCCTATCTGTGCAATCGGCCCGAATTGGTTTGGGTGGATGTCACAGCGCCGGGCGATGGCTGCGCCTTTGCGCTCTGCGATCCAGTAGCAGTGTCTGGAGTTGCCCCAGAAGGGGGCAAACGTTGGCCGTTGGTGTTTTCTGCGGCCTTTACACAGACCCTGTCGCCCAAGCGTTGGAAAGAATTGCGTTGGCGATTTTTCCGTCTGCATTTCCAGTATCTGTGCGCCTTTGATGTGCCTGCGGATTATGATTATTTCCAGATCACTGGTGGGGCTCTCAGCCTAGGGGCGCGCTACAAAGATCGCGCGCCATCGGCCTCGCGCATTGATGTGCCAGCGTCCAAATACACGTCCACGGCGCCATGACCGTCTTGCCTCCCAAACCGCCATCGCGGCCAGATCGTGTGTCGTTATGGCGGTATATGAAGCTGTTTGGGCAGGACATTTTATCGGCCCAGCCAGCCCGGCTGTATCGGGCGTGGATGGCCGAGTTCAAGACACCGTTTTTTCGCAGCTATATGGTCAATGATCCGGCGCTGCTCAAGCGGGTGCTGAAAGAACGCCCTGATGATTTTCCCAAGTCAGACCGGATCAGCGAAGGCCTGCGTCCCTTGCTGGGCAACAGCGTATTCTTGACCAATGGCGAGACTTGGAAACGCCAACGGCGCATAATTGATCCCGCGTTTGAAGGCGGGCGGCTGCGCGACACATATCCCGCGATGTGGGCTGCAGGGCAGGCGGCGGTTGCGCGGTTGAGCGGCAAAGCGGGCGAGGTCGAGATCGAAGAGGTCACCAGTCACGCCGCTGCGGACATCATCTTTCAGACCTTGTTCTCAATCCCGATCGAAGATGAGATCGCGGCAGAGGTCTTTACCCAGTTTCGCGCCTACCAACGCACCCAGCCCATTCTAAATCTAGCGGCCTTTGTGCCGTTGCCGCGCTGGATGCCGCGCTTTTTCAAACGCGATACGAAGGACACTGCGGCCAATATTCGCGGGCTTATTACCCGCCTGACCGAGGCACGCATGGCCCAGATCACCGCAGGCTGCGCGCCGGATGATCTGGCGACCAAGATTATGACCACTGTGGACCCGGTCACAGGCACGCCCTTCACCACTGATGAAATGGTCGACCAAGTGGCGATCTTCTTTTTGGCAGGGCATGAGACCAGTGCATCGGCCCTTGCTTGGGCATTGTATTTGCTGGCCCTCTATCCTGAATGGCAGGATACCCTGCATGCCGAGGCCCAAGTGCTGACGGACGATAACTTTGGCAAAATCAGCAAACTCAAAGCGACGCGTGATGTATTTCGTGAGGCGCTGCGCCTTTATCCGCCTGTGCCGATGATGGTACGCGAAACCACATGTCCTGAGCAGATGCGCGATCGCACGGCCCCCAAAGGCAGCCAGATTGTCCTTAGCCCATGGCATTTACACCGCCATACGCGGCTATGGGACAATCCCGATGGGTTTGATCCAAAACGTTGGGAAACCGAGAACGGCAAACACTGCGCCCGTGAGGCCTATATGCCTTTTTCAGCAGGCCCGCGCGTTTGTACTGGGGCTGGATTTGCGATGGTCGAGGGGGTTTTATTGCTTGCGCTGTTGGTCAAAGCCTTCCGGTTTGAAACCGTCTCCGGCAAAATACCACAGCCCGTGGCGCATCTGACCGTGCGGGCGGCAGATGGGATCTGGCTGAACGTGATCCCGCGCTAAGTCCGGCCTTAGGCCGCGCGCAGGGCCTTGCTTTTGTAATGATCCAAAATGTAGAGGCGTATCGCCGAAGCCAAGCCGGTTTGGACACCCCTTTGGGCATCAATTTCGGCAGCAAGCTGATTGATGGCCTTGCCTTCGTGGGCGGCGATGTCTTTGAACGCCTCCCAAAACGGCGTCTCAAGCGAGACGCTGGTGCGGTGGCCTTTGAGGGTGAGGGATCGTTTAATGGGTCGCTGTGTCATAAATTGTGCGTATCCGGTTTTGCCCCCTTCAATCATGGGGAAAAATCGCCACGTTGCATCACGGTTTTTATCAGGGAGACTCGTCGCGTTTATGGGCGTCGATTTTGCGCAAAGCACGGTCGTTTTCCGTCTGCGTGCGCTGCTTTTCGGCCTTGGTCCGCCCAAAAGAAACGGCATTGGTATCGGCCCGCGCTTTTTTCAAAGCGCGGGTTTTGGCCTTGCGGGCCTTATTGAGATTAATCAGGCTCACTTTGGACCGATCATTTGGTCCGGACGCACCACGCGGTCAAAGGTTTCGGCATCGACAAACCCAAGGGCAATTGCTTCGTCCTTGAGAGTGGTGCCATTCTTGTGGGCGGTCTTGGCGACAGTTGTGGCGTTGTCGTAGCCTATTTCTGGTGCAAGGGCTGTGACCAACATCAGGCTTTCGCGCATCAGCTTTTCAATACGGTCCTTGTTGGCCTCAATCCCCACAACGCAGTTGTCGGTAAAGGCCACAGCCGCATCGCCCAGCAATTGCATAGATTGCAGCACGTTATAGGCCATCATTGGTTTATAGACGTTCAACTCAAAATGGCCTTGGCTGCCTGCAAACCCCACAGCAGCGTCATTGCCGAACACATGGGCGCAAACCTGCGTCAGCGCCTCACACTGGGTCGGGTTCACTTTGCCCGGCATGATCGAGGATCCTGGCTCGTTTTCAGGCAACATCAGTTCGCCCAAACCACAGCGCGGACCAGATCCCAGCAGACGAATGTCATTTGCGATTTTGAACAGGCTTGCAGCCACTGTTTTTAATGCACCGGACATCTCGACCATGGCGTCATGGGCAGCCAGTGCTTCGAATTTGTTTGGAGCGGTGACAAAAGGCAGACCAGTGATGTCGGCCATATTGGCCGCCACTTGTTCGCCCCAACCTTTGGGCGTGTTCAGACCTGTGCCCACGGCTGTGCCGCCTTGAGCCAGCTCGTAGATATGGGGCAGGGCGGCCTTGACCCGCTTGATCGCCATCGCAACCTGATGGGTATAGCCGGAAAATTCCTGGGCCAGTGTCAAAGGCGTCGCATCCATCGTGTGGGTCCGACCAATTTTGATGATGCCGTCAAACTCAGCTGTTTTGGCGGCGAGGGCCGCGTGCAGCTTTTCCAATCCGGGGATCAGTACATCGCGCGCGGTCATCGCTGTTGAAATATGCATAGCCGTGGGGAAAGTGTCGTTTGAGGACTGCCCCATGTTGCAGTGATCATTGGGGTGAACCGGGGATTTCGATCCAATCTCACCGCCCAAAATTTCGATAGCGCGATTGGCGATGACTTCGTTGGCGTTCATGTTTGACTGTGTGCCGGATCCTGTTTGCCACACGACCAATGGAAAATTGTCATCCCATTTGCCTGCAACAACTTCGCTGGCGGCCTCGATGATGGCGCTGCCCAAATCATCTGGCAGTTTGCCGTTGGCGTGGTTGGCCATAGCGCATGCCTGCTTGATCACACCCAAAGCGCGAACAAGAGCCACGGGCTGCTTTTCCCATCCGATTGGGAAGTTCATCAAAGACCGTTGGGTCTGCGCACCCCAATATTTATCGCTGGGCACTTCAAGTGGGCCAAAGCTGTCGGTTTCGGTGCGGGTGGATTGTTGCGCTGCCATGATCAAAAGGCCTCCTGTTGCCATGGACACTGAATTACCCATGGGCGCGACAGGACGCAACAGATGCGAGCGCTATCAGAGGCTTATTTGCGAAAACTATCCAACGAAACCACATCAGCTTCGCCTGATTTTGGCGCAGGCTCCGGTGTGGTGTCGTCCTTTTGCGCAGCGGGTTCCATCTGCATAACGGGGGCAGGGGCCACAGGTTGCCCGGGGCTGGCGTCTTCGTCCTCTTGGCTTTCAAAGCGCAGACCAAATTCCACAGAGGGATCCACAAAGGTTTTGATCGCATCATAGGGGATATAAAGCGGCTCGGGGCTGTCGCCGAAATTCAGAGTTACAGCAAATCCTTCATCGGTCACTGTCAGATTGTCGAACCAATGCTGCATGACAACAGTCATTTCACCCGGATATCTGTCGGACAGCCAATCGGCAATTTCAACGTCAGGATGCAGTGTGTCAAAGGTGATAAAGAAGTGATGCTCGCCAGGCAAGCCATTGATCCCAACATCTGTCAGCACCCGTTGGATCAGCCCGCGCATGGCACGGTGCATTAGATTACCGTAGTCAATCGTGTTTGACATCAAGATACCCCTACCAGTTGCCGTCAGCATAGCGGTTTTGAGACAAAGGAAAAGACCCCCAAACAGGGGAGGCATTTAGCCCGTGCAGCCTGCCGGATCCAAGGTCACATTGCCCAACAAACGATCATCTTGGGAGAGGTAGTTATAGCTGTACGTCAGCCCCAATTCGCGGATGAGGCCGCGCAGTCCGGCGTTTCCACACAGCGCTTGGTTAATTGTGACTTCTTGCGATTCTATAAAGGCTGCGCGATCGAGGGCTGTGTACGGATAATTGACCGTATAAAAATGGCGCACATTCAAGCCATCAACGGCCAAATGATCAAACCGCAGATCCTGGGTTTCTTGCGTCTCACCGGTTTGGTTCAAAGCGCGGGCCGAGGATTCCAGCATCTCAATGGCTGCAGTTTGCTCGGGTGTGAGTAGGGCCCTGTCGGCGGCGGCCTGATCTTCGGGCAGCACAGGTTTTGGCGCCGTTAAGGCAAGCCCACTGGTTAGATCCGGTGTTTGGTTGTGAGTGACCTCGGGTGCAGTTTTCTGCGCCATCAGGCTTTGTTCTATGACTACGGCGTCAGACGATATAGCAGACACCAGTTTCGGTCCCGCCCAGCCTACAATTACACCCAAGGCCACAAGGCCCGTCATTGTCTTTATGTTCTGCATCGCTCGCATCCTCAAACAGCGACTCGATCCTTGATACGTCGAGTCTTTGCCGTATTCCGATACCGTATACTGTAGGTTGAGTGATGTAATCCCTAAAATGTAGGGTCGGCCCATATACGCCGATAATTTAAACACTGATTACTTATGTCAAAGATGATTTGGGTTCGTGTAACGCCGCATGCTGGGAAAAGCGCAGGTTTCTGTTGCCAGGTACCTGCAAACCCCGCCTAAGGCTGCTAAGCGTTAGGGCTTAAGATTTCAATGTTCCGCACAGCTTACGCTGCGAGGGCCATTGGAGCTTTGTTGTCATTTGCAACTAGCTTAAATGTACCGATAACGGTGGTAACTCACCGAAACAAAGCTAACCCCTTTAGACGTTCGTCGATCCTATTTCGACCCCATGACCGCCAAAGAACGGGTGTTGGTGGAGTCGCCGGGTACCGCCCCCGGGTCCGATCCGCTTATTACGAGCGCGTTTATGTTCATAGTCCCTAGGGACGTCCTTTACATAGGCGGGCAGGAAGGCGGTTAAAAGGGGAAGTTTTGGTATTTTTGGCTTAAGTCGGCCAATTTCCTGCAACCAAGACACCACCAACAGCCACTTCGACCAACATAAACACCCATTTCTTTTGGGTTTGGCCATCAAAGATCAAGGATGTGGCCCGCCCCATGCCCGCACAGAGCCAACCGGCCCCCATCATGGCAAAGGCTGTCGGGGATCCGATCAGCACTGCACCGACGCCGAGGCCAACAAACATCGCACCAGAGGCTGCGCGAATTTCAGAGGCCCCCATACTGGTGCTGCCTGCTTTCAAATCGACGCTCTCCATCACATAGCGAGGGGAAATCCAGCCGATCAGGCCAAGGAAAATACTAATGAATGCCAAGGCGGGGTTGATAAAGTCCATCACTTGGCCGTTTCGCGTTCTTTGAACACGGCATTGGCCAGCTCGGTCGTGTATTCTGACAGAACGATCAGGCACTCGTCTGCGCGTGTCGCGTTGCCTGCTTCAAGCGCGTCGGTCAGTTGTGTGTGCAGTGTAACGATCCTATCACGACTGCGCGCCGAGAAGGTGATCATGTTCATCAAAGGCTGCATCGCCTCGACAGCGCCGGCCAATTGGTAAGACAGCACAGGGTTTGCAGCCGCATCAACCAAAGCCCGGTGAAGTGCCACGTCCGAGGCGCAAAACGCCTCGTCTGTCAGGCCCGGTTGGCTTTGGCGGTGGATCTCAGCGCGCATTGTCGCCAGATGATCCGGCGTGCGCCGCTCGGCTGCAAGGGCAGCACAGGCGCGTTCCAACATGAAACGTGCCTCACAAGCTGTTGCAAAATCAATAGAATTCATCGAAAGCAAGAGCGTTGATGTGGTGATCTGCTGGCCATACGCGTCGGCGTAGCTCAGACGATTCACAAAAGCGCCGCCACTTGCCCCACGTTGAGTTCGGATCAGGCTTTGGGCGGCCAGACGTTTCAGCGCCTCGCGTACTGTTGAGCGTGACACATCAAAATGATCGGCCAGTTCTGCCTCTGACGGCAAGCGTTCGTCGACATTCAAATCGCCTGCAACTATGGTGTCCTTGATTGCTTTGGCAATCTGTGCCGAAAAATCAGCCGAGCTGTTAGGATCAATTTTCATTTGTCAGACATTTAAAAGTCTGACATTGAAAATCAAGACTAATACCTTTTGCGAGTCGGTTCACGTGATGAAGCCCTTGTTAGAAATTCCTTTGCGCAACTTACTCTGGCTTGGCTTTTTTGCCAGCGTTCTTTTGGCGTGGTGGATGCTCTATGCAATGAGCGTCGATATGGACCTTGATTTGATCGGGCGCCCGGGGCCTATGGGGCAAGCGATGCAAAACATGGATCCACGGATGCCCATGTATATGCCTATGGCCAATTTTGGACCGCTTTTTGCGATGTGGGCTGTGATGATGGCGGCAATGATGTTGCCGACCATGGTGCCCACAATGCGCAGCTACGAGGATTTGATCCGCAGTGCGGACGGCACACGGGCCGGATGGCTGGGGGTCATTCTGGGCTATTTCTTGGTTTGGGTGGCCTTTGCAGCTGTAATCACCGGGCTACAATTGGCGCTGTTGTTCGGCGGCGTTGTAGACATGCTGGGCATCTTTAAGACACCGCTTTTGTCGGCTGCTTTGTTGATTGCCGTGGGCCTGTTCCAGTTTACCAAAATCAAAGAGGTCTGCCACGGCGTCTGTCACAGCCCGATGATGTATTTTGTCGGCAACTGGAAGACCGGCTTTGTAGGCGGGTTGCGGATGGGCCTTGGCCTTGGGGCGTTTTGTGTTGGCTGCTGCTGGGGCTTTATGGCCTTGGGATTTGTCGGCGGCGTCATGAGCCTTTTGTGGATGGGCGCTGCGACGTTCTTTATGGTCTTGGAAAAACTGCCTAGTATCGGGCACGCCATCACGAAACCATTGGGGGTCGCGTTGACCCTTGCAGGCTTGGGACTTGGGGTCTGGACATTAATTTAAGGGAGGGCATGGAACATGGCCAAGAAGGAACGGGCACCGTCCGATAAACTGCCGATCAGCCAGCGTATTGATCAACGCATGGACAATCCCAAACGGCGCAAAATGCAGCCGACCGAATGGGCGATCAAAGGCGAATTATTTCTGAATTGTTCGTGCGAAGTGTTCTGCCCCTGTGTGGTCAGCCTTGGCGCGCATCCGCCCACAGAAGGGCATTGTCACGCGTGGATGGCCATTGCCATCGACGAGGGCCACTTTGAAGGCGAGGACCTGTCGGGTCTGAATGTCGGCCTGCTGGTGGATATCCCGGGCCGTATGGGCGAAGGCAACTGGCGCGTGGCGGCTTATGTGGACGAACGCGCCACCCAAAAAGCTTACAACGGAATCCTCAAGATTTTCTCCGGTGCTGCTGGCGGGACGACAGGGCTGTTTACTTTCCTTGTGTCCGAGATCATCGGTGCCGAGCGCGAAAAGGTCGAGATCATCCGCGATGGCAGCAAACGCGCCATCATGATTGGTCGCAAAATCCAAGGCGAGATTGAAACCGTTGGCGGCGCTGATCCCGATCATCCAGTGATGATCACCAATTCCAAATATTGGATGGGGCCAGATATTATTGCTGCCAAAGGTGTGAAATCCAAAGTGCGCGATTATGGTCGTGTCTGGGACTTTGGTGGAAAATCCGCCGAGATCTGCCCAATCGACTGGTCTGGACCGCGATGATTTCGGCGGCGTATTGCCGGAAAATGGCCCGCTATAATGCTTGGCAGAATAGCGGGATCATCGCCGAAGCGCGGGTGATGGACCAGTCCGAATTGACGAAGGATCGCGGGGCTTTCTTTGGCTCTTTGATGCACACTCTTAGTCATTTGCTGTGGGCCGACACAATCTGGATGTCGCGCTTTGCGGGGCTAACACCGCCTTCGGGTGGCATCCAAGACAGCGCGACGATGGTGACCGATCTGGAAACCTTGGCCATGCAGCGATTCCGCATGGATGGCCAGATTACCAATTGGACCCGCGATCTGCGCGACCTTGATTTGGTCGGCAACTTGACATGGATGTCTGGGGCCGCTGGTCGTGAAGTAACAAAACCGATTGCGCTGTGTGTGGCGCATTTCTTTAACCACCAAACCCACCACCGTGGGCAAATTCACATGATGCTGACGTCCCTTGGGATCAAACCCCAAGACAGCGACCTCTTTCTCATGCCAGAGGATCTATAAAATGGCGAATATTTTCCCGTCCCGCCGCGTGCGTCGGACCCCGTTCACCGAAGGTGTCGAAGCTGCAGGTGTCAAAGGCTACACTGTCTATAACCACATGTTGTTGCCTACAGTGTTTCGCAGTGTCGAAGAGGACTATCACCACCTCAAATCCGCCGTTCAGGTCTGGGATGTCTCGGTCGAGCGTCAGGTCGAAGTG
The DNA here is from genome assembly GCF_044772865.1 of Algirhabdus cladophorae. Lineage (GTDB taxonomy): Bacteria > Pseudomonadota > Alphaproteobacteria > Rhodobacterales > Rhodobacteraceae > Algirhabdus > Algirhabdus cladophorae. Next base: position 1,494,562 of record NZ_CP173029.1, read on the forward strand.
CGCGGCCCCGATGCAGGCCGTTTGATCCAGATGCTGACGCCGCGCGATCTGCGCGGGATGCTGCCCGGCATGTGCTATTATGTGCCCATGGTCGATGAAACCGGTGGGATGTTGAACGATCCGGTTGCCGTAAAGCTGGCCGAGGATCGCTATTGGATTTCCATTGCTGACAGCGATCTGTTGTTCTGGGTCAAGGGCATCGCCTATGGCTATCGCTTGGATGTGTTGGTGGACGAGCCAGATGTCTCGCCCCTCGCTGTGCAGGGTCCCAAAGCGGACGATCTGATGGCGCGTGTCTTTGGCGACAGTGTGCGCGATATCCGTTTTTTCCGTTTTGGCATGTATGACTTTAACGGGGTCAGCATGGCTGTTGCGCGCTCGGGTTATTCCAAACAGGGCGGGTTCGAGATTTATGTGGACGGCACGGAAAACGGCATGCCCTTGTGGAACACGCTATTTGAAGCGGGCAAGGATTTGGACGTTCACGCCGGATGTCCGAACCTGATCGAACGCATCGAAGGGGGTTTGCTGTCCTACGGCAACGATATGACGGATGAAAATACACCCCATGAATGCGGTTTGGGGCGCTTTTGCAGCACTCAAACGGCCATCGGCTGTGTTGGACGTGATGCACTGTTGCGCGTCGCTAAAGAAGGCCCGGTAAAACAAATCCGCCCCATTTCGATTGAAGGCGACTTGCCGCCCTGCGACCGCGAATGGCCGATTATTGCCAAGGACAAACGGGTAGGGACAGTGACCAGTTCCGCCAAATCGCCTGACTTTAAAACCAATGTGGCCATGGGTATGGTGCGCATGACCCACTGGGATGCGGGCACACAATTTACTGTCAAGACGCAGGCTGGTGATTTTGCTGGCACTGTCGAAGAAAATTTCTGGATCTAAAGGACCTTCTGTTATGTTTAACGCCTTGCTTGTCGAAAAAGACGAAGATGGAAAAACCAGCGCTGCTGTGACCCAAATCAACGACAGCGATTTGCCTGCGGGGGATGTCACGGTTGCAGTTGAATATTCCACCGTGAACTACAAAGACGGGCTGTGCATTGGGCCGGGCGGCGGGTTGGTGCGCAACTATCCTCACGTGCCGGGCATCGACTTTGCAGGCACGGTCGAGGCATCCGACGATGAGCGCTACAAACCCGGTGACAAAGTTGTGCTGACAGGCTGGCGTGTGGGCGAGGCCCATTGGGGCGGCTACGCACAAAAGGCGCGGGTCAAAGCCGATTGGTTGGTGCCCTTGCCCAGTGGTTTGGACACACGTCAGGCCATGGCTGTGGGTACTGCCGGTTTCACGGCGATGTTGGCGGTGATGGCGTTGGAAGATCACGGTATCAAAGATGGGCCCGTGTTGGTCACAGGCGCTGCGGGCGGTGTTGGGTCCGTTGCCACAGCAATCCTTGGAAATCTGGGCCATAAGGTTGCGGCGGTCACAGGTCGGCCTGAAACTGCGGATTACCTCACAGGCTTGGGGGCGACCCAAATCGTGGCACGCGAGGAATTGAACGAAACCACCAAACGCCCGCTTGAAGCTGAAACATGGGGCGGCTGCGTGGATGCCGTGGGCGGCGAAATGTTGGCGCGTCTTTTGGGGCAGATGACCTATGGGGCGTCGGTGTCAGCAGTAGGCCTTGCTGGCGGTGCTGGTCTGCCCGCTACGGTTATCCCGTTTTTGCTGCGCGGTGTGAATTTGCTTGGCATCGACAGTGTGATGCAACCCTATGATAACCGCCTGCGCGCTTGGGAACGCATCGCCAAGGATCTGCCCATGGACAAGCTGGATGCGATGGTTCAACCGGCTGTTTTGTCCGATCTGCCACAACTGGGACGCGACATTCTGAAGGGTCAAGTGAAGGGCCGTGTTGTCGTTGACGTAAACGCCTAAGGCGCCGGAATTTCCGAAAATTCGGCTAAAAAACCAAAAAGCCCGTGAAAAAGCCCCTGAAATCTTCATTTCGGGGGCTTTTTTTGACTTTATTGTCTGTTTTGACCGGAACGGGACGCTTTTTGGTTACGATATCTCCAAGGTTGATTTACGCTTAACGCTATAAAAATAAGCAACAGGAGGGAATAAACTGATGGCTATAAAAGAACCTTTAACCGATCTGCCGATCAAGACCGCGGACAGCGGTTTTTATCGTGGATTTAGTGTTGATGTCACGGTGGTAAGTAAGATTATCATCGGTGTGCTCGTGGTGTGGTGCATTGTTTGGCCGGAATGGGCCGGCGAAGTCTTGGGGGCGTGGAACTCAGCGATCCTTGCTAGCTTTGCGGCGTGGTACATTTGGGTCGTGGCATTTTTTGTGATTGTCTGTCTTGGGCTATCGATTTGGCCAACTGCGGGCAGGTTGAACCTTGGGCTGGACGGCGAAAAACCTGAATTCTCGAATTTCTCATGGTTCTCGATGATGTTTGGCGCCGGTATCGGTGTGGGCATGCTGACATGGGCCGTGGCTGAACCAGTGGCGCATTTTGGCTCGAACCCTGAAACGATCATGGGCATCACCAATGGTGGCACTGCCGACAACGTGCGCATGGCCTACAAATGGTCTTTCCTGCACTGGGGTTTGGGGGCTTGGGCCTGTTACGCTGTTTGCGGTTTGTCCCTTGCGTTCTTTAGCTATCGGCGTGGTTTGCCCTTAACGATCCGCTCGGGGCTGACACCGTTGTTTGGCGCGAAACTGTCGGGCCTTCTGGGCACAATCGTGGATATCGTGGCCGTGGTTGCGACGATCCTTGGTGTGGCGCAAACTCTTGGGTTCGGTGTAGACCAATTCGTCGCGGGTCTGACCCGTATCGGCATTGGTGGCCTTACAAACGCTGAGGGTGCTGCATCGACGTTTGGCATCATCGTGGCCCTGTTGGTGATTATGGGGGCCTCAACCCTGTCGGCTTTGTCCGGCGTGGGCAAAGGCATCAAATGGCTCTCCAACATCAACATGGTCTTGTCGATTGTTTTGCTGGGCTTTTTCATCATCTTTGGTGCGACCTTCTTTGGTCTCAGTGCGATGTTTGTCGGTCTTTGGGACTATCTGATCGCATTGCCGCAACTCAGCTTCAACGTCTTTAGATCCGACGGTGTGGACGGGTCCGAAGCCTTTAAACTGGCACAATGGCAGGGCTGGTGGCCCGTGTTCTATTGGGCTTGGTGGATTGCTTTTGCACCGTTCGTAGGCTTGTTCCTGGCACGTATTTCGCGGGGTCGTACCATCCGTGAATTTGTCCTTGGTGCGATGATCGTTCCGTCGCTGATGTGCTTTGTTTGGTTCTCTTGGGCCGGTGGCACAGCGATTGATCTTGAGCTGAACGGTGGCGCAAATGGCGTGATCTTTGATGCCGCAAACGGTGACAAGATTTTTGCCATGACCGAGTTCATGCTGGCCCCGATCGCGCAAACCCTTGCGTGGGGTATGGCGCTGTTGATCGTTGTATTGTTGATGACGTTTCTTGTGACATCGGCTGACTCGGCTGTGTTGATTGTAAACACCATCAATGCTGCTGGTGACGAGGGGCCAAAAGCCCGTCCACATATCCTGTTCTGGGGTGCTGCCCTAGGTTTGGTTGTGGCAGGTTTGCTGATCTCTGGCGGGACCGGGGCCATCCAAACCGCGATGGTGATTGGCGCGCTGCCATTTTCTTTTGTGATGGTTTTGATGTGCTTGTCGCTGATCAAAGCGATCTACAATGATGGACGCCGTGAAGCTGCGGGTGTTGCGACGACGGTTCCGGCTGAATAAGTCAGTTTTGTTCTGAATCAGAACAATCAAAAACAATGGACTGGCTTTGGTACTTGAAAACCAAAGCCAGTCCTGTATTCATACGGTATGCAACTGGATACCGATTTTGTTCGCGCCCAATTCCCCGCATTTCAGGAACCCGCATTGCGGGACAAAGCCTTCTTTGAAAACGCGGGTGGCAGCTACATGTGCCGCTATGTGTACTGGCGCCTGAGACGGTTTTACCGCGAACGCAAAGTCCAACCTTATGCGCCCTATCACGCCTCGCTTTTGGCTGGGGACGAAATGGATGAGGCCCGCGAACGCCTAGCGCGGATGATGGGCGTCAGCACTGACGAAGTGTCGTTTGGCCCGTCAACCACGGCAAATGTCTATGTTTTGGCACAGGCCTTTGGACAATGGTTGACGTCGGGCGATGCAATCATTGTCACCAATCAAGATCACGAGGCCAACACAGGCGCGTGGCGCCGTCTTGCCGCCCGTGGCATCGAGGTGCGGGAATGGCAGATCGATCCGCAAACAGGTCATCTTGACGTGGATGCTTTGAAAAATCTGATCGATGAGAAGGTCAAACTGCTGTGTTTTCCCCATTGCTCGAACGTTATTGGCCAGATTAATCCAGTGGCCGAGATCTGCAAACTGGCGCGATCCGAGGGGATATTCACCTGCGTGGACGGTGTCAGCTACGCCCCCCACGGCATTCCCAATGTGAACAAGCTGGGTGCGGACATCTATCTGTTTTCCGGCTACAAAACCTACGGACCCCATCAAGGTGTCATGGTGATCGGTCGTGATCTAGGAATGCTTCTGCCCAATCAGGGTCATGACTTTAATGGCACGACGCTCTATCAACGGTTCACACCAGCAGGGCCCGATCACGCCCAAGTGGCCGCTTGCGCCGGGATCGCGGATTACTATGACGCGGTTTATGCGCACCACTACAAAGCAGGGCGAGATGGGGCAGGGCGCTGCGATTGTGTTAACACGCTGTTTCAGGCCCAAGAGACGGCATTGATGCAGCCGCTTTTGGATTACCTCAGTGGTCGGAATGATTTGCGCCTGTTAGGACCTCCCCATGCCAAGGATCGCGCCCCGACAATTGCCTTGGACTTAGGACGCTCAGGCGAACAGGCCGCCCGCCAGTTAAATGCCCATGGGATCATGGCAGGGGGCGGTGATTTCTACGCCGTTCGTCCCCTTGCCGCCATGGGGGTCGATTTGGATCAAGGGGTGCTGCGGCTGAGTTTTGTCCACTATAACACCCAACAAGAGGTTGACCGGCTGATAGACGCCCTAGATCAAACCCTCTAAGGTACAAACGGCCTTGGCGTGACCAAGAGGGACTATGAACACACCAATTCTTTTGTGGCTGCGGCGCGATTTGCGGCTGGTCGATCATCCTGCGCTGGTTGCGGCTTGCGAGGCCGGTGCGCCGGTTATTCCAGTTTTCATCCATGACCAGCAAGTTTCCCAATTAGGGGCCGCGCCCAAGTGGCGCCTTGGCCTGTCGCTGGCCCAGCTTGAACAGGACCTCCGGGCCAAAGGCAGTCAGTTGATCTTGCGCCGTGGGACGGCCCAGCAAGTGCTGGAGGATCTGATTGCCGAAACCGGTGCAGGATCCGTCTATTGGTCCCGGCTTTATGATCCCGCAGCCATTGAACGTGACACGCAGGTTAAATCCGCCCTCAAGGCGCGCGGGATCACCGCGCGCAGTTTTGGCGGGCATGTAATGTTTGAACCCATGAGTGTCGAAACCAAGACAGGTGGGTTCTACAAGGTTTTCACGCCTATGTGGAAATCAGTACGCACGCGCGACGTACCCCAGCCTTTGGCGGAACCGGCTAAAATCCCCGCGCCCGAGGCATGGCCTGCCAGTGATGCGCTGGACAGTTGGGCCATGGGGGCAGCGATGCAGCGCGGCGCGGATGTCGTTTTGCCCTACACAACGGTGGGGCAGGCCAAAGCGTTGGAGCGATTGCACGCATTTTGCGACGGGCCGATCGGTGGCTATACTGCCAACCGTGATCTGCCATGGAAACGTCATGGCACGTCGCGCCTGAGTGAAAATCTGGCTTTGGGCGAGATCAGCCCGACCCAGTGCTGGCACGCAGGCAAAGGGAAATTGGATCAGGGCGTCAGTGATGCCGAAGTGTTTCTAAAGGAGCTGGTGTGGCGCGAATTTGCGTATCATCTTGCCTTTCACACCCCACGGATTGTCAGCGATAATTGGAAAGAGGACTGGGACGCGTTTCCTTGGAACACCGATGAAACCGATGCACGGGTGATCGCTTGGAAACAAGGACGCACAGGAATTCAGTTTGTCGATGCGGCCATGCGCGAAATGTATGTCACGGGCACGATGCACAATCGCGGCCGGATGATTGTTGCCAGCTATTTGACCAAACATCTGATGTGTCATTGGAAAATAGGGATGAACTGGTTTGCCGATTGCCTGATTGATTGGGATCCGGCCAGTAACGCAATGGGGTGGCAGTGGTCCAGTGGGTCTGGCCCTGATGCGACGCCTTACTTTCGGGTGTTCAATCCAGTGACCCAGTTGGATAAGTTCGACAAGCACCGCAGCTATGTCAGCACATGGTTGGCCGAAGGACGCAGCAATCCCGCGCCCGAGGCATTGGCCTATTTCGAGGCGATCCCGAAAAAGTGGTCCATTGCGGCAACTGACACGTACCCCCAACCAATAGTGAACGCAGCAGATGGGCGCCAAATCGCCTTGGACGCTTACAGTAACAGAGGCTTCTAAAGTGCCGTGGGGATAGCCCGTAATGGGTTGTTATTGCCGCAAAAAAGGGGCTTAATAAAGATTAACGTGCTGACAAAAGCACATTCGGACGACACGGGGAAAACCATCTATGATCCTGACGACAACGCAGGGGCAAACCGATTTGCCGCGTTACTTCAAGAATGCCTTCTCATTGGCAGAAAATCTGAACTACGGGCGACTGGATGTGACCTTGCCTGATGGGCGCAAGTTCCGCGCCGAGGGCAAAAATCCCGGACCCGTGGCAGAGCTGATCGTGCATAATGAGGACCTTTTCGCGCGGTTAATCCGTGAAGGCGACCTTGGATTTAGTGATGCCTATTTGGACGAATGGTGGTCGACGCCGGATTTGCAAGCTTTTATGGACCTCGTTCATGCGGATAACGACGTCATTTACAATGGGTTTCCGGGGCAGACATTGGTGCGCAGTTACGAACGGCTGCGGTTTTGGTTGCAGTCCAATTCCAAACGCCAAGCCCGCAAAAACATCAGTTATCACTATGATTTGGGCAATGATTTCTACGGGCTATGGCTGGATGACACGATGACCTATTCGTCGGCGCTTTATAAAACAGGCCAAGAAAGCTTGGAGACGGCACAAATCCAGAAATATGCGCAAATGGTGGATGAAATGGGTGCAAAGCCCGGTGATCATGTTCTGGAGATTGGCTGTGGATGGGGCGGCTTTGCGGAATACGCCGCCAAGGAACGTGGCCTCAAAGTGACCTGCCTTACAATCAGTCAGGAACAGTTGAACTACGCCGTGGAACGCATTGAAAAGGCAGGTCTTTCGGACAAAGTGGATTTTAAGCTGCAAGACTATCGTGACGAAACAGGCACCTATGACGGCATCGCCAGTATCGAGATGTTTGAGGCTGTGGGTGAACGCTATTGGCCCGCGTATTTCGACACGCTGCGCGAGCGGTTAAAGCCCGGAAAAAACGCGACGTTGCAGATTATCACGGTGGCTGAATTTCGTTGGGAGGCCTATCGCCGCGGCGTGGACTTCATCCAGAAATATATCTTTCCTGGTGGTATGTTACCTAGCCCCAATGCCCTGCGCGCAGCGATCAAACGGGCCGGTCTAACCGAAAAAAACTCGATCGAATTTGGCCAAAGCTATGCGGTCACCTGCAAGCGCTGGTATGAGGCGTTTAACGATACATGGGACCAGATCGTCCCCATGGGCTTTGACGAGCGGTTCCGCCGGATGTGGAATTTTTACCTGACCTCTTGTGCGGCGACGTTTGATAGCCGAAACTGCGACGTAACGCAGATCACGGTGACAAAGCCTGGGTAAACATCAGGTCAGGCCGTCCAATACAGGAAGTCTCCTATGCCTACCGCAGCCCGCCTTGTTGCCGCACTCCTTTTCGCCGCTTTAGGGTGGTACGTCTCGGAGATGGTTAAGGCGCTGTTGCCGCCGGAGGAAAACGTCGGGTGGTTTTCCGAAGCCAACACGATCATCAGTTTTTTCATTGGTTGGGTGTTTGTCGGGAAGCGGGCAGGGGACACCTACGCTGGCGCGTTAGGCTATGGGATAACTGCGGCTCTTTTAATGGTTTTATGGTGCGCGTTTTTGCAAGCCTTCTACGAGATGATCGAAAAATCCTTGCGCAAACAATATGATGACCCGGTAGAGGCTGTTGTCGCTATCTTTGAGATCATGATCGAGCGGGGTCCAGTATTGATCAACCCATTCGTTGTTGGCACCTTGCTCTTTGGGGCGATGATTATTGGATTGATTGTTGAATGGGTGGGGCGACGCTTTGCGTGATCCGGTGTCTGTGGATTGGTTTGAAGACGCCAAAAATTTCGGACCTGTTGTTCAGGGCAAAATAACTGTTCAGGCAGCTGACGCGATAGACCTGCGCGGTGGGCCACTGGATTTGCAGTGTCTTGGCACTTTGGCGCGTTTGTCAGGCAGAACTGTAACTGTCCACTCTGACTATCTGACGATTACGCGGGGGGAATTGCCCGTGCGCGCTGACATCTGGACAGAGGCCTTGCCCGAGATCGCGCGGGCTTTGGGCCAGATCAGCGAACAGACCTTGATGGCGCGCCGCGCTGTGATGTTTGATCGGGCGGCCTCGCGCATTGCGGCCCGTGCAGATGCATCTGGCCTCGCGCTGAGCGGCTTGACCCGTGACGATGTCGATATCTTGGCCCACCGTCATCCTTATTCGCATTTCTTTGCTTTGGATGAACTTGAATTGACCCATAAACGGTTTGATGGCCAGCGGAGCCAACCCATGGAACGGGCGGTGTTTCTGGCCTGCGACGCAGTTTTGGTGCTGCCCTATGATCCCGTGCGCGACCACGTTTTACTGGTCGAACAGTTCCGCGCGGGCCCTTGGGGGCGCCATGATCCCAAGCCTTGGCAGATCGAACCAATCGCTGGCCGCATCGATGCAGGCGAGACGCCAGAAGCCGCTGCTCGCCGAGAGGCCCATGAGGAGGCTGGTCTGCAGCTTGACACGCTTGAGTTGATCGGTCGCAGCTATCCCAGCCCCGGCACATCTACTGAATTTTATCATATGTTTGCCAGCTTCTGTGATCTGCCGCCATCCTTGGTGGGTCAGCATGGTCTGGCAGAAGAAAACGAAGACATCCAAACACATCTTATGGCTTTTGAAACCCTTGACGCCTATGCGCAGGAGGGGCGGATTTCCAACCTGCCGTTGTTGACGGCCATTCATTGGTTGGCCCGCCGCCGAAGCCTATTGTCTGCTTGAGTTCGCCCGTCCGCAGGCCTACATATTCGCCATGCTATTGAAGGACGCGCCATGACCATTCATTCCACTCTTGCAGCCGCGATCGGGAACACGCCCTTGATCCGTTTGAACGCCGTATCAGAGGCCACAGGGTGTGAGATTTTGGGCAAGGCCGAGTTCATGAATCCGGGCCAATCGGTCAAGGATCGCGCGGCGCTTTTCATTATTAAAGCAGCGATTGCTTCGGGCGCCCTAAAGCCCGGCGGCACCATTGTCGAAGGCACGGCTGGCAACACTGGGATTGGCCTTGCTTTGGTGGGGGCCTCAATGGGGTTCAAAACGGTGATTGTGATCCCCGAAACTCAGTCTGAGGAAAAGAAAGACATGCTGCGCCTGGCTGGTGCTGAACTGGTGCAGGTGCCCGCAGCGCCTTATCGAAATCCCAACAATTTTGTGCGCTATTCGGAACGTTTGGCCGCCGCACTGGCCAAAACAGAACCGCACGGCGCGATCTGGGCCAACCAGTTCGATAATGTGGCCAACCGGCAAGCCCATATCGAGACCACGGGCCCCGAAATTTGGGCCCAGACCGAGGGCAAAGTGGACGGATTTATCTGTGCGGCGGGTTCTGGCGGGACAGTGGCTGGTGTTGGTATGGTCTTGCAGCCAAAGGGAGTCAAAGTGGGGCTGGCCGACCCCGATGGTGCGGCGCTGCATAGTTTTTACACGACAGGTGAATTGGCTTCAAATGGTGGATCTATCGCCGAAGGGATCGGGCAAGTGCGCATCACCAAGAACCTTGAGGGGTTCACGCCTGATATGTCCTACAACATTCCGGACGCCGAGGCGCTGCCGATTGTCTTTGATTTGCTGCATGATGAGGGCCTTGTTCTGGGCGGATCCAGCGGCGTCAATATCGCAGGCGCGGTGCGTATGGCGCGCGAGATGGGGCCGGGACATACTATTGTAACCATCCTGTGTGATTACGGCACGCGCTACCAATCCAAGCTGTTCAATCGTGAGTTTTTGGAAAGCAAAGACTTGCCCGTGCCCGATTGGATGGCCCCCAGCACGCGCGCCATTCCAAGTGTTTTCGAGGATGTTTCCTAAATGATCTTACGCATTCTTGCACTGCTGGTTCTGACAACATTCACGTTTGGGATCGGTGTGGTCCACACGGCTCATGCCCAGAATGCGCCAATTGTTGCAGATCAACTGGCTCCGGATTACCAGGAGTGGGAAAAAACCGCGCTGCGGGCAGAGGATGTGCTGGAAACCGCCAAAGCCAGCAATCAGGCGTTGGAACAACTACGTCTGCAACTGGTGTCTTGGCGTGAACGCTTCTTGTCTGCGCAGGACATCAATGCGGACCGTATCGCTACACTGACCAATCAATTGTCAGTCTTGGGTCCGGCGCCCGAGGAACCCGCCTCCGAGGCCGAGGAGCTGACCGCGCGCCGCACGGAATTAAACACCTCGCTTGCGACGGCACGGGCGCCTGTGGTGCGGGCGCAAACGGCTTATTCGCGCGCTGATGGTTTGATCAAGGAATTGGATCAGTTGATCCGGGCGCGATTAACCAGCGAGCTTTTGTACCTTGGACCAACGCCCCTGAACCCCACCACATGGTTTGATGGCGCAGCTTTGTTGGAGGACGGCTATACCAAACTCAGTGGCGGGTTGGAAAACTCGCTCAATAGCGCCACGGCCAAAACCACGGCACAACAACGCGCGCCCATTGCCATCTTGTTGCTGCTGATGGGTATTGTCATTTTGATCCGGGCGCGGCGATGGGCAGCCAGCCTAGAAGACCACGCCGCACATCACCGTATGCGCTTTGGCGGCCTGTCGATGATGATCAGCAGTTTTACCCGTGTGGCGCTGCCTTTTGCAGCGATCCTTGCGATCATTACGGCGGCCCGCATGACAGGCTTTTTCGGCCCCAACTGGCAAAATGCCTTTGACGGATTGCTATATGGCACAGGCCTTGCGGCGCTGATCGGTTGGATTGGCATTTGGGTCTTTCCCAATACCGAAGAACGGCCGAACCTTCTGTTTGAACTGACCCCGGTACGGGCCGCCCGGGCGCGCCGTCTGGCGGCTTGGCTGGGTGCGGTCATGGGCGTGATCATGTTCCTGGACTACACGCTGCCCTATGATGCATGGCCGCGCCTGTCCAAGGCCGTCGTGTTCTATCCGTTTGTTGTCATCTTGGGGTATATTTGGTTCCGTCTGGGCCGATTGATCCTCTATCATGGCAAAGAAACCCGTGATGAAGGCGCCGATGCGCGCTACAGTGACTATGCTATTCGCATGGTCGGACGTGGCTTGATGGTGGCCGCGGTGGTGGCCGTCGTTTTGGGCTCCATCGGCTATATGACCTTGGCCGAGGCATTGATCCAACCCTTGGGCTTTTCGTTCTTGGTTTTGGGCAGTGTCGTCATTGTCACCTATATCTTTAGCAGGCTTTACGCGCGCTTTACGGGCGGCGGGGAAGAGGCTGCAAACTCGCTTATCCCAGTGCTGTTTTCTTTGGTTGCGTTTTTGGCGGCACTGCCATTTTTGGCGCTCAGCTGGGGGGCACGTCTGGCGGACCTGAGCGAATTGCTGACCCGCTTTCTGGACGGCGTACAAATCGGCAACGCGCGAATTTCGCCCAGTGATTTTCTAACCTTCGCCTTCATTTTTGTTGTGGGCTATATGCTGACGCGATTGCTGCAAGGTACCCTGCGCACCTCTGTTTTGCCCAAAACGAAAATGGATACAGGCGGGCGCAACGCCGTTGTTTCGGGTGTGGGTTATGTGGGGATTTTCCTTGCTGCCTTGATCGCGATTACCACGGCTGGGATTGATCTGTCGTCACTGGCGATTGTGGCGGGGGCGCTGTCTGTGGGCATCGGCTTTGGCCTGCAAAATATTGTCTCGAACTTTGTCTCTGGGATCATTTTGTTGATCGAGCGGCCAATTGCCGAAGGCGACTGGATCGAAGTGGGCGGGCAAATGGGCTACGTGCGCGATATCTCGGTGCGTTCGACCCGGATCGAGACCTTTGATCGCACGGATGTCATCGTGCCCAACGCTGATTTGGTCAGCAACCAAGTGACCAACTGGACGCGCGGAAACACGGTTGGCCGTCTGATCGTTCCTGTGGGTGTGGCCTACGGCACCGACACCCGCTGGGTCCAAGAGATCCTGACGGAAATCGCGCGCGCCCATCCGATGGTGCTGCTGAACCCGGCTCCTGCGGTTTTGTTCATGGGATTTGGCGCAGACAGTCTGGATTTTGAAATCCGTGTGATCCTGCGCGATGTCAGCTTTATGTTGGGTGTTAAGACGGAAATGAACCACCAGATCGCCGAACGCTTTACCAAAGAAGGCATCGAAATTCCGTTTGCTCAACGCGATGTTTGGTTGCGCAATCCTGAGGTTTTGCAGCCCTCTGCATCCGAGCCTACGACGCCTTCGACGGCCGACGACGTGCCAGATTCTCCAGACGAACCGACGCAAAAAGGTGCGACATGAATCCGACCAATCCTTTGTTCCTCGAAGACGCCTATATCCGCGACGCAAAAGGCACTGTGCGCAGCCATACGCCCGAAGGTGGTATCGTTTTGGACGAGTCGATCTTTTATGCGACTTCAGGCGGGCAACCAGGGGACAGCGGCAAATTGGTTTGGGACGGTGGCCAGATCGAGATTGCCACTTGTGTCAAGGGCGAGGGCGGCGGACTGATCCTTGTTCCAGCTGAGCCAGCTGCGCTACCGCCTTTGGGCGCAGAGCTGATGCAACATCTGGAATGGGACCGCAGGCATCGACATATGCGTGTGCACACGGCCTTGCATCTGTTGTCGGTGGCGATCCCGTTGCCAGTGACCGGTGGTTCGATCACCGCAGAGAAGGGCCGTTTGGATTTTGATATGCCCGACGCCCCCGAGGACAAAGCACAGATCGAAGCGACGCTAAACGATCTTGTGGCGGCAGACTATCCCGTCACCGACAGTTGGATCACGGATCGAGAACTAGCCGAAAATCCACAATTGATCAAAACAATGTCCGTCAAACCGCCTGTGGGCGCGGGCTTTGTGCGATTGGTGCGGATCGGGGACGAAGTGAGCCAGATCGATCTGCAACCCTGTGGTGGCACCCATGTGGCCAGCACTGGCGAAGTCGGCCCCTTGCGCCTTGGCAAGATTGAGAAAAAGGGCCGTCAAAACCGCCGTGTGTCGGTGTTTTTGGACACTTAATTTTTTTCGCGCAATCCCCTTGCGCCCCATGCAGGGTTTTTATAGACCCGCAGCAACGGACAGGTGGCCGAGTGGTCGAAGGCGCACGCCTGGAAAGTGTGTAGGCGGGAGACCGTCTCCAGGGTTCGAATCCCTGTCTGTCCGCCAAAACTCCTTTATTATTATGATTTATTGTTTAAGTTCAGTAACTTAAAGATTCGACGTTTAGCAGAATGTTTAGCAAAATGTTTAGCAGATCGGGTACTTACAGCCGTGTTAGTTCCACCCGAATGGGATTATGCCATGGTATCGATGACACCAACGATTCATCGCAGGGGATTGTCGGCGGCACAGGCTAGGAGCCTGTAAGTTATGTTGACCTTCATCCCAGCACCCCAAAGTCGTCACTTATAGATGTTTCGTATCCTCACATAATCACGTGTGAGGTGCCTGCTTACCTGATTGACGGGGGTGGCACTTGCATCGACAATTTGAATTACTAGCTGGATAAATTGCATCGCGGCATTCGTAAACCTTACCAGTTCGGTGTTGCCAATGATGTCTTGGTAGCGTCCATCTAAGACTGATTTTACCATATCTTCTGGGGAAGTTGCCGTTGGGAAGTGCTTCGCCCCATATGGATACCAAGCTTGATGTGCGAACCTGTATTGTACCTGATTGCGGAAATGGGAAAGGAAGTTGCCCTTTGTATGAGACTGGTTGTCGGATAGGTTTGCGATGATGGCACTCAACAGCACGATTGTGTCATCACGTGATTGCTTCGGTGCCGCGACGGACGCGGTATTTGTTCTAAGTTCATCAATGAGACGAGTTAATGTGGCCCACGTGTCCTCATGAGAGTTCTTCAATGGTGCAAAGGCCAACGTCTGGAGATTACTAGAAACTGAAACCTCATAGAAACCTTTGGAGGGTGGCGTTTGGCCAACTGCGTTACAAGCCTGACGGAGTCTTGCGAGTTCCGCACCATCGATGTTGGAGCAAAGGCGTCCAAACAAACGTAAGAACGCATGTGCGCTGTAGAATGCGGCGTAGTAGGTCCTTACAACGAACCAAGCAGCGTTCTTTGGTGCCCGTGGGTCGGATGCTATTCCAGCGAGAGTCTCACATGTTGCTCTGCCAAATCTACTACAATCACCTGATACACCTGCTACCAGTTCATCAGCGTCGTAGGGGCGAAGTTGAAACAATGGTTGGGTCGAGTCAGGCGTATAGCGTTGAGAAGCAACGAATGCCTTGAAGTCGTTTGTTGTGGCCCCGTGAGGGCCGATCAAGTCTCTACGTACCTGTCGGATAAGTGCCGATGGAATCTCCATACTCGTGACCTCAGAGATGGAAGTCCGAGTCCAGACTTTCCTCAAGGTGTTTTACCAACGGCTTGTAAGCGTTCTTGGCTTCCTTGATTTTCGTAGGCTTGAACTTGTCCCCGACGGGGCTGAGGACTTCGGCGAAGTTGTCATAAGTGTACATGGACCCAAACCTATCCTTGGTCCTTCTTGCCACCATTGGGAAAAACCCACTAACAGCTTTGAAAACCGTCGGTTGGAAGAAATCACTCTCAAGCTTCTTGGGTGTAAACACCACGTCAAAGATTGCCTGATAATATGAAGTGAACACTCCATACACTTCTTCGTCAGACATCGACCCGAATAGCTTCACCAGCGGCCCAAGAGCCGAGTTGAATACTGTTCGAGTGACCTTTCCCTGAACCTTCTTTGCAGGTGATAGTCGTCCATATAAAACGGTCGCTGGGTCGTCCTTAAACCAATCAAACAGAACTCTCATTCTTGCTTCAGCATCATTCTCGTACTCAGCCATCTTTTTGATATCAAGGAGTAGTTCGGTGGGGACCCCCTTTTGTTTCGAATTGATATCAATGAACAGCCGTGACTCCTCACGCTTGTTAAGGTTGTCGTAGATTACAACAGGCACACGGAGCGTCTTCTTGGCCAATGAAAAGCCGTAGACTCGATGCTGACCATCCAAGATCAAGAACGCTTGCGGTATCGCTTTGAACGAAATGCTCTTTTTCTTAGAGTCATATATCAATTCGGCATCATCCTGAGAAGACAATACGATAGAGCTAGGAACTGTGCCAAGACCATTATCAATGTAGTCAGCAATGTCCTGTGCGCGTTTCTTATCCAATAGCCTTTGAAAGCCTTCGATGTTGTCCTCATCGCGACTGATGGCCACGCAAGTCTGTGCCAATACTTCGCTTGGTATCGTGGTCGTGTAAAACCTATGGTCGCCCTGTGTGATAAGGCTGACGGTGCCGTAACTTATTCTTTCGTAAACTTTTGTCATTGGCGGATACTTTCTTGGCGACTTGGTTCGGGCCATACGCTGAATGTTACAGCTATCCCGTGTCGGATGCCAATGATGTAGTGGGCATTTGCTGAATCAAATTTCCAGAAGGCTCGATTGTTACATGCAAGTGTTAATGCCAGCATCCAGTCTGCAATGTGGTTTGTGAAATTGTTGCGCAATGTCCAATCCGCAATGATACATCGAGATTTACAGTCCCCACCGTTCCATCGCCGCAGTCGCAGCAGCAGGTTCATCACGAATGCGGATCAGCGTTTGGCGTGACAAACCTGTTTGCTTGGATACCGTACTGGGGCCGTTGCCAAGACCCAGCAGACTCAGCGCCAACTCGAACGTAGCACGATCATAAGATGGTTTACGCCCACGGAACCGATCACCCTTCGCTTTGGCAAGATCGATACCAGCCCGCTGTGCAATCTTATTGGCCTCTGCTTGTGCTTGGGCGGTCGCCGCCAAGAATGCGATCATGGCATCACGCACGGCTTGCTGAACGGGGTCCGTAGTCGATCCGTCGAAGGTCATGTCGTTGATAACGGTCCTAATGATGACGCCCTGTCGAATGAAATGTCGAACAGAGTCCGTGACATCATCGTAGTTGCGCCCCAGTCGATCCAACCACCGCACCACCAGTGTGTCTCCAGATCGCAGCTTGTCATATAGCCTATGCCCTTCTGGGCGTTCCTGAAGTCGATGTTTCACGCCAGACACCCCATGATCGGCAACGACTTCATCAATCTTGAAGCCTGCTGCTTCGGCCTGTGTGACTTGGTGATCTAGTGTCTGATCTCGTGTTGAAACACGTGCATAAAAAATGGTTTTCAAAACATCCCCCGTGTGTACGTATGATTCATGTCCGTTTATATTGGCGTCCGTAGGCGGGGATCAACCTATACGGACAAGTTTCCGTGGGGATGTGTGGTGACCGCTACACCATACCTTTACGGACGCTCCTGACTGGTGTGGGTGCGTCTGACGTATATGCTTGCAGAAAAGCTGGAACATCTATCATCCGCTCTGTTCGTCGCCGCTCTCCTGTTAGTTGATGCATTCGTTCTGCTGCCAGCTTGTAGACCCGATTGATCTGGATAATGCGACCCGCAACGCCTGCACTGCCTTCTACCTCAGACCACGCTTCCTTTACAAAGGGCCACAGCCTCATCTCATAGATGAAATCCTTCAGCGTAAGGGGACCTTCGGCATTACTCCCCACCATCGGAAGCCTTCGCAGAAACTTGAGCAGGTCATCGTCACCAACACGTTCGAGGAATGCAAGGCCCTGTTCGATGTTATCTTGCTGATCTATGCCGCACTTGTTCAAAGCGTCCATATCGTCGTCCTCCATTGCAATGCACATGTATTTACCTTCGCTCAGCACACTGGCATCTAGGATTGCCTCTGTAAGGCACAAGCAGTGCAAGAGGTATCAGGTGGCCCTCGACATCCATCGTGGCAGCCTGTCATGCTGTACGTCTTTCTGGGGCGATGGTGCAGAGACGTTTGGCGACAGTATGCTCTTGGGTTAGCTCGGACTAGCAATGTCGGCCTGTGTGTCATTACACTCAGAAACAGCCTTAGATGCCTTTTATGATTGCGCCGCTTCACGTGATTTGTTTGTGCTGCGGTCACAGACGCTCTGATGTTGCGTCGTGGGCGATGGTAGCTGTCAAAGGCGTAGTCCCAGCCTTCGCAGTCACTCTTTTTAAGATGTGCAAGCCGATTGGGCGTGAAAGGTCGCCTTTGACCTGTGTGAACGCCGTGATAACTCAGTTCAGAACAAATCTCCTTGTGAGTGGGCGTCTTGCCACGGGCTTGGATTGTTAACTGTGATATGACCGAAAAAACTTGAGCCTTTCGTTCCTGAGCTAACCGTTTTTTCTTTTCTGATCCCTCAGCCGAATGGTGTGCGATACCATCGTACCCCATGCTGCCTCCATCTCGCATGAGTCTGGCTATTGCTTTTGCAACCTTGGCTAACTGCGCTTTGATCTGCTTCTCGATAGCGATGTGTGAGCCAAGCTTGATTACGTCGTTCAGACATAGGCCAGTTGTAGCGTCATAAATGCGGTGTCCCAAGCCCGTTAACTGGATCAGTTCGAACACATCAGCCCGACGAGCTAAGCGGTTAGCATTCGATACCAGCAAAATGGCATCAGGATGAAGTTCGAGTTGTTCAAGTGCTTTTCCCAAGCCTGTTACCATACGAATTTCGGCATCTGCCAGACCAGACATGACTTCTGAGATTTCGACAATCGTGGACTGAGGAATGCTAAACTCAGGATAGATCGACTTGATGGTTTCAAGCTGATCTAGGTAACTATTATCCGCTTGGGGTTCAGTACTGGCTCGTTGATATAGAATGATCTGACGTAAAGAAATCTTCTCCCTGATCGTCGTCGAACTCATAACCGCACCATGTGTAAAACCTTAACTATTAGATCATCCTCTATCAGGCGTTTGGCCTTGCTCGTCGTCACTTTTATCGCGACAACTACCATCCAAAATGACCACCACTAGAGTTGCCACTACCCAAACGACATTTACCCGTTGGTACGGATGCGAACCGATCAACACGTCATTCCTCTGTCAGGCAATGCAATCGCAATGCATCTGCGTCGAAGTATTTAGTGGCAAAAATTTCGAGGCTTTACCTATTTCTGAAAAACGTTGGTTAAGGCGCTGATATGAGGACAGAACTTTTACACTGGGTGCAGTGCATTTAGCCTTAAAAGCATAAATACCTAAAGGAGGATCAACTCATGTCAGATCGCAAACAGGTGACTATTCGGGCGGTAAGGAAGGTGACCTACGAGCGCCTCAGGGAGGTCAAAGAGGCGTCTCGTATCCCGTTGGGTGCTTTGTTGGATGAGGCGGTTGAACATTGGTGGAACGGCTTGCCAGAAGTCGAGGAAGCCTAGCGCCTATTCAGACTGATCCAAGTGGTCAGTGTTGAGGGCCGCGACGTCATAAATCATTTCTCATGATTAAATCGGTTGCTTGTCCTCTGTTCGTCCAGCATCGGTTGGATCACCACAAGCTCTTCGTGCATTGCGTTTCCTTTTCGTCACGAACTCTGAGTTGCCAGACCTTGCGATGATACATCAAGGTGATGTTGATGGGACGAATGCCAAGCTCCCGTCGGATCGCATTGCGTTGCAGCAGGCGTTCGTAGATGGCTTGACGTTCTGAAGATGACACGGGGTTGAAAGGCTCAGTCAACGGGCTGCAATCCCGCCTGTTCGATCATTCTGATATCCACCTCAGCCCGTTCACGTCCAATACGGAACTCATCATAGAAGGTGATCAAAGTGGGGCGAGATGTATTGGGTCGAACAGCATCCCACCGATCCGTGTGTCCGACGTAGATGCCCCTCCGATGATTGGGACCTGGGTAAAGCGCGGTGCTTGTCTCAAAGCTGATCGGGCCGCGATAGTCGCACCGCTGTTGGCCGTTGACCCAAATCCTCAGATACCCATCATTGCCAGTGCTGAAGTTGGTGTTCATCACGATATCGGTCCAACGCCCCCGTGCTTGGTCGATACTGAACAGACGACACACAATGCCATGGTTCCGTGCGCGACCCCATCCAAGCCCTTCATTGGCGTCACTCAGTTGAACCACGACATCATGACTGCGGTTGCCGTTCCGATACGCTTCACCCCGTCCGACCTGAACAAACATGATCGAGGGGGCTGCTGGCCCGCCCATCTTCCACTGCCCCAGAATGGTTCCAAAGGCGATCTCTTGGGGATAGGAAGCGATGTTCTGATTATAGAATGACCAGCCGTACCAGATGTCTTCACCGATACGTGCCTGCGTTCGTTGAGGGGACAACCGCACCTCACTGCGATACCCGTTCGAGGTACAGTCAGTGCCACCACAATCGCCATCACGGACCTCATAACGTTCACTCACAAGCCCAGCCCGAACAGGTTCGCTCTCGATAGAATACCGAAAGCCGTGGGCATGGGGCATCAGGTTGCGGAGGTAGCCGTTGGGCGCATCTGCGTTGCGTGAAACACCACCCGTGTCGGTCATGCAGGCCGAAAGCGTACATATGAGGATGGTCAGCAGGAAAGCTCTGCTCATCATTGGCCACACGTAATTCTGCTGGTGCGGCCATCAACGCGATATACGATTGTAACCAATGTGCTGCCCCCAAAGTCACGCCGACGTTCGTCCACGATTTCGACACTCTCCGCTGCGTCAAGAGCCTGAAGTTTGGAACGCAGTTCCCCGTAACCCACCTGCCCACGAGAAGACTCCAACATGCTAGAGATGCACGAGCGCACTTCTTTGCGGTCAGATGGGAAGGCCGTGGCATAGCCAAAATACCCACCGACAACGATGGCAACTAGCGAGATGAGGATCGTGGATGGGCTGGTTTGATTGGTGTTGGTCGTCAAGTCTGGTCTCCAAGTAAAAAATCCGATCCCGTCGTCCCTGATCTGATTAAGATGCGTTGACGGTTGAGACGATAGGCGGGACTTTGGCTATCCCCGCTCATGGCTATGTTGGCTTGCTCAGTCATCGGAGCAGCCACAGCGTTCTTGGGTGTGGTGCAGGCCATAGAGGTCATTTGGGGTGACCAGACCGCCTGTGGCATCCCACAGCGCACGTGCAACCCGCTTTGACGGGGCAACGGTCCCTTCTTTGACCCGTAGGATCGTGCTTGCACTGGTACCGCACTGCTTTGCTAGGTCATTCAGCGTCAGTTGGTTGGCTTCAAGATATTGCGTCAATGTCATTCGTCCCGTATTCCATTTTACGGAACGATTCGCAAATGATTTTACCCGATGATGATCGTTTGACTTTCCTCATGTTCCGCATTGTGGAATACAAAAAGGATGAGAAATGCATCTGCAAAATCGTTTGGCGAAATCCTGCAAGACGCCCGTGAATCCAAGGGCCTGTCTCTTGGTGAAGGTGCAAAGCTGCTTGGGGTTCCCAAAACCAGCCTTTGGCGTTGGGAAAACAATGAAACCAAAGTGGACGCCCAGCGTCTGGTGGACATTGCGGCGGCTTATGGTCTGTCGATCTCTGCGATGTTCGAGGGCCGCATCGTGGTAGCACCGACGCAGACCGACTTCGACCGCCTAGGAATTGTCGTCGAACATATTGAACGGATGATCCAGAATATCGGAACACGCCCAAAGCCTGAGGCTGTACGCACTGCTGTCGTTGAGGTGCTGCGCCTTGAGACCTCACGGGTGCTGGAAACATCAGGTAGTGCCTTCGATCCATCGCGTTACGATGCAATGGTCGGTGGTATCTTGGGTCAAACCTAATGAACGCAGTTGAGATCGAACAGGCCATCACCGATCTGGCCGAGCAAGCCTTTGATGCGACAGAGTTCCCATTCCACTTCTTGGAAGCCTTTGGCAACAAAGCCACCACCATCAAGAAGCTCCGTAACGGGGCGTCTAACAAATCCGACATCGGCGGCGTCCTTCAGGCCAACCACATCCACCTCAAGACTTGCGATGTGGGCCAAGTTCCAGACACCCTAAAAGCCCTAAGGGACAGCAAGGCGACGGAGACAAAGCGCAACAAGGTGCGTTTCCTGTTGGCCACAGATGGCGAGGTGTTTGAGGCTGAGGACCTGTCCACAGGTGAAACTGTCTCCTGCACCTACGAAGACTTCCCCAACCACTTCGTGTTCTTCTGGCCACTGGCGGGTCTCAGCAAGACCAAGCAGCTATCGGAGTCTGAGTTCGACGTACGGGCTACCCTGCGTCTGAACAAGCTCTACACCACGCTGCGGGCCGACAACCCTGAATGGGGAACACCTGAACGCAGTGCCGACATGAATCACTTCATGGCACGTCTTATCTTCCTGTTCTTCGCTGAAGATACCGATATCCTGAATGGCGAAGGGCTGTTCACTGATACCGTCGAGCAAATGGCGAATGCGGACGGGTCCAATACCCATGAGGTGATCAGCGAACTCTTCCGTGCCATGGACACGCCCATCAAGGACCGTGCAGCGGCAAACTTGCCCCGTTGGGCAGACGTGTTCCCCTATGTGAATGGTGGCCTCTTCTCTGGCCGTACCGACGTGCCTCGGTTCAGCCGCATCGCGCAACGCTACTTGACGCATATCGGCAACCTGAACTGGACCAAGATCAACCCCGACATTTTTGGATCGATGATCCAAGCCGTGGCGGACGAGGATGAACGCAGCGCCTTGGGGATGCACTACACCTCTGTGCCGAACATCCTGAAGGTACTGAACCCGCTGTTCCTTGATGACCTGCGGGATCATCTGGATCGTGCTGGTGACAACAAAGCCAAGCTGCTGAACCTGCGGAAGCGGATGTCAAACATCCGTGTGTTCGACCCCGCCTGTGGGTCGGGCAACTTCCTTGTCATCGCCTATAAACAGATGCGGGAGATCGAGTTCGAGATCAACAAACGGCGCGGTGAAGAGTTCGTCCGATCCGACATCCGCATTCAGAACTTCCGTGGCATCGAACTGCGGGATTTCTCCGCCGAGATCGCCCGTCTGGCGCTGATCATCGCGGAATACCAATGTGACGTGACCTATCGTGGGCAGAAGGATGCGCTGGCTGAGTTCCTCCCATTGGATCAAAAAAACTGGATAACTTGTGGCAACGCGCTGCGGTTGGATTGGTTGTCGGTGTGTCCGCCAACAGGAGCGAAGGTCAAAATCAAATCCGATGACTTGTTCGGAACACCGTTGGAACAAGCTGAGATCGACTTCGAGAATGAAGGTGGCGAGACATATATCTGTGGCAATCCTCCTTATCTGGGCAGTCGCGCTCAAGACAAGGAACAAAAGGAAGATATGAAGGCCCTTTTCGAGCCTGTTTCCTCCAATTGGAAAGTGCTTGATTATGTTGCGGGCTGGCTTCTGAAAGCAACTCAGTACGCTGACAGCGTGGATACTGCATACGCCTTCGTGACGACCAATTCAATTTGCCAAGGTCAGCAAGTAGTTGCCTTGTGGCCCTTATTAATTGGCGGAAATTCCGAGATATTTTTCGCGCACCGATCATTCAAATGGGCCAATAACGCCTCGCATAATGCTGGAGTAATTTGTGTTATTGTTGGCATTGGTCAGCCCTCTTCTAAGACCAAGGTCATTTACGATGATGATCATGTTCGGGTCGCGAAAGGGATTAATCCATATCTGGTAGATGGCCCTGTCCGATATATAGAAAGATCAGCAAAGCCGATTTCGCATTCTATCACTATGCAACGGGGCAACCATCTGACGGATGGTGGCCACCTTATATTATCCCCAGATGAAGTTCGAGGGCTACTGGCAAACAACCCTGAAGCAAAGGGCTTTGTTCGGCGACTTACAGGCGCTCAAGAGTTCATTCGTGGATTTGATCGGTTTTGCCTACTAATTGACGACAGTAAGCTTGATGCCGCTTTAGCAATACCTGATATCTCCCGAAGGATCGCGTTGGTGCGTGAATCGCGATTGCAAAGCAGCAAGGCCAATACCCGCGACGTTCTTTCCCTAACTCCACATAAGTTCGAACATTCAACAGGTTTGAAATCGAACACGGTCGTAATGATCCCCACGGTTTCGTCAGAGCGACGTGAATGGTTGCCAGTAAGCTATGAAACAAATGTTGTTGTGAATGCACCAAACTTTGCCCTGTATGACGCTGCACTTTGGAATTTTGCTATCTTATCATCCAGATGTCATGTGCATTGGATTGCCTCTGTTTGCGGTCGGTTGAAAACCGATTATCGGTATTCGAACTCATTGGGCTGGAACACATTTCCCGTCCCCAAGCTCACCGAAAAGAACAAGGCCGACCTCACCCGTTGTGCAGAGGACATCTTACTGGCCCGTGAGGCGCACTTCCCCGCCACCATCGCCGACCTCTACAAGCCTGACGCCATGCCCGACAATCTCCGTGCTGCACATGAAGCGAATGACACGGTGATCGAACGCATCTACATGGGCCGCCGCTTCAAGAATGACACCGAACGGCTGGAGAAGCTCTTTGAGATGTACACCAAGATGACAACGCAGGTGCCGACAGATGCTTGAATTGTTATCTGAATATGGCAACGCGCTGATCGGCCTTGCGGGTGTGATAATCGGCGGTTTTATCGTTGCCGTTCGTGACGGGATGGCAGTGAGGGCAGAGCGGAAGCGCGACGGTTCATATTCGGCCATCAGGCTGATCTGCATTCTTGATGAATACGCCCACAAATGCAGCGATGTTGCAGGTGATGATGGGTACGCAGAAGGTAGACCTGCGCGGCGGACAGAAGGCGGGGAAGACTATTGCGAGGCACAGGTCATTGCGCCCGAACCTCTGGACTACCCTAACGACATCTCTTGGCGTAGCCTAGACGAAACGTTGATGCATCGCATCCTTGCCCTTCCAAACAAAGCCAGAAGCACGAACCGATATGTGTCGGCCTCCGCAGAGAACGCTTTTCCACCTGAATTTGAAGAGTTCTTTGAGCCAAGGCAGGAGGGGTATGCAAAGCTAGGTCTTGAGGCCCTACTACTCATCGATGATCTACGACAGCGCCATGGTGTGTCAGCGCGAAGCCGAACAGACCTTGGTGAAGGTTGGGATTTGAAAGAGTATCTGCAAATGCGCCTTGATCAGTTTGCTAAGCGAGATGCAGACCGCCGTGCACGAAGAGATGCGATGCCTTCACCGTTCTCGCTTTCTGATGAAACCGATACGGAGGCACCGACTCAATGACGCGGCTATTTCAGATTAACGGGGCCACGCTGACGCCAGCAAAGCGTAAGCCTTTGGACCTTGAGACCAAGATCGAAGCATGGGTGGCCGATGATCTGACCTTGATCGGTGTTGATGGGATCGTCATTGGTAGACAGATCACAACTGATCATGGCAAGTTCATCGATTTGTTGGCAATGGATGAGGATGGCAATCTTGTCATCGTTGAACTGAAGCGTGACCGCAGTCCACGGGATATCGTTGCTCAGGTTTTGGACTATGCGTCATGGATACGGCGGCTTAGCACGGGCGATGTTCATGCCTTGGCATTGTCACTCGATCTGTCACTGGCAAAAGCCTACCGAGACAAGTTTGGTACCAGCCTCCCCCAAACACTGAATGCGTCCCATCAGATGGTCGTCGTTGCCAGTGAAGTCGATGAGGGGACAAAACGGATCATTGAGTACCTTTCCGAAGAACATAACGTTGGTATCAATGCGGCGTTCTTCAACGTCTTTGATGCGGATGGACGAGAATGGTTAACGACTGACGCCCTGCTTGACCAAGAAGAGGTCAAGGATCGCGCAGTCAAGAAGGCTCAGGCCCCGTGGTCAGGCTACTACTACGTCACTGGCGGTGCTGAAGAAGATCGTCCGTGGGAAGATATGCGTCAGCATGGCTTCTTCACTGCGAGTGGAAAACAGTTCTTCACAAAGCGTCTGGACCAATTGTCGGTGGGGGATAAGGTCTTCTACTACCAAAAGAAGAACGGTTATCTTGGATATGGAATTGTCACATCGGAAAAAGTCGCAGCGTCTGATCATGTGCTGGCAGATGGGACACCTCTGATCGGGGCTGTGCCAAAGGCTTATCTAACCGACAATGCGGATGATCCAGACAACTGTGCCTATGTGGTCGGGATAGATTGGCAGAACACCGTCGCAATCACAGATGCCCGCACCTTCAGTGGCATTTTTTCCAACCAGAACGTCGTCTGTAAGATACGGCACCCAGAGACTGTGGACTACTTGAAGGAACAGTTCGGTGTGAGAGAGGGGCAAGAATGACCGCGTTCGTACCCGTCGTCTATGCTAAGCTTAATTCACGGCAAAAAGAGAACTACAATTTCCATCTAGTTGCAGCCCGCTTGGCTCAGTACGGCTACAACTCCATGCGTGTCACAGATGACTGGCAGGGCGCGGATTTCATTGCCTGCCATATTGATGGTGATCGGTTCATGAAGGTCCAACTAAAGGGCCGCCTTACGCTGGATCAGAAGTACGAAGGCAAAGACATACATATCGCGTTTCGACATGGCGATCAGTGTTATGTCTATCCACATGATGAGATGGTCAAGCAGGTGGAGAAGCTGGGGACTATCAGTTCATCCGCTTCATGGTCAGAACATCGATCATATTCATGGCCGCAGCCTCCAGCGTGGGCGAAGAATATTTTAGAAGAATATAAGGTGTAATTGATGACTAAACCCATTCCCTCCGTAACCGTCAGCTACGCCCAAAACGGGTCCTCTACCAAGTCGAATGAGTTGGGTATGCGGGCTATGCAGGAGCGGGCTTATGAGCGGCGTGGTGAGCAGTATCTACTCATCAAGTCGCCACCTGCGTCAGGGAAGTCACGTGCTTTGATGTTCATCGCCTTGGACAAGCTGCACAATCAGGGTCTCAAGCAGGCCATCGTCGTGGTGCCTGAGAAGTCCATTGGGTCCAGCTTCAACGATGAGCCGCTGTCCAAGTTCGGGTTTGAGTATGACTGGACCGTGCCGCCGCAGTGGAACCTATGCAATGTGCCTGGCGGCGATGATGGCAAGGTTGGAGCCGTTGGTCGGTTCCTTGAAAGCGATGATCGAGTATTGGTCTGTACTCACGCTACTTTCCGATTTGCCATCGATAAATTTGGGATCGATATCTTTGATGACAGGCTAATTGCCATCGATGAGTTCCACCACGTCAGTGCTAACCCCGACAACAAGCTGGGAGCGCATCTGGGGCGGTTGATCGCCCGTGATAAGGTCAATGTCGTCGCAATGACAGGAAGCTACTTCAGAGGCGACGCAGAGGCTGTGATGGCCCCTGAGGATGAGAAGAAGTTCGACACGGTTACTTATACCTACTACGAGCAGTTGAACGGCTATGAACACCTCAAGACGTTGGATATCGGATACTTCTTTTATACGGGGTCGTACGCTGATGAAATCCTGAGCGTGTTGAACCCCGCTGAGAAAACAATCCTCCACATTCCCAACGTGAATGCCCGTGAAAGCACAGGGGACAAGCACAAAGAGGTCGATCACATCGTAGACGCCTTGGGGGAGTGGCAGGAGACCGATCCCGTGACGGGCTTTCATCTGGTGAAAACACCAACGGGTCAGATCGTGAAGATCGCTGATCTCGTTGAGGATGATCCAGTCAAACGTGAACGTGTTTCAGCCGCTCTGAAAGACCCCGCACAAAAAAATAATCGTGATCATGTGGATATCATAATCGCGTTGGGCATGGCCAAGGAAGGTTTTGATTGGATTTGGTGTGAACACGCTTTGACCGTTGGTTACCGTGCCAGCCTGACAGAGATCGTTCAGATCATTGGCCGTGCAACACGTGACGCTGAAGGCAAGACACATGCCCGTTTCACAAACCTCATTGCTGAACCTGACGCATCTGAGGGGGCAGTCACGGAGGCCATCAACGATACTTTAAAGGCCATCGCGGCCAGTCTGCTGATGGAGCAGGTTCTTGTTCCGCGCTTCAACTTCACGCCCAAGGTGACAGCCGTGACTGAGGCCGAAGGGTTCGACTACGGCACAGGTGGCTACAACCCTGACAAATGTAACGTCGGCTTTAACGAAGAGAGCGGCCACTTCCATGTTGAGATCAAGGGACTGCTGGAACCCAAGTCACAGGAAGCTGAACGCATTTGTCAGGAAGACATCAATGAAGTCATCACAGCGTTTGTTCAGGACAAACCTGTGATCGAGCGTGGTCTGTTTGATAAAGAAATGATCCCTGAAGAAAACAGCGTCATCCGCATGGGGAAGATCATCAAGGATCGGTACCCCGAACTGGAAGACAACGACGTTGAAGCTGTCCGCCAACGCGCTGTGGCAGCCTTGAACTTAACACAGCAAGCCAAGACTGAGGTCTTTGGCGGTGACAGGGATGACAGAGAGCCAAAAGCAAATACTGCGCTGATCGACGGTGTGCGAAAGTTCGTATCTGTGCGTGATCTGGACATCGATCTAATTGACTCGATCAACCCGTTTGGTGAAGCCTATTCTATCCTCGCAAAGTCCATGGACCACGATAGGCTGAAGCAGGTTGAGACGGTCATCGCCGCAAAGAGAAACCCTATAACGCCTGATGAGGCGGTTATTTGGGCGAAACGTGCAAGCCAATTCAAGAAGGACAGTGGCCGTTCTCCGTCGGTCACCGCGACCGACCCATACGAACGCCTTATGGCCGAAGGGGCCACTGCGTTCATGCGTTTCCGTAAGGAGGGTCGCTATGAGTGATGACTTAGACGCACTCGCCGATGATCTTGCTGAGTTTGATGTCGCACAGAAGCCTGTACAGCGGTCAGCGTTAGAAGAACGGATCATTGCTGGGTTTGAGGACATCCAACGCTTTGTTGAAAAGGAAGGACATCCGCCACGCCATGGCGCTGAGCATGATATCTTCGAACGCCTGTACGCTGTCCGTCTGGGGCGCTTGGCAGGTCATGCTGAGTATGCCGAACTGCTGGGACCAATCGACCATCAAAGGCTGCTTGCAGGCGCTGTGGTCGCAGATGATCAGGATGATGAGGAAGTTGACCTTGATGCTTTGGCATCAGACCTTAAAGACCTAGAAGATGAAGCCTCTGACATAACCGAACTGCGCCATGTAAGGCCCGCCGCCGAAAAGAGGGCAGCCGAAGAAATCGCCAACCGTGATCGATGTGAAGACTTCGACAAGTTCAAGCCGTTGTTCAAACAAGCCCAATCTGATCTGGATGCTGGGCTAAGAACAACACGACCACCAGAGACTAGTGCAGAGATTGAAGCAGGCCGCTTCTACATTTTGTCAGGTCAGAAAGCCTACGTGGCAGAAGTCGGGAAGCCGTTCAAACAAGACTACGGCGATTGGGATGCACGGCTGCGTGTGGTGTTCGATAACGGCACCGAAAGCAATTTGCTGATGCGATCCCTGCACAGGGCGATGTCCAAAGACAAAAGCAGCCGTACAATCAGCGACCCAACCGCAGGCCCGCTGTTCACCGATATGACAGTAGAGGGCGATGAGGCCAGCGGCATCATCTATGTCTTGCGTAGTAAGTCAGACCTACCCATCGTCGCCCAAAACCGCGACTTGCTGCATAAGATCGGTGTGACGGGTGGTAGCGTCCAGAAGCGGATCGCAAATGCCAAACTAGACCCAACGTTTCTGATGGCCGATGTAGAGGTCGTCACGACCTATGAGCTTTACAACATCAACCGTGTGAAGCTGGAGAACTTGCTACACCGCATATTTGAGGCTGCAAGGCTGGATATTGAGATCATGGATCGCTTTGGTCACCCCGTCACACCACGGGAATGGTTCTTGGTGCCCCTGTTTGCCATTGACGAAGCAGTGGAGCGGATCAGGGATGGGTCGATCAAGGGCGTGGCATATGATCCAGAGACAGCTTCTTTGAAGTGAAACCTCGTTGCCGATGATAGTCTTCTTGTGTTTCTGTTAGCACCGTTCATGGACGACCTTGGTTCAAAAGTAATGTTTGTCACTTGAAAATTTTTAATTTGGACACCACCTAGTTTACTTGAGCGTTGTCCTCTTGCTTAGGTCCACATGACCAGAGCCGAACCATGGACAGGTAAAGGGCGAGAATTGCTTTGCTGGTGGTTTAACCGTCAGACCTGTTGATGTGCATCGGTAATCTGGATCGAGGGTAGGGAACTCGAACCCCCAATCTTTGGGTTCTGAGCCGATGCAAGAATTTTGCAACAATAACCACAAACATCTGAATTATCAGACTGCACAACCGACCGCCGACTTCCAACGGTTAAACGCCGCTCTGACAAAGGTCGCATCGTTAGCCGTGGACAATCCGATATACCTACCGATTTTCGAACGTATCGAGTTGGAGCTTGCGGCACTTGATGCCCAGTCCAGTGCTGTATCTCGCGCACGTGCAATTGCGGCCCGAAGTCAAAGGGCCTTCGCCTGAAGCAACTGATCCGCGTGTGCCAGTGTAGCACCTTGGCCATAGCGTTGTCTTCCAAGGCTGTGGCCCATCAGGTCGCGGCGGATTCGCTCATCCATCGTGGGTTCGGCCAACATTCTGTCTTCGAATGAATGACGAAGGCCATAGAGTGTATGATCTGGTGTTTCCTTTAGGCCGTTGTCCCTAAAGTACTTGTTAACGATGCCCGACAAGCTGGCCGATGATCCTGCGTATCTTGGAAATCCATCTGGAAACTGTCGGATTGCTTCAAGGGATACCCCCGTAACTGGTACGTCACGTTTTGCTATAGCATTCTTCAGAGAATGACCTTCATACGGAGTGATGGCGATGTGAGGAATGTTGGCGGTCAGGTGTATGTCCTGTGATCGAAGGCCCGCCAATTCCGATGGCCGCGCACCCGTGTTGATCATCAACAAGACAATGCAACGTGCTTCATCGTTCAGCCCATCCAAGGCACCGTCGGCCATTACCTGTTCTTTAATCCACTTGTCGCTGAAGGGCAGGCGGGTATCAGTATCTTCTGTCTTAAATGACAGATCGGATAAAGGCAGGTGCAGGCCAAGCCGCTTCATGGTGTTGACCGTCTTCAAGATCGCCCCCATGTGATTAAGGTCTTTGTTGGCGCTGCTTGGCTTGATTTCACCTGCTTGAATGCGGGTTGCCAACCAATCGCGGAAATCCAACGTGTCATCTGGTTCGATGTCGTGCAAAGCTTTGTCACCGATGACATGGATTAGGTTCTTGACCGCTCTTATCCGTGGGTTCCGCCACTTTCGTATTTGGTCGTCTGATTTTCCGAATGTCTTGTCCTTGGCCAAGGTCCAATACATCTCAAGTGCCTCAGAAATTGTAAGTTCTGGTTGTGCAACACCACCGAGTAATGCGGCGGCGTCATGTTGTTGTGGATTGCCCTTACTGTCTTCTTGTACGGCTTCCATCCGCTTTAGGAGTTGGTCAACGGGCAAAGCGGCAACTTTAGGTGCAGACATGAACTTGAAACCATGTACGGACGCGAGTTCACGTGCTGCTTCCAGCTTTGCCAGCTTATCATCGCTTTCGCCTGCAAGCCGCGCCTCCCATATTGCTTTCTGGTGATCCCAGACATCGGGAGCCTTACGCTTTGCGTCCGTTTCGCTGTCCGTGTGGAGGTTAAGCCAAACTTGTTCGCGGCTTTCAACGTTTTGGTATTTCACTGGGACGCGCCGCACGATGTTGAATGTGTTTCCGCGCTTCGTCAGCTTCATATTTGTACGCCCGTTGGTAGGGATGGTTAGCAAATTGTTTAGCAGAATGTTTAGCAAAACAGCAAGTTTGACTGGGTTTTCATCGCGTGTTATTCAGTTAATGCGTTGTATTAAAACATAACTTACGAAAACAACAGTGCTGAATCGGAGTCTCTGTCTGTCCGCCATTACCCCCTTGTCCGAATTCTGCCTTTGTGGCCTGTCGTTTCAGACGCGTCCTCCTAAAAAGTCTGGCTAGATTGACGCCTCGCTGTTGGGGCATGCGTCTCGTTTGATCCTTTGCGGTTCGTAACGGGGTTTCGACTTTGGATAACGTCGAACACATCGACAAGCACATGGGCGCAGCCGCTGGAGACCAAGTGCACATCATCGCAATCGGCTTTGCACGCAATGAAAACACACAGCGGATCAGCCCTTGGACGCGGTCCAAATCTCCAAAGGGTGTTTCTTGCCCGCTATCATGTTGATGCCCGTTTGATGCACATCAACCATGCCGCTGTATAGCCTTGTGGTTCGGCCCAATCCGTGCCGATCTGGCCGGGATGCAAGACCTCCCCATTTTGAACTTGCCTGTGGCCTGACAGATAAAAAAGCACTCCGGAAAATGTGGTGTGTTTTCGTTTTTCCATAGGATCAACCATAGTAATTTTGGGCCCAAAACCGGGCAATTCAATACCCAGTTCGGTGAGCTGTTTCTCAATTTTCACTTATGGCGTATTCGGATTATGAGGCCTTCGGAAACCTCTGTTTTACCCATAGACTTAAATCAAGTGGGCTAATGGATCCAAGACTGGACGTTCCTATTCCACCAAAATGATCGGTTTTTGGTCGGAGTGCGCCCATGAACTTTACCCAGCAAGCCCGCTAGACCTGTGGCAGTATAATCTGGTCGTGCAGGAGGCCTGACGGACCGCGGGCCTCGGACGGTCGCGTGCGTTGAACCCGCCAAAGGAACCGATGTCCAGAGGCGCTGCGTGCCATGGCCCAGACCATTTGCGTACGTCGTCCAGCAGGGCCCAGCATGGCAGGGGTCATTTGCGGACCATCGCCTTCAGGATGGCCCAGCCTGTCTGGCACCAGTGCGGTTTTGGGCACTGCAGGTCCGCCGACAGGATCCAACACAGCGCGCTGGAAGGTCCCATCTGAATGGCGTTCATAGGCGATCCAGTTTGGTGGTGGTGACAGTCGTGGGGCATAGGAGGCTTCGGTGACCTGTGGGTCAGGTCGGGCAGGGCGATTGGTGCGGCCGCGGCCAGCGTCGTCGGGCACCCAATCCTCGATGGCCCAAAGAAGGTTGTCGGTGGGATCTGCGGTCAGGGTGACATCTGCGATAGGGTCCGAGAATATCGGGTCGATGGCGTTCAGCAATGCAAGTGTGGTTTCTGCATCCTCTGCGTCAATATTGAGCGGCGCTTTGCCGCCTTCGGTGATGTCGCGGGCTTCGGTTGTGTTGCCAAAGCCATCGCGCAAAAGGACCCGGGCCACCGATAGTACCGTATTGCCTGGAACGTCGAAAGGCACGATGAGCCATCGGCCACCCTGTTCGGCAAAGGCTGCCGAGACCAGCAGCTGACCCAGATCCGAGGGCCCTGCAGGGGCGGCCACAACGTCGAGCGTGTCCTTTTGTAGCGTCCACCAACGGTCGGGCAAGTCGCCTTCAAAGGACAGGCGCGTGGTGAGTACATCGTGGCGGCGCACGCGAGAAGATCGCGCCTCGCGGCCTGCTTTGGTCTGCTCAAAATCCGACCAGTGCAGCGTCGCACGCGAGACGTCCCCAGCTTGCACTGCGTCCTGCACATGGGTGTCAAAGCTGGCAGTGCGCAAACCTGTTTCGGGATGCGTACCTCCAGTTGCGGCACCGATGCCCCATTTGGAATTCAGGCGCAGCCAATCGCTTTCGCTCAATAGCCCGTCCTCGCCAGCGCGCGCCGCCTCAAGCCACGCTATGCCGTCGATCCGTTCTTCGCGGCGGATGCGCGCGCCCATGGGATGCGGGATATCAAGCTTAAACCGGCTGGGAAGCGTGCCGATGATCTCTTGTAGCTGCTCCAAAAACCGCGATAGGCTGTTGCTGATGGCCCCAGATGCCGTGGCAGAGCGTTCGAGATCGGCGATGCGATTGCGTACTTCGCCTAAAGCAGCACGCCCCAGTCGAAGGGCCAGCCGCCAATCCCCTGCACGGCGTTCACTGGGTGTTGGCAGTGGTTCGGCCAGTGCCGCGTTTGGCACGGTTTCATCGGCTGTAAGGCTGCCCAAGCGCAACGGGTCTTCTTTATTGAACACCAGCGCGCTTACGGGCGCGCCGCCGTCATGGCCTGTCCACTCGCCGACCCACCATTGTCGGGACAGCATCCAGAACGGATCGGCCAAAGGCACATCTGCATTCAGTGAAGGGTCGGTGGCACGTGTGTCCGGCTCGATGCGGTACCAGATGGGGAGGTTTTGTGACATCAGATCAGCCTTCGGGTTGCGGGGGGCAAGTGGCTCGGGTCAGCAGAGTTTCCGACGCAAGCGCTGCGCCAAACGGTACCAAACTGCGGAGGTGTTCAAGGGTCGGATCCTGAGCCCAGCTAAAGGGCAGATAAGACAGCGCCATACTGCGCGCCTGAGCCAGATCCATGGCCAAATGCAGTGTCTGCGCAATGGATGATGGCGTGTGATGTGGTGTTGTGGCCGACGGTACGGCCAGAACAGCCAGTTGCGGTGCGCGCGCAGGCGGTGCATCGGCTCGCGCAGCAACAGCCGCGGTCAAAGTGGCATCGGGCACGACCTCGGTCCAACTGTCGATCTGGAGCCCCGCAAAAACTTCGCCCGGGCGCAGGTTGGGGTCTGCCCCAGTGGCAACCAAGCTTGTGCGTCCAAAATAGGTCTCGGTTTCGTTGCGTGGGCCACCAATCCAATCGGCGGGATCTGTCGTGTTTACGGGCCATTGCAGGGCGTGCAGTGGGACATCGCTGCCCAACAGACAATCGGCCATGGGGCCTGCCCGCCCGCGCACGCATTGCACCTCATCAAGCCAAAGTGAAAGATCGCTTTGGCCGGCGTTTTTGATTTCTGTGCTAGCCGCGAAGGCATCTGTGGTTGCGGCCATCAGGGGGGTAAGCGCTGGCATGCCATCTATGAGCGCCTTCAAGACCGACACCTGATCAGATGCCGCATCAGCAGCCGCAAGTCGGGCTTGGATCGCGCTTCGGCCAGCCTCCAGTAAACTGGGATCGGGTGCTGCAATCAGGTCGAGTGCGAAGTAGCGTGCAGCGATTTGCGCCGCTGTGAGCTGGCTAACGGGTGTGAAGACAACAGAACCGGGGTCAAAAATCGGATCAAAGGCCGGCCCGAGGTCGATATCTGGGATGACCGGATCCAGCACCCCGGGTTCGATATCGAGGATCCGCCCACCGGGCACAACGGCAGGTGCAGGTTGTAGGGTCAAAAGATCTTCGAGCGCGGCTCTGGCAGTGGCGATATCTTGGGTAAGGATTGCAGGCAAAGGGGTGACATTGGCCTCTGGCGGAAAGTCCTCTGGCGTCAGGCCACGCGCGGCAAAGATGGCCTCGGCCAGACGGCTTGCCGCCCAAAGCGTTGCCTCTGCGTCGGCGTCGAAAGTGATCAAACTGGGCTCTATTTTTAGGCGCGCCGAAAGCATTTTGCGCAGGCGGGCAGCGCCGTCGCCACCGGGGCGGCTCAACAGGGTCAGTCCAAGGGCTGAAAGGCCAAGTGCATCAAAGGTGGACGCAGTTGGGCCGGTGGTAATGCGACCCGCAAGGTGCGGTAGCGCGCTATGGGCAAGCCGCGCAAGGCGTGGATAAAGCCGGGCTGCATCATCGCGGGCCCCGCGCAGGGCTGCATTTGGGGCCAGCATGGCAAGACTGAAATCCAGCCCAGTGCCTTTGCTTGCAGGGGTCACTGCCGCAGGATCTGCCAGATGCGGTAGCCCGCCTGCGGACAGAGTTGCCAAGGCCCCTTGGGCTGCGTCGACATTTCGGTCTGACAAGGCGCTTGCGGCTTCTGCCAGCATCAGGTCGCCCATGGCGTCAATCATTGTGCCAAGCCGGTCTTGCTGCGCACGCAAGGGCGGCAGATCTGCACTGTCAAACCGGCTGCTGCGGCGCGGTGTCCAGTCCAGAAAGGCCAAACCGTCAAAGACATCGATAGCCAATGGCGAGGCGCCTTTTGCCGGAAATTGGGCAACCAGTTTTTCGACAAGCGGGCCATGCCCTGCGCGCGTCAAGGATCGTGCAACGACGCGCGATATGGCGTGATCGGGCGCTTCACCGTCACGCAAAGCAAGTGCAAGGGTGCGGCCCTCACGCAGTTCAGCGCCGGTAAGGGAGGCTTTGAGCACACCCTCCAGTCCGCTTGCCGCCAGACCCGCGCGGGCCCGTTCCAGCAAGGCAAGCAACCGCGCGATGCGTTCAGAGGGTGCTGGGATGAACGTGGCCTCGGGCGCTGTCTCGCGGGGGCGGATGTTTTCCAGCACGCCCCAAGCCCCGATGTCGAGACCGTCCGTACCGCCTTGTCGGGCACGGGTCAGGTCCTGAGAGGCTGCGGCCGAAATCACGGCGTCAACGCGTACGGCAAGAGTATCCAGCGCGGCTGCGAGCGCATGATGAACCGCGCGCGCAGAGGTGTTGTTGAGGCGCAGCAGCGCGTCCCGAAGCTGGCTAATCTCAAACGCAAATTCCTTTGCGGCAGGGTCGCCCGATTGACTTTGTGGGGCGCTATCGCCGATTTCGTCTTCCAGCGCCGCGGCAGCGCGGGTCCGGACCTGCCACGCGTCCTGCGCTAGGGTGGTTTCACTCTCTACGGCCTGTTTCAGGGCCCGCAGCAGCGCGCTGTTGCCACGGCGATCCGCCAGCATGAAATCCGAGACCAGCCGCACGATGGCGTTCTCGGCCAAAAGCCGAAACAGGGGTTCGGCCTCGGGCATATCCTCTGGGCGGCGAACGCCCGCACGGGGATCCCAAGCGGCGGACGGCGCGCCCATTTGATCAAGCCGGTCGCGCCAGCCATGGCCCCTCAAAATAGCCTCGATCATTGGATCATCGACCGCACCGTCATCCAGATCGCGCGGGTCAAGCGTATCGCGCACCAGCGCCTTACAAACGCGCCCTGCATCCGAGCCGGGCAGGGTGAGACTGTCTGACAGCGCACGCCCATCAAGGCCTAAATTCCTGAGCAATTGTTCGACGCTGCCAAGCTCGGCCAAAGTATCCTGCGCCAGCTGTGGTGTGTTGGTTTGGTCCTTTGCGCCCGCCAAAAGGGAGGCCACAGTATTGAGGCCCAGCATTGGGCGGATCCGCCAGGTTTGGCCGGTCGGTTGCCGCGTCAGAGTGTCGAGCATGCGCTCGGCGGGTTTTTGCGCCTTGGACTTTTCGTGCATGTCACGGGCCATCGCAGCAAGGGAGGGTGTGACATCTGCGGCAGCTCCAGCCACATGCCAAATCCCCCGCCGCGCGCCTTGTGATGGTGGCGGTGACAGCGGTGCGATGTGGTAGGGTTGCTGGCCCACACGCAACGCTGGAAAGGCGCCTAGGGGCCGCATATGCCGGAGGAAAAAGTCACGCGCCTCGGACAGGTCCGCGCTGTCGCGCATGTTCCAGATTTGCGTCAGTGCAGGCCTGACAAGTGCATGCCAAAGGACCGAACCAAGATCAGCTTGGGTGCCCTCGGCACTGGGTGTGGCACCGGTTTGAGTGAGTGGAAGGTCGCGTAGGCCAAGGGCCTCGGTGATTTTCTGTGTGGGTGCAGCATCAAGGCCCCATCCCGGAGCACTGCGGTTGTTGCCTTTGGTTGGCTCAAACGGTGTGAGCGTTCCGGTGCCGGAGGATCTGGCGTGCATTTCAAGGTGTGCGAGAAACGCGTCGCTGCGATCACCGCCATCCGACAGACCAAATACCGTCAAGCGATCAATACCCGCAGCCACAGCGGCGCTGTCGAGCTTGAGACGCAATCCAAGGCCGATATCCTCAGCCTCAGAAAACTGGGTGATCCAGCGCAGGGAACCACTCAGTGCGTTGGTTTCTGTTGGGGCGGGTGCCACAGGCACAGTGTCTGGAATTGGCAAGCCTTCCGCAATGAAGGTGTGGCCCCCCACCTTGGCTTCGGCAATGAGACGCTTTGGCAGTAAGGTTGCTTGGGCTTGCTTGGGAGGCAGCGCTTTCGCGGTATCAAGCTGTCCTTGAAGGGCCAAGGCGATGATGTGACGCGCACGGGGGGCACCCACCGTGTGGATCAAATTGGCATCGATTTCTGTGCGAGGCCGTCCCGCGGCCCGAGCGTCCAGCCACGCGACGCCTAAGGTGTGTTCGCTTTCGCTGAGTGCAGGATCGTGGGCGTCCACGTGGATCTGGTCAGGAAAGGCCCGGATCAGCAGCGTGTCGCCGTCAAATGATGTCTCAAGCCTAAGCGGCAACATCAAAGCGGGTCGCCCAGACGTCCGCGGGCCACTAAAGCTAAGTGCCTCAAGCGCTAGCTTGGAGGGTTCTGCGTCTGGCCTCGCACCGGGGGCCAGCACAATTGCACCCTGCAGGCCGTCGCGATCCACGCCGCGCAGGACTAGGCCCACTTGCTGGCCAATCTCGGCGCGCTCACTGAGGCGACGGAAGGCTTCGATCCCTGTGACGATGGTCTCGATTACTTCGCCATCGCGTTTGCGCACCAATACCCGGTCGCCGACTGAGACAGGCCCGCCTTCGACAGTGCCGGTGACGACGGTGCCCCGCCCGCTGATGGTAAAAACATCCTCGACTTTTAGGTGAAAACTCATGTTATTCCCCCGTCAAATCGCTGACATGAAGCGCGAGCGTCACGGGGCGTTCCAAAAGGATCGCGGCCATGCTTGCTGCATTTGCGCCCCAAGTGATGCTGTCACGTGTCTCACCTGTGGGGCGTGCGGCTTTGGTCAACGTTTCGTTCTGTAGATCGTCCCATGACAGCGCATTCCAGGTACTCGAGCCGCCAGCGCCTTGGGCATTTGTGGCGTTCAGGCCAAAGCTGATCCCCTGATCGGTTTGTTCGAAAACAAGGAACCCCCCGGGTTTCCGATTGGCAGGGTCGGGATCGCCAACCATAGCGTCGCGAGATGGCTCAAATCCGAGATACACAAGGTCTGGACCCAGATCCCCCATAATGACCGGTTTGTGCACCCGGCCACTGGCCTCGCGGATTTTGGGGCTGCCTGCGCTCCACTGGGCTTCGACAAGGGTCACAATAGAGCCGGGAAACCGTCGGAACAGCGCCGAACGGATTAGAACCACAAGGCCTACTGCCGACGAACGCCCAGCGCCCACAGCCCGATTTCCCCAATCGACCATAGGTTTGCTGTCAGGCAGCGCAGGTGTCCCATCTGACAGGGCGGGATACATTCTGCGCACAGG
Source organism: Algirhabdus cladophorae (assembly GCF_044772865.1). Classification (GTDB taxonomy): domain Bacteria; phylum Pseudomonadota; class Alphaproteobacteria; order Rhodobacterales; family Rhodobacteraceae; genus Algirhabdus; species Algirhabdus cladophorae. The sequence continues at coordinate 1,532,919 of NZ_CP173029.1, forward strand.
GGACACAGCAAAGGGCACTGGAATGCCGCGCCAGCGCAGCTCGCGCAGGACTTCGTCATTGGCCCCAGCCATGACTGCGTCGACAGTGGCCGCATCCAGCTGCAACGCCATTACGCCGTCAGGCGGCAGATGAGCCAGAGAGGGCGACAGGGTTGCGGGATCATGCTTGAACAGCAACTCAAGCAGGGGCTTTGGCCAGACAGGTTCGGGGATTTCGATCCGAGGTGGCAAAGGCTCCGGCAGATCGACGCCGGTAATCCTGTCGCGGATGCGCGGGGGGACGGATTGCGCGGGGTCCAGCGCTTGGGCAATTTCGAAAGGCAGGCTTGCGGCGTTGTCGATGGTGGCCATGCGGTCGGGGCGATCTGGGCGACGCCGATCCTCGCCCAGCGTTTTGGTCAGATCCTCAAAGGCGTCATTTCCGCCTTCGATCGGACGCAGCGGCACAGGCTGGGCTTCGGCGAGGGCTGCAAGGATTTTGCGCGCCCCCAGTCGTTCGTCTGCGGGCCCTTGTACGGATCCGCCGCCGCCCAGCGCATGCTGAAAATCGCGGCCCAAAGGTGTGGCGATGTCTGGTGGTTGGGCGTTCAAGACCTCGCGCCGCTCCATTGCGGGGATCAGATCGGATGTGTCGGCCTTGCTGTCACGGTCCAGCGCCCCACCAGCGGCAAGACTGCGGCGCAGGGCGGGATCGCTCAACGCAGCGCCCGCAGTGCCAGCCACACGCGATGAAAGGGATCCACCAATGACGCCTGTGCGCTGTGCCGCAGGCCCGGCAAGACGCAGCCAGCTTGACAAATCGGGGCTCTTGTCTTGGAGGCGCTTGTGAATGCGCTTGGTGACCAACATAGCCGAATGGGCGCGTGCAAGAACGGCGTTGGCCTCCTCCAGAGCGCCAATATCGTCGAGGATAAAACCGATGATGTCGTCTTGGTGACGTCGCACAAGGGCCGCACCGTGGCCCGCCATGACCCGCAGACCAGCATCTTGATTGATCTCGCGCAGCCAGCGCGGCGGGTTGGGTGTGCCTGCTGCATGTTCTGCGCCGTAATGTGGAAGCGGCAAGCGTCCACCAATGGGGCCCGGATCCAATGCGTCGACAAATGCAGGATCGTCTGCCGCGGGGATGGTTTCAACGGTAAAGACCGCGCGCCGTGGCACGGTGCTGGACATATTGGGGACCAATGCGGTTGCCGTTTGGATCGGGGGCACTGCGGCTGGCTGACCCTCGGGCGGGATTGCGCGCAGGTCGCGCAGGATGTCTTCTGCGCCTCGCGCAGGGCCGGTGCGAAAACGCCAACTGGCAAAAACAGGCAATGCCTGAGGCAGGGTTGTTTCACCGCCGTCCCATGCGGCGTCCTTTCCTGCGCGTGGATCTTGGCCCAGCGCAGCGGCGCGGCCGACCTCCGTCAAGGGGACCAGTAGTGCCTGATAATCCATAAATGGGGACAGGTTTTGTGCCGACAAAATGCGCGAAAATGCACGATCTCCGGGCGTGTCAGCCCCAGCGTCCGGGTCTTCGATATGGGCCAGATGGGCAAAGACCGCAGGATCGGGCAGCGCGGGATCGGCTGCTGTGATGGTCGCCACTTGGATCTGACCTGCGTCCTGCAAGGCCACACCGTTTTCAGGCACACAGATAAGCCCAAGGAACGGACGCAGGACGGCATCTGCCACGGCCCCTTCGCTGAACGCCCATGGAAGGCCCGGTTGGTGAAAGCTGATAAAGGGCAGGGCGCCTGCGCGAAAATCCACAGTGCCCGGCGCTGGATGACGGGTGCGAATTGCCGTGGGAACGATGGCCTCGACCGCGCCGGGCCCCGCAATGGGCAAGGTGACACTGGGCGTCTGGGGGCGCGTTCCGCCAATCTCTAGCTTAACCGTTACGGCATTGCCATCTGGCACAGCAGCGCGCAGACCCTGTCGCAAATGACCGAAAAACTGGCGATGGGTCATCGTGCTTCTCCGCTTCGCATAGGAATAGCACCGCGTTGGTGCAAATCGGTCCAATTGCTGCGCGCGCCGCCGCTGAGGCTTGCATCGGCAGCAGACCAGCCTTCATCGCGCACTGTGATGCGTCCGGCAGGCACAGCGGGTGCGGCCATGCGCGACAGGGTCGATGGTGGCGGTGTTTTGGCCTCGGTTTCAGGGCGGGGGGCCGCGTCAACCACGATGAATTCAGGCCCCGCAGGAGCCGTTACAGGTTGACCTACTTGGCGCAGGTCGCCGGCGTCAAAAATGGCACCTGCGGTTTTGTCCTCAAAGGCGGGGGCCGACAGCTTGGCCTCGTCACTCATGGCGATGAACTGGCCCAAGGCGAACGGTTCAACTGTTGTACCTGTGGCGGCACGGCGCTGACCGCCAATCTCAACGGCGTCCAGCGTTGCTGTGAACGGCTGGGCCAAAGGACGCCCGCCCGCCATTTCAAGTCGCATATCCAGTGGGGCGACCTTTTGTGCGACTTGAAGCGGGGCGTCTGGCAGCAGGTTCTCCCCGACATCGCCCAAAACGAAAGACACGCCGCGTGCATCTACTGGGGCCGACCATGCAGAGGCTTCAGATAAGGCGCTCACCAACAAGGCGTGAAGGTCGGTCGACGATGGAAGCGGATCTGCTGAAGAGCCAAAGCTTTTTGAGACCCGGATATCAACGTCGAAAAACAGAATTTCTAGCGTGGCCGTGCCTTCGATCTGCCATGGACCGGGGCCTTGCAGGCGGCCCTTCAGGCGCAGACTGGCGATGGTGCTAGACCCGCTTTTGATCGAAGCGCCAGCGGATATTGCAAGGTCCAGCCGGAACGGATCGAGGATCAGCAAGGCGTCAAAGCTGAGATCAGCCGCGACGCCAAAGCCAGCAGCCTTTGCCGCCAGATCGACACGCGCACCCAGTTGGATCGAATTTGAAGTGACCGCCAGATAGCCCTGTAGCCGCAGGGTCAGCGCGGATGATTTGCTAAGATTTGCACCAAGGCGGGTAAGATCTGGAAAGCCTGCGGGCACGGGGAACGCGGGATGCAGCCCCCCAACCGAGAAAGCAAATTCGCGCGAACGTCCCCAAGCAGACAGCAGGGCAAAGCCGCCTTCGATAGGAATAAGCTGGATTGATGAATCGTGGATGCGCCCTTCCATGTCAAAGCGCGAGGCTGAAAGGTCTAGTACCCCGGCCACATCGACATTGAGTTTCAGGATCGAAACCCTTTCGTCTGGCAGGGCTGCTTTCAGCGTACCGATCAAGATGATCCGCAGCGGTTCGGGCAGGGTGATGGCAAGCGCCAAATCGAGGCTGACAAGTTCTTTAGGCGAGCCCCAGCCCAGTTTAACCGTGGGGCCGAAAACATATTGGCCGCGCTTGGCCGGAAAGATCGTTGCGGCCTCTGCCACTAGGGCTTGGGCATCTCTGACGGGGTCCTCGGGGGCAAGAAGGCGCTGTGCGCCGCCTGTGCGTACGGATGCAAAAAGGGCCTCTACATCAACGTCGCGGTGCAACCCCATAAGGCCGCCCACACCGTTCAGTGTGAAACCAAACCCGATGGGAATAGGTGCAAAGCTGCTTCCTACAAACAGCAGCATGGAATAGTCACCGCCACCCGTGTCCACCAGCCCAAACGCATGCAACCCAAAGCTGGGCAATTCGAGGGCAAGCGCGCCGGAATAGCGCCCTGTATCGCGATCCCGGGACACGGCACCACCGCCTTTGATTGCAGACAAATCGATTGTAAAGGCCGCACCGCTGGGCGCCATGAATGAGGGCCGCGCATCGAGGGCTTTGGAAAGATCAGTCAGATCGAGGTCATAGGCCGCCCCAAGCCCCTCAAGCCGGGCAAAAAGCGGGCCAATGTTCGCCGCCACATCAAGACCACCAGACAGTGACACACCCGGCCCGCCGGGGCGCAGTCCAATCGTCAGCGCCTCAATGGCGGCTGGTGTTTTGCCCGATGGCATCAGCGGCACGCGCTTTACCAAGCCGCCATCGGTATCGAAATAAGGCCCTGTACCGGTATTGTAGCCCAGTGTCAGGTCCAGCTCTGCTCCGGGCAGGCCCGCCATCAGTTTCGAGACGAAGCCGTCAGCCTCTCCCAGTGAAACTTCGATGGTGCTGCCAGTGAAATCAAAGCGAATGTCAGCGACCGTGCCACTGGCGCCCGCAGTGAAGCTAGTGGTGACCTTGGGCTTGCCCGGCGTCAGAATGACCGGACCCAAGGGCAACGGATCGCCGGGACCCGTGGCGTTGGGTGCTGCTTCCAAAGTGACCGAGATTTCAGGCGGTGCGCCTGCGCCAATGATCGCCGTGGCGCCGGGTCGGATCGAGAGGAACGTGTCCTGACCAAGCCGCGCCGTGCTGGACAGTGTCAGCGTATGCTCTGCATCGATGGGGTGTGAGGTGGTGCCGGTAATCTCACCCAACAGTCCCAGCCCAAAGCCGCCATCGGCCCCGGCTTGGGTCGCAGGCAGGCCTTCGATTTGGGCCATCACAAACGCAGACCCTGCTGCATCGGCAACGGACAAAAGCAACAACGAGGCCGTCAGCGACGGTGGGATTGGATCAAGTTGGGTGAGCGCGGGATCAAGATAGGCCAGCGCATCGGTATCGGTCTCGACTGGCACGCCCAGCGATTGCGCCAGCGCCGCCAGCCGCGCCACCCATATCCTATGGTCAAAGTCAGAGGTGCCCCATCCTACCAAATCGCGTTCGGCCTGCGCAGGGTCGCGCACCCAGCTGGCCAAGGTTTCGGGGTGCACGCGCCAGGAATGCATTTCTTCGGCATCAGGCGCATCCAGAAGGCCCAGCCCTTCTAGGATCGCAGCAATCCGCGGTTGGTGGGTGCTGAAGTAGATGCCGATCAAATGATCGATCACACGCTCAGACGTGTCCGCCTCAAAACCGGGTGGGATATCGGGCATTTTGGCGACGGATTTCAGATCTTTCACCACAGCGACAGTGGCCTTCACAGCAGAAACGGCGCTTTTGATTTCGTTGACACCCACCGATCCACCGCCCAAGGCAGCTACAGCAGTCTTTAAAGGCGCAGCCGTTGCCGCCAAGGCGCGGACCGCTACGGTCAGGGACTGCAGCTGGAACAATACCTCGGCATCGACATGGGCCTCCGCAAGGAAATCCAGAAACGCCTCAGGCTGCTCTGGATCTTGGGCTGCGCTGATCGCAGGATCCAGCAGCTTTTCAAGCTCACCAAGGAGGGTGGCCGCGACGCTCATGCGGTGGCCCGCTCGAGGAAAGTCATGCGCGGCGGCGCACTTGGCACGTCAACAGCCTTGCCGGATTTGTGGGCCAAGCGGCGCATGATCGCGACTTCGAAATGCTCGCCATAAGACTGTTGGGCATCGATTTGCGTGCTTTGGTCGATCGTTGTCGGTGTGGCCAGCAGCGACGCTTTACCGGTCCCACGGATCGCAGGTAACACTTCGGACGCGTCGGGCCGTCCTGAATCGCGGCTTGTCATGGCAATAGTGAGTTTGCCAAGATCTTCGCTGAGCTTGTTTAGGTCGTTGTGAAACGGTGTGCTTTGCCACTCATAGTCAACTTTGGAACTGAGAACAGTGTCTACGATTTTTAATCGCATCCCATTGGCCAATCCGCGCACACGGGCCAGTTGTGCATCATAGTCGTCTTTCAGAGCGCTGCCTGACCCGCTTGTGAACCCCTTGTGGACCTCATTTGAGCTTGCCGCGAGGCTCGCTGCCGCTTTGCGCAAAGTCTTACTGGTGCCCAAGGCCGAAGCGCTGAGGATTTTTTCCTGATCCGTGACTTTATAGGTCGATGCGATCAACGACCCTATGATGGTGACGGCTGCACTGATTAGGCCTGCGATCACCAAGGGCGCCGCTGGAATCGAAAGCAGGCCGGCCCCCACCAACATACCGACACCGGTCGCGCCCAAACCTGACAATGCCCCAAGGAGCACAAGCGCATTTCCGACGATTTCGCCTGTGGATGTACTGTTGGTCAGGTTATGTGCCGCTCGCGCGGCATCGATGATGCCAAAGACAAAGATCACGCGTTTCAGCGCAACCGCAGAAAGTGCCTTTGCCGCACCTGATGAGGCCCGCAAAAAATCGCTGCCTTTGTCGACACCAAAAGCTGCATAGCGCAACACGATGTCATCTGTCATTGCAACGCCCGCAGACATTACCCCCATAACGTCCTGCGCTTTGAAATTGGGGGCGGTGTAGAGCTGTGTGACCGAGGCTGCGAACCCAAACATCCCCAACAGCGTCCCGGAATTCACTGTAAAACTGTCTGCGACCTTGGTGATGCCGACGTCGAGAGCCTTCCAGCGTTTGAACTGAGCACCGTCAAATTCTGTTGCGGCGTCTTGCATTTCAGTCAACGTCATATTCGGTTTGAAGGTGCCTTTTGGATAGAACATGCCCGTCCCACGGCTCAGGACATCTGTTGTGAAAGCGTCGAAGTCCGTAGAGGTCAGCGTCGTCAAACCACGATGCTTCCACATCAACAGTGCAGGGATCGCTTTGGAACGGAAGTCTGTCACACGCTTAAAAATGTAATGCGCGGGTGTTTTGGTGATGTAGTCGTTCCAAGCTTTTAGATTTGCTGCAGTGATCTTTGCGCCGTTGAAATTCGCGCCGCTTTTAATTTGCAGCGTGGTTTTCGTCTCGTCCTTCAATTCGAGCATATCAAAAATGTCGAGCATTCTCTGGCTGTCCAGAACGTCACGGTCCGCAGGTGTCGCGGTAGGATTATTGGCCACCTGTTTCATATAGTCGGCCAGCTGACCGCCCCGCTGCAGCGCTTCAATCAGTTCGGAGGCACAATTGATATAGTCCAATGGATTGAGGGTGTTTACATGCGCGGTAAAGGACTTTTCACGCATCGCAATTTTAAGCTGACTTGTGTTGAGCGTAATGGCCGCGTCAATGGACGTCTCAAGGGTCTTAAGGGTCTTTACCTTGTCCCATTCTACCCAGCCTTGGGCCTTGGCGTCGCTTGGCGTCGAAGACGATGTCAGCGCATGGACGTAGGTGTAAACCGCATTGGCCAGTGCAATTTGCGGAATGCGGTTATCGACTGGATAGATCTTGGCTGACTTCAGCTTTCCACGGACATATTCGCCGTGGGTGTAGCCGCGCATAAACTGTTCTTTTTGTTGGTGCCAGCCACCTTGTGCGCCGCCCCGAAAGGGATCTTTTGCGGTACTTTTCGTTTTGCCGGTATCCACCCGCATGAGCGCATCAATGAAAAACCCCACATCGTCTTTGGGCACGCTCTTGGATCCGCGCGTTGGCGTACTGAAATTCGAAGCGGTTCCGGAGGGGGTGAATCCCTTCAACCAGGAACGGAGAGCAGGCGCCATAATACAGCCTTTAAGTTGAACCTATTTTTCTAATGGAGATACGTTAGGTCAGGCGTGGCGGACTTGTCAAACTTTGTTAACTCAATTTTTGAAAATGGGGTAAAAGCGACTTTTTATTGGGCAATGACAACTGCTTGAAGGTTAGAAAGCCCGCCTAAAGATGGCCCATTCAGGCCGATGGGTCTGTCATTCTTGAGGCACGTCATACCGTGGAATTTCGATCAGGTTCTAAATCAGTGGGCGTTGGATCAACGTGGGGGATTGCAGACACTATCGTGACGGGACTGTACTATATTTTCCCCAAACAGATGCCACATTAGAACCATTCGATCGCTGTTTCCAGCGTCGCGGGGTCGGTGATGCCAATCAGGCGCAAGGTGTTCCCGTCGCCAAAGTCAAACACTGTGTCGCCATCAATCACACTGGCAAAGTCCAGAATTTGTGTGGCTGTCAAGTCGGCACCGTCCCACAGCGTATCCTTCAGCTGTAAAACATCCCCGGCAAAATCAAAGATCGTGTCCTGACCCGAAGTATAGACAAAGGTGTCGACGCCGGTGCCGCCATACATCGTGTCATCGCCCCCGCCACCGTGGATCAGGTCATTGCCGCCAGCCCCAGAAAGGGTGTCATTGCCGCTGTTGCCATAAAGGGCGTCGTCACCACGGCCGCCTGTTATGGTATCGTCTCCGGCCTGCCCATAGGCGGTGTTTTCCGTGTATTCAAAGGCATTCGGGGCCTGCACATAAACCGTGTCGTCGCCTTTGCCTGCGTAGATCGTATCAATCACAGATCCACCATAGCGGATGCCGCTGATCTGTTCGCCCGCATCGGTGCCATAGGTGGTAAATTGCGTCTCTGTCAGGTCCAACGTGCTGCCATCGGCAAACTGAAATGTCTCGATGCCGCCGCGATAGTCGAACTGGCTGTCGATCTGGATGCTGCCGCCTGCGCCGCCATCGACCTGCAACACGAGGGTGCTGTTCAGCAAGCGGTAAAAGCTGATGTCTGACACTGTGATGCCGTTGCCAAACAAAAGAACGTCAGCGGCGCCATTGCTTTCCGAAATTATATCGTTGCCGTGGCCGTAGCTGAATTTGTAGGTGTCATCGCCCGCAAAATCATAAATGTAATCGTTGCCCTTACCGCCCACATAAAGATCATTGCCGCTGTCGCCGCGTAGGCTGTCGTTGCCACTGCCACCGTAAAGCGCGTCATCGCCGCGCCCCCCATAAATTGCGTCGTCACCTGCCTGCCCATAGGCGGTATTTTCAGTGTATTCGCTGAAATTCGGGGCCTGCACATAAACCGTGTCGTCACCTTTGCCTGCATAGATCGTATCAATCACAGACCCACCATAGCGGATGCCGCTGATCTGTTCGCCCGCATCGGTGCCATATGTGGTAAATTGCGTGTCTGTCAGATCCAATGTGCTGCCATCAGCAAACTGAAACGTCTCAATGCCACCAAGATACTCGAACTGGCTGCTAATCTTGATGCTGCCGCCTGCGCCACCGTCGACGAGCAGAACAAGGGTGCTGTTCAGCAAACGGTAAAAGCTGATGTCATCGGCCGTTATGCCCGCGCCAAAGGCCAGCACATCGGCCGTTCCATTTTCGTCATCAATCCTGTCGTTGCCGTGGCCGTAGTTGAATTTATAGGTGTCATCCCCTGCAAAATCGCGCAGATCATCGTCACCGGTTCCGCCCACAAGAAGGTCATTGCCACTGTCGCCGCGTAGGCTGTCGTTGCCTTGGCCGCCATAAATGTAATCGTCACCGCGACTACCAACCAAGACATCATCGCCTTGTTGCCCAAACAAGTGGTTGCTGGTGAGGTCGTAAAAATTTGGCGCAGAGGCATAGATCGTATCGTTGCCACCGCCACCGTAGATCTTGTCGTTGGTCTTGCCACCGCGTCCAACCCCGTAGAACCAATCGTCCAGATCCGAGCCACGCAGTGTGTGCGAAAGATTGTCCAGCCGGATCGTTTGCCCATCTGCAAAGAGCAACTGTTCAATGGCGCCTTGTCCGGCCGCATAATTGAACTGGTCTTGCACCAAAATCTGGCCGGTTTGCGAACCTGTGTCGATCAGGATCCGCATGTCACCGTTCGAGACCCTCTCGATGGTCACATGATCGATCTCGATACCCGCGCCCAGCTTGATCCGGTCAAATTCATTGCCTTCCTCGTCATAGGTGTCGACGCCGTGCCCCAACTGGTAAAGGTAGGTGTCTTTGCCAAACGAGCCAAAGATTAGATCGGCACCAACCCCGCCAATCAGCAGGTCATTGCCAGCATCACCGCTGATCGTATCTGCGCCGACGCCGCCCTTGATAATGTCATTGCCGTAACTGCCCGACAGATCGTCGTCGCCTACGGTGCCCGTGATGCGGTCATTCTCGTTGGTGCCAAATTCAGTGGTGCCTGCGTCACTGGCCCATCCCAGCGAGGCCACGACTTCCGTGAGCGTCAGTTCACTGACCGAGGCTTGGATGGCGGCATCCAGCGCGCTATAGGATTGGGCCGTGAGGGCATCGGTTCCGGCACCAAATTCGATCAGTCGCACAAGGCCGGACCAAATGCTGAGCGGATCATTACTGTTTCCGGCAATCTCGATCACTTGGGCAAGGGCGGTGTCATCCAGTGTCGTGCCGCCGATGGTCACGCTATCGGTATAGCTGTCGTATTGGGGTGGGTCTTCAAACACAAAGGCCGCCACAGTTTGTGCCAGCAGGCGGCCTGTGGTGGCATCCAGCAAGATTTGGAAGGCCTCGGCAAGGTCCTGACCAGCAAAATAGAAGGGGTCCGGGCTCCACCCGCGTTGAAGAAACGGCTCGGCCGAGAAGGTCTCAAGAAAATGCAACTCGCGTGCATCGATGTTGGGGCCGCGCGAGGTGGGATCGATTTGATCCACACCGGCCCATGCGAACATTATGGCGCGCATTTGATCCTGCACCCAGTAAGGCTGGGACATCAATTCGGTCAGGGATTTGTCTGTAAGGTCTGTCACCAAGGGGCGCAACGTGTCTGACACTGGGCTTTCGGACATCAGGGCAAAAGACAGGTCCGGCAATTCACCGTAACCACGCAGATTGGGCATGAAAAATACCGTGGGGTCAAACGCGTAATCTGGTGTAAAAACAGTAACAAAGTTGTCGTAGTTAAACCAGACGTCATGCACATCGCGGGTGGTGGTGACACCTTCGATGTTCACTGTATAGGTCGAGATATGGCTGACACTATGGCCCTGATTTTGCTGGTTAACCTGCGTGGCGGCCAGCGCGATTTCGGTGATCCCAAGGTCTGAAAGGCTGCTCAATTCGCCGTCATCGGTCAGCCCGTCTTGGTTCAGGTCCTGCCAGATCAGGAGATCGGCAAACTGCGCATCACCCGTTGTGATCAGACCATCGCTGTTGCTGTCATACCCTGCAAGGATACTGAAACCGTCCGTGGAATCGGTGCCAAAAAGCTCGGCGTGGTTATTGATCTGACCGTCGCCATTCAGGTCAATCGCAAGCAGACCGTCGTCAGCCGCCACCCAGCCCGACCGTTCCTTGAACCCGTCCAGATCGATGTCCCAAAAGACAGTGCTGTCGGCGAGGCTGACCACCTCGATCCCGTCGCCATCCAGATCAAACACCAAAGGCGAGCTGTTCTTTTCCCCATCTTCGATCTTGTCCATGGCGTCTTTGGCAGGATCGGAGGCATCTGGATCGGGCTGGTCCGGCTTGGGCTTGTCGTCCGGGCAGAACTGTTTTGCGCGTTCTAGAGCCGTAGACATGTCGTTATCTGAGTTGCCAAACTTAATCCAAGGTACGACGTCAAGCTCCATGTGCTTTAGGCCAAAACCACCGGAAAAATTGTAACTCCCGGCGTCTTTTGCGCCGTTTGTTTCGTCAAGAATTTCCCAATCGTATTTTCCGGGGCCGGTTTTGCGCAGAACGACTTCTTGCCTACCGTCCGGTTCACTGACGTATTTGCGATTGAGCGTGCCCCCGACACCGTTTTCAAACTGATGCGCTACGCTTTTTGATTGTTCGACGAGGACATATTCGGGGTCTTCGGTTTCATCGTTGGTGTCGATGAGTTTCTTGATCAGATCTTCGTCTGATATGGATCCTTGAAGTACTTTTTGAATGCTGCCCCGTTCGAAATGAATCTTTTTGACAGCCTCTATATCAACGGTCCAAGGACGGAGATTTAGGATTTCTTGAATTTCTGGCGGTCGCGTTTCGCGATCAGGGTAGGCTTTGCGAAACTGATTTTTAATCTCAGTTAAGTTGCTTCTAAAATCGTCAATCAAATCCTGATCTTCGGAAATTTCGAGCATGAGACTGGTGCAAGGCGAATTCTTTTCCTGGGCGGGGGGCTGTGGCTCGGGCATTGGTGACCTAATGACGTATTAACAATACCCCACCGTTGCTGAGTTGAATGTGAAAGGCAACGGTTTGTTGTTGCCCTTCACCACATCAGTGCGAGATCATCCATGGCCGCTTGGTCGGGAAGCTTTTTGATCCGTCCGGTCGGTGCAGAGTTGTGCTGCTTTTCTTTGAGCCACCACTACAACAACTGCATCCGGGTCCGTGGGTTGAAGTCCGTTTTGGCGCATCGGCGCTGCGTTCGTTTGTGGCGTGTCCAACACGCAGGCTGGTGCTTACAAATGATACGTTTGGTGCGGTGAGCATCACGCGGCGGGCTGAGGTGCCACAGGCCGGGCAATCGCAAGGATCTGCAAACTTGGACATTGGGGCCATGGCTTCAAAGGCGCCGCAATCGGTGCAGTGATATTCATAAACGGGCATAGTTGCCTCCCTTCGTTGAAAAACCGGGCCCAAATCTGGGGCCCGGCTAAAGCACTGGTCTTACAGATCCGGTGCCAGCGGAATGTCGACACTTCCATCCAGAAATTTGGTTGGCCCATTTGCATTTGGCATCATGTCCCATTCAAAGATGTCATTGGGCAGCCAAAGCGTGGCACAGGCGTTTGGAATATCCACCACGCCAGAGATGTGACCTTGCACTGGCGCTGTGCCCAAAATCGCATAGGCCTGCGCGCCCGTGTAGCCAAATTTTTTGAGGTATTCGATGGCGTTCAAACAGGCCTGACGATAGGCCACGTGCACGTCCAGATAATGCTGGCCGCCGCTTTCATCCACCGAGATCCCTTCGAAAATCAGGTAGTCATCGTATTTTGGATTGATTGGCGAGGGTTTGAAGACCGGGTTGCGGATGCCGTATTTGGTGACGCCTTCTTTGATCAGTGTCACTTTGATATGCAGCCAACCGGCCATCTCGATTGCGCCACAGAATGTAATTTCACCGTCGCCTTGGCTAAAGTGTAGATCCCCCATGGAAAGGCCACCACCGTCAACATAAACGGGGAAATAGCAGGTCGCCCCGCGGCTTAGATCCTTGATATCGCAATTGCCGCCATGTTCGCGCGGCGGCACGGTGCGTGCAGCCTCGGTTGCAGCGGCGGCGCGCTCGTCGCCTTTCATGGCGCCCATATGGGCACTTTGGGTGTTGGGCAGGGCGGCCAAAGGCGGCTCACGCATGGGATCGGTGTTAAAGAGTGCGGTCTCACGGGTGTTCCACATGTCCAACATCTTGCGATCAGGCAAACAACCGATCAGGCCGGGGTGGATCTGGCCTGCATATTTCACACCGGGCACGTGGCGCGATTTGGTGAACATGCCATCAAAATCCCAGATGGATTTTTGCGCTTCAGGAAAGTGATCCGTCAGAAAACCACCACCATTTTTCTTGGAAAAAAAGCCATTAAAACCCCATTCCATTTCCTCTTTGGCGCCGATGTCCAGAATTTCCACGACCATAAGATCGCCGGGCTCAGCGCCTTTGACGCCGATGGGGCCGGACAGGTAGTGGACCTGTTCCAGTTCCACATCGCGCACATCGCTGGCGTCGTCATTGTTTGCAATCTGACCACCGGTCCAGTCATAGGTTTCGATTTTGAAATCATCGCCGGGCTCGACCCAAACATTTATCGGAATATCGGGATGCCACCGGTTGTGGACGTTTTCGTTTGTGTGGGGGCTTTCGCTTAGGTCCACAGAGATCAATGTATCAGCCATGTCTGTCTCCTCGTCTGCTGGGTTACACGGATAGAAATTTCGAGACTTTCGCCTCGTCGATGCCGTCGCGGGGGCTGTCGTGTACGAAGGCACCGTTTTCGATCACCATCACGCGGTCGGCTACATCCAGCGCAAAGCTGAGAACCTGTTCCGAGACGATAATCGTCAGTCCCTTTTGATCGCGAATTTTGCGCAAGGTGCGGGCCATCTCGCGAATGATAGAAGGCTGGATGCCTTCGGTCGGCTCATCGAGCAGCAACACTTTGGGGTTCGAGGCCAGCGCACGGGCAATCGCCAGTTGCTGTTGTTGGCCCCCCGACAGGTTGCCGCCGCGACGTGATTTCATCTCCAGCAGGACCGGAAACAACTCGTAAATATCGTCTGGAACCGTGGACTGACCGGTCACTGTCAGGCCTGTTTCGACGTTTTCCTGTACAGTCATGGCGGAAAAAATCATGCGGCCTTGGGGTACATAGGCGATGCCATTGGCGACGCGTTGATGGGATTTTAGCCCCGTGACAGGCGTGCCATCCACATCCACACCGCCGGATTTTTCCGGTACGATGCCCATCAAGGTCTTCATCAGGGTCGTTTTCCCCATGCCGTTGCGGCCCATGATGGCGACGATTTCGCCTGCGGGGACGTCGATATTCAGCCCGTGCAATACTTCGGATTCGCCGTAAGCCGCGCGGAGGTCTTGGACATTCAACATTGCACTTCTCCGTTAGTGACCCAGATACACTTCGATAACTTTGGGATCGGCCTGCACATGGGCCATGGATCCTTCAGACAGCATTTTGCCCTGATGCAGCACGTTCACGCGGGTCGCGATGTCTTCGACAAAACCCATGTCGTGTTCGATCACGATCACGGACCGGTCCTTGATGATCCGGTTCAGCAGTTCCGCTGTTTTCTTGCGCTCGGCCACGGACATGCCTGCGACAGGTTCATCCAGCATCAAAAGTTCGGGGTCTTGGATCAGCAGCATCCCGATCTCGAGCCATTGCTTTTGCCCGTGGCTGAGGAACGCGGCCTTAAGGGTTAAAACCTCATCCAAAAAGATCGTCTCGGCGATTTCCTGAATGCGGCTTTCTACTTGGGCATCGCGGCGAAAGGCGAGGGCGCCGAACACGTTGTAGCCTTTGGGATAGCTGATCTCGAGATTTTCAAAGACTGTCAGATCCTCATAAACCGATGGCGTTTGGAATTTACGCCCGACACCTGCATGCACGATCTGGTCTTCGCGCATTTTGGTCAGTTCTTGGTTCTTGAATTTGACCGATCCATCAGTGGCTTTGGTCCGTCCGCAAATCAAATCCAACACGGTGGTTTTTCCAGCCCCGTTGGGGCCGATGATCACGCGGCATTCATTGGGTTCTACGTAAAAGCTGAGATCATCTACAGCTTTGAACCCGTCAAAGGACACTGTTAGGCCTTCGACTTTGAGCAGGAAACGTTCTTCGGTCAGCATCAGGCGGCCCCTTCTTTTTTCGTGGCAGTCAGGTCAGGGGCGGCTTGGGCTTTCTTGGCCCAAAGTTTGTTTAGCTGGGGCATGATTTTTTCGGACCAGACACCGGCCAACCCGTTTGGAAAGAGCATCACAACGGCGATAAACAAACCGCCAAGACCAAAGAGCCAAAGTTCGGGAAAACTTTCGGAGAAAGTTGTCTTGGCCCAGTTGACCAACAGCGCGCCGTAGACAGCGCCAATGATCGACAACCGACCCCCAACAGCGCAGAAGATGACCATTTCGATCGAGGGCACGATGCCCACAAGTGTGGGCGACATAAAGCCCACTTGCAGTGTGAACATAGCCCCACCGATGCCCGCAAAAGCCGCACCTAGGCAGAAGATAAAGATCTTGAAGCTGGCCACGTCGTAGCCCGAAAACCGCACGCGGTCTTCTTGGTCGCGCATGGCGATCAGGATCCGGCCCAGTTTGGATTTACGCACGAAATGGGCAATGAAAAGCACCACAAACAGCAGCACGCCATTAACGTAATACAGGATCTCTTTTGCCTCATCGGTGCGGATGTCCCAACCCTTGAGGGTCCGCAGATCTGTGATGCCGTTCACGCCGCCCGTGTAGCCCTGTTGGCCGATAATCAGGATCGTCAGGATCGCCGCAAAAGCCTGCGTGATGATGGCAAAATAGACGCCCCCCACGCGACGGCGGAACATGGCCACACCGATGATAAAGGCAAAGACCACAGGCACCAGAACCACTGCGATCAGCGACAGGGTCAGGCTGTAAAACGGTGTCCACCACATGGGCAATTCCGTCAGCTGGTTCCAGTCCATAAAGTCTGGAATGCCGGGCGTGGATTGAATGGCTGTGTTTTCCGGAGTGGAGGCTTCGAGCTTGAGAAACATTGCCATGCAATAGCCGCCCAAGCCAAAGAACACGCCTTGGCCGAGGCTGAGGATCCCGCCAGCGCCCCAGCACAACACCAGCCCGACAGCCACAAAGGCATAAGTCAGGTATTTGCCAAAGAGGTTGAGACGGAAATTGTCTAGGATACTGGGCAGCAGCAGAAAGATCACGACCGCCAATACGGCAAATCCAACGGCCTCGTAGCGGGTAAAGAGCGGGGTTTTTGTAAAGGTCATCTGTGCCGGTCCTTACTTGCGCAGTTTGAGGGAAAAGAGGCCTTGCGGACGCACCATCAAGATGCCCACGACCACCAGGAGGGTCAGAACTTTGGCCATGGAACCCGACAGGAAGAATTCCATGATCGATTGGGCTTGCGAGATCGAGAAGGCTGAGGCGATTGTGCCTAGGATGCTGCCTGCACCGCCAAAGACGACTACAAGGAACGTGTCCACGATATAAAGCTGCCCTGCAGTGGGGCCTGTTGAGCCTATCATCGTAAAGGCAGATCCAGCGACACCAGCCACACCGCAACCGATGCCAAAGGTCAGGCGGTCGGTCCATTCGGTGTTGATGCCAACGGCGCCCGCCATGATGCGATTTTGGTTGATCGCGCGCACTTGTTTGCCCCAGTTGGAGCGGAACATCATCACGTAGACCGCCAGCGAAATCCCCACGGCCAAGGTCATCACAAAGATGCCGTTGATGGGCACTTCGATCAGGTCGGTGACAGGCATCGATCCCATCATCCAGTTGGGAATGGTGACGCCCACTTCGCGTGCGCCAAAGGCCGTGCGATAAAACTGTTGTAGAATAAGACTAAGGCCCCAAGTGGCCAAAAGCGTGTCCAAGGGGCGTTTGTAAAGATGTCGGATGATCGACCATTCGACCAACAACCCCAGCACCCCTGAGGCTATGAACGCCAATATCATCGCCAAAAAGAAATAGCCGTTAAATAACGCTGGCATGTAATCTGAAAAAAAGTTCGACACGAAATACGTCACATAGGCGCCAAGGATCATAAATTCGCCATGGGCCATGTTGATCACGCCCATTTGCCCAAAAATGATGGCAAGGCCCAAGGCCATAAGCACAAAGACCGAAAACAAGATCAGGCCAGCAAAACCTTGCATGGCAAAAATGGCGCCCAGTTCGGACATGGAATAATCGGAAAACATTTCGCTTCCTTTATTGGCAACGCTGTGTGGTCAGAAAGTCAGGGAAGGGTGGGGTGGCCCGCTGCGGGATAAGCAGGCCACCCGTCTTGGTCAGATCGCTTATTGGTAGCCTTCCGGGAAGGGATCCGGCTCTACCAATTCGGCGGTCTCAAACACCACCTCATATTGACCATCCGGCTTTGCTAGGCCGACACGGGTCTTGGACCAGAGGTGGTGATTTTCGTGAACTTTTACATAGCCTTCTGGGGCTGTGTCCAACTCGATACCAATTTGGGCTTCGCGGACTTTGTCCACATCGAAGGAGCCTGCTTTTTCCACGGCGGCTTTCCACAACCATGGGCCAAGATAGGCCGCCTGTGTAACATCGCCGATCACGATGTCCTCGCCCCACATTTCTTTGAAGGCTTTGACGAAAGCTATGTTGTTTGGATTGTCGAGGGACTGGAAGTACTTCATGCAGGCATAAGCGCCTTCCATATTCTCGCCGCCAATGCCCAAAATTTCGTCCTCGGTGACCGAAATCGTCAGCAGGATCGGATCCTCGGCAGTCATGTCGATGCCTGCGGCTTTGAGCTGCTTGTAGAAGGCCACGTTCGAGCCACCCACAACAATGGCGTAAATCACGTCAGGTTTGCGTAAGCGGATCTTGTTGATGACCGAGTTGAACTGAGTGTGACCCAGAGGATAGTAATCCTCGCCCACAACTTTGCCGCCAAGGAAGTTTTCGATGTGCTTGCGAGCGATTTTGTTCGATGTACGTGGCCAGATGTAGTCAGAGCCCAGCAGATAAAAGCTGTTTGCGCCTTTGGTTTCTTTGACCCAATCCAGACCTGCGATGATCTGCTGCGTGGCTTCTTGGCCAGTGTAGATCACGTTGGGGCTTTCTTCCAAACCCTCGTAGAAGGTCGGGTAGTACAGGAAACCATTGTGCTGTTCGAACACCGGCAGCACGGCTTTGCGGCTGGCGGATGTCCAGCAGCCCATGACCGATGCGACCTTGTCGTTGACTAGCAATTTGCGGGCTTTTTCTGCGAACGTCGGCCAATCGGACGCGCCATCTTCTTGGATCACTTCGATCTGACGGCCCAGCACACCGCCCATTTCGTTGATCTGTTTGATCGCAAGCTTTTCGGCCTGAACCGACCCGGTCTCCGAGATCGCCATAGTCCCAGTCACCGAATGCAAAATGCCGACTGTGACTGTGTCGTCGGTAACCGCCAGACCTGTTGTGTTGACCTCAGCGGTGGGAAAGCTTTGTGCCATCAAGCCTTTAGGTGCAAAGAGGGCTGCCCCAAATGCAGCAGAGCTTGCCATCATGGCACGGCGACTCAGGCCGTCCGTTTTCTTTGAAGAAGGTGTGTCAGACATATCCATTCCTTTTTCGGATGCTAAAAGATTAGGCGATTCCAAGTTTCGCCAACTTCTTCAGGATCAGGGCAACGGTGGCGGATCGATATACGTCGAATGACGTATAGGCCTGCGCGTTTTGTCCCCTATTGTTCTAACGCAATGGGAAACCCGTTTGATTGGGAGGGGGGGCGCAGTCTGGTGACTGTCGCGCGCTTGGACGGTTCGTTTCACAACAAAGGCTTTGGGACATGGCAACTGCACTTAAAGCGACCAGTGAAAAGCGGACGTATAACCGTTGGGTCGCAAATGAGACGATGGAAGACTTCGCGCTGCGGTTCACGGCCCGCCGCGCACGCCGGTGGAGCTATGCACGGGTGGCCAACACCGCAATTGGTTCAATCTCGTTTCTAGCGCTTGAGGCGATTGGGGCTGCGATCACCATCACCTACGGCTTTGATATCGCGATTGTGGCCATCATGTGGGTCGGCATGTTGCTGTTTCTTACGGGCTTTCCGATCTGCTTTTACGCAGCGCGCTACGGCGTCGACATCGATTTGCTGACACGTGGCGCGGGCTTTGGCTATATCGGCTCGACGATTACGTCGCTGATCTATGCCTCTTTCACCTTCATCTTTTTTGCGCTGGAGGCCGCGATCCTTGCCTTGGCTTTGGACTTCCTTTTCGGGCTGCCGATTTTTCTGGGATATATCGTCAGCGCCTTGGTGGTGATCCCGCTGGTGGTCAATGGGTTTTCCAAAATCTCGGCGTTTCAAACATGGACCCAGCCAGTTTGGGTCATTTTGCACATCCTACCCTTCGCCTTGTTGGCCTTTGTGGGCTATGACATTGACGGCTGGGTTGGCTTTGAGGGCACGGAATCGGGCAAAGGCACCTCGACGTTTCTGATGTTGGGGGCGGCCTCTGGCGTGATCTTTTCGTTGGTGGCACAGATCGGCGAACAGGTTGATTTTCTGCGCTTTTTGCCTGAGCCCAAAACCAAATCGGATCGCCGAAAATGGTTCGCAGCCCTTATTGTGGCGGGGCCGGGATGGTCGGTGATTGGCGTGCTCAAGATGATTGCGGGCTCCTATCTGGTGACACTCGCCGTGCGCGAGGCGGTGCCCTTGGTCGACGCCGGTGATCCCACGCACATGTACTACACTGCGTTCAATCAGGTCTTTGGATCGCCCGCCGTAGTGCTGGCGCTGACGGGTTTGTTTGTGGTTTTGTCCCAGCTCAAAATCAATGTGACCAACGCCTACGCAGGCTCAATCGCTTGGTCGAATTTCTTTTCGCGATTGACCCACAGCCACCCCGGCCGCGTGGTGTGGCTGGTGTTCAACGTAGCTATTGCGGTGTTGTTGATGGAACTGGGCGTGTTCGAGGGGCTTGAACAGGTATTGCGCCTCTATTCCCATGTGGCGGTCGCGTGGATTGGGGCGCTCGTGGCGGATCTGGTGATAAACAAACCCCTAGGCCTTAGCCCCAAAGGCATCGAATTTCGCCGCGCTCACCTTTATGATATCAACCCTGTTGGCATTGGCGCGATGGGATTGGCCTGTGTGTTGTCCTTGGTCGCTGTGATGGGCGGTTTGGGGCCGTTTGCCCAAGCGTTTTCCACGGTGATCGCCCTTGGATCGGCCTTTGTGCTGGCCCCTGTGATTGCCTTTGCCACGGGCGGCAAATACTACTTGGCCCGTCCGGAAACGCCTATGCCACCACAAGGTGTCCAAAGCTGCTCTATCTGCGATTTCCGCTTTGATCCCGAGGACATGACCCATTGCCCGTTTCACGCTGGCCCGATTTGTTCGCTGTGCTGTACGTTGGACAGCAATTGTCAGGACAGTTGCAAACCCCATGCCCGGTTCGAGACAAATTTTCGCAACATGCTGTACCGAGTGTTCCGACCCGAGATTGCGACGCTGCTGATGTCGCGACTGTCGCGGTTTTTAGTGTTCACCTGTCTGATCGGGGGCTGCTTTGGGGCGGCATTGATGATGATCCGTTCGTTGGAGGGGACGCCAAACTTTACGCCCGTTCTGACTGTGATGTTCGGTGTTGTCGTGATTATCATCGGGATCTGTGTTTGGATGTTTTTGTTGGTCAATGAAAGCCATCAGAAGGCCCGTGCCGAGACGACCCGCCAAACCGACAGGCTGTTGCGCGAAATTCGCGCCCACGAGCGCACGGATCACGCCTTGCAAGACGCCAAAGACAAAGCCGAGGCCGCAAATCTGGCCAAAACGCGGTATATGGCAGGTCTCAGTCACGAGCTGCGCACGCCACTGAATGCGATCTATGGGTTTGCCCAGATCCTTGAAAAAGATCCCAAAATGCCCGCCCATAGAACCGAGTCCGTCACGACCATCCGGCGCAGCAGCGAACATCTGGCGGGATTGATCGAGGGTTTGCTGGATATCTCGCGCATTGAGGCAGGCCGCCTCGAGATTATGCGCGACCGGATCAATCTGCACATGTTCCTCAAACAGGTCACATCAATTTTTGAGGAAGAGGCCCGCAGCAAAGGAGTGTCCTTTGTGGTTGAAACCAGCGGTTTGTTCCCGGAATGGATTAGTTTCGATGAAAAACGACTGCGCCAGATCCTGATCAACCTGCTGTCCAATGCGCTACGCTATACCGATCAAGGTGAGGTGCGGTTGAAAGTGGGCTATCGCAATGAAGTGGCATTAATCGAAGTGTCTGACACAGGCGTTGGCATTGATCCCCAGTTTTTGCCACGCATTTGGCGCCCATTCGAGCGGGCCAATCACAACACGATCCGTGGTTCCGGCCTTGGCCTGACGATCACCAAGCTGCTGGTTGAAATTCTAGGCGGAGAAATTGATGTGGAAAGCGAAGTCGGCATTGGCAGTACCTTCAAGGTTCGGCTGATGCTGCCTTCGATTGCTCATGGCAATCTGCACGAGACCCGCATTGCAGATGACGCGCGGTCCTTGCCTGTGACAGGCTATCATGGGACGCGCAAAACCTTGATGGTGGTAGACGATGATCTGCATCACCTGACCTTGATCAGCGATGTGTTTGAGCCGCTTGGCTTTGGCGTGGTTACGGCCTCCAATGCAGAAATGGCGCTGGATATGTTGTCGGATATCAAGCCGGATCTTTTCATTCTGGACATCGACATGCCGGGACAGGATGGGTGGTCTTTGGCCCAACACTTGCGCGACGGGGCCTTGGTTGCGATCCCGATCATTATGATTTCCGGCCATGCCAAAGATGCAGAAGCCCCCACGCCACAGCTGGCCCTTTACGATGCTTTTATCGCAAAACCCTATAATCTCGATGATCTGCTGATCCGGGTCGCGGAACTGCTCAAGATCGAGCTGAAGCTGGAAAACACTGTGATCCGTCATGACAAAAGCGGCACTGGGCTGGAGGCCTCGGAAACCTCTGAACTCATCACCATGGCGCTTTCGGGGCAGGCCACGGCCCTTCGAACGCGCTTAAACGAATTGGAAACGGCGCAGGCCTGTCCGCCCGAATTGCTGGCAACGCTGCGCGAAAATCTCGCCTCCTTTGATCTAAAGGCCATGGCAGACAATCTGAAAGACCACACAAATGGCCATACAAATGGATAGTCAAACCGTTCAGGACCAAAATATTGCGTTGGTGGTGGATGATGATCCTGCATCCCTCACCATGGTGTCTACGGCCCTTGAGGAAAATGGCATGTCAGTGATCGTGGCCCGAGACGGCAGCACAGCGATTGAGCTGGTAGGGCGGATCAACCCAGATGTCATTTTGATGGATGCAATCATGCCGGAAATGGATGGTTTCGAGACCTGTCGCAAGCTCAAGTCCGGCCCTTTGTCCACGGACGCCCCGATCATTTTTATGACCGGTCTAAGCGCGCCTGATGATGTGGTGCGTGGCTTGTCCGCAGGCGGCGTGGATTATGTGACCAAGCCAGTGATCGTCGACGAATTGGTGGCGCGGATCGGGATCCACATCGTGAATTCCAAATTGATCCAAAGTGCCCGTGACGCCCATGATGTGTCAGGCCGATCGCTGCTGGCGTTTGATCAATCGGGAACGTTGGTGTGGGGGTCCAAAATGGCGATGGATGCCTTTGATCTATCGGCGGCTCAATACGGAGAATTGAAGCGCTGGCTGATCGATGGCAGTCAAAAACCGGTTTCACAGGTGTCGGCGCTAACGCTCAACACTTACAAGTTTCAATATGTTGGACTGTCAAATGCAGCGGAACTTTTGGTCAAATTTTCACGCGAAAGCAACGAAACACCAGAACAACAACTCGAACGTCTCCTCAGCCTGACTGCGCGCGAATCCGAAGTGCTGTATTGGTTGACGCTTGGCAAAACAAACCGCGATATCAGTGCCATTTTGGGGTTAAGTCCGCGCACCGTGAACAAGCATCTGGAACAGGTTTTTCAAAAGATGGGCGTGGACAATCGCACATCAGCAGCTGTTGCGGCTGACCGAATACTGCATGCT
The DNA here is from genome assembly GCF_044772865.1 of Algirhabdus cladophorae. Lineage (GTDB taxonomy): Bacteria > Pseudomonadota > Alphaproteobacteria > Rhodobacterales > Rhodobacteraceae > Algirhabdus > Algirhabdus cladophorae. Next base: position 1,555,716 of record NZ_CP173029.1, read on the forward strand.
TGAGTCATTTTAAATAATTTAAAACAGTGATTTAAAGTACTTTCTTAATGTAAATCTTCAGTCTGAAGTAATTTGCTTTGGTGCCGCTTTTGCTGGCGCTGATCATCCTCGCAACTTGTCAAAAAAGCGCTTCTGCTTTGGCATGGTTTCAGTTTAAGAGGCCTCAAACCACGCCCTTTTTTAGGACGGATTGTCGAATCTAAAGCAAGGAATACCCCTGATGAAACGCTCGCGTATCAATGAAATTATGGCTCAGGCAGATGATATGATCCGCAGTCACGGGTTTACCCTGCCGCCCTTTGCCTATTGGACGCCAGACGAATTTGCGGCCAATGCAACAGCGGCCCGCGCCTTAATCGAGGCGCGTTGCGGCTGGGACATCACTGATTATGGCGACGGTGACTTCGACAAAATGGGCTTGTTTTTGTTCACTTTGCGCAATGGCCGATTGACGGATCTTCAGCGCGGCGGCGGCATGTGCTACGCCGAAAAGCTGCTGATTTCGAAACAGGATCAACTGTCGCCCATGCACACCCATGTGATCAAGGCCGAAGACATCATCAATCGCGGCGGTGCGACTATGGTGGTTGAGTTGTTTGGATCCGACGACAACGGAAATTTTGCGGAGGATCGCGGTGGCATGGTGATGTGCGATGGTATTGCACGGACATTTGCGCCCGGTGAAAAACTGAGTTTTGCCCCCGGCGAAAGCCTGACCTTGATGCCTGGTGATTGGCATGCGTTTTGGGGCGAGGGCGGTGATGTTTTGATCGGCGAGGTCTCTACCGTGAATGACGACGAAACCGACAATATTTTCCGCGCACCCATCGGTCGGTTTTCGCAAATCGACGAGGACGTGCCGGCAACACATCTGTTGGTGAGCGATTACGCAACGCGCCTCAATCCTTAGGCAACGGACGCCCGCTTGGCCCCAAAATAGAAATGTTTCTGTTTACTTTTTGGGGCTAACACGCTGACATATAACATTTTTAATCCAACTCACCCAAGTACTTTATTGAAAACTTATCTTCTGGTTGCATAAATTCGTTGCACACCGAAACCGGTTTCGGTTAGCGTTTGAGCAGGGAGAGATTCGATGTCAGCAAAACCTGTCAGCCTCAAAACGCTTGCGGCAAAACTGGAGTTGACCGTGGGAACGGTCAGTCGCGCCTTGAACGGCTACGCTGATATTAGCCCTGCGACACGCGAACGTGTGCGCCGTGCGGCAGACGAGTTGGGCTACCGACCAAACCAGAACGCGCGCAGGCTTTCTATCGGCGTTCCCGAAACAATTTGCTATCAAATGCCGCGCTACGCGAGTTCGATTGCCCAGCCGTTTGTGGCCCAGCTGTTGCAGGGATTGGGTGAGGCACTGCGCAAGCGCAATTGGGATTTGTTGGTCAGCCACGCGGAATCCTCAAAAGATGAAATTGCACAGATCGACCGTCTGGTGCGGTCGGGGCGCATCGGCGGTATGGTCATTTCACGTCCGTTGAAAAACGATCCGCGCATTCGTCTGATGCAAGATCTGAAATGCCCGTTTGTGGTGCACGGTCGGACCAATTCCAGCGAAGGCTATGCGTGGTACGACATAGACAGCGAAGATGCCTTTGTTCAATCGGTGAACCACGTAGTTGGGTTGGGTCACAGTGCAATTGGCTTTATCGGCGCGCCCTTGCAGCTTCAGTTTGCCCAAGACCGTTTGAACGGATTTCAGCGGGCAATTGTTGAAAACGGCCTTACGGCAAATCCGGACTACATCCAGATCGCTGATTTCAGTGACGAAGGCGGCGAGGCGGCGACCAATATCTTGTTGGATATGGACGCGCCACCCACCGCGATTGTTTGTGTGTCTGATACTGTAGCTTTGGGAGCCTTGGCCGCCATTCGCGAGCGCGGATTGGTGCCGGGCCAGGACATTACTGTCATTGGATATGACGGGTTGCAGTTTGGTATTCATGCCAACCCGCCGTTGACAACCATGGCGCAACCGCAGGCTCATGCGGGGCGCCGATTGGGGGATATGCTGTTGTCGATCATCGATGGAGACGATCCGACCCAGCACCAAGAATTGCAGCGTGCCCATTTGGTTCGTCGCAAAACAGACGGGCCGATGCAAAATGCATGGGTTCGAAAATTCGTTTCTGTAAGGGAGGACTCACAATGAAACGTACAACAACTTTAATGGCCGGCTTGCTGGTTTCCACGGCACTGGTTGGTGCCGCACATGCGGACACAATCCGCTTTTGGACAATGGAAGTTCAGCCAGAACGCATAGCCGTTCAAGAAAAAATGGCTGCGGGCTTTGAAGCTGCAACAGGCCACAAAGTCGAGATCATTCCTGTAGAGGAATCCGACATCAAAACACGGGCCACAGCGGCCTTTGCGGCTGGCGATTTGCCAGACGTTTTGAACCACACTGTACAACACTTGCTGCCTTATGCCGAAGCCGGTCTGCTGGACACTGCTGCTGCCACTGAAGTGGTGGAAGATCTGGGCATAGACAGCTTTGCCTCTGGTCCAATCCGCATGGCAATGTCTGACGGTGAAATCGTATCGGTTCCCTCTGATGGTTGGACACAGTTGGTTGTATACCGTGCTGACTTGTTTGCTGACATGGGTTTGGCCGCGCCAACATCCTTTGAAGCGATGTCCGCTGCCATGGACAAACTGCACAACCCGCCAGAAATGTACGGTTTTGTCGCTGCGACTAAGATCGACGAAGGCTACATGATGCAGCTGATCGAGCACCTGTCGCTGGCTACAGGCTATTCGCCAATCACGGCTGATGGGTCGATCAACGAAGACACAACCAACCTTGTGCAGTTGCTTGAGCTTTACAAAAAGATGGTCGACAACTCGCCTCAGGGTGATCTGTACTGGTCGCAATCACGCGAATTATACCTCGATGGCAAAGCCGCGATGGTGATCTGGTCCCCATCCATTTTGGACGAATTGGGCGGCCTGCGTGACAGTGCACCTGTGACCATCAATGACGATCCCACAACAAAAGCCTTGGCTCAGGCCACAGGTTTCTCGACTGTGATCTCCGGTCCCGGCAACCCTGATGGTGCGGCCTACGCCGACGTGCGTTACCTCGGCATCACCGCAGACGCCAACACAGAAGTGGCCCAAGAGTTTGTAAAATATGTTGTGTCTGAAGGCTACGGCCAGTGGCTCAGCCAAGCTCCTGAAGGCAAATTCCCTGTGCGTCGCGGCACAGGTGGCGATGACAACAGCTATGAAATGACATGGGCTGGTCTGGACGTTGGTGTAGACCGCAAAGCGCCTTTGGCTGACATCTACCCACAACAGGTGATCGACGATATCGTTGCCGGCCTGTCCGTAGGCGACCGTTGGGGTGTTGCTGATGGTCAATTGGCCACTGCGTCCAAAATCGTCAACGCACAAGTGATGTCGCAAGTGATCCGCGAAATGACAGACGGTGAATTGTCTGTACAAGAAGCGGCTGACAAAATTGTGGCCCAACACAAAGCACTAGGTCTGTAAGCCAAGACCTATGAGCGGCGCGAGACCTCCTTCGCGCTGCTCCCTTTCTAGTGGACATTCGTCATGACAGATCAATCCAAACCAATACCTCCCAAAGGGCTGGGCCCGCTTGCCAAACGCGAGATGCGTTTTGCCTATATGTTGCTGTTGCCAACGTTTTTGATTGTTTTGTCGGTTGTTCTTTTCCCGTTGTTTGCCAACGTCTGGATTAGTTTTAAACCGGTAACTCTTGGCGACCTGCGTGCGCCGTCAATCTTGATCAACGAGCGGATCATAGGGGATTTAGAAGCCCCGGGCGACGAAGCCGACATCCGCTACCGTGCCCGAAATTCTTCGCGAAAGAGTTCGATTGCCGATGTGGTGATGTTTGACACTGTGCCTGCGTCTTTGAACATTGTGACGGCCGATGACCGCTGCACAGTGACGGGCAATGACCTGCGCTGTGATCTGGGCGATTATGAGCCGGGTCAGCGTGAGGATATTTTGGTACGTGTTGCGGCAACGGCTGATTTCATCGCAGAACCTGCCAATGTCAAAGACACCAAACCAGTGTTCGAATTGGATCCCGAAAACATCCTGACCAATAACGACTTTACCTTGGAAAATTTCCGTAAAGTGTTTGATGCCTCGGACTTTTGGCCGGTTCTCTTTGCCTCGCTCTACTATACGATCGCGGGCACATTAGGGGCGTTGGTGATGGGGCTTTTTGCGGCCCAATTGATGAACCTTGCGTTCCGTGGCCGGAGTTTCCTGCGCGGGCTTTTCCTGTCGCCCTATGTGGCCCCGGTGATTGCTGTGGCTCTGGCATGGGTGTTGTTGCTAGATCCCGGACCAGGCGGCACGCTGAACGCGCTTTTGATCCAGCTTGGGGTCATCGACGGGCCGATCAGCTTTCTCGGTCAACGATCCGCCGAGATCAATATCCTTGGTATGACGTTCTACTTCCCAGTCGCGCTGACCGTTGTGATCATCTTCGAGATTTGGCGCTATTTCCCACTGGCTATGCTGTTCATTCTGGCGCGGATGCAATCCATGTCCACGGACATCTATGAAGCCGCCGAAATCGATGGGGCCACGCCAATTCAGCAATTCCGGTTTATATCACTGCCGCAATTGATGGGCATTATGGCGGTGCTGTTCCTGCTGCGGTTCATCTGGACCTTCAACAAGTTCGACGACATCTTCTTGCTCACCGGCGGTGCCGCTGGCACGCGTACCTTGACAGTGAATGTCTACGAGCAGGCCTTTGCGATCTCGAACCTTGGGGCAGGGGCCGCGGTTGCGGTGGTTGTGTTCCTAATCTTGCTGGTCTTCTCAGTGATCTTTTTCAAATTCTCTCCAGAGGATGATGCGTGATGCGCTTTGGTAACATATACTATCTTTGTCTGCTCTTTGGGGTCCTGTGGGGTGCCATTGCAACGATCCTTGGCACGCTACTGGCGCTGTTTGTTTCAGGGATCACCTTTCAACCCCAAGTCGCGGCTGGTGCCTTTGCGGGGCTTTTGGCAGCAGGTTTGCTGACAGCCTTTAAACCCGCTGCTCGGACCCCCGTGATGGTAGCTGTTGCTGGACTTGTGTTCGTCGTGGCCCTTACCGTCGCCTCGGGCGCCCAGCCTATGGGTCAACCGCTTAGCGTTTATTCTATGGGTCAACTGATCTTTGTGGTGCTGATTGCCGCCAGCGTTGTTCTGGCGCTGAATACAAATGCCAAGGATTTAGGTCCGGGCCGAGAGCGCCGCTATAACGTCGAAGTTCTATGCCTTCGGTTTGTCAAAGGCTTTGGTTTGGTGGTCTTTACCATCGCAGTGGCGCTGCCGTTCTTTGTCATGGTGATGATGAGCCTCAAGAACCAACAGTTGTTGCTGTCCAATCCCTTGGACTTCTCGCTGAACTTTAGCCAAGGCGCGCAGGCCCTGTTCCGCAGCTATATCGAGCTGTTCACGGAATACCACTTTGGCAGTTACTTGATGAATTCGGCCCTTGTTTCAGTGGCGACGGTCTTGATCACTTTGTTCTTTGCGGTCCCCGGCGCCTATGCGGTGGCACGGCTGAAATTCCCTGGACAGAACTTTCTCAGCCGTTCGATCCTGTTGATCTACATGGTGCCCATGATCGTTTTGGTCATTCCGCTCTATGCGATCTTCAGTCAATTGGGCATGCGCAACACACTCTGGGGGCTGATGCTGGTCTATCCAGCCACAACAATCCCCGTGGCGCTGTATATGTTGCAGGGCTATTTTCGTGGTATTCCTGCCGAACTGGAGGAAGCAGGCCTTATGGACGGTCTGACACGGCTAAACGTGATCGCCAAAATAACCTTGCCTCTGGCCCTGCCTGCGCTGGCCTCGGTCGCACTTTATGTCTTTATGATTGCGTGGAACGAGTTCCTCTTTGCCTTCATGTTCCTCGATAATGTCGACCTATATACCTTGTCGCGCGGGATTGCCGAGCTGAACTCATCCGAAGTGCCGCGACAGCATTTGATGGCAGGGGCTGTGATCGCCACGGTTCCGGTGCTGGCACTTTTCCTATGGTTTGAACGGTTCCTGGTGGCGGGTCTGACCGCTGGCAGTGTGAAAGGGTAATCCGATGTCTTTGACGCAAATAGCAATCGACACTTTGGCCAAAAATGATCGCGGTGGATTTACGATACCAACGGCGGGCCTTTATCCCTATCAATGGAACTGGGACAGTGCATTTATCGCTTTGGGCATTGCGACCTATGACATGGACCGCGCTTGGGCCGAGGTGACTTCGCTGTTGGAAGGGCAATGGCCCGATGGCATGATCCCCAGCATCATCTTTCGCAGCGATGATCCTGACTATTTTCCAGGGCCCTCGCGTTGGGGGAAAACTCCGGGTCCGATCCCTTCAACAGGGGTGTCGCAGCCGCCGGTTTTAACGACTGCTGTCATGCAATTGACGGGCACGGGGTCAAATCGTGATACCGCGCGCCGCGCAGAGGTCTTTGACCAACTGTTTGCTTATCACAAATGGTTCCATGACAACCGCACCGCCAAAGGCATTGTCGCCACAGTGCACCCTTGGGAAACTGGTCGTGACAACTGTCCGGAATGGAACATTGGGCTGGACTTGATGCAAGTGGCCCCTGATCTGGCCCCCTATACACGCATGGACAACAAACATGTGGATGCCAGTTTCCGCCCAACTCAAGAGCAATACGACAAGTACCTGACAATCATCCAATTCGGTCAGAGTGTGGGCTGGGATCAGCGGCGTTTGACGGAAGAGGGGCCCTTCTTGATGGCGGATCCCAACATTCACTTTATCCTGTTGCGTGCGGATAAAGACCTGTTGGCGATGGCGCGCGACTTGGGCAAATCTGCTGATGTTGTGGCCGCGATTGAAGGCTGGATCGCCAAGGGCGAAGCGGCCAGCGATTTTCTATGGAGCGAGGAACTAGGGGCCTTTACTGCCCGTGACATCCGCACCGGGGCCTTTTCCAAAGGCTTTAGCAACTGTAGCCCGTTGTGCTTTTACGCAGACACCGGCACGCCGGAACAGCGCGCGCGGATCTTGGAAAATCTGCAACGCATCGCGTCCAAAGTCGACTACATGCTTCCCAGCTGGGACCCTGATGCAGACGAGTTTGAGCCCCAGCGCTATTGGTGCGGACCGGTTTGGCCGCAAATGAACTTTATGGTGGCCCAAGGCCTTGCCGAAACGGGCGAAGATACCTTGGCCCAACTCATCCGGGATGATCTGTGCCGCGCCATCGAAAAATCTGGCTTTTGGGAGTGTTTCAACCCGCTCACTGGCGAGGGGTGCGTGGGAAAGAATTTCTCGTGGACCGCTGCGGTTTGGCTGTCATGGCAACATGAAACGAAATTAAAGGGTGTGGCCTGACGGCTGCCAATAAGGGAACAATACTATGGGTCAGATTAGTCTAAAGGCAGTCGAAAAATGGTTTGGTGAAGTCCAAGTCATCAAAGGTGTTGATCTTGATATTCAAGATGGCGAGTTGATCATTTTTGTGGGTCCATCGGGCTGTGGAAAATCAACTTTGTTACGAATGATCTCAGGTCTGGAAGAAACCAGTCGCGGGCAGATCGTGCTGGATGGCGAGGACGTGACCCACAAAGTCCCGTCTGAGCGTGAGTTGTCGATGGTGTTCCAATCCTATGCTCTCTATCCGCACCTGAGTGTTGAGGACAACATGGGTTTCGCTCTGAAAACTGCAGGTGCGCCCAAGTCCGAGATTTCCGAGAAGGTCAGTCGCGCCGCAGACACGTTGCAACTGAACCAATATCTGGATCGTCGTCCCAAAGATCTGTCTGGTGGACAGCGTCAGCGTGTGGCCATTGGCCGGGCGATTGTGCGCAAACCCAAAGGCTTCCTCTTTGACGAACCTTTGTCGAATCTGGATGCCTCGCTGCGGGTCGATATGCGTTTTGAAATTGCACGTCTGCACAAAGCCCTTGAAAGTACTATGGTTTATGTGACCCACGATCAGGTCGAGGCGATGACGCTGGCGGACCGGATTGTTGTGCTCAAGGACGGGTTGATCATGCAGGTTGGTACCCCGCGTGAGCTATATGAAAGCCCCGACAACGTGTTTGTGGCGCAATTCATCGGCAGCCCGAAAATGAACCTGTTGCCTTGTGGCGCCTCTGCCAGTGGCTTTACTTTGGCCGGCGGCGGCACAGGGGCCTTGCGTGATGCAAGCCAGGCCACCGCGGTGCAAATGGGCGTGCGTCCAGAACACATCAGTATCGTGGGCGCAGGCGAGGGGCATTGCACAGGCACAGTTCAAATCAGCGAATATCTGGGGGCTGACTATTTCTTTTACGTGGATTGTGGCGAACTGGGCGTGCTGACAGTGCGTGTTTCAGGTGCAAGCGCGGATCTGGAAGGCCAAACCGTTGGACTGAAGTTCGAAGAATCAAACCTGCATTTCTTTGGCCCAGACGACCAAGCCCTCTGAGAACTTGCTTCTGAATACTTTGAATAAAAAATGCGCCCGTTGAACCGATGGTTTGATGGGCGCATCTGTATCTTGAGACAGCTCAGTTCAGTCGAAAATCACATCGCTGTCGTGAAAGGAAATCGCAGCTAACCCGCTGATAATCAACCTGCCCTTGTCGCCGATTTGGGTCAGGTCCAGCTTCGTGTCGCCGCTGCCTAACGCTAAGGCCAACAGATCAATGAGGTCCTGTTTGCCGGTAAGATCAATGATTACGTCATGACCTGACGATCGCGTGAAAACAAACACCTCTGTGCCGCCACGGATCAAGTCAGTCTCCCTTTTGCCTTCGATCGTATCCGCGCCGCTGTCACCGCTTTGGCGATCCCTGACGGTCATGTACCATTTGGCGAAACATTTACTTTTTGGAAGACCCCAAAATGAAAAACGCCCCGGGGTGAACCGGGGCGTGTTGTAAATCAGCATCGAATGAGTGTGGTGATTAGAATGGGATCTCGTCGTCTAGATCCGAAGCAGGGGCGCCGCCTCCACCATAGCTGTCACCACCTTGGGACGGGCCGCTGTCATAGCCGCCTTGGCCGCCACCGTAGCCGCCGGATTGGTCGGGCACATAGCCGCCACCGCCACCGCCGCCGCCTTGGTTATCACCGCGACCATCCAGCATGGTCAGCGTCGATGTGTAGGGCCGCAGCACAACTTCGGTGCTATAGCGATCTTGACCGGATTGGTCCTGCCATTTACGGGTCTCCAACTGGCCTTCCAGATAAACCTTCGAGCCTTTTCGCAAATACTGCTCGGCCACGCGGGCCAAAGGTTCGCTAAAGATCGCGACAGAATGCCATTCGGTTTTCTCGCGGCGCTCGCCTGTGTTGCGGTCTTTCCAATTTTCGGATGTGGCGATGCGCAGGTTGCACACTTTACCGCCATTTTGGAACGTCCGGACCTCTGGGTCGCGGCCCAAGTTTCCGATCAGAATTACTTTGTTTACCGAGCCAGCCATAATGTCCCCCGCTGCGTGTTTTCGAATCCGGTACAGGCAAAACCCTGCCATGAAGTTAGTAAACCAATGGTGAACCCAACAACAGGTAGCATTGGCTGAAATTTAGACTATATTTGCCAAAACAGTGGGGTAGGGGCTGTAGATGCGTTGGGCACTTCTAATTGGACTAATCTGTGTGTTCTGCGCACCGGCAACTGGGGGCTTTGCCGAAGGACTGTCCTTGTCGGCCAAAAATCGCGCCTCATTGTTCAAATCACAAACCAAGGTCCTTGATGGACGGGCGACCAAACAATACGCAAATTCCGTTCGGTTGCAGCCGTCGCGGGTCAAAATCCCTACCAAAGACAGCTTTGACAAAAACTATACTGGCAACTATCGGGGCAAATACCTTGGAGTGGCCAAGGCCGCAGCGCGCCGTCACGGCGTGCCCGAGCAATTGTTCTTGCGGTTGGTGCAACAAGAAAGCGCGTGGAAACCCAATGCCCGTTCCCATGCAGGCGCAATTGGTCTGGCGCAATTGATGCCAGGCACGGCCCGGTATCTGGGGGTTAATCCTCGAAACCCCTCGCAAAATCTGGACGGCGGCGCGCGATATCTGCGCGAACAATATGATACTTTTGGTTCATGGCGACTGGCATTGGCGGCTTATAATGCGGGTCCGGGGGCTGTTAAAAAGCACGGCGGTGTGCCGCCTTACAAAGAGACGCGCAACTACGTCAAAGTGATTTACGGTCGCTGAGGCAAACCCGTTACAAGTTTGAAAACGCGGTTCGGAGTGTCGCGGCCCCAAGGCAAAACAGCAATCCAAAGATTATTACCAGTTCAGACAGGGCCGAGGCTGGTTGCAAGCTGAGCAAAATCATATGGACGACCGCGTAGATTCCAAAGGGGATCAACAACAAATAGAGACTGTCGATCGACAACCTGCGGCTGATACGCGTCAGTCTGGTTTTGACCCAGCCGATCCATGCAGGCGACCACAGTGCCCCAAAGGCCAAAACAAACATAATCGCCCAATAGGGCAGGCAAAGCAGGCCAAACACCCAGTTCTGGCCTGAAAACGGGTATAAAACTCCCGCAAAAACAATGGTCTGCACGATAAACACTATCAGTGCGATCCAATCCAACACTCGCAAAACACTTCTCCCGGAAGGAACGCCAAGATAGCCGAGGGCTGCTGCGTGTCAACCGGATGACAAAAGGCCGCGCTACTCTGCGGCGATTTTGATCACAGGTTCCATGCGCTCGAGGATCTCGTCGGACAAGTGACATTTGACCTGATGATTGCCCTCCAAAACTCGCACCGGAGGCACTTCTTTTTCGCACAGGCCGCCGGGGACTTCGGACTTCCAACGACAGCGGGTTTGGAACGGACAGCCGGGGGGCGGGTTCATCGCCGATGGGATGTCGCCCTCCAACACGATATGCTGTTTTTCAACACTGGTGTCAGCAATAGGAACTGCCGACAGCAGGGCTTCGGTATAGGGATGATAGGGCGGTTGGAACACTTGATCTGTTGTGCCCAATTCGACCACATGGCCCAGATACATCACCATCACGCGGTCGCTGAGATAGCGCACGATGCTGAGGTCATGGGAGATAAACAGCAGCGTGGTCTTCTCTTCGCGCTGGATTTCCATCAGTAGGTCGGTCACAGCGGCCTGGACAGACACATCCAGCGCCGAGACAGGCTCGTCCGCCACAACGATCCGTGCACCACCTGCAAAGGCCCGCGCGATGCCGACCCGTTGCTTTTGACCACCTGACAACTGCCGCGGCATACGGTCTGCAAAGGCGCGTGGCAGTTTCACCAAATCCAGCAGGTTCAGCATTTTCTCACGGCGCTCGGTTTCGTTGGCGCCGATGCCAAAGATCTCCAAGGCACGAATGATCTGACGGCCCACAGTCATAGACGGGTTCAACGTGTCAAACGGGTTCTGGAAGACCATCTGTACATCTGAAATCGTCTTGGTATCGCGTTCTTGGATCGGGGTGCTTTCGACGTTTTTATTGTCGAGCAGGATTTGCCCGTCCGTGGCGGTCTCTAGGCCCATCAGAACCTTGGCGAAGGTGGATTTACCACAACCGGATTCACCAACGATGGCGAGGGTCTCGGATTCGCGGGCCTCAAAACTGAGGGTCTCGTTGGCTTTGACCACTTTCTTGTTGGCGCCGCCAAAGAGGGCGTTGGCCGAGACCTCATAGTATTTCTTGAGGTTGTCCATTTTCAGGACCACATCACCAACTTCGCCTTTTTCTTTCTTTTCAGCCGCAACAATAGGCGCGTTCCAGTCAATTTCCTGGAATTTCAGGCACCGGGTTTCGTGCCGGTCGTCGCCCATGATGGGATACATTGGCACTTGGTCTTGATTGCACAGCCCGTCTTCAAAGTAGTCGCAACGAGGGCCGAAATTACAGCCCTGCGGGCGTTCATGTGGCAGCGGGAAGTTGCCAGGAATGGCCACAAGGGGCCGCGAGTTTTTGTCGGCACCGGGCAGGGGGATCGACCGGAAAAGCGCCTGTGTATAAGGGTGCTGCATCTTGTCAAAGACGTCTTCGATGCTGCCTGTTTCAACGGTTTCGCCAGAATACATCACGCAGATCCGGTCGCAGGTTTCCAAAACCAGACCCAGATTGTGCGAGATAAACAACATAGACGTGCCGTATTTCTTGCCCAGATCTTTGACCAATTCGACGATGCCGGCTTCAACGGTCACATCAAGGGCCGTCGTCGGCTCGTCTAGAATCAGGAGCGATGGCTTGGACATCAGCGCCATGGCAATGACGATCCGTTGCTGCTGGCCCCCAGACAGTTGGTGCGGGAAGCTGTTGAGGATCCGCGCAGGGTCAGGCAGTTTGACGTCAGTGACCACTTGCAGGGCCAGTTTATAGGCGTCTTCTTTGCTGGCATCCTCGTGGATCATCGGAACTTCCATCAGCTGCTTGCCGATTTTCATCGCGGGGTTCAACGACGCCATGGGTTCCTGATAAATCATCGCGATTTGCGAGCCACGAATATCGCGCAGCTCTTCTTGGGTCATCTCGTTGAGTGAGCGCCCTTTGAACTTGATGTCGCCACCGACGATTTTGCCGTTCACGCCAAGATCCTGCATGACGCCCAGCGCCACAGTGGACTTGCCACAGCCGGATTCCCCAACCAATCCCATGGCTTCGCCCGGTTGGACGATGCAGGTGAAGTCCATAACCGCGGGGATTTCCCGCAGCCGGGTGAAAAAGCTGATCGAGAGATTTTCAATCTCGAGAATGGGGCCGTCGTAGTCGCTGTCGTTTGTCATGTTCTGATCCCTGTTGGGGCGTGATCCGATTGTGTGCCTTTGGCACATTCTTTTTTGTGTTTTGGGCGCCAAGCGCGTGGCGTGGCGCCCAAATTTCTAATCCTTGAGGCTTTCTTCACGTAGGCCATCGGCTAATAGGTTCAGACCAAGCACCAAGCTGAGCAAAGCAATCGCTGGTGGTATGGCCGGATGCAGATAGATCGACAGCAATTTACGGCCCTCGTTGATCGTGCTGCCCCAATCCGGGCTTTCGGGCGGAAGGCCAAGGCCAAAGAAGCCCAAGGTCCCCAGAAGGATCGTGGTGTAGCCAATGCGCAGACAGAAATCCACGATCAGCGGGCCACGGGCGTTTGGCAAAATCTCCCAAAGCATGATGTACCATGCGCCTTCACCCCGGGTTTGGGCCGCAGCCACGTAATCGCGGGTTTTGATGTCCAGCGCCAAGGACCGCACGATCCGGAACACAGTGGGTGAGTTCACAAAGACCACCGATACAAACACCACCAGGATCCCACCGGGCACATCAAATCCGTCTAGAAAGCCGGGCAGAACATGCACTTTGGATCCAACTTCCGAAATCAGCGACAAATAGAGCCACAACAAAATACCCAGCACGATAACCAGCAGCGGATTGCGAATATGGGGCTGCGTGTAATAGCGCGAGTTCAAAAGCACTGCAAAGAAGATGAGCGGGAAGATAAACAGCACAGCCGCCATATAGTTCGGAATGCCTGTCTCAACGATCTCCGGGGTGACAAGCAGGTAGAAGAGCAAGATCACCGGGAAGGCGAGGATCAGGTTGGCCAGAAAGCTGAGGATCGTGTCCAGCTTGCCACCATAGTAGCCTGCAGGCAGGCCCAATGTGATCCCAACCATAAAGGCAAAGATCGTAGCAAGTGGCGCGATTTGCACCACAACCCAGCTGCCCTTGATCATCCGGCTAAAGACGTCACGCGCCAAGTTGTCACCGCCCAGCAGATACCACATGAAATCACCGTCTTCGGCACCGCGCAACGGCGTTCCGGGGACTTTGTTTTTCATGCCTGAGACTTGGCCCAAGGCATCGTGAGTGACAATCAGATCAAACGGGCCGCCAAAGATCGCAGTGAAAACCCAAAACATCACGAGGGCAAAACCGATCATCCCTATGGGGCTATCGAAAAGCTTGCCGTAAAGACCCAGCTTGCGCTTGTAGACGATCGACAGGGCGAAGGTCAGGATCAAGGCCACCCATGTAGGTGTTAGGGCCTGAATGATGCCGCCAATGATGCCAGCGCCAGTGCCCAAAAACACCCCACCCACGATAAACAGCGCAAGTGCAGCCACAGATATCAGGGCAAAGGCTTTGACGCCTATCCCTACAACACCCAGTAGATCAGTGCGCCGCACGGCGGTGCCATCGGCATTCACACTGCGCGAGGCCTCGGCGGCAAAGAGGGCCACAACAGATTGAACGATGATCGTAATCAGCAAGAAGGCCAATGCGAAAAGAAGGATTGCGCTAAGCCAGTTCAGGCTCCCGGTCCAAGATAATGGTTCCATGTCTTGGGTCCTCCCTTATGACAATCTGATGCGTGGGTTGAGGTAGATATAGCCGATGTCCGAGATCAACTGGGTCAGCAGCACCACAAAGACCGACACAACGGATACCCCCAAAAGCATCTCGATATCATTGTTGCCTGCCGCTTGGACAAGGGTCCATCCAAAGCCTTTGTAGTTAAACAGGGTCTCGACGATCACCACGCCATTCAGCAACCACGGGATTTGCAGCATGATCACCGTAAAGGGGGCGATCAGCGCGTTACGCAAAGCGTGTTTGAGAACGATGGTGCCAAAGCTGACACCTTTGAGACGGGCCGTGCGGATATACTGCGCAGTCATCACTTCGGTCATCGAAGCCCGGGTCATCCGTGCGATATAGCCCATGCCGTAAAGCGCGATGGTCAAAACGGGCAGGGTAAAGTTGGCAAAGGTCGCGTCATCCATGGCGGATGTGGCGGTGCCTTTGAACCATTTGAGCCCCACAGCAGAAGAGGCAAAGACAGCAATAAAAATAACGCCAGAGACATATTCAGGTGTGGCCGTGGTCACAATGGATACAGTCGACAAGCTGCGGTCTGTGCGGGATCCTTCGCGCATGCCAGCCAGCACACCGATGATCAACGCCCCGGGCACCATGACCATCATGACCCAGAACATCAGCTTGCCGGTTAGGGACAATCGCGTGGCGATAATGCCGGACACGTCTTCTTTGAAAACCGTGGAAAAGCCCCAGTCGCCTTGCAAAACGCCACAAAACTGTGGGGCATCTTCCAGTTCCATGCCTGGTGCTTGGCAACGGGCACGGGTTTTCCCGTCAGATCCTTCGATCACATAGCCCGGTAAAACGCCCAGCCATTGGCCGTATTTCACAGGGGTGGATTGCAAATATCCGCGATTGGTCAAAAAGCTGGTCACGGCTTCGTCCGACATACGGAAGTTGCCTTGGGTCTTGGCCAGTTTTTCGAGGTTCGGATAGAGGTTCGTCAGGAAAAAGACAACGTAAGTCAGGCAAAGTGCCGTGAGGATCATAACCCCCAATCGGCGTATAATAAACAGTCCCATAAAGGCCCCTGTTGGCTGGTTTGCACGAAAGGCTCTGATGGCCTTTTTGGCAGTCTAGCGAAAAAGGCCGCCCTCGGTTGAGGACGGCCCAGTTAGTGTCAAGCTTAGGCTTTGAAACCGTACTTGTAGGTCTGTGGCAGATAGGCGATGTGCATATCTGCGCCCACCACATTCTCGCTGTAGTGGCGGTAGATCGAACGCCAGTACGGCTGGATCGTCACACCCTCTTCGACCATGATGGCCTGAATTTTGCCCATCACCACGCGACGCGCGTCGGCATCAGCGATCGAGTTGGCCTCGGCCAGAAGCGCGTCGAACTCGGCATTTGCAAAACCAGATTCGTTCCATGCTTCGCCGGAACGGTAGGCCAATGCCAACACCTGCGTGCCCAGCGGGCGGTGGTTCCAGTTTGTCGAGGAGAACGGGTATTTCGCCCAGTCGTTCCAGAACGTGGAGCCCGGCAAAATGGTCCGCTTGACGTTGATGCCAGCATCGCGCAACTGGGCGGCAACCGCGTCAGTTGTGTTTTTGCGCCAGTCATCGTCGATCGACAGCAGCTCGTGCTCGTAATCGCCCATGCCTGCTTCGTCCATCAGCGCCTTGGCGGCTGCGGGATCGTAAGGCATGCGGTCAACGGACGCGTCAAACTCTGGGTGAACAGGGCCCACGTGCATGTTGCCTGCAACCGCACCGCGACCAGCATAGCCCAGCTCAAGACAAACGGCGTTATCAACGGCCATTGCGATCGCTTGGCGCACGCGCTTGTCAGCATAGGGCTGCTTGCCGTCGACTTCGGCCAATTGGTTTGGACGAATAACAACAGTCGCACCGGACACAACTTCGGATTCCACAAAGCCAAGACCTGTGAGAATGTCGATAAAGTCACCAACAGTTTCATAAAGCATGTCAACTTCTTCGGCTTCAACGGCGGCAACCCATGCCGCAGGATCGGTGCCGTAGTCGATGTATTCCATGCTATCGAGGTAGAAACCGCCCTCTGGGAAGGCTGTGTCGCCCCACCATTCGTGGCCCGAACGAGTGATAACGGCTTTAACGCCCACTTCGAGGCTTTCGATTTTCATCGGGCCTGTACCGATCTGTGTGCCCAACATGTCGTCTGGGTTGTGATCAGCGTGCGTGACCGCAGCAGGGTAATCGGCCATGCCCGGAATGATTGTGATATCTGGCGCAGGCAGGGTCAGCTTAACTGTGTGGCTGTCCATAACGGTGATTGCGCCGTCGATTGCTTTGTTGGTGTCAGCATCGATCAGGCTGGACATACGACCCGCCATCGAGTTGCCTTCTACGTCTTTGTCACACCAGCCAGTGATCACACGGGCCACATCGTCGGCTGTGAAATCGTCGCCGTTGTTCCACTTGACGCCTTTACGGACGTTCAATGTGTATTCTGTGGCGTCGGAATTGGCGTCCCAGCTTTCCAACAACATGCCGCGGAACGAACCGTCGGAGTTGTATTCAACCAGATATTCCAGATAGCCTGATGTCAGAAACGCAATTTGCGTCCAGTCATATGTGCGTGGATCTTTCAACGCGCGAACTTCCATCTGCATGCGCATTGTGCCGCCACGCTTTGGTGTGGCGTGGCCCGCAGCGGTTGCTGGCGTCGCGCCGATCAGTGCATATGCACCTGCAGCAGAAACACCCAAAGCGGTTGCGCGCGTCAAAAATTCACGGCGGTCCATGTGACCCGCTTCGTGTTCTTGTGCGTACATCAGCGCTGCTGGATGCAATGTTTCGTGAGTGTGTTGCGTCATCTTTTTCTCCCTGTGACACTACTTTTATTGGATCTGAGACAAGAGGTCTTTGAAAGTTATCTGTTTTCCCCACATCTCGCGTTTTAGTTAAAAACGCCCCAGATCCATTTCGCGCAGATAAATTCTCAGCGTCAACAGCTAGTTTCGCCAATTTTGCTCACAAAAGCGACATTCAGTTGTTCTATTCGCGACATGGCGGGGCATGACCAATGTTGTTTGATTTTTGTCTTTTTGGAAAAACTTCGCGCTTAGGTAGTGCTGGGCGTGAGCACAGTGTTTTGGGCTTTTTTGAAACCGGATGGTGTTTGGCCGCAATGAGTTTGAAACCCACGGGTAAAGTAGGCCGCACTGGAAAAGCCCAAGGCGGCGGCGACGTCTTTGATTGGTGTGCCGTGGTCGATAATGGCCTCTTTGGCGGCGCGGTATTTGCGATCCGCCACAAGGGTAGAGGCGGGTTTGTTCAAGGCCTCTTTCGTAGCGCGGGTCAAATGCGTGGGCGTGACGCCAAGGGCCGCTGCGTAGTGCTGCGGTGATTTATCTGAGGCAAATCCAGCCTCCAACATCGACAAAAATGCGCGGCTTAGCCGTTGGGCTGCACTCAGGCGTTGCGGTGAAAACAGCAAACGGTCATGGCGCAACAACCAAACCGTCAACAGCAAAACATTGGCCTGAATGGCGCGGTTTTGGCCAATTTCAACGGTTTGTGTCTCGCGGCGCAAGGTCTCGAACAGTTGGGCCATATCCCGCTGCGCCGATGGATCTGACAGACGGTATAGCTGCGACTTGGGCTCGCCCACGCGACGCGCCAGTTGATCTGTGGCAAGAATATTCAGGAACGTGCCTGCGGAGGTTTGTAATTGAAATGGCACCTTTGCAGGCACGCTGACCAAACTGTTTTGCGACAGGCCGACTTCGGCACCGGCAACAATGGCACGGGCTTGTCCGCGCGTTACCCAAAAGTAACGATCCTGCGGTGCGCTGTGCAGCATCTCGTGTCGCCACGCAAACGACGGATTCGTGCTGCTGATGGTGGACACCAAAGTGCCGTGGGCTGCTTTTGTCATCGCGCCAGTAAAGCCATTTGGTTGAAATAGTGCAAGCCAATTGGGTTATCTGGGATAAAACAGGCAGGAAATAATCAGTAAGTGACAGAAATCAAAGATCAGCGGCGGAAATCGGTGTCCAGTTGCCCATGCGGGCCCGAAACCATGTGCGTTGCCGTTTTGCGTATTGCTGGGTGGCGATCGTTGCGGCCTCTTTGGCCTGCTCCAACGTCAGGTCTTCGCGCAAGTAGGCCATAAGTTCCGGTGCCCCGATGGCCTTATGCGCCGGAGCATCTGGATCAAACATGGGCTGATTTTGCCGGGCTTCCTCCAGTGCACCTAATTCAATCATTTGTTCAAATCGCAAGGCAATGCGAGGGGTCAGCCAGTCTTTTGGGGCCTCCAGAACCAACGCGGTCACAGTGTCCAAAGGCATCAAGGGGGGCGGTGTGGCGTCATGCCATGCTTGCAACCCGCGCCCCGTTGCAGTCAGAACTTCCCACGCCCGCTGCACCCGCATGGGGTTGGACTGGTCGATCAAGGATCGGCTGGGGGCATCGAGGGCTTCCAGCATTTGGGTGAAATCTGCCTCGCGCAATTGGTTACCTTCGGCGCGAATAGCCGGGGGGATTTCAGGAATTTCAGCGAGGCCCTCGGTCAGGGCTCGAAAATACAGCCCCGTACCGCCGACAATGATCAACCGCTCGCCACTGGCGCGCACATCGGCAACGTCGCGCAACCAGGCCCCAACCGAATAAGATACATCCGGCGGGACATGGCCATATAGGTGGTGCGACGCACGGGCCTCGTCTGCGAGGGAAGGGCGTGCTGTCAGAACCCGCCAATTCGAATAAACCTGCAAAGCATCGGCATTGACGATCACGCCGCCACGACGTTCTGCAATTTCCAGCGCCAAACCGGATTTGCCCGACGCGGTTGGCCCGGCAATCAAGACGTCTTGCGCCTGAGGAATGTCAGAGATTGGAACCACGGGGAATGTCGTGCCTTAGCCGGTGAAATCATTACGGTAAAATGCGCCTCTTTGCCTGATTGGACCTGTTTGGCGATTGAACCTGACCCCGAAGTAAGACATTTTAGCCGCGAACCCAAGCCAGCATTGGAAGCCAACCATGACCAGCCCTGCCCAGACCACCTTCAAACGCGTGTTGCTCAAGATTTCAGGTGAGGCGTTGATGGGGGATCAGGGGTTTGGGCTGCACCCGCCAACTGTTGAACGGATCGCGGCAGAGGTGAAAACCGTCCATGATATGGGCGTTGAGATCTGCATGGTGATCGGTGGCGGCAACATTTTCCGCGGTCTTCAGGGCTCGGCTCAGGGGATGGAACGGACCACGGCAGACTATATGGGAATGCTGGCCACTGTGATGAACGCCCTTGGTATGCAGTCCGCGTTGGAAGGGCTGGGCATCCACACCCGCGTGATCAGTGCGATCCCCATGGATCAAGTCTGCGAGCCCTATATCCGCCGGCGCGCTGTGCGGCACTTGGAAAAAGCGCGCGTCTGCATTTTCGCGGCAGGCACGGGCAACCCGTATTTTACGACAGATACGGCGGCCACTTTGCGGGCCTCCGAGATGTCATGCGAAGCGATCTTTAAAGGCACCAAAGTAGATGGTGTCTACGATAAAGATCCTGCGTTGCACGATGATGCGGTGCGGTACGATATGGTTAGCTACGACGATGTCTTGCAAAAACGTCTTGGCGTAATGGACGCCAGCGCCATTGCTTTGGCGCGGGACAACAACCTGCCGATCATCGTGTTTTCACTGGATGAGCCGGGTGGTTTCAAAGGCATCTTGGCGGGTGAAGGCACTTACACTCGCGTTGAAGGATAGGTCTGCAAAACAGGCTGCTGGTTATCTGAATGCCGTTGGACCAATTGTTTTTGATGCTTTGATGTGGGCACGGGGCGGGCAAGTTCAGCGGGAACCGCTGTGGTCATGTCCCTCTCGAGCGTTTCGGGCAGCAGCGCCGCAATTTCGGCCTGTGCTGCGGCAGACAGGGTTTTTTGCGCTTGCGGGCCCAACAAGAGCGACTCGCAAGGAACGCCATTGGCCAACACAATCTGATGCGTGTCAAAAAGCAAATGCCAGTATTGAACTGGCATCTTTCCAGACAGCTGGCTGACGCCATCAAGGTCCAAAAAGCGTTTTGCGGGGATCAAAACTTCGTCTGTGCCGGTCACTCGCTTGGCTATTTTGGACGACACCATAATCCGGTGTTGCGGCGATACCATCAAAGTGTGCGCCGGAATGCCTTTGTCCAGACTAGACGGTGCAAAGGCAATAGCGGCATGCTGGCGGGGCACCAAAACCATCATGGATCCGATCCAACGCAGGGGTTGTAGACCGTGATCCAATGTCATGACTTTACAGCCGGGCATTAGGGTCTCGATTGCCACGTTGCCATGACCGGTTTCGATCATTGTTCCAGAGGCAAAGCACACAGGCGCCTGATCGACCTCTCTGCCGGTCATATACCCCGCATAATCACTGTTCCCTTCCGAGGTCAGTTCCAAAGTTTGGATGTTGGCAAGCGGTATGTCGTCACTGCCAGCGTAATCGGCCACAAAGGTGTCGCCATTGTCCATTTGCACGATAACCAATTGAACGGTGTGTTGAACGCCGTCGGTGTCTGTGACCACGGCATTATACCAAGCAGAGGTGTCGGGCTTGGCCGTGACCTGACCACTGCCAGTGTTATAGGTGGTGTAATCGCTGCCACCATATTCATCGTCCATCATATTGCCGTCATGGTCGGTGTCGTGTTGGGTGACGGCCACGTTCTGCATATCAGTGTTGTTATACTGGCCCAACAAGGCGCCGCCATTTTCGGCGTCCCAATCGCTTTCATCTGTGTCTATATCGGTGAAGTTACCTAAGAATATGAAATTTGACGTGGTGACTTGGGTCATTTTGCAGGCTCCGCGCAGTGGACCCCTTGAATGCAATGCAAACTCTTTAAAAATCGTAAGATTTAGCATTAGCGACAAATTTTACGTATTTCTCAGCGCCGCAGGCCCACTCCAACAATCAAACGCTGCACAAATGCTGCTGGATTGATACCAAAAATGGCGATATACCGACTGACAAAGCAATAACAAAGACGAGCCACAGGACATGTCAGACGACTTTTTACTTGATACCGATGATCTTCAGCGGCGCATGGATGGCGCGATTGCCAATCTTCGCACTGAATTTGCATCACTGCGCACGGGCCGGGCCTCGGGCTCGATGTTGGAACCGGTGATGGTGGACGCCTATGGTAGCATGACGCCGGTCAATCAAGTGGGTACAGTGAACGTTCCGGAACCGCGCATGGTGACCATCAATGTGTGGGACAAAGCGCTGGTTGGAAAGGTTGAAAAAGCCATTCGTGAGAGTGGTTTAGGGATCAATCCTCAACTGAATGGCACGATCATCATGCTGCCTATTCCCGAGTTGAACGAAGAACGTCGCCGCGAGCTGACAAAAGTGGCCGGATCCTATGCGGAAAATGGCCGGGTGAGCATTCGCAACGTGCGCCGCGACGGCATGGACCAGATTAAAAAGGCCAAGGCAGACGGGATGTCCGAGGACGACCAAAAGCTGTGGGAAGACGAGGTTCAAGAGATGACCAATACGATGATCAAGGCCATCGATGACCTTTTGGAAACCAAGCAAGCCGAAATCATGCAGGTATAGGCCGATCATGACACACCCAGACGTCCAAGGCCCCAACCACATCGCCATTATCATGGACGGCAATGGCCGTTGGGCCACGCAAAAAGGACGTCCGCGTCTGTTTGGCCACCACGCTGGTGCAAAGCGCGTGCGCGAGATCGTAGAGACCTGCCCGGATGTGGGCGTCAGCTATCTGACAATATTTGCGTTCTCGACAGAAAATTGGAAGCGCACCCAAAGCGAAGTGGCCGGTTTGATGAGCCTGTTCCGCCGCTATATCCGCCGCGAGGCGCAGGCCCTGTTAAAAGAAGGCGTGCGGGTTCGGTTCATCGGGGATCGTATGAAGTTGGACGAAAAGCTGGTGAAGCTCATGGATGATTTGGAAATGCTGACGTCGGACAACGACAAAGTGCATTTGACCATCGCCTTGAACTATGGCGGCCGCGATGAGGTCAGCCGTGCCACCAAACGCTTGGCTTATGATGTGTCCTTGGGCAAACTTGACCCAAAAGATGTAGATGAAGAAACGCTTCCAAAGTACTTGGATACATACTTTTTACCGGATCCAGATCTGGTTATCAGAACCTCTGGCGAGGCGCGTATTTCGAACTTTTTGCTGTGGCAATCGGCCTATGCAGAATACGAATTTATCGACACCTTGTGGCCTGATTTCACCTCTGAGATTTTCACGCAGCTTGTTGGCGCCTATGGCACCCGGGATCGGCGGTTTGGAGCTGTTACCGCATGACCAGCTGGGATGACCTACGGGACCGCATCCTGTCTGGGATGTGGATGGCAGGTTTGGGGATCGCAGGCATTTGGCTCGGGGGCATCTGGTTTCAGATGCTCACAGTGTTTGTCACGGCTGTTATGATTTGGGAGTTGTGGATGATGATCCAGCCCGATCAGCCGACCCCTGGGATGCTTTTATCGGCTCTGACGGCCAGCATTTTGTCTGGGTTGATCGCCAGTCCTGACCCGTTTTATTTGTTGATCTTGCTGATTGCCCCGGCGATTGGGGCAGCAGCGTTGAAAAAAGAACGGCTGACATTTGTAGGCTTTGCCTTGGGTATCACCATTGCCGGTTGGGGCCTTGTAACCTTTCGCGAAAACTATGGCGTTGTTTGGCTGTTGTGGATGGTGCTGGTGGTTATCGTCACGGACATTGCCGGCTACTTTGCTGGCAAAATGTTTGGCGGACCCAAGTTTTGGCCTGCGATCAGCCCCAAAAAGACCTGGTCTGGCACGGTCGCCGGATGGGTCGGGGCCGCATTGGTTGGCTTTGCCTTTCTGTCGTTTACCAACGCCGGCTCTGATTTGCCTTGGATTTCAGTGGCGCTCAGCTTTGCCAGTCAAATGGGCGACATTGCGGAATCGGCATTGAAACGTCGGCAAGGGGTCAAAGACAGCTCGACCCTGATCCCCGGCCATGGCGGGTTATTCGATAGGTTTGATGGGCTGTTAGGCGCTGCTTTGGTTATGTTGCTTGTGGCGTTGGTGGTTGATGTGCCGCAGGTGTCATTCTAGCCATGCAAAAAGTCAGTATTTTTGGGGCCACTGGTTCTATCGGCCAGAACACCATCGATCTGATCAAACGCGACCCAAAGGCTTATGATGTGGTGGCCCTTACCGGTGGCCATAACGTGGGGCAATTGGCCAAGGATGCGCGCGCCCTTGGGGCCGATGTCGCCGTCACTGCCTATGAGGAACGCTTGCCCGAACTGCGCGCTATGCTTGCGCGTAGCGGGGTTCAGGCCGCTGCAGGGCAGGCGGCTTTGGAAGAGGCGGCCGCGCGTCCTGCGGATTGGATTATGTCCGCGATTGTGGGCGCTGCTGGGCTAAAACCGGGACTTTTGGCGTTGGAACATGGCACGACCCTTGCGCTGGCCAACAAAGAAAGCCTTGTGACTGCAGGCCCGCTGTTGTTGGGCACGGCCAATCGCAACAATGCCACTGTGCTGCCTGTGGATAGCGAACATTCCGCTGTGTTTCAGGCGCTGGTTGGCGAAACCATGGACACGGTCGAACGGATCATCATCACAGCCTCGGGTGGGGCGTTTCGCGACTGGCCGATCGAGGCTCTGGCCCATGCCACTTTGGCCGAGGCCAGCAGCCATCCCAATTGGGATATGGGCCAACGGATCACCATCGACAGTGCGTCTATGTTCAACAAATCCATGGAACTGATCGAGACCAAAGAATTTTTTGGCGTGTCGCCGGATATCATCGAAACAGTGATCCACCCCGAAAGCCTGATCCACGCTATGGTCGGCTATAATGACGGGGCAATCATGGCCCATGTGGGGCCCCATGATATGCGCCACGCCATTGGCTATGCGCTGCATTGGCCGGAACGCAAAAAACTGCCCGTAGATCGGTTGGATCTGGCGCAGATCGGCACGCTGACTTTCCGTGCCCCCGAGGATGCCCGTTATCCCGCCCTGCGCCTTGCGCGCTATGTGATGGAGGAGGGCGGTCTGACAGGGGCTGCGTTCAACGCGGCCAAAGAACAGGCCCTTGATGGTTTTATCGCAGGACAAATCGGATTTTTGCAAATGGCTGAGGTGGTTGAGCAAGTTTTAGACAAAATGTCTGCCGATAGTGGCCTCACAAATGACGACATTACCCTTGATAACGTCCAGCAAGCGGACCATTTGGCACGCAAGCAGGCCTTAGAAATCATCAAAAACGGATAACGCGTTTCATGGACCCGACCAGTCTTATTCCCGCCTTTGGCGGTCTTGCCTATACTTTGGTGGCCTTTGTGGTGGCCTTGTCCATCATCGTGGCAATCCACGAATATGGTCATTACATCGTAGGCCGCTGGTGCGGCATCCATGCGGAAACCTTTAGCCTTGGCTTTGGTCCGGTGATTTACAGTCGCGTTGACCGGCGCGGGACAAAATGGCAATTGGCGGCCTTACCCTTTGGCGGCTTTGTTAAATTTCTGGGCGACAGCAATGCGGCCAGCGTAGGCGCAGACAGTGATGTAAAACCGGCGCGCAACACCATGCACGGCGCCCCTCTGTGGGCGCGGGCCGCAACTGTTGCGGCAGGACCTGTCTTTAACTTCATTTTGTCGATTTTGGTTTTTGGCGCTGTGATCATGTTCACAGGCCGTGCAGCGGATCCGCTGACAGTGGACAGCTTTGTCAAAATGCCAGCAGGCGTTGTGCAAGAGTTGCAAGAGGGTGATCAAATCCTCGAAGTCAACGGACAACCGGCCAACACCACCGAGCTTTTTAATGGCCTGATCGAAGATCTGGACGTGGCTCGATCCATCGATTACCGCGTCCGGCGGGGCGGTGATACGATCACGGTGCAAGGCCCGTTTCCAAACCAAGCCATTGTTCTTGGCCTGTCGCCACGCTCGGCGGCCTTGTCCGTTCAGATGAAACTGGGCGATGTGGTGACAGCAATTGATGGCGCCGAGATTTACGCCTTTGATCAAATGCGCGATATCGTCGTGGCCTCCGATGGCAAACCTTTGCTGTTTGATGTGTGGCGCGATGGCGAAATGATGCAATTTACCCTTGTGCCCAAACGCGTTGACCTGCCCCAAGAGGACGGCACATTTGACACCCGCTGGCTGGTCGGGATCTCGTCTGGCCTGTTCTTCGAGCCGAAAACCGAATTCCCGGGCGTCTGGGCCTCACTGCAATCTGGTGTGGAACGCACTGGGTTTGTGATCCGCTCGTCCATGTCAGGACTTTATAACGTGATCACTGGGGCCATATCGTCGTGCAACCTGTCTGGTCCTGTGGGCATTGCGCAAACCTCGGCGGCCATGGCCAGCCAAGGCGCGCAGTCGTTTATTTGGTTCATAGCTGTGCTCAGCACGGCCGTAGGGCTGCTCAACCTCTTTCCCATTCCCGTGTTGGATGGGGGTCATTTGGTCTTTCACGCCTATGAAGCTGTCACAGGCAAACCGCCCAGCGACAAAATCCTCAACA
Organism: Algirhabdus cladophorae; assembly: GCF_044772865.1. Lineage (GTDB taxonomy): Bacteria > Pseudomonadota > Alphaproteobacteria > Rhodobacterales > Rhodobacteraceae > Algirhabdus > Algirhabdus cladophorae. The sequence continues at coordinate 1,581,525 of NZ_CP173029.1, forward strand.
TCTTGATGATAACAGGTCTGACGTTGCTGCTGAGTTTGATGGTTTTCGCCCTTGGAAACGATCTGTTCTGTCCGTAGCGATTGTTTCGCGAAATCAGCGACCCGATCCAGCCTGCGTCGCAAGCTTTTCCAAATGGTGTCAAATTCCCGCCTTATTTGCGGGCTATCCCTGATCCAACACAAGATTGGAGACACCCATGCAAGCTGTAGCAAGCGGATATCGCGGATTAAGCCTTTTGGTCGACCTGAATTGGGACCGGTTGTTGTATTTGGCAACGATTGCTGGCGCTTTGGGCGCAGGCGCATTCTTGGGCTCTTTGTAATACCTTAGACGACCACACACACACGCACACTATTAGTGGACCTCACCCTATAACCGGGTGGGGTCTTCTTGCTTTTGACAAGCCCCATGATAGGCGGTATCCAAGTTATGAGTAGTTGATCGGCGGGGGAATTATGGCCGTTTCTAAGTATCAGCCAAGCGGCAACAGCTTGGGGCACTTTTTAGTCGTTTTAACCTTTATTGTGTTAAGTTTCGTGGTGGTAACAGCGTCGGCTGTGCAGGCGCAGACCTACCGCTTTACCTCGGTCCAGATCGAGGGAAACCAACGTGTCGAGGCGGGCACGATTCTAAGTTATGCAGATATTGCGCGTGGTGAGGCCGTCTCAGCCGGTCGGCTGAATGATGCCTACCAAAGCTTGCTTGGCTCGGGCCTGTTTGAAACCGTGGATGTGGTGCCGAACGGTTCAACCCTCGTGATCCGGGTGCAGGAATTCCCAACAATCAACCGCATCAATATTGAAGGCAATCGTCGTCTCAAGGACGAGGACCTGTTGAACATTTTGCAATCACAACCGCGCCGCGTCTACAGCCCAACCTTGGCAGAACAAGATGCCGCAACCCTGACCGAGGCCTACACAGTTGCAGGTCGGATCGCGGCCACTGTGGATCCCAAGATCATTCGCCGTTCGGACAACCGTGTGGATCTGGTGTTTGAGGTTTCTGAAGGCCGCGTGATCGAGATTGAACGCCTCAGCTTTACTGGCAACCGCTCCTATTCGGACCGCCGTTTGCGCCGGGTGCTTGAGACCAAGCAGGCAGGCCTGTTCCGTCAACTGATTGGCACAGATACATTCATCGAAGATCGCATAGAGTTCGACAAGCAAGTCCTGAGCGATTTTTATCAATCCCGTGGCTACGTTGATTTCGAGACCAAAAACGTGAACGCGGAACTGACCCGTGAACGCGACGCTTTCTTGATCATCTTTGATGTGGTTGAGGGGCAAAGCTTTGACTACGGCCAGATTACAGCCCTCAGCCTTTTGGATGACGTCGACGCCCAGCCGTTTATGGACGTGATTAAGATCAAGCCGGGCCAGACCTATTCACCTGCCGGGGTTGAACAAACCATCGCGCGCATGGAACGGGTCGCACTCCAAATGGGCCTGAACTTTATCCGGGTAGAGCCGCGCGTGACCCGCAACGATCGCGATCTGACACTGGATTTGGAATTTGAGATTAGCCGCGGCCCGCGTGTGTTTGTCGAACGCATCGATATCGAAGGCAACAACACCACATTGGACCGCGTCATTCGTCGCAAGTTCAAAATTGTGGAAGGTGATCCCTTTAACCCGCGTGAGATCCGTCAAAGTGCTGAACGCATCCGGGCTTTGGGCTTTTTCTCCAATGCCGATGTCACGGCCCGTGAAGGGAACAGCGTGGATTCGGTGATCGTTGATGTGGACGTCGAAGAAACCCCCACAGGCCAATTGGGCTTTGGCGCAAGCTATAGCAACAACGACGGTGTTGGCGTTTCTGTCACGTTCTCCGAGCGTAACTTCCTTGGCCGTGGTCAGGCCCTCAGCTTTGAGTTCAACACAGCCTCTGCCAACCAAGCCTATTCCTTTGGGTTCCGTGAGCCCGCTCTGTTGGGCCGCGACTTGGCCTTTGCCTTGGAAGCAAGCTATCGCACCACGAACAATGATTTTGCCGATTACGACACAACCAACATCAAAATCATCCCGTCCCTGACATTTCCTGTCAGCGAAAACGGGCGCCTGAGCGTACGGATGAACCTGCTGCAAAACGAGATCAGCGATGTTGTCGAGAACGCCTCGAAACTGATCAAAGACGATGAAGAAGCAGGTCCGGTGTTTTCCGCAGGGCTTGGCTATACCTACAGCTTTGACACCCGCCGCACCGGTCTTGATCCCAACTCTGGTGTGGTCTTCCGGTTCGGGCAGGACTTCAACGGTCTTGGCAGTGATGACGCCACATACATCCGCTCGACAGCCTTCTTGGGTGCGGAAACCAAAGTGTTCAACGAGGAGGTGACCCTGCGTGCGATCCTCGAGGCAGGCGCTTTGAACGCAACCTCTGGCAACACGCGGATCACAGACCGGTTCTTTGGCAACGGCAAAATCCGCGGCTTTGAACCCAACGGGATAGGCCCACGGGATTTGGCGGTAGAGGACGAAGACGCTTTGGGCGGCAATATGTTTGCGGCCCTCCGGTTCGAAGCTGATTTCCCACTGCCATTGCCAGAGGAATATGGCCTTTCTGGCGGTGTTTACTTTGACGTGGGATCGGTTTGGTCCTTGGACAATGTGAACGGTGGTCCAGATGGTGGCGACCGCGTGGACGATGGCCTGAACACACGGTCCGCTGTCGGGTTCTCGATCTTTTGGGACACCGCGATTGGTCCGCTGCGCTTTAACTTTTCCAATCCGCTGCAATATGAAGAGTACGACAACCGTCAGTATTTTGATCTGACTGTCTCCACCCGCTTTTAATGCGCGTTTGGCTGATGCTGTTGGCACTGGCGGCGTCCTTGTGTGGGGCGGCGTCGGCCCAAACTGGTGGCCAGCCACAGTTTCCCATTGGGCAGTTGCCCACGCCCATTTTGACGGTCGAGCCTGACCGGCTGTTCAGTCAATCGGATTTTGGGATCCGCATTGCGGACGAACTGGCCCGCGAGCGTGAGATCCTGCTTGAGGACAAAACCGCAATCGAGAACCAGTTGCGTGTTGAGGAACAGCAACTGACCGATCAAAGGGCGGATCTTAGCGCCGCCGAGTTCACGGCCCTTGCCGATGCCTTTGATCAAAAAGTCCAGCAGTTGCGCCGCGACCAAGACGAACGCAGCCGTGCGTTCAGCGCCAAATTGGACAGATCGCGGCAGGACTTCTTTGCCTTTGCACTGCCGGTTCTCGCGGACATGGTGCGCCAATCTGGTGCCGTGGCGATCCTTGAACGACGCACAGTGTTTTTGGCCGCAGACGCCATTGATATCACCGATCAAGCCATCGCGCGGATCAACACCGAACTAGGCGATGGGCTAAACGCGCCGCAATAGGGGGGCACTGCTTCCCTTGTTTGTCTGCCGTCGCCTTGCTAGGGGTATTCCAACGAAAAAATGTTTTGGGGACGCAATGACATCCGAGTTGAAAACCGCCGATATTGACCTAATCCAACGGATCATTCCGCATCGCTATCCGTTCTTATTGGTTGATAAAGTTGTCGACATCAACGGTGCGGCCTCGGCCACTGGGATTAAGAACGTTACCTTTAATGAGCCGCATTTTCAGGGCCATTTTCCCGGTGCTCCGATCATGCCTGGCGTGACCATAATCGAGGCGATGGCGCAAACTGCCGCGGTAATGGTTGGTGTGGATATGGACATGGCTGACAAGGATCTGTTGGTTTATTTCATGGCCATCGATAAATGTAAGTTCCGCCGCAAAGTCGTGCCCGGTGATGTTTTGAAACTGGACATCACCACCACACGCGGCAAAGCTGGGGCCAAGGTGTGGAAATTTGCAGGATCGGCCACAGTGGATGGCGAAATGGCGGCCGAGGCTGAATTTACCGCAATGATGGACCTTCCGTCCTGAAGGAGACGCTGACATGAGCAGCCCTCAGATACATCCAAGTGCCGTGATCGAAGAAGGCGCTGTGATCGGTCCTGACTGTGTCATTGGTCCGTTTTGCTGGGTTGGTCCACACGTGATATTGGGCGCGCGGGTCTCGCTCAGCTCCCATGTGGTGGTCACAGGCGAGACGCGCATTGGCGACGACACGCAGATCTTTTCGTTTGCCTCTATCGGTGAGGTGCCGCAGGACAAGAAATTCAAGGGCGAGGCGACGCGCCTAGAGATCGGTCAACGCAACCGCATTCGCGAACATGTGACCATGAACACTGGCACCGATGGCGGTGGCGGGGTGACCAAGATTGGGGATGATGGGCTCTTTATGGCGGGGTGTCATATTGCCCATGACGCGATCTTGGGGGACCGGGTGATTGTGGTGAACAATTCCGCTGTAGCGGGCCACTGCATTATCGAGGATGACGTGATCATCGGGGGCCTTAGCGGCATTCACCAATTTGTACGGATTGGCAAAGGTGCAATTATTGGGGCTGTGACCATGGTGACCAATGATGTGATCCCGCATGGCTTGGTCCAAGGTCCGCGCGGCGAATTGGATGGTTTGAATTTGGTGGGTCTGAAACGTGCCGGTGTGGCGCGGGCCGATATCACGGCCCTTCGTGCGGCGTTTCAAATGCTCAAGCAAGGCGATGGAAGTTTCCAAGACCGGGCGCGACGCTTGGGCGAAGAAAGTGACAGTGTCTATATCGACGACTTGGTGGCCTTCGTTCTGGGGGACACCGATCGTCAATTCCTGACGCCAAAATGACCCTTGCGCTGATTGCAGGCCAAGGGCAATTGCCCCACGCGGTGATGCAAGCTCTGGCGACGCAGGGCCGCGGGTTTCAGCTCTGTGCTTTGGACGGGTTTGGGCCGACTGGCACTTTGCCCCAACCCATACAGTATTTCCGCGTCGAAGAGTTGGGCAGTTTTATTCAAGGGCTGGTTGCGCAAGGTATTGGCGAAGTGTGTTTTGCCGGTGCTATTGCGCGGCCGAAATTGGATCCCTCGCGCATTGATGCAGCCACCATGCCATTGGTGCCGCGCATGATGCAGGCCTTGCAAGTGGGCGATGACGCGGCATTGCGGTTGGTGTTGGATTTGTTCCAAGAGGCCGGTTTGCAGATTAAAGCAGCCCATGATGTGGCCCCAGAGTTGTTGATGGGGGCCGGGGTCTACGGCGGCGGCGAGCCGTCGGATCAGGACAAGATCGATGCGTTGCGCGCCCAGCAGGCCCATGTGGCTTTGTCGTTGGCGGATATCGGGCAAGCCTGTGTGGCGGCCCAAGGCCAGATCTTGGCTGTTGAAGCGATGGCTGGCACCGATTGGATGCTGAGGACCTTGATTGCTGGCAACCCTGCGACCGTCACTCAGCCCTCGGGGTTCAGCGATCCGGTGTCTTGGATGGTGGATGAGGCTGTGGATTGGTTATCAGGGCCCGGTGTTGTTGCCTCTGGCATGCCTGTGTTTGACTTTCCCAAAGGGGGTGTGTTTTTCAAAGCCCCCAAGACCGGTCAGGATCGGCGCATCGATTTGCCCACCATTGGTCCGCGCACCGTGATGCTGGCGGCTGAGGCTGGATTGAACGGCTTGGTGATTGAGGCCGGTGGTGTGATTGTTTTGGACGCACCGCAGGTCATGCAGATTTTAGAGACGCAAAGGATGTTCCTTTGGGTGCGTGAGGCCGAGGCGTGAAAGCCTTTATCACCGCAGGGGAGCCATCAGGCGATAAACTGGGGGCGGCTTTGATTGCAGGGCTGCGTCAAGAGGTGCCTGATATCCAACTCAGCGGGGTGGCGGGGCCGCTGATGCAGGCCCAAGGGCAAGCCAGCCTGTTTCCTATGTCCGATCTGAGTGTCATGGGCATTGCCGAGGTGCTGCCGAAGTACCGGTTTTTAAAACGCCGTATCGCCGAGACAGCCGAGGCTGTGATTGCAGCAAAACCGGATGTTTTGATCACTATCGACAGTCCCGATTTCAGTCTGCGTGTGGCCAAACTGGTCAAGGCTGCCAGTGATATTCCAACAGTGCATTATGTGGCGCCGACAGTTTGGGCGTGGCGGGCAGGCCGTGCGGCAAAGATGGCGCGCCACATTGATCATGTGCTGGCTCTGTTCCCGTTTGAGCCGCCCTATATGACCGATGCCGGAATGAGTTGTGATTTTGTGGGGCACCCTGTCGTGGCCGAACCCAAAGCCACTGCGCATGATATTCAGGCGGCGATGGATCATTTGGGGCTAAGCCCAGAGCGGCCTTTGGTCTTGGTTCTGCCGGGCTCGCGGCGCAGCGAAGTGGCCCGCATGGGGCCTGTGTTTTTGGAAAGTCTCACGATGCTAAGGGAGCAGCATCCTGAAATCCAAGTGGCCTATGTGGCGACGGAACAGACCTATGACGCATTAAGGGATGCAAATCCTGATGTGGGTGTTTTGGCGCCAGGCGCTGATTTGGATGTGTTCCAGCGGCACAAGCGGGCCCTCTTTGCTGCGGCTGACGTGGCTTTGGCAGCCAGTGGGACGGTCTCGCTTGAACTGGCGGCGGCTGGAACGCCTATGGTCATTGCCTATGATATGAACCCGCTCAGTCGATTTTTGATCGGGCGGATGTTAAAGATTGATACGGTCACTTTGGTCAATTTGGTGAGTGAGACCCGCACAGTGCCTGAGTTTTTGGGACAGAACTGTCGCGCTGAATTGATTGTACCCGCGCTGAGTGCTGTGTTGCAGGGCGATGACGCGCAAAAGCTGGCTATGGCACAGACCATGCAACGATTGGGGTGTGGTGATTTGGACCCTGGTCTGCGCGCGGCCCAGAGTGTGGTGCGGTTTGTGGATGATAGGACGATCTGACGATCGGCGCATGCTGCGGGCGGGGTGGGGGCTTTGCCCCCCGATGCTGGCGCATCTCCCCCCAAGAGTATTTTTGGATAAAAGAAACCTATTGCCCGCGCCAAATCCAGCCACCGCCAAATATGCGACTGCTGTCTTGGTCGTAGAACACACAGGCCTGTCCGGGGGAAATGCCTTCTTGGGGTGTAAGCAATTCCACTGTGGCTTCGGTCGCCGAGATGGGACGCACGATGGCCTCGGTTGGCGGGCGGGTTGAGCGGACTTTGACGCCTATATGCCATTCTGCTTGGCTATCGAAGGGCGCGTCACCGAGCCAGTTGATCTCTCGGACAGGAACAGTACGCGTGGCCAGCATGGATTTGGGGCCGACGATGACTTGCTTTGTGTTCACGTCAAGTTTGACCACGTAAAGAGGATCCCCAAGGCCACCGATGCCCAGCCCCCGTCGCTGACCGATTGTATAGTGGATCACGCCGCGATGCTGCCCCAGAACAGTGCCGTCTTGGCCCACGATATCGCCCGGTTCTGCGGCACCGGGGCGCAGTTTTTCGATCACGGCTGCGTAGTTGCCATCGGGCACAAAGCAGATGTCCTGACTGTCGGGTTTGTCTGCGACCGACAGGCCGTATTTGGCCGCCAGAGCGCGCGTTTCAGCTTTGGAGGCCAGATGTCCCAGGGGAAAGCGCAGGTAATCGAGCTGTTCCGCCGTTGTGGAAAACAGAAAATAGCTTTGATCGCGATTTGCGTCTGCGGCGGAGTGTAATTCGGCACCGTTTGAGCCGACCATGCGTTGGATGTAGTGGCCCGTGGCCATGCAATCAGCGTCAAGGTCCTTTGCGGTTTCCAAAAGGTCCTTGAATTTGACACGCTCGTTGCAGCGGATACAGGGCACAGGCGTAGCACCGCCCAGATAACTGTCGGCAAATTCGTCAATCACCGCCTCGCGAAACGTGTTTTCATAATCCAACACGTAATGAGGAAATCCCATTTCCTCGGCGACGCGGCGCGCATCATGGATATCGCGGCCTGCACAGCATGCGCCCTTTTTGGCCAAAGCCGCGCCGTGGTCATAAAGTTGCAAGGTCACACCGACCACATCATAGCCTTCTTCGGCCAATTGGGCAGCCACGACCGAGCTGTCCACACCACCCGACATAGCCACCACAACCCGTGTCTGGGACACAGGTTTCGCAAATCCAAGCGAGTTGAGCGGTATGTCAGTATCTTTGGGCATTTGGGCGGGCTCCTGTTCGATCCAAAGAAATATATGAAAATGCAAACTACTAACAAGGGGCAGTTTCATGGGCCATTAACGTACCCGTGTCACTTTAGCGAGAGTGTAGTTAAACAGGATCAGTCCGGTGTATCTTAAAAAAATCGAAGGCCCACGGACGGTGACGTTACCTGATGGGCGAAAAATGTCCCAGTCCGATCTGCCGTCACCTGACACGAAACGATGGGTGGCGTCGCGTAAAATCCTTGTGGTACGCGGTGTTGTTCATGGATTATTGACCAAAGAAGAGGCGTTGGAACGCTATAATCTATCAGAAGAAGAGTTCATTTCGTGGTGTTCTGCAGTCGCAAGTCACGGAGAACATGCACTAAAAGCCACGGCACTTCAAAAATATAGACAACTTTAAGTTGTTTTGCTATATTCTTTCGTGAGGTAACGGCGCGTTAACCAATGTTAGTCAAGATAAGCGCAACAGAACGTTACCCTTATAAGGATTTTACATATGCGCATCCTGCTTGTTGAAGACGATCCGAATACCTCTAAAAGCATCGAATTGATGCTGACCCATGCCAACCTGAATGTGTTTTCAACCGATTTGGGTGAAGAGGGCATCGATCTGGCCAAGCTTTATGACTACGATCTTATCCTTCTGGATCTGAACCTACCGGACATGAATGGGCACGAAGTGCTGCGTCAGTTGCGTTTGGCAAAGATTGAGACGCCAATTTTGATCCTGTCAGGGGCTGACGACACCGAAAACAAAATCAAGGGGTTTGGGTTTGGTGCGGACGACTATTTGACCAAGCCGTTCCACCGCGACGAATTGATTGCGCGTATTCACGCGATTATCCGGCGGTCCAAAGGCCACTCACAATCCGTCATTCGAACAGGCAAAATTGGTGTTAATCTGGATGCGAAAACCGTCGAAGTGGACAATAAAACTGTCCATCTGACAGGCAAGGAATACCAGATGCTAGAGCTTCTTAGCCTGCGTAAAGGGACAACCTTAACGAAAGAGATGTTCTTGAACCATCTTTACGGTGGAATGGATGAGCCAGAACTCAAAATCATCGATGTGTTCATCTGTAAGTTGCGCAAAAAGCTGTCGATCGCGACAGATGGCGACAACTACATCGAAACTGTTTGGGGGCGTGGATATGTTCTGCGCGACCCCGAGCAAAATACGATGGGTTTGGAAAAAATGGCTCTGGGCGCTTAGTCCCAGAGTAAGGTCGCACGGCCATAAATTTAGCGGTGTCTAACGTAGACGTCGGCGGCCACAAAGTTTATCACCCTAGCACATCAAAGCGCTGCACTAGGGTGATAGAATGTCCCACACAATTGACGTTGCAAATCTGACTGAGGCGCAAGCAGTAGAGGAACTTGCTCGGCTTGCGCAGGCGTTACATCAGGCAAATGCCGTCTACCATCAGGCCGATGCGCCTGAGATAAGTGATGCTGAGTATGATCTGCTTAAACGCCGCAACGATGCAATTGAACAAAAATTTCCAGAATTAAAACAAAAAGATAGTGTCTCCGATCAAGTAGGGGCACCTGTGGCGGACGGGTTTGACAAGGTCAAACATGTGGTTCCGATGCTATCCTTGGGAAACGCTTTTGCGGACGATGATGTAGTTGAGTTTGACCAACGGGTGAAAAAGTTTCTAGGCTTTGGCTCAGAGGCTTTGGCCTATACTGCTGAGCCCAAGATCGACGGGCTATCCCTGTCTTTGCGCTATGAAGCGGGGGTGTTGATTTATGCCGCAACGCGTGGGGATGGCGAAACCGGTGAAAATGTAACGCAAAACGCACGGACGATTGCGGATATTCCCCAGAGATTAACAGGCGCCCCTGATGTGTTAGAGGTGCGCGGCGAAGTCTATATGCAGCATTCGGACTTCGAAGCGCTCAATGCAGCGCAATTACAAAAGGGTCAAAAAACTTTTGCCAATCCGCGCAATGCCGCTGCAGGATCGTTGCGCCAGCTTGATCCAAACGTGACAAAATCGCGTCCGCTTGCGTTTTTTGCCTATGCTTGGGGTGATCTGTCGGCGCCTCTGGACACGACCCAAATGGGCAGCGTTCAAAGACTGGCGGATCTGGGGTTTTCCACCAATCCGCTCACGGTGAAATGCGATAGTCCTGCTGAACTCATTGCTCATTATTGGAAAATTGAACAAAACCGTGCCACGCTGGGCTACGATATTGATGGCGTTGTCTATAAAGTTGATGATCTGGCGTTGCAGGCGCGTTTGGGTTTCCGATCTACCACGCCACGCTGGGCGATTGCCCATAAATTTCCCGCGGAACTGGCCTGGACCAGATTGGATGCGATCGACATTCAAGTGGGGCGCACTGGGGCCTTGTCGCCAGTTGCCCGTCTCAGCCCAGTGACTGTGGGCGGTGTTGTCGTCTCAAATGCCACCTTGCACAATGAAGACTATATTTTAGGGCGCGATTCCAATGGCTTGGAAATCCGTGAGGGACGTGACATTCGCGTTGGGGATTGGGTGCAGATTTACCGGGCGGGCGATGTGATCCCGAAAATCAAAGACGTCGACATCTCTAAACGACCTCCTCATGCGTCCGCTTTTGAGTTTCCAACCCTATGTCCCGAATGCGGATCCAAGGCTGTGCGCGAAGACGGGGATGCAGTGCGACGTTGCACGGGGGGCCTGATTTGTCCCGCGCAGATTGTTGAAAAACTCAAGCATTTCGTCAGTCGCGCGGCCTTTGATATCGATGGGCTCGGGGCAAAGCAGGTCGAGCAATTCTACACCGATGGGTGGATCGCAGAGCCTGCCGATATCTTTACCCTCAAAACCCGCTATGGATCGGGGGTGCAGCAGCTCAAAAACCGCGAGGGCTGGGGGGCAAAATCTGCAGACAAGCTGTTTCAGGCAATCGAAGACAAGCGCACCATCGAATTTCGTCGGTTTTTATTCGCTTTGGGTTTGCGCCATGTGGGCGAAGCGGCCAGTGGGCTTTTGGCCAACCACTATGGGACTTGGGATGCGTTAACCAGTTCCCTTGCGGCGGCACAGGCACATGAGGGCGCTGATTGGGATGATTTGTTGTCAATTGATGGGATCGGCGCGGTGATGGCCGGGTCTTTGATCACAGCGCTTCATCAACCACAAGAACGTGCTGCAATCGACAGGTTGGCCGAACAATTAACCATTTTAGAGGCGGAAAAGGCTGAAACAGACAGCCCAGTTGCCGGCAAAACAGTTGTTTTCACGGGCACCTTGGAAAAGTTAACGCGGGCCGAGGCCAAAGCTCAAGCTGAACGCCTCGGGGCCAAGGTTTCTGGATCCGTGAGTGCGAAAACCGATCTTTTGGTTGCGGGGCCTGGGGCAGGGTCCAAAGCCACTAAAGCCGCTGATTTGGGCATCGAAACCATTGACGAAGATGGCTGGTTGGCTCTCATTGGTGCGGGATGAGCAGTCGCCCCGAAGCCCTCTTTCCTTTGTTTTCCGGTCTCGAGACCCTGCCCGGGGTGGGGCCAAAGTCCGCGCAAAACCTCGTTCATCTTGGGGTGAACGTCCCCAAGGACCTGTTGTTGACCTTGCCGCACAGTGGGATCAATCGCACTTTGCGGGCCAGTGTCTTGGACGCCCAACCGCCTGAGACCATAACGGTTGAGGTGACCATTGGCGCCCATACACCACCTGCGCGCAAGGGCGGCGCCTACCGTGTGTCGGTCACAGACAACCAAACTCAGTTTTTTTTGGTGTTTTTTCATGCCCGTGGCCCATGGTTGCAAAGCCAATTGCCCACGGGTCAAAAGCGGATTGTCTCGGGCAAAGTTGAGCTTTTTGATAGCCTGTTGCAGATGGTCCATCCCGATTACATGCTGCCCATGGCAGAAGCTCGCGAAATACCGACCTTTGAACCGATTTATCCGCTGACCGCCGGCATCACGCAAAAGACGATGTACAAGGCTGCTCAGGCCGCGCTTGCCCGCGCGCCAGAATTAACCGAATGGATCGATCCGAATCTGATCGAACAGGAGAAATGGCCCAGCTGGCACTCTGCCCTGCAGACGGCCCACACCCCCCGATCCGACGCGGATGTCTCGCTCACAGCGCCGCACCGCATGCGCCTTGCCTATGATGAAGTCTTTGCCCATCAGTTAACATTGGCCTTGGCCCGCAAAGCCGCGCGTCGTGACAAAGGACGGGCGTCAAAATCAGATAAATCACTACAAAACAAGGTGTTGCAGGCTATTCCTTATGTGCCGACAGGGGCGCAAAGCCGTGCGATTGCGGAAATTTCAGCTGACATGGCGCTGGACCAGCGCATGAACCGCCTGCTGCAGGGCGATGTTGGCGCAGGCAAAACACTGGTGGCCTTTATGGCCTTGTTACTGGCGGTCGAGGCCGGCGGACAAGGCGTGATGATGGCCCCCACGGAAATTTTGGCCCGTCAACATTTTGAAAGTTTGCAGCCCTTGGCGGCGAACGCTGGGGTTCGGCTTGAAGTCCTCACTGGGCGCGATAAAGGGCGTGCACGGGTTGAAAAAATGGACGCCCTGTCAGCGGGACAGATCGATATTCTCGTGGGCACCCACGCTGTATTTCAAGCTGACGTGGCTTTTGCCGATCTGCGACTTGCGATCATCGATGAACAACATCGCTTTGGGGTCAATCAAAGGCTGGCTTTAGGGCAGAAAGCCCAAGCTGTTGACGTGTTGGTCATGACGGCCACGCCGATCCCGCGCACCCTGTCGCTGGCACAATATGGCGATATGGATGTGTCGATTTTGGACGAAAAACCACCTGGCAGAAAGCCGATCCAGACCGCGTTGGTGTCCACTTCGCGCATCGATGAAGTCACGCAAAAACTGCAAGGGGCCATCGCCGAGGGGCGGCAGGCCTATTGGGTCTGCCCGTTGGTGGAGGAAAGCGAAGTCGTGGATATGACCGCGGCGCAAGAGCGGTTCAAAAGGCTGCGCGCCCGTCTTGGCGAAGGCGTTGTGGGTCTGGTTCACGGGCAAATGCCCCCAGCCGAAAAAGACGCCGCAATGGCGGCCTTTCAACGGGGCGATACGCAGGTTTTGGTCTCCACCACGGTCATCGAAGTGGGCGTCGACGTGCCAAATGCCACAATTATGGTCATTGAGCGGGCCGAAAACTTTGGCCTTGCCCAATTGCACCAATTGCGCGGGCGTGTTGGGCGCGGTGATGCGGCCTCCACCTGCCTTTTGCTGTTTCAAGAGCCTTTGGGCGAAACCGCCCGTCGCCGGTTGCAGATCCTGCGCGAAAGCGAAGACGGCTTTCGTATTGCAGAGGAAGATCTGTCAATCCGGGGTGCAGGGGATATGATTGGTGCTGCGCAATCCGGGCTTCCACGGTTCCGTATTGCGGATCTTGAGCGCCACACAGGGTTAATGGCCACAGCCCAAACAGACGCACGGGCGCTTCTTAACCTAGATCCGGATCTGAGCACGACCCGAGGGCAGGCGGCGCGTGTTCTTCTTTGGCTAATGGAACAAGACAAAGCGATCCGTTTGATTTCAGTGGGTTAGCGGCTGTGCTGGCAATGGATTGTCATTTTGTTCACAAATGTTCTTAAAAAGTTCTTTACAAAACCTTTCCGAAATGAGAACAAAGGTGCAACAAAACATTAACCATAAGGAACACCGCCCATGTTCTCCGAACTTAAGTCAGCCGCTCACCGCGCCGCACCAACTTTGATCCAAGACGCCGTAGGGGCCGCTGCCCTTGTCGTGATGTTCGTGGTCGGTTTGTCGTTGCCCGCGCTGGTCTAGCACCCTCAGTTTACCTGCCTGCAATGCGCCCGAAACGCGCGTCAGATTTCAGCACCTGTCCCCTTTGATGCTTGAAACCAAGACACTGCCTGTCCGTATTTCCCCCGTGAATTGCCTCTCACGTTAGGGACTGCCGCGCACATCTGTCCACGCATTGCACACCTTGCGCCGCCTTCCTTTTCGGGAATGGCGGCGTTTTTTTTAGGCTGATGTTTTGAGTTTCGCCTCGGCAAAGGCATCGACCGAGGCCTCTAATGCCAACAGGACAGAGGCGTGGCGATTTTTGTACTCTGCGGCGGGCTGCAAAACTTCTAGCCCGTCAAATGGCGCCTGTGGTGCCGGGCCTTGGTGTGTGAGCATCGCCTTTAGTTCATCTCTGGCCGCAATCACTTGCGCTTGGGTGCAGCCGACGATCGCTTGGCCGACCACGCTGGCTGCGGCTTGGCCCAAGGCACAGGCTTTCACCTCTTGGGCAAAATCCTCAACAATGTCGCCTGCAATAACCATATCGACCGTGACCGCAGATCCGCACAGGGGCGAGCGGCGTTTTACTGTGGCCGAAGGTGCCTCCAAACGTTGGGTGCGGGGCATATCCGCAGCCAAGGCTAGGATCCGTTGTGAATAAAGCTTGATCAGGTCTGTGTCAGTGCTCATTTGGGAACGTCCGGCTTTTCATCTGCGTGGTGTCATTCTAAGTAAGGCGAAACCCGCGCAATGCAAAGGATTGACCATGGCTTTTGATATCGCAAGCTTGAAATTCAACGAAGCTGGCTTGATCCCAGTGATTGCGCAGCAACATAACACGGGCGAGGTCCTGATGATGGCATGGATGAACGCCGAGGCCATCGCTAAGTCGCTGGAAACCCGACGCGTCACATATTGGAGCCGCTCGCGCCAACAGTTTTGGATCAAGGGCGAGACCAGTGGCCACACACAGGCCCTCATCGACATGCGGATTGATTGTGATCGCGATTGCATTTTGGTCTTGATCGATCAGGTGGGGGCGGCCTGCCACACCAATCGTCGCAATTGCTTTTACACCTCTGTCATTGATGGGTCCGAGGTCGAGCTGATCCGTCCTATGGTTGACTAAGCGCAATCACTTGTTCAGCTGTTAATCCTTGATCTCGGTAGGTTGCTATCGCGCGGGCGTCATCGCGTTTTGCCAGACGTTTGCCCGCATTATCGCGTACAAGGGCGTGATGGTGATAGATCGGTGTCGGCAGTATCAGCAGATTTTGCAAAACGACATGGATCGCCGTGGCCTCGAAAAGGTCCGCGCCGCGCACCACATGGTTGATGTTTTGGTGTGCGTCGTCCAGAACCACGGACAAATGGTAAGACGTCCCCATATCGCGCCGCGCCAAAACAATGTCACCGACCGTGTTAATAAGATCATCATGGCTCAGGCGGATGGTTTGATCAAAAAGACCTGTCTCGACAAACGCAAGGGACGTGCAGACCTGTAGAGCGCGCGCCATATCTAAACGCAAAACCGAATTGTCGGACATTTGACTGGGGCGGGGTTTGGTGCGGCAGGTGCCTGGATAGACTAACCCGTCAGGTCCCACTGGCAAAGGTGATCCTTCTTGTGGGGCACCCAAAGCCTCTTGAATATCGCGGCGGTTACAGGTGCATGGGTACAGCACCCCAAGGTCCCATAACTGTTGGAGTGCCGAGCGATAGGCGGATATGCGGCTTGATTGTCTCAGCACCGCCTCGGCCCATGTCAGCCCCAACCATTCCAGATCTGCATAAATCCGATCTTCCCAAGTGGGCTTTGATCGTTGCCGGTCTATATCCTCGATCCGCAACAAAAACTCACCGCGGGCCTGTTGTGCCATTGTCCAGCCCAGCCAAGCTGAATAAGCGTGGCCCAGATGCAACGGGCCGGTTGGGGATGGGGCAAATCGTGTGCGAAAAGTCAATTCTTTACAAGCACATATATCATAGAGTTCAAGTTAATTCCTGGCAAGTGATCACCATAGTCCTGATAGACCAAATGGGCTGTTCTTGCCCTCAGAACTGCCTCCACTTTCGTGGCGAATTCGGGGTGATCTAAAGCATGATCATTGAACGATGTGGCAAAGACACCGCCTGGTTCCAACGCATCTAGAATTTGATCAAAGGTCTCGATAGGGGCCGCACCAGCGCCAATCACGCCAATCGCTGCAATCGCGTCGTAACCCGTCGGCACATAGCCCGGCTCAACCACGGCCAAATTGTCATGGGCATTTTTATGTTTTGCCTGTTCGAGCATATCCTGCGAGATGTCGCAGCCATCGATCTGCTCAAATCCCGCAGCACGCAGGGCGAGGCCAGACAGGCCTGTGCCACAGCCAAAATCTAAAAGTCTGACATTTGATGGGACGACTTTTGCCAGAGCTTCGGCAATCCGGTTGTGGGTCACATAGCCGTTGTCAGACACTTCTTGATCATAACTTTTAGACCAATCGGAATAGAGCTGCTGCGTGGCCTCTACACCGTCGAGGTCATAAGCTTTGTCGAGAAAGGTTTTACTCATGCAGGCAGTGTAGACGCGACTATTCCGCAGCGTCCAGTGCGGAATGCCCCAGCCAGCCTTGCCAGCAGGCTTTGGCCCGATCTGTATAGGCTTTGTAGCGTTCGGCACGGCGTTTGCGGCCGCCTTTGATGCCTTCAATTGGCGGAAAGAGGCCAAAGTTGACGTTCATGGGCTGGAATGTTTTGGCCTCGGCATCGCCCGTGATATGGGCCACCAAAGCGCCCATGGCCGTCTCACGCGGTGGCGCGGGCAGGGGCGCGCCCAGCATTTCGCTTGCCGCCATGCGACCGGCCAATAGGCCCATGGCAGCGCTTTCTACATAGCCTTCAACGCCAGTGATTTGGCCTGCAAACCGCAGATGCGGCATTGATTTCAAACGCATTTCGCGGTCCAGCAGGGTCGGTGAGTTGATGAATGTATTGCGGTGAATGCCACCCAGCCGGGCAAATTCCGCGCCCTCAAGTCCTGGGATCATCCGCAGCACTTCTTTTTGCGCGCCGTATTTCATCTTGGTCTGGAAACCTACGATATTGAACAGTGTCCCCAGCGCATTGTCGCGCCGCAATTGCACGACCGCATAGGCATTCATGTCGGGGTTATGGGGATTGGTCAGGCCCACAGGCTTCATCGGGCCAAACCGCAGCGTCTCGCGCCCGCGCTCCGCCATCACTTCGATGGGCAAGCAACCGTCGAAATAGCCTGCAGTTTCGCCCTCTTTGAATTCGGTTTTGTCCGAGGCAAGAAGCGCATCGATGAATGCCTCATATTGCTCTTTGGACATGGGGCAATTGAGGTAGGCTGTGCGTTCTTCCTCGGTCTCGCCTTTATCATAGCGCGATTGCATCCATGCTTTGGACATATCGATGCTGTCCGCATAGATTATTGGCGCGATGGCATCAAAGAAAGCCAGCGATTCCTTGCCAGTAGCGGACGCAATTGATGTGGCTAGATCGCCCGAGGTCAAAGGACCTGTCGCAACAATCCATGTCCCTTCGGAGGGCAAAGCATGGATTTCATCGTAGCTGATTGTGATGTTGGGATGGGCCTTGATCGCGGCAGTAACACTTTCGGCAAAGGGTTCGCGATCCACAGCCAATGCACCGCCTGCTGGAATACGATGTTTTTCGGCTGTGGCCATGATCAAACCATTTGCCGCCCGCATTTCCCAATGCAGCAGGCCAACCGCGTTTTGTTCGTCATCGTCTGACCGGAACGAGTTTGAACACACCATTTCCCCCAGATTGCCCGTCTGATGGGCAAAGGTTTCAACCTTGGGGCGCATCTCATGGATCACCACTTGGACACCCATATTGGCGGCTTGCCACGCAGCCTCGCACCCGGCCATACCGCCGCCGATAATGTTCAAAACATTTGTCATACAATTGGCCCTAACAGGGTTAATCTTCTGTTGCCTCAGACGTCGCGTCAGGGGCATCCTCATCGCCTTGCTCTGGGATATAGGCCACAGAGACCACTTCTTCACCCTTGCCAGTGTTAAATACTTTTACACCGCCCGCACTGCGAGACCGGAACGAAATGCCGTCAATAGGCACTCGGATTGACTGGCCCTGATTGGTCACCAACATGATCTGATCGTCCAAAATCACAGGGAAAGAGCTGACGACAGGACCGCCGCGCATGGCTTTGTCCATGGCCGTGACCCCCATGCCGCCGCGTCCGCGTACGGGGTAGTCGTGGCTGGACGACAGCTTGCCCGCGCCTTGGGCCGTGATTGTCAGGATCAAGTCCTCAGCCGCTGACATTTCCGCGTAGCGCTCTGATGAAATGGCACCAGCGACCTCTTCCTCATCGCTTTCATCTGCATCATCGGCCAAACCGGCCACGGCACGGCGCATTTTGAGATAGCCTGCACGTTCCTCAGCCGTGGCATCAAAGTGGCGGATCACAGCCATTGAAACCACAGTATCCGAGCCGTTCAGCTTGACCCCACGCACCCCGACAGAGGCGCGCGAATTGAACACGCGCACATCTGTGGCAGGGAAACGGATCGCGCGACCCGAATTGGTCACCAGCATCACGTCGTCCTCATTCGAGGCGATACGCGCGTTGATCAGGGTTGTCTCGGCGTGCTCATCCTCGAACTTCATCGCGATTTTACCGTTGGATTTGACGTTGGTGAAATCCGACAGCTTGTTGCGGCGCACGGTGCCTGCGGAGGTCGCAAAGACCACCTGCAATTCATCCCATTCTTTTTCATCGCGATCCACTGGCATGATAGCGGCGATAGAGACGCCCTGTGGGATCGGCAGAATGTTAACGATGGCTTTGCCTTTGGAGGTGCGGCCCCCTTGGGGCAGGCGCCACGCCTTCAATTTGTAGACCATGCCGTCAGTCGTAAAGAACAGCAATTGCGTGTGCGTATTGGCCACAAAGAGGGTGGTGACCACGTCCTCTTCTTTGGTCTGCATGCCGCCGACGCCTTTGCCGCCACGCCGTTGTGCGCGGAAATCGACCAGCGGTGTGCGTTTGATGTAGCCGCCAGAGGTGATAGTGACCACAACGTCTTCACGTTCGATCAGATCCTCGTCTTCCATATCGCCGGACCAATCGACAATTTCAGTGCGACGGGGCACAGCGAACTGGTCGCGCACTTCGGTCAATTCCGAACCGATAATCCCCATGATCCGCTCGCGAGAGCGCAAGATATCAAGGTATTCCTGGATCTTTCCGGCCAGTTCTTCCAACTCATCCGTCACTTCTTTGACGCCAATCTGGGTCAAACGTTGCAATCGCAGATCCAAAATAGCTTGGGCCTGAATGCGCGACAGGTTATAAGTGCCGTCTTCATTGGCCGTGTGGGTCGGATCATCGATCAAGGCGATATAAGGCAGGATTTCTGCCGCAGGCCAACGCCGCGTCATCAGCTTTTCACGGGCCTCACCAGCGTCCGCAGATTGGCGAATGGTGTTGACGACCTCGTCGATGTTGGTCACTGCCACGGCCAAACCACACAGCACATGACTTCGTTCACGGGCCTTGCGCAATTCAAAGGCAGTGCGCCGCGCGACCACTTCCTCGCGGAAGGCGATGAACGACGTCAGGAAACGGCGCAGGGTCAGTTGTTCGGGGCGTCCACCATTCAAAGCCAGCATGTTACAGCCGAAATAGGTCTGCATCGGCGTAAAGCGGAACAGTTGGTTCAGCACGACCTCGGCGGTTGCATCGCGTTTCAGTTCAACAACAACCCGCACACCATTGCGGTCGCTTTCGTCTTGGACGTGTGCGATGCCTTCGATCTTTTTGTCCCGGGCGGCCTCAGCGATTTTCTCAATCATCGAGGCTTTGTTTACTTGGTAAGGAATCTCATCAATAACAATGGCATAGCGGTCTTTCCTGATCTCTTCCACACGGGTTTTCGAGCGGATGATCACCGAGCCGCGACCTTCGATATAGGCTTTGCGCGCACCACTACGGCCCAGCATAATGCCGCCTGTGGGGAAGTCAGGACCGGGGATATAGTCTATCAATTGCTCGGATGTCAGATCAGGATCCTCGATCAGGGCGAGCGTGGCATCAATCACTTCGCCCAAGTTATGAGGCGGAATGTTGGTGGCCATACCAACGGCGATCCCTGCGGCCCCGTTTACCAGCATATTCGGAAAGCGTGCAGGCAAAACTGTGGGTTCACGTTCTTTGCCGTCGTAATTGTCCTGGAAATCAACGGTTTCTTTTTCGATATCCGAGGTCAGGGATTTCGCGACCTTGTCCAGACGGGATTCCGTGTAGCGCATGGCCGCAGGATTATCGCCGTCCATGGACCCAAAGTTGCCTTGCCCGTCGATCAGGGGCACAGACATGCTGAAATCCTGCGCCATACGCACCAGTGCGTCGTAGATCGCGCTGTCCCCGTGGGGGTGGTAGCTGCCCATCACATCGCCCACAGATTTGGCCGATTTGCGGTAGGATTTGTCGTGGGTGTAGCCCTTCTCGTACATCGAATAAATGATGCGCCGGTGCACTGGTTTTAACCCGTCGCGCAGGTCCGGGATCGCCCGGCTGACGATCACTGACATGGCGTAGTCCAGATAGGCCGTTTTCATCTCGTCCGTGATCGAGATTGAGGGGCCGTCATATTCGGGCCGCTCAGGAGGCATTTCATCTGTGTTTTCAGGGGTTTCGGGTGTGTCGTTCACGTTGTAATCCGCCCAGTGTGCTTTTTAGCTATATTTTGTTGATCAATAACTATCAGACCCCATGGGTGGGGTGCAAGCCGCAAGACGAAGGGGCTTAGGCGCGTTTGGCGGCAGCGATCCAAATGAGGACCAAACCTGCGGAAAAGATCGCATTCCAACTGGCCATGGACACGCCTAGAAAGGCCCAGCTGACTTGGTCGCACATGACCAGAAAATCACCGTCGGTGGACAGCAAATCTGCGCCCGATAATCCACTCAGCGCGCCTGATCCCGTGCACGACGATGGGCCTTCCCACCAGCCTTTTTCAACACCGGTGTGGAACACACCCACAGCCGAGGTGACAAAGGCGGCCGTTGATCCCAGAAGGTAGTAGATTTCTTTGGGCCGCAGAAAGATCAGCACACCCAACACAATTGCGATGTAGTGGGGCCAACGTTGCCAATGGCACATCTTGCAGGGCGGGTAGCCCATAAACTCGAACATCCAAGCGCCAGCGATCAACAGCAGTGACCCGCCAGCGGCGAATAATCCAAGTGTGCGTGCGTCCATTTCAGGCCTCTTACAGGAATTTCAGGGCGTAAAACCCACCCACCAATAAGATGACGAACAATGTGAACATCAAGCCCAAACGCTTTTCTATGAAATCACGAATTGGTGCGCCAAATTTCCACAACAGGCCTGCAACGATAAAGAACCGCAAACCACGCGCGATAATCGACGTGATCACAAAGGTCCCCAGTGGCATGGCAGACCAGCCCGACATGATCGTAATGATTTTGTAAGGAAACGGCGTCAGCCCAGCGATCAAAACGGGCCAAAAGCCCAGATCGTTAAAACGTTCGTTAAACCGGACAGCTGCGTCTTCTTTGCCCAAGGCCGTCAGAATCGGCTCACCGATGCTTTCAAAGGCGAACATACCGATACCATAGCCCAACAAGCCGCCCAAAACCGAGGCCACCATGGCCACACCCGCGATTACAAACGCACGGCTGGGACGGGCGAGGATCATCGGGATCATCAGCACATCTGGTGGGATCGGAAAGACGCTGCTTTCGATAAAAGACACAAAGGCCAGCACCCACAATGCGCGGGGGTGGTCGGCCATGGACATAGTCCAATCATAAAGACGCTTAATCATGGCCGCCTTGCAGCATACCCCTGCCTGCGCGTCAACTGCGCAAAGGCTTGGCGCGGCAGGGTCGGTTGGATAAGATGCCAATAAGTAACAAGGGGTAAGCGGTATGAAATGGCAAGGCAGACGCGGCAGTCGTAATATTGAAGATCGACGCGGATCCAGTGGGCGGTCAGGGGGACGGGCCTCGGGTGGGGCCAAGCTTGGCGGGGTTGGTCTTTTGGCCGTGGTATTGATCGGCTATTTCCTTGGGATTGATGTCTCGCCCCTGTTGAACGGCGAAAACGTACAAACCAGCGCAGGCTCGGCCGAAATTACCGAGGCCGATCAGCAAGCGGCGCAATTTGTGTCCGTGACCTTGGCCGACACCGAAGAGGTCTGGTCCGAGATTTTCCGCACTCAAGTTGGCCAAGCGTATACGCCCGCCACACTTGTGTTGTTCAAAGGCGCTACAGCCAGTCCTTGCGGCGGGGCCAGTGGTGCGTCCGGTCCGTTTTACTGTCCTGCGGATAAAAAGGCCTATCTGGACACAGATTTCTTTACCACGCTTTCGCGACGTTTGGGTGCCAGCGGTGATTTCGCAGCGGCCTATGTGGTGGCCCATGAAATTGCCCATCACGTGCAGAATGAGTTGGGGATCTTGGGGCAAGCCAACCGTATTCGTCAGCAATCCTCGCAGGCCGAAAGCAACGCCATCTCCGTGCGCATTGAATTACAGGCCGATTGCTATTCCGGCATCTGGGCGCGCTATGCGCAGGACCGGCTTGGCACGGTAGAGAAGGGCGATTTGGCCGAGGCGCTGAATGCAGCCAAGCAGATTGGCGACGATACCTTGCAATTCAACGCAGGCCAGCGCCCAAATCCGCACACATTTACCCATGGCACCAGCCAGCAACGCCAAGATTGGTTCGAACGCGGATATCAAACGGCCGATATCCGTCAATGTGACACCTTTAGTGCGCAAAATCTGTGATGCGTCACATTTAGCGGTTTTTGGTTACAAACATCGGTGCTAGCCTTTTCCCAGAACAACAGTTTGGGAGGACACTATCCAATGAAACGCCGTCTATTTAACACGCTTTTGGCCAGCACAGTCGCCTTAGGCGTTGGTGCAGGCTTTGCCGCGGCCCAAGAAGTCACTTTGCGGTTCCAGCACTTTTTGTCGCCAAAGGCCTCGGTGCCTGCGAATTTCATGCAGCCTTGGGCTGACAAAATTTTGGAAGAAAGCGGTGGGCGTCTCAAGATCGAGCTGTACCCGGGGATGCAACTGGGTGGTGGCCCCCCCGCGCTTTATGACCAGATCCGCGACGGCGTGATCGATGGTGGTTGGGCATTGCCAGGCTACACACCGGGTCGTTTCCCCGAAACAGAAGTGTTCGAACTGCCATTCATGACTTCAATGAGCGCTGAAGACACCTCGCGCGCGTTTTGGGCCTATGCCGAAGACAATTTGATGGAACGCATGGGCGACGTGCAGTTGCTTGCAGTTCACGTGCATGGCCCTGGGGTGGTGCACAAAAAGGGCGGTCCGATCATGTCCAAGGCCGACTTTGAGGGCCTCAAATTGCGTGGCCCTTCGCGTCAGGCCAACAAACTGTTGGAAAGCCTTGGCGCCAGCACCGTTGGTATGCCAGTGCCCGCCTTTCCGGAGGCTCTGTCAAAGGGCGTTGTACAAGGCGGCGTGATCCCGATGGAAATCGTGCCACCGCTGAAAGTACATGAACTGACTGACAGCCATTCGATGGTTCCGGGTGACCGCGCACTCTATAACACCACCTTTATCTGGGCCATGAACAAAGCAGCGTATGATGGCTTGCCAGCAGACCTTAAGGCCGTGATCGATGCCAACTCTGGTGCGGACACATCGGCTTGGGCCGGGCGCGCTATGGATGCAGGCGACGATGTGGGTACCAAGATTGTCGCAGACAGCGGCAACAAAGTGCACACCATCAGTGACGAGCTGACAGCAGAAATGAAGGCCATTGGGGCCACCCAAGTGACCGACTGGATCGCCGAAGTCACAGCCAAGGGCCTCGACGGGCAGGCTTTGGTCGACCAAGCGCAGGCGTTGATCGCTCAAAACGATGGCGGCAGCTAAGACTGTAAACCAATTGAACTAGGCTGTGGGCGCATCTAAGGGTGCGCCCACAGCATTCTAAAAGGCACGATGATGGCAGTTTTCCCTCAATCCCAAGCACGCGTGGGCGTGGCAATGGCGCATCTGTCGCGCCTGTTGGCCTATGCAGGTGGTATCATTCTGGTGGCTATGGCTATGGTCACTGTGGCCTCGGTCATCGGGCGCTGGATCAACACCGGCCCCTTCAGTGCAATCGCAGGAGATTACGAACTGATCGAGGCAGGCTGTGCCATCGCGATCTTTGCATTTCTACCGTGGTGCCATTTGAACAAGGGCCATGTGACGGTTGATTTGCTGGTGGATCAGTTCCCGATTGTCGTGCAACGGGTGCTAACGCTGATTGGGGATATCCTGATCGCCTTTATCGCGGTCATCATCGTCTGGCGCTTTTACTTGGGCTGGGCAGAGAAGTTTCCGTATTTCAGCCAAGCTTGGCGCGACCGTTTGTCTATGGGCTACAAACCGTTCTTTCCTGAAACCACCTATGAGTTGGAGATCCCCGTGTGGATCCCTATGGGGGCCGCGCTGATCGGGGCAGGGGTGTTTTGCCTCGTCTCGCTCTATGTGGTCTGGCGCAGCCTGAACGAGGTCACATCATGAGCGGTCTGGAAATCTCGCTCACTGGGTTTGCCTTGATGTTGGGGGCGATTTTTTTGCGGGTGCCGATTGCCGTGGCCATGGCCGCCACAGGTTTTATTGGTATCTGGATTTTACGCGGCAGCCCTGTGGCCCCGCTGGCGCAGATGAAGACGTTGCCGTATGACACGTTTTCCAGCTATTCACTGACGATTGTGCCGCTGTTTTTGTTGATGGGGCAGTTTGCCACCAAGTCCGGCATGTCGGCGGCACTGTTCCAAGCAGCCTCTGACTGGCTGGGGCACAGGCGCGGTGGTGTGGCGATGGCTGCCGTTGGGGCCTGTGCGGGGTTTGGGGCCGTATGCGGATCCTCTTTGGCCACGGCCAGCACAATGGGGCAGGTGGCCCTGCCGGAAATGCGCAAGCGCGGCTATTCTGATGCGCTGTCCACAGGCGTTCTTGCGGCGGGCGGCACATTGGGGATCTTGATCCCACCCTCCATCATTTTGGTGATCTATGCGATCTTGACGGAACAAAACATCGTCAAGATGTTTATTGCGGCTCTCGTGCCGGGGCTGTTGGCGGCAGCAGGCTATATTGTGACCGTGGCGATCTATGTTCGGGTCAGGCCCAATGCCGCGGACCGTGCGCCGCGGGTCCCCATGGCCCAGCGGATGCGGTCACTTTATGGGACATGGCCGGTTTTCGCGATCTTTGGCTTGGTCATGTACGGCATCGCAGGGGACTGGGATTGGTCCAATCCTGGGCCTGATGCCCTTTTCACACCCACTGAAGGGGCGGCTGTGGGGGCAATCCTGACCGGGCTTTACGGCTTTGTGCGGCGCGAAATGGGATGGCAGGATTTTCTGGATGCGATCCTTGAAGCAGGCAAAGCCAGCGGCATGATATTTTTCATCCTTTTGGGGGCGGGATTGTTCAATGCGTTTTTGGCCACCACCCAAGCCCCCCAAGCCATGGCAGAATGGGTTGTCACCCAAGGCTATGCACCGATGACGGTGCTGATCGCCATATTGCTGTGCTATCTGGTGTTTGGCTGTGTCATGGACAGCCTGTCGATGATCCTGCTGACGATCCCAATCTTTTTCCCTATCATCGAGGCTTTGGATTTCGGCCTCAGTGCGGAATACACCGCCATCTGGTTTGGCATCCTCGCGCTGATTGTGGTTGAGGTGGGACTGATCACGCCGCCTGTGGGCATGAACCTCTTTATCATCAACCAAGTGGCCAAAAATATCCCCATTGCCAAAACCTATTCCGGGGTGACGCCTTTTGTGATTTCGGATCTGATCCGCGTGGTGATTTTGGTGGCTTTCCCTTCGATCACCTTATGGCTTGTCGGGGTGATGTTCTGATCTTTTGTGGATTTGCGAAAAAAACCGGAAAAGCGCGTTGACGGCACCGACGCTGGGCGGTACGAGAGCGGCCAGTGCCGATGTGGCGGAATGGTAGACGCAGGGGATTCAAAATCCCCCGCCTTCACGGGCGTGAGAGTTCGAGTCTCTCCATCGGCACCACCGCAAACCCCAATTGGGTAGCCCAGCTTTCGGGCAGACAGACGGGCCAAGGGATTGTGGCGGGAATAAGGCCACAAGCAGCCACAAGCAGCCTCAGGCAATCACGGCCAAATCTTACCGGCTTGCGTAAATGATTCGTGAAATTGTGGCGTTATTTACCTCCTGAACTGCTCCAATGCGTCAAAACCGGTGAAATTGTTGCGCGGTTTTGATTTATTCCGCTAGGTCATTTTGTGCCCATTTGGCACGTCTGGATCCGCAAACTATTGCCGATTGTTTCTAAATTTGGGCCAATATTGTTAACCACCCATATTGTTCTCAGCGGGGCAATTGCATCGCATTTGATATACTTTGCCAATTAAACAAGGTTTTTCATTGCCTTAGGTCAATGCGTCAAATTTAACTTGTTGTTTACAGAGCTTAAACAACCAGATCCAAAAACGCCTGATTTTTAGGCAACCCTTTATACACGTTTACGTTGAGGCAACTCTTCTTACTTTTTCCCTCTTGGTGATGGGTACCGGTTTCCTCTAGAACACCATCAAGCCCAACTGGGGGGTGATGTTTGTAGGCCACGGGGGCGGCCGCACGATTTATGCAACTCTGCCGTTGCAAAGGATTGTGTGCCGCGTGTCAGAAATGACTTTCGTGGTGTGTTGAGTAAGCTAAGCGCTGCTTTGCGCTTTGTCTCTTAGTACACCATAGCGCCACCATCTCCTTTCCATGCAGGGTCGGTCCGTGCGGTTCGCCCGGCCTTTGATATCGCTCCTTTAGGCGCTCAGGACATGTGTGTGTCTTGATCGCCTTTTGTATGGGTGCATGTAATTTGGTCGCGGCGACGTGATCAGGGGAAACTTGGAGACGGTTATGCCGAATGTACTTTTAGACTTTAACAATCTCAGCGCAGGCGACATTGTTAACAATCAATACAGCGCCAATGGGGTGACCATCTCGTCCGCGAATGCTGCCAACCCAGTGATGATTTTCGATACAGATAATCCAACGGGTGGGGATCACGACCTCGAGACAAACAACCTCGGCAATGTCCTGATCCTGTCTGAAGACGGCGACAGCAACGATCCCGATGACGAAGCCCACGGCGGTAAGTTTATCTTTGAGTTTGATCAGCCGACCAAAGTGATCAACTTCAACGTTCTCGATATTGAAAGCCCGGGCCAAGTTTGCCTGTGGGACGCAGATGGTAACCTGATGGCGGTTCTTCCCCTGACCACCACAGGTGACAACGGCCAAGGCGTCATGGATGTGAACTACGACAATGTTGCCAAGATGGAGGTCGTGCTGAACGGCTCGGGCGCCATTGACAATATTTGTTTTGAAGAAGTCCCCGCAGCCGATGGTTTGGACGGCGTGGTTGAAGGCAGCAATGACGACGATGTCATCGATGCCAACTACGCAGATGATCCAGACGGTGACTGTGTCGACGCCAATGACCAGATCCTGCCAGGTGAAGGTCAGAACGACGATATCATCGACGCACTGGGCGGCGACGATATTGTAAAAGGTGGTGCTGCCGATGACGAGATTTACGGCGGCTCCGGCGATGACTGCATCGAAGGCAACGACGGCGACGATATTATCTATGGCGACAGCAACTACGCAGGCCCGGCGGCCGGTGTCGCCTACCGCGAAAGCTTTGAGTGGGACCAATCCCCCGATGCGACTGGCAACAACGCCGATATCCATGGCTTTACCCAAAACACTGGCAATGTTGACGTCGAATTCTCGATCCTCAGCAGCGGCGGCAATGCAGCTACCCAATTTGAAAGCAATCATCAGCTGACGTCGGGTATCGATGATGGCGACGAAAACATTGCTGAAAACAGCAGCCTGTATTCCGTCACCAATGGCGAAAGCGGCTCGGCTGGTTACAAACTGAACTTCTCGAACGAAGTTGAAAACGTCGAATTCCGCGTCAACGACGTGGACGGCGACGGTGTTGTGCGCATCCGTGCGTTTGACGCCAACAACAACCCTGTTGTTGTCAACCTCAGCGTTGGACCAAAAGTCACATTGAATGGCGACACTGCCAGCAGTAATGGCGGCTATGCCCCTGACAACTCTACAGAATACTCGGTCTTGGTTACAATTCCCGGCCCTGTGTCGATGATCCGTTTGGACCACACACAAGACGGCCATGAAAACTCGGGTATCAACGTCACTGACGTCTATTTCGACGCGCCAGTCATCGATGACGGTGTGGGCGGTGACGATAAAATTCTTGGCGGCGCTGGCGACGACATCATTTACGGTGAAGGCGGCAACGACAATCTGCAAGGGAACGAAGGCAACGATACCATCTACGGTGGCGACGGCGATGACATCATCGACGACGCAACAGGTGCAGATCAAGGTACGGGCCAAGACGTCTTTTACGGCGGTGCTGGCAACGACACTCTCTATGGCGGCCTCGACAACGACACACTTTACGGCGACGAAGGTCATGACCGTTTGGTCGGTGAAGAAGGCGACGACACGCTCTTTGGGGGTGACGGCAACGATCGCCTTGAAGGCGGCGACGGCGACGACCGTCTTGAAGGTGGCGACGGCAACGACATCCTTCTGGGTGGCGCAGGCGACGATGTTGCCATTGGTGGCGCTGGCAACGAAGAGATCTGGATGGGCTCCGGCGACGATGTGGTCGACGGCGGCACAGGTAATGATTGGATCCACGGCCAAGACGGCGACGACACCCTTGATGGTGGTGACGGCGATGACATGCTCTTTGGCGAAGACGGCAATGACACCCTGATCGGTGGCGCTGGCGACGACATGATCAAAGGCGGCAAAGGCGACGACATAATCACAGGCGGCGAGGGTGCAGACACCATCGGCGGCGGCGACGGTGCGGATACAATCATCGGCGGGACCGATGGCGATGTGATCGATGGTGCCACAGGCGGCAACGATAACGATACACTGGATCTGCGCGACGTGGGCCCGTTCCGCATCATCAACGAAACAGTTGACGACGACAACGACAGCACCAGCGGCACAGTTCAATTGTTGGACGACGACGGCAATGTGACCGGCACCTTCACTTTTGAAGAGATCGAAAACATCCTCGGCACGCCGGTTAATGATGACCCAACAGCCAACGACGACAGCGCAACTGTTGAGGAAAATGGCACGGTAGATTTCGTTGTTACAGGCAACGATACAGATCCAAACGGGGACGACGTCGAAATCCTGTCGATCGACGACAGCGGTACTCAAGGCACGTTCACTGTTAACCCCGACAACGATACGATCTCTTATGATCCGGGCACAGCCTTCGATGATCTGGCTGAAGGCGAAACCGCTACTGAAACCATCACCTATACAATCACCGACGGCAACGGCGGGACAGACACTGCGACATATACCGTAACGATTACAGGCAGTAACGATGGCCCCGTGGCTGTAGATAACAGCTACCAATCCACTCAGAACGATCCGGCAAATGATGTTGACGGCAATGTTCTGGACGACGCTCCAGGTGCTGACAGCGATATCGACGGTGACGAAATCCGCGTAATCTCGGTCTCCAATGGGGCTGACACCGATACAATCGATGATCCTTTTGGTCCTTTCGGTTCAGGTGCAACGGTTGATGGCGACAATGGTGGCACGATCACCGTCAACAATGGCGGCAACGTGTTCTTTGATCCCGATGGTGATTTTGATGAGTTGGGCGAGGGTGAAACAGCCCAAACCAGCATCACCTATACCATTTCCGACGGCAATGGTGGTACGGATACGGCGACGGTTACGTTCACTGTGACGGGCACAAACGATGCGCCGGTTGCTGTGTTGGACGAAGACGCGACGGATCAGGATACGGTGATCACTCTGGACAATGTTCTGGGCAATGACAGCGATCCTGAAGGCGACGACCTGACGGTTGGGTCGGTTGAGGGTGACGATGGCAACGTGGGCGAACCTGTCGAAGGCTCGAACGGCGGCTTGATCACGATCAACGAAGACGGCACCGCCAGCTTTGACCCCAACGGCGACTTTGATGAGCTGGGCGAAGGCGAAACCGCACAAACCCAAGTGACCTACACCGTCACCGACGGCAAAGGCGGCACCGACGAGACAACCGTCACAATCACAGTCACAGGCACCAACGACGCGCCAATAGCTGTGACCGATACAGCCGAGACCGACGAGGACACATCTGTGACCATCGACGTGTTGGGCAACGACAGCGATCCAGAGGACGACACGTTGACGGTGATCGGCGATCCAACAGCGCCAAACGGCACGGTTGAGATCAACCCGGACGGCACGCTGGAATACACGCCGGATCCCGACTTCTCGGGTGAGGACACGATCACCTACACGATCTCTGACGGCAATGGCGGCACCGACACCACCACGGTCACAGTGACAGTGGGCGAGGTCAACGATGGTCCCGATGCCACCGATGACACAGGCACTGCCGACGAGGACACAATCACGCCTCTGGACAATGTTCTGGGCAACGATAGTGATCCCGAAGACGATCCGCTGCAAGTCTTGGAAGTGGGCGGCGAGGCCCCTGGCACGCCGGTTCCGGGCGACAATGGTGGTCTGATCACGATCAACGAAGATGGCACAGCCAGCTTTGATCCAAACGGCGCGTTCGAAGAGCTTGGCGAAGGTGAAACCGCAGAAACCACAGTGACGTACACGATCACTGACGGCAACGGCGGCACGGATGAAGCCACTGTCACCATCACGGTCACAGGTGTGAATGATGCACCAAATGCCGTGGACAGCAGCTATTTTGTCTCGCAAGACGAAGCCTTTGGCGACGTGGATGGCGATGCAATCACCGACGACACTGGCGACGGTGTGGACAGCGATCCAGAAGACGACACGCTGACAGTTCTGGAAGTTGACGGCGACGACGACAATGTGGGCAGCCCTGTGGCTGGCGACAATGGCGGTCTGTTCGTGATCAACGCAGACGGCTCGGTCGACTTTGACGCCAATGGCGAGTTTGACGATCTGGGTGCCGGCGAAAACGCAAGCACAACAGTGTCTTACACGATCACTGACGGCAATGGTGGTACGGATACGGCGACGGTTACGTTCACTGTGACGGGCACAAACGATGCGCCGGTTGCTGTGTTGGACGAAGACGCGACGGATCAGGATACGGTGATCACTCTGGACAATGTTCTGGGCAATGACAGCGATCCTGAAGGCGACGACCTGACGGTTGGGTCGGTTGAGGGTGACGATGGCAACGTGGGCGAACCTGTCGAAGGCTCGAACGGCGGCTTGATCACGATCAACGAAGACGGCACCGCCAGCTTTGACCCCAACGGCGACTTTGATGAGCTGGGCGAAGGCGAAACCGCACAAACCCAAGTGACCTACACCGTCACCGACGGCAAAGGCGGCACCGACGAGACAACCGTCACAATCACAGTCACAGGCACCAACGACGCGCCAATAGCTGTGACCGATACAGCCGAGACCGACGAGGACACATCTGTGACCATCGACGTGTTGGGCAACGACAGCGATCCAGAGGACGACACGTTGACGGTGATCGGCGATCCAACAGCGCCAAACGGCACGGTTGAGATCAACCCGGACGGCACGCTGGAATACACGCCGGATCCCGACTTCTCGGGTGAGGACACGATCACCTACACGATCTCTGACGGCAATGGCGGCACCGACACCACCACGGTCACAGTGACAGTGGGCGAGGTCAACGATGGTCCCGATGCCACCGATGACACAGGCACTGCCGACGAGGACACAATCACGCCTCTGGACAATGTTCTGGGCAACGATAGTGATCCGAAGACGATCCGCTGCAAGTCTTGGAAGTGGGCGGCGAGGCCCCTGGCACGCCGGTTCCGGGCGACAATGGTGGTCTGATCACGATCAACGAAGATGGCACAGCCAGCTTTGATCCAAACGGCGCGTTCGAAGAGCTTGGCGAAGGTGAAACCGCAGAAACCACAGTGACGTACACGATCACTGACGGCAACGGCGGCACGGATGAAGCCACTGTCACCATCACGGTCACAGGTGTGAATGATGCACCAAATGCCGTGGACAGCAGCTATTTTGTCTCGCAAGACGAAGCCTTTGGCGACGTGGATGGCGATGCAATCACCGACGACACTGGCGACGGTGTGGACAGCGATCCAGAAGACGACACGCTGACAGTTCTGGAAGTTGACGGCGACGACGACAATGTGGGCAGCCCTGTGGCTGGCGACAATGGCGGTCTGTTCGTGATCAACGCAGACGGCTCGGTCGACTTTGACGCCAATGGCGAGTTTGACGATCTGGGTGCCGGCGAAAACGCAAGCACAACAGTGTCTTACACGATCACTGACGGCAATGGTGGTACGGATACGGCGACGGTTACGTTCACTGTGACGGGCACAAACGATGCGCCGGTTGCTGTGTTGGACGAAGACGCGACGGATCAGGATACGGTGATCACTCTGGACAATGTTCTGGGCAATGACAGCGATCCTGAAGGCGACGACCTGACGGTTGGGTCGGTTGAGGGTGACGATGGCAACGTGGGCGAACCTGTCGAAGGCTCGAACGGCGGCTTGATCACGATCAACGAAGACGGCACCGCCAGCTTTGACCCCAACGGCGACTTTGATGAGCTGGGCGAAGGCGAAACCGCACAAACCCAAGTGACCTACACCGTCACCGACGGCAAAGGCGGCACCGACGAGACAACCGTCACAATCACAGTCACAGGCACCAACGACGCGCCAATAGCTGTGACCGATACAGCCGAGACCGACGAGGACACATCTGTGACCATCGACGTGTTGGGCAACGACAGCGATCCAGAGGACGACACGTTGACGGTGATCGGCGATCCAACAGCGCCAAACGGCACGGTTGAGATCAACCCGGACGGCACGCTGGAATACACGCCGGATCCCGACTTCTCGGGTGAGGACACGATCACCTACACGATCTCTGACGGCAATGGCGGCACCGACACCACCACGGTCACAGTGACAGTGGGCGAGGTCAACGATGGTCCCGATGCCACCGATGACACAGGCACTGCCGACGAGGACACAATCACGCCTCTGGACAATGTTCTGGGCAACGATAGTGATCCCGAAGACGATCCGCTGCAAGTCTTGGAAGTGGGCGGCGAGGCCCTGGCACGCCGGTTCCGGGCGACAATGGTGGTCTGATCACGATCAACGAAGATGGCACAGCCAGCTTTGATCCAAACGGCGCGTTCGAAGAGCTTGGCGAAGGTGAAACCGCAGAAACCACAGTGACGTACACGATCACTGACGGCAACGGCGGCACGGATGAAGCCACTGTCACCATCACGGTCACAGGTGTGAATGATGCACCAAATGCCGTGGACAGCAGCTATTTTGTCTCGCAAGACGAAGCCTTTGGCGACGTGGATGGCGATGCAATCACCGACGACACTGGCGACGGTGTGGACAGCGATCCAGAAGACGACACGCTGACAGTTCTGGAAGTTGACGGCGACGACGACAATGTGGGCAGCCCTGTGGCTGGCGACAATGGCGGTCTGTTCGTGATCAACGCAGACGGCTCGGTCGACTTTGACGCCAATGGCGAGTTTGACGATCTGGGTGCCGGCGAAAACGCAAGCACAACAGTGTCTTACACGATCACTGACGGCAATGGTGGTACGGATACGGCGACGGTTACGTTCACTGTGACGGGCACAAACGATGCGCCGGTTGCTGTGTTGGACGAAGACGCGACGGATCAGGATACGGTGATCACTCTGGACAATGTTCTGGGCAATGACAGCGATCCTGAAGGCGATGACCTGACGGTTGGGTCGGTTGAGGGTGACGATGGCAACGTGGGCGAACCTGTCGAAGGCTCGAACGGCGGCTTGATCACGATCAACGAAGACGGCACCGCCAGCTTTGACCCCAACGGCGACTTTGATGAGCTGGGCGAAGGCGAAACCGCACAAACCCAAGTGACCTACACCGTCACCGACGGCAACGGCGGCACCGACGAGACAACCGTCACAATCACAGTCACAGGCACCGAAGATGGTCCTGCGGCAGAGTGTGATCACCTCGTTGTAACGCAAGACGAAGATGCGGGCGACGTAGACGGCAATGTTCTGGACAACGACAGTGATCCAGAGAACGACGATCTGACGGTTATTGGCGTCAATGGCGACGACACATTGGTCGGCACGCCCGTGGCAGGCGACAATGGTGGCCTGATCACAATCAACCCGGACGGCACTTATGACTTTGATGCCAATGGTGAGTTTGATGATCTGGCACCGGGTGAAACCGAAACCACTGAAGTCAGCTACACAATCACCGACGGTAATGGCGGTCAGGACACAACCACAGTTGTGATCACTGTTCTGGGCACCAATGACGATCCAGTGGCTGTGGATGATCTGGACAGCACCGACTTTGAGACACCTGTCACAATCGACGTGTTGGGCAATGACAGCGATCCAGAAGACGATCCGCTTTCGGTTCTGCCAGGCACAGTGACTGCCGAGAATGGCACGGTTGAGGTTAATCCAGACGGCACTCTGGAATATACGCCAGATCCTGATTTCTCTGGTGTGGATACGATCACCTACACGATTACTGATGGTAACGGCGGCCAAGACACGGCCACTGTTTCGGTCACGGTTGGTGAGGATCCCCGTGACGGCATCGTGTCGGGCACAGACGGCGACGATCTGATCGATACGGATTATGTGGACCCCAACGATGGCGATGTCATTGATGGCGAAGACGCGATCCTGCCGGGTGAAGACCCCAATGATGACATCGTTGAAGCTGGCGACGGCGACGACACTGTGATCTCGGGCGATGGGTCGGACACGGTCTATGGTGGTGACGGCGATGATGTGATCGACACATCTTCGAACAATCCGAACCCGTTGACTGATCTGGGCTATCCGGACACTGATCCGAACACTGTTATTCCGTTCATTCCTGCGGATGAGGATCCGTTTGACGATCGTGATACAGTCTTTGGCGGCGACGGCAATGACACCATCACAACCGGCGATGACGAGGACTACATCGAAGGCGGTACAGGCGACGACATCATCGACGGTGGTATCGACGCAGACACCATCCTTGGTGGCGACGGCGACGACCGGATTGTTGGTGGCGAAGGCTCGGACATCATTGACGGTGGCGACGGCGACGACACGATCTACGCAGGCATCGACCCCGATCTGGGCTTCCCTGACAATCTGGATATCCCAGATGAGGGCGCTAACCCGCTGATCGGTGACGATCTTGTGCCAAACAACGGCATGGACATCGTCAACGGTGGTGACGGCAACGACACGATCTTTGGTGCAGACGACGATGACACCCTCAACGGTGACGCAGGCGATGACTTTATCGACGGCGGCATTGACGATGACACGATTGACGGTGGAACAGGCAACGATGAGTTGATCGGTGGTCATGGCGACGACACCATCACTGGTGGCGACGGCGATGACATCCTGTCCGGTGGCGCTGGCGAGGATACGATGGATGGTGGCGATGATCGCGACACCTTCGATCATATCACGGCTGGTGACACCATCGACGGTGGTTCGGGTGGCGACGACTACGATGTGCTGGATCTGCGCGGCTCTGCCGGGGATGGCAGCCTGAACGTGGTCTACACTGGTCCCGACAGCAATGGGAACGGCTTTGACGGCTTTGTGGAGTACAAGGATGCAGACGGCAACGTCACGGGCACCACGACCTTCACCGAAATCGAAGAAGTCATCCCATGCTTTACACCGGGTACACTGATTGCGACGCCACAAGGCGAACGTTTGGTCCAAGATTTGCAAGTTGGTGACAAGATCATCACGCGTGACAACGGCCTGCAGGAAATCCGGTGGATGGGATCAAAAGACCTGACTGGTGCGCAACTGATGTCCAGCCCACACCTCAAGCCGGTTCTGATCCGCGCTGGGTCCTTGGGCAATGGTCTGCCAGAGCGCGACATGATGGTCTCGCCAAACCACCGCATGCTGATTTCCGGTGATCAACCGCAACTGTACTTCGAAGAAAGCGAAGTCCTTGCTGCAGCCAAGCATTTGGTTGATGGCGCAGGGGTGCAGGTGGTTGATGTGGTGCGGACCAGCTATATCCACTTCATGTTCGATCAACACGAAGTGGTGCTGTCGGATGGCACATGGACAGAAAGCTTCCAGCCCGGGGATTACACCCTCAAAGGCATCGACGATGCGCAACGTGACGAAATTCTGGAACTGTTCCCAGAATTGGCCAAGGCAGAAGGTCTGCAAGACTACGCAGCCGCACGCCGCACGTTGAAAAAGCACGAAGCCAAACTGCTGGCCAAGTAATATGCAGCTATACCGTCCCGGTTTTCATCGGGGCGGGCAGCACGAAAAACGGAGGACCTCCAGTGCCCTCCGTTTTTTTGTGATTTTTCCCCTTTATGGGTGTTGCTCCTGCGTTACCCTTGATCCCAGAAAATTATAAAAGGGCGAGGGCCATGCAACGACCATTTCATTTGACGGCTATGACAATTTTGGCGCTTCTTTGGTTCGCCTTTGCGGGCGTCGACTACATCCTCACACAGTACAATATCGCTGCATACCTCGAGGCCTATCCGGTCGAGCAGATCACCTATTTCACCGAACTTCCCTTTGTAGCCAATGGCTTATGGGGTTTGGGCACGTGGTCTGGTGTATTAGGTGCAATTTTGCTGTGGATGCGTGAAGACAAAGCTGTGTTTGCCCTGGCGCTGGCCTTTTTCGCGCTGATTGCAGCAGTGCTTTGGCTGGTCTTCTTTACGGATCCGGGCCTTTATGCGGTGGCAGGGCCCAAGGCTGCGACGGTATTGTGGATGATGTGCGCAATGAATTTCATCTTTTTCATCTACGCCCGCGAACAACGCCAAAACGGGCTGCTGACTTAGCGGGATTTGCGCCACGCGGCCCAATCTTGGGGGCTGTCAAGATCCAGCAGGGCGCGGGTGCCGGATAGCGGATACAGAGCGTGGGATTTTGCGTGGCGTTTGATCACAGCGGCCGCGCCCTTGTCACCGCTGAGCAAGTGAAAATCACCATAGGTCTTGCGGTGAAAAATAACCGGATGTCCGGCTTGTCCATCCGCGCTGGCACCCTGCAGCACCGCGAGACCGCTGGCGCGAAACACAGCGGCCAATGTGGCTATATCTTGGCCCGTGATATCCGGCATATCTGCAGGGACGATCATCAACGCCTTAGCGTCTTTGGCATGCGTCACGCCAGCCTTCAGCGAGGCGGACATGCCATCGGCCCAATCGGGGACAGGCACCGCGGTGACGTGCAAACCCTGAAGGGCCGAGGCACGCGGATGGTCCAGCGCGGGTAACGTGACGATCACGTGATCACTGGCTTGCAACGCTCGTCGTGCCATATGCCGCAAGCAGGGCTGGCCATCAACATCCTGCAACAGCTTATCGGCGCCTTGCATACGGGATGAAGCCCCAGCAGCGGGCAAAAGGATCGCCAGATCAGCCACGCATGCGTGCCCCGTCTGCATCAAAAAGCGGCTCGGTGATCAGTTTCGCAGGCCGTAACGATCCCAGAATTTCGATCTGCGCCTCTAGGCCGTTTTTGGCTTTGTCTCGTGGGATCAGAGCCATGGCGATGGATTTGCCCGCATAGTGCGAATACCCACCTGAGGTGCAGAAGCCTTGGACTTCGCCGTCGATGAACACTGGCTCATACGCCACCACATCTGCGTCCTCTGCGTCGACCTCGAAACTGACCAACTGGCGGGCAGGGGGTGTGGCCCGTTCGGCCTCTGCCGCAGCCCGGCCATTGAAATCCACGTTTTTCTTGAAGCTAATGAAACGATCCAATCCCGTCTCTGCCGCAGTGTAATCAGGCGAAAATTCGGCCATCCATGAGCCAAAGAATTTGTCCAGCCGCAACGACATCATCGCCCGCATTCCAAAGGGCCGGATATGGTAAGGCTGACCAGCGGCCCACAGAGTTGTCCACAGGCTTTGTTGCTGCATGGGGTCGCAATAGATCTCGAACCCCAGATCGCCCGTGTAGCTGACCCGTTGCACCACGCAGGGTACCAATCCAACCACGATTTGACGCACATCCATGAACTTCATTTGGCTCAAATCATAGCGCGTGCAGCCCTGTAAAACCTTGCCTGCATTGGGGCCAGCCACCTGAAATCCGTTCCATTTATCGCTTATATTGTCGATACTTACGCCGCTATCCTCATGTTGTAAAAACCAGCGCCAGTGATAGGCTTGCGAGCCATAAGATGCGGTCAGCTGAAACTTGTCCTCGGCCAAACAAGAGACTGTGAAATCGCCAATGAGTCGGCCCTTATGGGACAACATGGGCGTGAGCGACAACCTACCGATTGTGGGGATGCGGCCCGCCATGATTTTATCCAGCCACGCGCGCGCATTTGGACCGCGGACTTGGTACTTGCCAAAGTTATGCACCTCGTTGATGCCGACGCTGTTGCGCACGGCCATGACCTCGCGTTTGGTGGCCTCCCATGCGTTGGAGCGGCGGAATGACGGCGTCTCGAACCGTGGTTCATCGCCTTGGGCAAAGTAATTTGGCACCTCCAACCCGTATTGCGCCCCCCAAACTGCGCCCATTTGGTCAAAGGTCTGATACATTGGCGTCTGCATCATGGGCCGCGCCGCGGGCAGTTCCTCGTTCGGGTAACTTACGCTGAACCGGCGCTGATAATTCTCGATCACCTTGGGTCGGGTGTAGCCCGGGCTGATCCAATCGCCAAAGCGGGCACAGTCCATGGCAAAGGTGTCGCGTTCTGTCTCGCCCTCGATCATCCATTGGGCCAACATCAGGCCCACGCCGCCGCCTTGGCTGAACCCTGCCATCACCGCACAGGCCGACCAATACCCACGCATACCGGGCACAGGACCTACCAGCGGGTTGCCATCGGGCGCAAAGGTGAACGGCCCATGGATCACAGACTTGATGCCAGCACGTTCCAGAACGGGGAAGCGTTTGTAAGCGAAATCGACCGAAGCCTCGACCTTGTCCAGATCATCTGGCAACAACTCGTGACCAAAGTCCCACGGCGTGCCATCCACCGCCCAAGGTTTACAGGGTTGTTCATAAAACCCGATGCATAGACCGCGTCCTTCTTGGCGCAGATAGCTTTCACCGGCAGGATCCATCACATGGGGATGCTCGGTATCGCGTTCGTAAATTTCTGCAATGTCCTCGGTCACAAGGTATTGGTGTTCCATCGGGTGCAGCGGGAAATAAACACCCGCCATCGCCCCGACTTCGCGCGCCCAGAGACCTGCGGCATTGACCACATGTTCGGTGTGAATAGTGCCCCTGTCCGTGACCACATCCCATGTGCCATCGGGGCGTTGGGTGGTTGCCGTGACTTTCGTGTGGGTCTCTATGGTGGCGCCACCCATCCTAGCGGCCTTGGCATAGGCGTGGGTGGTGCCCGAGGGATCCAAATGCCCGTCCAGCGGATCATAAAGCGCGCCAAGGATGCCGTCGGTATTGGTGATCGGGGCGATTTTTCGGATCTCATCTGGCGTGACGATTTCTGTCTCAAGGCCCATATAGCGGTGCTTGGCCCGTTCCGCGACCAGCATATCAAAGCGTTCTTTGGTGTCTGCCAGCGTCACACCACCCACATGATGCAAGCCGCAAGACATGCCGGTGATCTCCTCCAACTCACGATAAAGCTTGATCGTATAGCCCTGCAACGCGGCCATATTCGTGTCGCCGTTGAGTGTATGAAACCCACCAGCTGCGTGCCACGTGGACCCGCTTGTCAACTCGGACCGCTCCAGCAACATCACATCAGACCAGCCCAATTTGGTCAGGTGATACAACACCGAGCAGCCCACAACGCCGCCTCCGATCACAACAACGCGGGTGGTGGTTTTCATGGGCGCAATCCTTCCTCAAAGTTGCGGTCAGACTAATCCAGCCACCCCAAAACCATCCACCAAAAACGGCATTTTTTGTCGTTTACTTCTCTGGGATCAATCCACGTGGACTGAACCTAAGCACCAGCAGCAGGATCACCCCCATGGTCAGAAGGCGCATATGAGCGGCACTGTCGATCAGATGCAGCCGCAGCGGGCTGGTTTCGGCCATCCCAGCGGTCAGGGCTTCGATCAGCAGCAGCCCAATAGGCTCCACTTGGATCCAGAAGAACCAGATAATGAATCCGCCCAAAACGGCCCCAAAGTTATTGCCCGATCCGCCAACGATCACCATGACCCAAACAAGGAAGGTAAAGCGCAGGGGCTGATAGCTGGTTGGTGCCAGCAAACCATCGAGCGAAGTCATCATCGCACCTGCCACGCCGCAAATGGCCGAGCCCAGAACAAAAATCTGCAAGTGGCGGCGCGTGACGTCTTTGCCCATAGCCTCGGCTGCGACTTCGTTGTCGCGGATCGCGCGCATCATCCGGCCCCATGGCGATTTTAGGGCCAATTGGGCCAACACCAGTAGGATCGCCAGAACGATGGCAAAGAGAACCGAATAGCTGAGTTTGACATAGAGCGAGGAGGCGGTGACAGGATCCAATCCCAAACCTTGGGCGCGCTCGACAAAGCTGGCAGAGTTCTGCAGATCGATCTCATAAGGCACTGGCCGCGGGATACCGTTGACGTTCTTGACGCCTCGCGACAGCCAATCCTCGTTTTTCATGACAGCGATAACGATCTCGGCAATCCCGAGGGTCGCAATCGCCAAGTAATCCGACCGCAGGCCAAGCGCTGTTTTCCCAATCACCCAGGCTGCCCCCGCAGCAATTAAACCGCCCACGGGCCAAGCGAGAATGACTGGCAGACCAAGCCCACCAAGGTTGCCAGTGGCGGCTGGATCAATCGCCTCAACGCCTGCAACACCGCCATCAAATACAAAACGGAACAGGAAAAACCCAGCGATCAGAATGACAACTGTCCCCAGATTACGAATGCGTCCAGCGGCGGTTTTACTGCGGAACAAAATCGCACCAACAATTGTGCCAGCCCCTAGGGCCAGTCCTAATAAGATGCGCAGACCCCCAGCGGCCATTGCACCCTCGGTTGGCGGCATCGAAACCAGCACCGTGGCCAAACCGCCCAAGGCGACAAAGCCCATGATCCCGATGTTAAACAGGCCTGCATAGCCCCATTGCAGGTTCACGCCCAATGCTAGAATTGCGCTGATCAAGCCAAAGTTGACGATCTGTAGGGCCACGTTCCAGCTTTGTAAAAAACCAGTGGCAAGGACCAAAGCCAAGACGATGGCAAACATGGTCAACACGTTCAGGCGATCCTGCTCTTGGCGACGCGCCATCACGTTCAGACCGATCAGGGCCGCAAACAAAGGGATAAGAAAGAGGGTCATACGGATTTCCCCTTAAACAGGCCAGTAGGTCGGAACAACAAAACGATGATCAGGATCACAAAGGACACGGCGAATTTGTAATCCGTCGACAAAAGCTGCACCAATCCGCTGGGGTCCAGATTGTCGGGCAGCACATAAGTCAGTACTTTTTTCCACGCATAGGTTATGGTCACTTCGCTAAACGCGATGACAAACCCACCGACGATCGCGCCGATCGGATTGCCCAAACCACCGACGATTGCACTGGCAAAAATCGGCAGAAGCAGTTGGAAATAGGTGAAGGGTTTGAACGATTTATCAAGGCCGTACAGAACCCCTGCAATCGTCGCAAGGCAGGCCACGATCACCCAAGTCACCATCACCACACGGTCTGGATTGATGCCCGAAAGAAGCGCCAGATCCTCGTTATCGGAAAAGGCACGCATGGATTTGCCAGTGCGTGTGCGATT
Organism: Algirhabdus cladophorae; assembly: GCF_044772865.1. Classification (GTDB taxonomy): domain Bacteria; phylum Pseudomonadota; class Alphaproteobacteria; order Rhodobacterales; family Rhodobacteraceae; genus Algirhabdus; species Algirhabdus cladophorae. Next base: position 1,623,176 of record NZ_CP173029.1, read on the forward strand.
AAGGAAATAGAACAGCAAGGCCACAACAATAACGGCTGTAATCACAGTGATCCCTTGGGTCGTCTTGATGGCCAACCCTTCACGCAAACCGGTCATAGCCTTAAAGTCGCGTGCAGAAATGATAAACCGTTCCCCATCGGCAAACCGTTGATCGCCTGGTCCAATGACAAAGCGCACCAGCCCGTTCATGATAAACATCACCCCCATGGAGACGATGACAAGGATCACGGGTGCCGCTTTTTGCGTGCGGTAGAACTGATAGACCAGCTTATCGGTACCCAGCAGCAGCAGGATCGTCGCCGCGATCCCAAAGGGCAGGGCCAAAAGCGCCGTCGGAAACGGGCCAATGCTGATCCCCCAGCTTTGAAACAGCCATGTCACAAGAATGGTGCACATCGCCCCAAAGGCCATCGTGTCCCCATGGGCAAAGTTGGAAAACCGCAAAATGCCGTAGATCAGTGTGACGCCCAAAGCGCCCAAGGCCAATTGCGCGCCATAGGCCAGCCCCGGGATCAGGACAAAGTTTGAAAGGGCCACAAGGGCATTAAGAAAGTCCATTACTCTGCTTTCATCTTACATGTGCCGCGATATGTGATAGCCAATTCAGCCTTGGCCAAATGAACCGTATAAAACGTCGCACCATCCTCTTGGATCGTCATCCAATGGCCCGCTTGACCGGGAAGGCTGACAAAAAGCGACGGCAATTTGTCAGGATGGTCTTTGTGAAAGGCCAGCAGGCCGGGCAGGGTTTCTGCATCGCTGACCAGACGCCCCATCGTGGCAGCCACTTCCACGGATTGATCTGCGTTGGTGAAGGTGTCTTTGCCTTGGCTTTCCAAGCTGGCTGAGAAATTTGTCTCGTAACAGTCGTCAGCAATCAGACATTCTTGGGTAAACGCACAGTGCGTGACAGCTGCTGCGGCGATATTTGGTATCGCGCAGAGCCATACAGCAGCCATGCGCCAGCCATACACCTGCCATACGCTATATGGCACCCTCATTGGACCACCGTGCAGATGCCGTGGCGCAGGGTCGAACCGGTTACCCCATCCATGCTGACCTCCTGCACAAACAGGGCCTTGCCAGAGGCGTGCAGTTGCAGGCTTTCAATCCCGCCATCGGCCCGCGTGCCTGCGTACATCCACGTCTCGGCATCCATCTGTTGACGGGATTGCACGGCGTAACTTTCGTCCACTGTGGTCATCATCGGCGTGGCCGTTGTGGCAGCCTCGACCGTGACTTTATAGCCTGCGTCTTGGCAGGTGTTTTCATCCTCGCCCATGCACAACTGAAAGAACCCACAGTCAAATGTTATGGCTGCCGCAGGTGTGGCCAACAGGGTCAAAACACTCAAAATAGATACGAAACGCACGCTACCCTCCCAAGAAACTTTTGCGGACTTCGGGGTCATTCAGCAGGGCCTGACCCGTGTCTGTAAAGGCGTTGCGCCCTTGCACCAAAACATACCCTTTGTCTGCGATATCAAGGGCTTGTCGTGCGTTTTGTTCCACCATCAGGATCGAAATGCCTGTGCGCGCGACCTCGATAATCCGGTCAAAAAGCTCATCCATCACAATTGGTGAAACACCGGCCGTCGGCTCATCCAACATCAACACGGACGGCTGTGTCATAAGTGCGCGACCCACAGCCACTTGCTGGCGCTGGCCACCTGATAGTTCGCCCGCGGCCTGACGACGCTTGTCGCCCAAAATCGGAAACAGTTCATAGACCTGTTCAATGGTCTGACGAATGTCGTCCCGGCGCAAAAACGCCCCCATCTCAAGGTTTTCTTCAACGGTCATGGACGTAAAGATGTTGTGGGTCTGCGGCACAAAAGCCATCCCCTTGGCCACCCGCGCTTGCGGAGTGAGCTTTGTAATATCCTCGCCTTGCAACCGCACTGCGCCAGTATGGATGTTCAACATCCCAAACACGGCCTTCATTGCGGTAGATTTACCGGCCCCATTAGGCCCAACGATCACAGCAATCTCACCTGTGTTCACGGCAATCGTACAATCGTGCAAGATGTCCGCGCCAGTGCCATAGCCACCGGTCATGCCATCCCCGATCAAAAACGGCTCAGACATGTGATCCATCCCGTTTCTTTTTTCCAAAAATACTCAAATCCCAGCGGAAACAACACATTACGACGCTTCCTTGTTCTTAAGGCCCGTGCCCAAATAGGCCTCGATCACAGCCTCATTCGACTTGATCTCATCAATCGTACCTTGGGCCAGAACCTTGCCCTCTGCCATACAAATCACCGGATCACAGAGCCTGCCGATAAAATCCATATCGTGTTCGATCATACAAAAGGTATAACCGCGCTCTTTGTTCAGACGCAGAATCGCATCGCCGATGGTATTGAGCAAAGTTCGGTTCACACCGGCACCGACTTCGTCCAAAAAGACGATTTTGGCATCAACCATCATTGTCCGGCCAAGCTCTAGCAATTTCTTTTGCCCACCGGACAGGTTTCCGGCCCGTTCATGGGTCAAGTGATCCACAGTGAGAAAATCTAAAACTTCATCGGCCTTGGCGCGCAGGGCGCGTTCTTCATCCGCAATGCGCTTGCGTCCAAACCATGTGTTCCAAAGCGTCTCGCCGGATTGACCAGAGGGCACCATCATCAGGTTTTCCTGCACGGTCATGGACGAAAATTCATGGGCAATTTGGAAAGTACGCAGCAGCCCTTTTTCAAACAATGTATGGGGCGGCAGGCCCGTGATATCCTCACCATCCATGCGCACGACGCCAGATGATGGATTAAGAACACCCGCAATCACATTGAAAAGAGTGGTTTTTCCCGCACCATTAGGGCCGATGAGGCCGGTGATTGACCCTTCGGCAATCTCCAGCGTCGCACCATCGACAGCCCGAAAGCCGCCAAAACTTTTGACGATATTATTTACGGATATCATAGGGTCCCCGGGTGGTTTTTCAGCGGCTGATTTTGACCAGCTCTTGGTAGATGAGAAAAGCGCGAACCCTCAGGCCCGCGCTTTTCTATGTTTGGTTTAGCGGTATTTGGCTGTCTCGATGACGCCGTTTTCCAATTTGATCTGGCGGTAGTTGCCGGCGCTTTCGCCACCGTTTACCAGCTCAACTGCCGAGGCACCCACATAGTCGATGTCGCCACCGCCCGCGAGAATTTCCAAAGCCTTGTTCAACTCACCTGGGAAAATCTTTTCACCCGGAGCGTTTGCGACCATTTCAATTTTGCCTTTGTAGTCAGCCGGATCCGAGGACTCTGCTGCCTGCATGGCCAACATAATCAAAGCTGCAGCGTCGTAGCTTTCTGGTGTGAACGGAGACGTGCTGTCAAATGCATCGCCAACCATTTCAGCAAACATTGCAACGCCTTCGCTGTCTGTGCCGGGGTGCTGGCCAGTGGAGCCGTCGATCTCAGAACCAAAGTTTTCTTCCAGTTTTGCGCCGATCATGCCGTCTGGGAAGTGGAACGTGTCAAACGCACCGCTGTCCAATGCAGAGCGCACGATGCCGGACCCGCCTTGGTCTACATAGCCTGCAACAACCAAACGGTCACCACCAGCGGATGCCAAGGCACCCACTTCGGCGGAATAGTCGGCTTTGCCGTCTTCGTGGGCTGCAGAAATGGTAACCTCGCCACCGGCTGCTTCATAGGCCGCTTGGAATGCGTCGGCCAAACCTTTGCCATAGTCGTTATTTGTGTATGTCAACGCCACGGACTTGATGCCTTCTTCCATCAAAACCTCTGTCATAACAACGCCTTGGCGTGCATCCGACGGGGCTGTGCGGAAGAACAAACCATTGTCTTCAGCTGTGGTCAGGGCAGGGGATGTGGCCGATGGGGATACCATGACAACACCGTTTGCCAAAGCAACGTTTGCCAAAATCGCACCAGTAACACCGGAACAATCTGCACCCATGATGCCTTTGACCCCATCAGCTGTGATCAGACGTTCTGCTGCTGCAGTGGCCGCTGCGGAATCGATACATGTGCTGTCCGCACGCACAGCTTCCACCTTGGCGCCGCCCAACAGCTTGCCGCCGTCTGTGACTTCTTTCATCGCCAATTCAGCGCCGTCTGCCATGGACGGTGTCAGCGATTCAATCGGACCCGTAAAGCCCAAAATCACGCCGATTTTTACGGTTTCAGAATGGCTACCGGCAAAGGCGCTGGACGCCATGATGCTGGTAAGTGCAGTTGCTGTAAGCAGCTTTTTCATTTTTAGTCTCCCTAGGACATTTTGTGACTGGTCAAGACAGTAGCTAAGTTTTTCAGAATGAAAAGTGACTCATGCAGGCAATGGGCCTCTTTACGCCACGAAAAACAGGCAAATAAATCGGCACTCACGCGAAACCGTGATTTGAACTTGGGCAGGCACCGCTTAGGTTGAAGGTCAGACCAAAACTGGAGGGTTTCTGATGTGGCGCGCGCTTGTTCTTTTGTTGATCTTCACCCAGCCGCTGGCGGCATTTAGCACCAGTCAGCCCGATGTTGAGGTGGTCCCGATGATCCGTGGTTTGGATGAACCTTGGGGGCTTGGGTTTTTGCCAGATGGCAGTGTTTTGGTGACGGAACGGGATGGCCGCTTGCTGCATGCCAAAAACGGCGAGGTAAATGTGATCAAAGGACTGCCACGTATCGCCGTGCAGGGCCAAGGCGGGCTGTTGGATGTAATGGTGCCTCGTGATTTTGCCCAAAGCAGCGAGGTTTTCTTCAGTTTCTCGAAAAAGCAGGGTCGTGGGGCTGGGACGGCTCTGGCTGTTGCCGAGTTTGACGCAAACCAAGGCCGGTTGCGCAATGTGCGCGTGATCTTTGAGCTGGCGCAGGGCAGTACCGGCGGGCGGCACTTTGGCAGCCGGATCGTTGAGGCCCGCGATGGCAGTCTGTTTTTGACCATCGGGGATCGGGGGGATCGTCCGTCGGCACAGGATTTGTCGGTACAGAACGGATCCGTTGTGCGCGTCAATCGTGATGGCACAGTGCCTGCGTCAAACCCGTTTGTGGACCAGTCCGAGGCGCAACCGCATATCTGGTCCTACGGGCACCGCAATCCGCAAGGGGCGGCTTTGGACAACGCTGGCAATCTGTGGGTGGTTGAGCATGGGGCAAAGGGTGGTGACGAGGTGAATCGCATTACCAAAGGCGCAAATTTTGGCTGGCCAGTGATTTCTTATGGGGAACATTATTCTGGAGCAAAGATTGGCGAGGGCACCGCCAAAGCGGGCATGCAGCAGCCCGAATTCTATTGGGATCCGTCCATCGCCCCTTCGGGGATGATGATTTATTCCGGCGCTCTTTGGCCCGAATGGAAGGGGTCGATGTTTGTTGGATCACTCAAGTTTGACTACATTAGTCGGCTTGATCCACGCAGCTCCCGTGAAGTTGAACAGATCAAATCAGACGCCACGCAACGCGTGCGCGATGTCGTGGAGGCCCCTGATGGCAGTATTTGGTTTCTAAGCGTGGGGCAGGGGGCCGCCTACCGCGTCACGCCCAAATAGTATCAGCCAAATAGCGTCAGATTGACAGGCGTGCGGCCTGCGCCCCGCGTTCGCGGTAGGGCGTCGTGGAATAATGCGAACGATAGCATTTTGAGAAATGCGAGGGCGAGGCAAACCCGCAAGCCAAAGCCACGTTGATCACACTCATATCGGTTTGCATCAGTAGATTGCGGGCCTTTTGCAGGCGTAACTCCATATAGTATCGCTTAGGCGAGCGGTTCAGATACCGGCGAAACAGACGTTCCAATTGCCGGGTCGACATGCCGACGTCCTTGGCCAAGACCGAGGGGCTGATCGGTTCCTCGATGTTGTTTTCCATCATCTGGATCACTTGGCTCAGCTTTGGATGTCGCACCCCGATCCGTGTTGGCACGGACAGGCGTTGGGTGTCTTGGTCCGTGCGGATTGACGAATAAATCAGCTGGTCGGCGACCGCATTGGCCAATTCCTCGCCATAGGTGTCGGCAATAAGTTTGAGCATCAAATCGATCGAAGATGTGCCGCCTGCTGTGGTGTAGCGATTGCCGTCCACCACAAACACGGATTTGGTCAGCTCGACCTCATCAAATTCCTCGGTAAAGCTGTCTTGGTTTTCCCAGTGGATCGTGGCCTTTTTGCCGTCCAACAGTCCGGCCTTGGCCAAAGCATATGTGGCTGTGCAAAGCCCACCTATTGTAGCACCCCGACGGGCCTCGCGCCGCAGCCAATTGAGAATGCGTTTGGTGGTGGCGGCTTGGACGTCTATGCCGCCGCACAGTAAAACAGTGTCGTCACGCGAAACTTCACCCAAATCATCGGTGACGTTAAATTCAGTGCCTGCAGAGCAGGACACGGGGCTGCCCCCCTCACTGGCCAAAGACCACGAAAACAAGTCTTGCCCGGACATGCGGTTTGCGATCCGCAAAGATTCTAAAGCCGCTGAAAAGCACAGCAACGTAAAGTTATCCATCAGAACAAACACAAAGTGCTTTGGTTTGTCGGGGGTCATAGAAATGTCGACGGTGGGGTTTTGTACGGACATTTTCGCATCCTTGGTGGTCGTATCGCGACATCAACACGCATTGAAACGCAGGATCAAGCCCAAACAGCATTGGCATTAGCCGCAATGCAGAATATACGGGCTGCGTGATACCGCTAACGGGAGCAAAAGCGATGACCAAATGGCAAAAATCTGACTGGCGCAGCCTGCCACGCGTGCAGATGCCAGACTATGTGGACCAGGCCGAATTGAACTCGGTTGAGGCGCAATTGTCGAAATATCCACCTTTGGTTTTTGCAGGCGAGGCCCGCAGCCTGAAGGCCAAACTGGCCGCTGCGTCCCGCGGTGAAGCGTTTTTGCTGCAGGGCGGCGATTGTGCCGAAAGTTTTAGCGAATTTTCTGCCGATACAATCCGCGATACCTTCAAAGTGATGCTGCAAATGGCAATGGTGCTGACATATGGCGCCAAGGTTCCTGTGATCAAAGTGGGTCGCGTTGCGGGTCAATTTGCCAAGCCGCGTTCGGCCAATACCGAAACTAAGGGCGATCAGGAATTGCCCAGCTACCGTGGCGACATCATCAACGGTTTTGATTTCACGCCCGAAGATCGCATCCCAGATCCGCAGCGGATGTTGCAGGCCTACACGCAGGCCGCCGCCTCGCTGAACTTGTTGCGTGCGTTTTCAACGGGCGGCTATGCGGATGTGCATCAAGTGCACGGTTGGACTTTGGGCTTTGCCGAAGGTGAAAAAGCCGCGGCCTACCGTGACATGACCAACCGGATTTCCGACACCTTGGATTTCATGCGCGCGGCAGGTGTGAACCAGGAAACGGCGCACACGCTGCAATCCGTTGATTTTTACACCAGCCACGAAGCGCTGTTGTTGGAATACGAAGAGGCACTGACACGTGTTGATAGCACCTCTGGTAAATGGATTGCAGGATCCGGTCACATGATCTGGATCGGCGACCGGACGCGTCAGCCTGATGGCGCACATGTTCAGTTCTGTTCAGGCGTGCAAAACCCGATCGGTCTGAAATGTGGTCCAACAACCACGGCTGAAGACCTCAAGGTGCTGATGTCCAAGTTGAACCCGGAAAATGAGGCAGGCCGTTTGACACTGATTGCGCGTTTTGGTGCGGGATCTGTGGGCGATCATCTGCCACGTCTGATCAAGGCTGTGAAAGAAGAAGGCGCAAACGTGCTGTGGTCCTGTGATGCGATGCATGGCAACACGATCAAATCCTCGACCGGGTACAAAACACGGCCGTTTGAGTCTGTTTTGCGCGAAGTACGCGAATTCTTTGGCATTCATGCGGCAGAAGGCACAGTGCCCGGCGGTGTGCATTTCGAGATGACCGGCAAGGACGTGACTGAATGCACAGGCGGTGTCCGTGCGGTTACTGACGAGGATCTGTCGGATAGATACCACACAGCCTGCGACCCACGCCTTAACGCCAGCCAGTCTTTGGAATTGGCATTCTTGGTGGCAGAAGAACTGTCTGCACGACGCGAAACCCTTAGCGAGGTTGCGGTTTAACCTACGGCGCGAACCGCGAGTTTTTGCTAGTGGAAAAAGTAAAGCCCGAGTGCATTTATGCCTCGGGCTTTGTTATAAGCTTTTGCTAAATTTTAATTATCGAAGTCCAAAACACGCAGGTACGGCACACGTGTGGCTTTGCCTTTGGGCTGGGCCTTTGGCGCTGTTGCCTCGACCGTGCGGTGGGGCAGGGTATCGATTTGAATGTGACCTTCCAGCGGAGTGACCTCAGAGTTCAAAATCTCGAAAGTCCGCGGCCCACGGCCAATCGGCCCAATGGTGACCAACGCGCCCAAAACACGGGTCACGGCACCGGTTTCATCGGCCAAAGGCAAGAGGATCAATTTGCCCGTGATATGTGGATTGCCAAAGCTGCCCCGTGCGGTGAGGTCCAATTTGACGATAGCAGGACCCTCAAATGCGGCTTTCAACGCGTCGCGCAATTGGGTGCGGGCATTCGCCTTGAAAAAGGACGAGACCGGCATGCCACGCACGTCCATTCCCATTAATTCTGACAAGTGCATGCCTGCGATGCGGAACCGGGCCAAACCCGGGGCCACTTCTTCGGCAATAAATGCATATTCAAGGCAGCTTTCGATGCCACGTGGGTTCACGTCAGCGCGTTTTGGCACCAAACGCCCCTTGCGTAAAGCGGCCCAATAGGCCTCAAGCTTTGTAATCTCGGGAAAGCGGTAGTCGGGTTTTTTCTGCTCTAACTGAACCACGGTATTTTGATCAGGATGAGCGGTAGGAACCGACTTTATAGTCGGTGCTTTTTTAGTGTCGGCCTCTGGTGCGGCAAAGTCTGTATCGTCGTGCATATTCTTTGTCCCAAGCTTTGCAGCATGTGCTGCCGTGGCCCCCACCACGATGGATTTAGACAGAGGTTTATCTAAAAATTGCGCCTTTGCAGAGTGAAAATTTTCAAAGTGGTTAAAGCGTCAAGTTAAATAAAATCTTAATGGAATTGAGGTTTTGGTTAACGCAAGTGAACTTGCCGAACACACGCTTCAAAAGAGTCGGCTTGCACGGGCTGGGCCCAATGCCTACACACCACAGCCAAGCAAATATGGGGATTTTGATGACGCACTCAATGACAGCCTATGCCACAGGAACGGGCACACAGGCTGAATTTTCGTGGCAGTGGGACCTGCGCGGCGTTAATGCAAAAGGGTTGGATTTACGGTTGCGGGTGCCCGATTGGATCGATGGTCTAGAGGCACAAATCCGAGCCGCGTTAACCAAATCCTTGGGGCGCGGCAGCATTCATTTGACCCTACGCGTGACCAATGAAGGCAGCGACCAAGCGCTTGAATTGGACCAGAGCGCGTTGAAATCCGTGTTGTTGGCACTGGCCGAAGTGGAAACAGCGGCCCATGACGCCATGGTCAGTTTGGCGCCTACCAGTGCGGCCGATGTTTTGGGATTTCGGGGCGTGCTGGAAGGTGGCCAACAAAGCCAGGACACCGCAAGCCTTGGCAAAGCCCTCATCGCGGATCTGGGTCCGATCATTGACGCTTTTTGTAAAATGCGCGCCGCTGAAGGGGTCAGTTTGCAGTTGGTCTTGCTGGATCATTTGTCGCAGATTGAAACCCTGTCGAAAAAGGCGGCTGCCTTGGCCGAGGCCCGCAAGGATAAAACTGCGGTCTCCGTTCAGCGCGCATTGGATACGGTTTTGCAAAATGGCCGTGAGGTGGATCCAAACAGATTGGCGCAGGAATTGGCGCTACTTGCGATCAAAGCGGACATCACCGAAGAAATCGACCGGCTCGCAGCCCATGTCAAAGCCGCGCGGGATCTGTTGGCCGAGGACATTCCGGTAGGCCGCCGTCTGGATTTTCTGGCGCAAGAATTTAACCGCGAGGCCAATACTTTGTGTTCGAAATCCAGTGACACCGAGTTGACCGCTGTGGGTCTAGAGCTTAAAGCGCTGATAGAGCAGATGCGTGAGCAAATCCAGAACGTGGAGTAGGCAATGGCCCAAAACGAGGCACAACGCAGGGGGCTTTTGATCATCTTGTCATCCCCGTCTGGCGCTGGAAAATCCACTTTGGCGCGGCGGTTGATGACGTGGGATCCCAGCCTCAGTTTTTCGGTGTCCGCCACCACCCGCGCCCCGCGCACGGGCGAAGAAGATGGTCGTGAATATTATTTCCGCACGCGAGCCGAATTTGAAGACATGATCGCGCAGGGTGAAATGCTGGAACATGCCGATGTCTTTGGCAATCTTTATGGCAGCCCCAGTGCGCCTGTTGAAGCAGCCATTTCGCAAGGACGCGATGTGGTTTTTGACATCGACTGGCAGGGCGGACAACAAATCCGCAACTCGGCTTTGGGCAAACATGCCCTGTCGATTTTCATCCTGCCGCCATCGATCCCTGAATTGGAACGCCGCTTGATTGCACGGGGCCAAGATGCTGAGGACATCATCGCCAACCGCATGCAAAAAAGTCGCGATGAGATCAGTCACTGGCCGGAATACGACTATGTCTTGGTCAATGATAACCTTGATGAAACGGAGGCCTATTTGAAAACAATCATTGCCGCAGAACGGCTGCGTTTGGATCAACAACCGCATTTGGTCGAGGTCGTGCGACGGTTGAATGCTGAATTTGAGGCGCGCTCGTGAGTGTTTATGGCTTGGACGGGCGTGGGCCTGTTGTGGATGGGACTGCGTGGATCGCCCCGGGGGCCCATGTCATGGGCAACGTCGTGTTGAACGCCGAAACTTCGGTCTGGTTTGGCGCGGTTTTGCGCGGGGATAATGAGCTTATCGAGATCGGGCAGGGCAGCAATGTCCAGGAAAATTCGGTTTTGCATACAGACATTGGCTATCCGTTGAAAACAGGGCGCGATTGCACCATCGGGCATAAGGCAATTTTGCATGGGTGCACCTTGGGTGATCAGGTTTTGATCGGTATGGGGGCTACGGTTTTGAACGGGGCGGTGATTGGCGACAATTGTTTGATCGGGGCAGGGGCGTTGATTACGGAAGGCAAGGAAATTCCCGCAGGAAGTCTGGTCGTGGGCACCAACAAGGTTGTGCGCAGCCTGTCTGAGACCGAAATCGCGGGCTTGAAAGCCTCGGCCACTGGATACCAAATGAACGCGCAACGCTTTGCCAAGGGGTTGGAACTGATATGAGCAAACCCCCAGTAAATTTGGTGCGCGGTGTTGCGTTTCCGACGTCCAGTAGCCGCGCTGTCGTAACGCCGCTGCAGCCCTCTGTGGTTTATGCCTCGCCCAGCCCCGATGCGTTGGATGATCAGTATGAAGGTCGGGCCAAGGGCTATACCTATGCGCGCGAAGGCCACCCCAATGCGGATGTTTTGGCACAGAAAATTGACCAGCTTGAAGGCGTGAGCGGCGGGATCATAACCTCGTCAGGCATGTCTGCGATCACAGCGGGCCTGCTGGGGCTTTTGTCCGCGGGGGATCACGTGATTGCGGGCGATCAGCTTTATGGGCGGTCGCTGCGGATGCTCAAGCTGGACTTGCCGCGCTTTGGCATCACCACCAGTTTTGTCGATCCAACGGATGCGGCTGCCTTGGCTGCAGCAGTGACGCCACAGACAAAAGTGATGTTGCTTGAGGTCGTCTCGAACCCCACCTTGCGGGTGGCCGATATGCAAGCGGCCCAAGATATTTGCGCCAAGCACAACTTGATTTTGATGGTGGATAACACGTTTACAACACCCAAGGCATATTGTCCTTGCGATCATGGGGCCGATGTTGTGATCCATTCGGTGACCAAACTTCTGGCGGGGCATTCGGATGCCACCTTGGGCTATATTGCCGCCGTCGATCCTGATCACATGCGCCGGATTTATGACACCAGTGTAACTATGGGTTTCACGCCCAGCCCCTTTGATTGCTGGCTGGCGGAACGGGGGCTTTATTCCTTTGACCTGCGCTATGATCGGTGCCAGTCAACCGCTTCTGATATGGCCGAGGCATTGGCACGCCATCCAAAGGTGTCCCGTGTGTTGTATCCCACGCGCAGTGATCACCCGGATCATAACCGTGCTGTGACGCTGTTGGGCGGGCAGGGCAGCCATATTGTCAGCTTTGAATTGGACGCAAGCGGCGTGGCAAACCCCCGTGATCTGTCCAACGCCTTTGTCCAAGCAGCAGATGCGATTGCCTTTGCACCGACCTTGGGCGACATCGGCACCACCCTGTCGCATCCGGCATCTTCGTCGCACCGCGCCCTGAGTGTCCAAGAGCGCGCAGAGCTGGGCATGACCGAAACGTTCTTTCGGATGTCTGTGGGGATCGAAGCACCTGACGTTTTGATTGCACAGGTCATTGCCGCGATTGATGCGGCCACGAACCCATAAGGATCGCGGTGAGATGTCGGTCATTGCCCAAATCATCGACAAGCTTTCTCATGCGGCTGTGTATTTGTCGCCCTCAGGTGCTGTGCTACAGGTCAATGCGCCTGCGCGTGATGTGTTTGGATTGGACCTGACCGGTCGCCATTACCTGACTGTGATGCGGCAACCGGATTTGGTGCGGGCTATTGAAACGGCTTTGCGTACGGGATCTGCCAGCCGGGCCAGTATTCAAATCCTCGCAGGCCATGACAGCCAAGTGTTTGATGTGACCTGTGATCCGATTGAGGATCAGGGGGGCTGTGTATTTGTACAACTGCATGACACGACGGATCAGGATCAAACCATACAGATGCGCCGTGATTTTGTGGCCAACGTCAGCCACGAGCTGAAGACGCCTCTGACAGCGCTGAACGGCTTTATCGAAACTCTGCAAGGTCCTGCCAAAAACGACACCGCGGCCCGAGACCGGTTTTTGAGCATTATGGAGCAGGAAACCGATCGCATGACCCGGCTGGTGGATGATTTGTTGTCATTAAGCAAGGTTGAGCGTGACCAGAAAATCCGTCCCACGGCCCAAATTGATGTGGGCGCCGTGCTGGGATCAGTGGTGAACCGTCTGGAACCGCACGCCAAAAATCTTGAGATGCCGATCAGGTTGACCGCGCCGGATACCGCGGTCTTTTGTACCGCAGATGAGGATCAGATCCGACAAGTGTTTTCAAATCTGATTGAAAACGGTTTGAAGTATGGCCGCAGTGCGCGGGGCCTTGATGTTCATCTGAACTTTCCCGTGCAGGATGTGATCCTCAAAGGCGGTGGAATGCGGGTGGATTTTATTGATTACGGGGCAGGGTTTGACCCGATTCACATTCCTCGGTTGGGCGAGCGGTTCTACCGGATTGATGGCCACAGGGCCCGCGCAGTGGGCGGCACGGGGTTGGGACTGGCAATTGTAAAACATATCCTCAAGCGGCATCGCGGCGGGTTGAAAATTTCGTCAAAAATTGGTGGTGGTAGTATTTTTTCCGTATACTTGCCAAGGGTTTAGGGCACGATATCCCAAACGTGTTAATTGTTTAGATTGCCGTCACAAAACTTTTACACTAGGCCCGTAGACGGAGGGCAATCGCCAATGCGTGGCGATGTGAGCAGGCGCAAAATAAATGCGCCAAAAACCGAATAAAATTTGGAGACACATATGTCTTTTTCTCGTTCTTTGCTGACTTCTGCTGCCGCAGCTGCCCTGTTGGCTTCTCCTGCGGTTGCCCGCGACCAAGTTCAGGTTGCAGGGTCCTCCACAGTTCTGCCTTATGCCTCCATTGTTGCTGAAGCGTTTGGCGATAACACAGATTTTCCAACACCAGTTGTTGAATCAGGTGGCTCCTCTGCTGGCCTCAAGCGTTTCTGCCAAGGTGTTGGGACCGAGCACACTGATGTCGCCAACGCCTCACGGAAAATCCGCGACAAAGAAATCGCAGCCTGCGCCGAGAACGGTGTCACAGACATCATCGAAGTGCGCATCGGCTATGACGGCATTGTTTTTGCAAGCCAAATCGACGGCCCAGCCTACACAGCCTTCACACCGTCCGACATCTTTAACGCCTTGGCCCCTAAGGTGATGGTAGATGGCGCATTGGTCGACAACCCACACACAAAATGGTCCGACTTTAACCCTGACCTCCCCGATGCCGAGATCTTGGCCTTTATCCCAGGCACAAAGCACGGCACCCGGGAAGTGTTCGAAGAAAAAGTGGTTGCTGCAGGCTGTGAGGCCACAGGCGCCTTGGAAGCCATGATCGCCGGTGGCATGTCAGAAGATGACGCAGAAGATGCCTGCCTTGAGGTACGCACCGACGGCACATCCGTTGACATCGATGGTGACTACACAGAAACACTTGCCTCCATTGACGCAAATGCAAACGGCATCGGCGTGTTTGGTCTGGCGTTTTACGAGAACAACACAGACAAGCTGAAAGTTGCAACAATGTCCGGCGTGGCCCCGTCCACAGAGACAATTTCTACTGGCGAATACCCTGTGTCCCGTCCGCTGTATTTCTACGTGAAAAAAGCGCACATCGGTGTTGTTCCCGGTCTGAAAGAATTCGCATCGTTCTTTGTTGCTGATGAATTGGCTGGTCCGATGGGGCCATTGGCCAACTATGGCCTTGTATCTGATCCTGAACTTGCTGCGACACAGGCCATGATCGATGCAGAAGAGACAATGATGAAATAAGAGGCTATTGCTTCTGGGGGGCGGCATATTTCGTCGCCCCTTACGACCTTTTTGGTTATTTGACAAAGACTGGGTGGGATACTGATGCCTCTACTTTGGCTGATCATTGCTGTGATGATCATTGCTGCCGTTGGATTTGTACTAGGCCGTACAAGGGCTTTGGCTGCAACTGGTGGTGAAACACGCGATCTGCACTCGTTGCCCAATTATTACGGTTGGAACGTTTTTCTCAAGGTCGTGGTTCCGGCCTCCGGGCTGGTCCTGTTGTGGCTGTTGATCCAGCCTATGTTTATTGATCGCGCCGTGTCGGCAATGATCCCCGAGAGCACGATTTCCGAAGGGTCTAGTTTGGGGTTGGCCATGTCCGAAGTGCGCCGCACGGCTGACGGGATCACCAATGCGGTCAACCTTGGCGAAATGAGCCAGGAAATGGCTACGGACAGCGCCGTTGATCTGGCGGAATTCACCTCAAGTCTGAAGGACGCAGGCCAAATTGTTGCCAGTGATTTGACCCAAACAATTGTCGTGGCCGCCCAGCGGTACAACGCCCTGAGCGCGCGCAGCAGCCTGATCATGGCGATTATCGTGATTGCTGTTTCGCTGGTTGGATTGGCCGTCGCCCTACGCGAGACCCAACCACTGTTTCGGGCCCGCAACGTTGTGGAGCAAGGCGTCAGAGCGCTGCTGATCGGGGCGGCCTCCATTGCCATTTTAACCACCATCGGCATCGTCTTTTCGTTGATCTTCAACACTGTGGAATTTTTCCGGCTGTATAACGCATGGGATTTCTTTTTCGGTGTGGAATGGGCCCCCAGTTTTTCTGGGCGAGGCGGGTCATCCGAGCTTGGGGTTTTGCCGCTGCTTTGGGGCACTTTCTATATTTCTATTGTTGCCCTTTTAGTTGCGGTGCCTATTGGATTGTTTTCGGCGATTTACCTGTCGGAATACGCCTCAAACACCGTGCGGTCCGTGGCCAAACCCATGCTTGAGATCCTCGCGGGGATCCCGACAATTGTGTATGGCCTTTTTGCGTTGTTGACGGTTGGACCCATGTTGGTCAGCGTCTTTGGCGATGGGGGCCTGTTGGGCGTTGACTGGCAGGGCGGTGGCCGTGCCGTGGTGACAGCCGGTCTTGTGATGGGCATCATGTTGATCCCGTTTGTCAGCTCGTTGTCTGATGACATTATCAACGCGGTGCCGCAGGCGCTGCGCGACGGATCTTACGGATTGGGTGCCACGCAGTCAGAAACCATCCGGCAAGTTGTTTTGCCTGCAGCCCTGCCAGGTATTGTGGGCGCGATCCTGCTGGCAGCTTCGCGCGCCATTGGTGAAACGATGATTGTGGTTTTGGGGGCAGGGGCCGCAGCCCGCCTTAGCCTGAACCCCTTTGAAGCCATGACAACCGTAACCGCCAAGATTGTCTCGCAACTTACCGGTGACAGCGACTTTGCATCACCCGAAGCCTTGGTCGCCTTTGCCCTTGGTATGACCCTCTTTGTACTGACCTTGGGATTGAACGTGGTCGCGCTTTATATTGTGCGCAAATATCGGGAGCAATACGACTGATGACAGATCTCAGCAGCCAAGGCGTCCCCACGGCGCCAAAGACCTCGCTCTTTGCCAATGACGCAAACACCAAACGGCGTAACGCTGCTGAAAAGCGGTTCCGTGCCTACGGTATTACAGCCATCGCGTTTGGGATTTTCTTTCTCATCGTTCTGGCCGTGACCATTGTCCGATCCGGCCTTCCTGCGTTCACGCAAACCGTCGTAAGTGTTGATTTTACCCTCACCGAGGCTGAGTTTGCCGAAGCAGAAGGGACATTGTTTAAAACCAAGGTCTATTCCGGCTTTTTCAACAAAGCGCTGGTAAAACGTTTGGAAGAGCGTGGCGTCGAGGTCGAGTTTGATGAGGCTGCAATTGTGCGCATTATGGGCAAGGCCGGCAGCACGATCCGCGAGTTTTATCGCGAGAACCAAGATAAGCTTGGGCAACCGGTGCAATTTGAACTGTCTGCCTCCTCTCGGGTGGACGGGTACTTTAAGGGTCGTGTCACCCGTGAGGCCCTGCAAGACAGCCGATTTTTGCAACTCAGCGACCTTGATTTGGTCGATGCACTGAGACAGGCAGGGATCATCAAGCAAGCCTTCAATTGGAACTTTATCACTGGCGCTGATTCAGGTGTGGACAACCCAGGTGGCGCAGGCATCGGTGCTTCTGTCGTGGGGTCGTTCTTTATGATGCTGGTCGTGCTGGTCTTGTCCTTGCCGATCGGTGTTGCAGCCTCGATCTATTTGGAAGAATTTGCCCCGCAAAACCGCTTTACTGATCTGATTGAAGTGAACATCTCAAACCTTGCTGCGGTGCCGTCTATTGTGTTCGGGATCCTTGGGTTGGCTGTGTTCATTCAGTTTATGCACTTGCCACAATCGGCCCCGTTGGTCGGTGGTTTGGTTCTGACATTGATGACTTTGCCGACGATCATCATCTCGACACGCGCCTCCCTGAAGGCTGTGCCACCTTCGATCCGCGATGCGGCTTTGGGGGTAGGGGCCTCGAAAATGCAGGCGGTGTTCCACCATGTTCTGCCCTTGGCGGCCCCGGGCATCCTTACAGGCACGATTATCGGTCTGGCCCAAGCCCTTGGGGAAACAGCACCCTTGTTGTTGATCGGTATGGTGGGCTTTGTAGCCCGTGGCTATCCCGAAGGCTTTGCTGCAGGGTTTACCGAGCCAAACTCGGCCATGCCGGCGCAAATCTACACTTGGGCTGCCCGGGCTGACCCCGGCTTTTATGAAAAGGCGTGGGGTGGTATCATCATCCTGCTCATTTTCCTTCTGACGATGAACATTATTGCGATTATCCTGCGCCGCCGTTTCGAGCGCCGCTGGTAAACCCGCCGCTGAAGGAGATTTGACCCATGTATGACGCCCCAAACGCGACGGAGATGAAATTGACACAAGACCACGATGTAAAGATCACGGCGAAAGACGTGCAGGTCTATTACGCGGACAATCACGCCATTAAGGACGTGAATGTGGATATCCAAGACAAAACCGTCACAGCCTTTATCGGGCCGTCTGGCTGCGGAAAATCGACCTTTTTGCGGTGTCTGAACCGGATGAACGACACGATTGATATCTGCCGCGTGGAAGGCGACATTCGCATCGATGGGGAAGACATCAACGATAAACGCGTCGATCCCGTGCAATTGCGCGCAAAGGTTGGCATGGTGTTTCAAAAGCCAAACCCGTTTCCCAAATCGATCTATGATAATGTGGCCTATGGCCCGCGCATTCACGGCCTGGCCAAAAACAAGGCCGAGCTGGATGAAATCGTCGAGAAATCTTTGCGCCGTGGGGCCATTTGGGACGAGGTCAAAGACCGCCTGAACGCTCCGGGCAACGGCCTGTCTGGTGGGCAACAACAACGTTTGTGCATCGCGCGTGCCGTCGCAACCGAGCCTGAGGTGTTGCTGATGGACGAGCCATGTTCGGCGCTGGATCCCATTGCCACAGCACAGGTTGAGGAACTGATCGACGAATTGCGCGCGAATTTTTCAGTGGTGATTGTGACCCACTCGATGCAGCAGGCCGCACGGGTCAGTCAAAAGACAGCGTTTTTCCACTTGGGCAGTCTGGTGGAATATGACGACACCGGAAACATCTTCACAAATCCGCAGGACACACGCACCGAGGCCTATATCACCGGCCGGATCGGGTAGGAGACATCATGTCAGAACAACACATTGCCTCAGCATTTGATCGCGATTTGGAAACCATCCAAGGCTTGATTATGCGCATGGGCGGGCTGGTAGAACATGCCATCCATCAAGCCGCCAAAGCGTTGGAAGAACGCGATGAGGAACTGGCTGAACAAGTCCGCCTTGGGGACAAGGCGATTGACGAGCTAGAGGAACAAATCAACGAAGAGGCCGCTAGGCTCTTGGCGTTGCGCGCGCCGATGGGCCTTGATTTGCGGGTTGTTTTGAGCGTGCTCAAGATCGCAGCAAATCTGGAACGGGTTGGCGATTATGCGAAAAATATCGCCAAACGCACACCTGTTTTGGCCCAGCATGACCCGATCAACGGCAGTGGCGCTGCGTTGCGCCGCATGGCCCGTGAGGTTGAAGCGATGCTTAAGGACGCGCTGGACGCTTATATCCAACGTGATGACACTCTGGCCGAAGAGGTCCGTCAGCGCGACCGCGATGTGGACCAGATCTACAACGGTCTGTTTCGTGAATTCCTGACCTACATGATGGAAGACCAGCACAATATCACTCTGTGTATGCACATGCATTTTATTGCCAAGAACATTGAACGTATGGGCGATCACGTCACCAGCATTTCTGAACAAGTGATCTATTTGGTGACGGGATCCACGCCGGACGAGTCACGTCCAAAGGGCGATCCAGCACCGTATGAGACGTAGAAAAAACTGAGGTTTGTTATGGCGGACACGCTTAAACCAGCTGTTTTGGTGGTCGAAGATGAGCCATCCCAACGCGAAATCCTGACTTACAATTTGCAAGCCGAAGGGTTCGCTGTGCGAACGGCGCATGATGGGGAAGAGGCGCTGCTGTGCGTGGCCGAGGCCGCCCCGGATTTGATCCTGCTGGATTGGATGTTGCCGATTGTGTCGGGCATTGAGGTCTGTCGCCAGCTAAAATCCCGTGCTGCGACCAATGCGATTCCCGTCATTATGCTATCTGCCCGCAGCGAAGATACAGACAAGGTGCGAGGCCTCGATACAGGCGCCGACGATTACCTAACCAAACCCTATTCGGTAAGCGAACTTGTGGCCCGCGTACGCGCACAGTTACGCCGCTCGCGTCCTAGCACTGTCGGCCAAACCCTGCGCCACGACGGTGTTGTGGTTGATACAGAGAAACATCTGGTTCGTATCCATGAGGCAGATGTTAAACTGGGCCCGACTGAATACAGGCTTTTGTGCACGTTGATCGAAAAGCCGGGCCGGGTTTGGACCCGGGAAATGTTGCTGGACCGCGTTTGGGGGCGGGAGTTACACGTGGATACGCGCACTGTGGATGTCCATGTGGGCCGTTTGCGCAAGGCATTGACCCAGAACGGTGCATCGGACCCCATTCGGACGGTGCGCGGTGCTGGATATGCTTTAGGTTAGTCGCCTAAGCTACACATCTACAATGAAAATTTGGTTTTGCACGCTGGCCTTGAGCACAGCCTGAGCCGTCGTTTCTACGTCCAGTGCTTCCCGTGCCAATCGCAAATGTTTTTCAATCGTGGCTTGGGTCAAACCCATAATCATCGCGATATCCTGAGTTGTTTTACCGTCGCCAACCCATTCCAAAGCTTCTCGTTGACGTTTGGTCAGCGAGCGCTTGCTGGTATAGGGCAGGGTGATGATTTTCAGGTGTGCGACATTGTTCATCACAATGATATCGCGACCGTGTTTTTCCCAAATAGAATCAACGCTGTCCTGTGTCAGACCACGACGTGCAGTCAGGGCAATGGCACCGCGTGCACGTGACGATACCGACTTAAAGCTGACGGTATAGCCCGACGTGACTTCCATCCGTTGGTTCAGCTCAAAAACTCGTTTTTCGCTTTCGGTAAAGCCGCCCATACGGGCATTTTCTTTCATCCAGCCCCAGCTACAGGCGCCGGTATTCTCACGAGCCCATTTGACCATAGGGGCGTGGTGATACTGCTGTTCGCTGATAAAGGCGTCCATATACTCGGGATCATGATTGGACAGGATCAAAAGATCATCCGGATCGCCCAAAGAGTTTGAACTCATAAAGCGGGTAAAACCATAGATCAGACGATCAAACCCGTAGTCTAACATTTTTTCACTGTGCAGCGTCCAAACCTCTTCGACGGTTTGGGCTTCTGTCACATATTCTAGATATGTGCGATCCATTTATTTCCCCAGTCTTCACAGGCGACTATAGTCCAGCCTTCATGACACGTCTATTGCGCATTCCTTAATTTCAGGGGGGTGGCAAGAATATATCAACAGTACGCATAATCAGTATTATGTAAATATTACAGGGGTGTATCCCCTTGACATACGGTATTCCAATCACCATATATACTGTATGAAACAGACAAATGTGCGCCAGTTCTTTCAACAATTTCCTAATGACGAAGCATGTTTAGCGCACTTGTTTAATGTGCGCTTTGGTCAAGGCCATGAATGCCCGAAGTGCAAGCGCGAAGCCAAGTGGTATCGCCTTCAGTCTGAGCAAGCGTTCTCGTGCCAATGGTGTGGCCACCACATCCACCCCATGGTTGGCAGTATCTTTGAAAAATCGCGCACCCCGTTGCAGCTTTGGTTCTATGCAATCTTTTTGTTCACGACATCTAAGCACGGCGTCAGCGCCAAGGAATTGCAGCGCCAGCTTGGCGTCACGTACAAGACCGCATGGCGCATGGCTAAGCTGATCCGAGAGCACATGGCCGAAGTAGACGGTGACGCCCCTCTTGGTGGTTCTGGTGAGGTTGTTGAGGTCGATGAAACCTTCGTTGGCGGGAAAACTACTGGCCGTGATTGGCGTGAGCGTAAGACTGTTGTCATGGGCATGATGGAGCGTGACGGTGACGTGATGCTGAAAGTAGTCCCCGACCAGACACGCGGCTCTTTGATGCCTCAGATCGTTAACAACGTGGCTGATGGTACGGAAATCCACACAGACGAATTGAGCGCCTACAATAAAGCCATTCCAGTGGATCGCTACACCCACAAACGGGTCAATCACTCTCAGGATGAATACGTTGGCCCCAACGGCGAAACCACCAACTCAATCGAGAACTTCTTTGGGCACCTTAAGCGCTCACTGAAAGGCACACACAACAACGTGTCGCCCAAGTACCTTGAGGCCTACGTCAAAGAGTTCGAGTATCGCTTCAATCGTCGGACGACACCGGACGTGATGCTGGGTGAGTTGCTTTCTCGCTTCCCTGATTTGGGAGCTTAATCAGCGCTTCCAGTTTGTCGAGGTCGCCTTCGGGGTCGGCCTCGTGTTCCTTGATGAAGTCTTCCATCTTGTTCATACGAGCTTCGCGCAAAGTAGTCATGCTCTGATCCCAAGAGATTTAAGTCTAATTTTCATTGCCGCAACAGAAACACCACATAACTCTGCCATCTCTGGAACATTGTCTAAGTCCGCATTGTATTTAGCGCGCAAGGACCCAGCAGGCATTAACAAGTCTGCCGCGAATTTATTGGCTTGCACTTCATGTGATGGCGAAAGTGGGCCATACGGATTATCGCGCCCACCTTGAGAGAAAAGCCTATCAAGGTGTTGCTTGCCATCCAAGAGATCACGATGGAGGAGGTAGTGCCCGAGTTCATGCGCTGCTGTAAACCTTCGTCGCTGCGAGCTTTCGTTAGAGTTTACGGTAATCGTACAAAAGGGATCACTGTAGTCGATACGGCCTGATGATTCTTTGGCCATAGGCTGTTCAACATAGTCGATCCTCAAGTCTTGAATTATACCAACAACATCAACGGGAAGGCGTGAGGCATAATCCTTAACAATAGACATTTCATCAATCATCGGTACCCCCATCATCTAGTGCTTGCATCATTGCATTGATACCATCTGTAGTATCTGATATACCAGATTGCTCATCCATATGCGACATATATTCAGCTACAGCTCTGCGCACAATAGTTGGCGTAATATCTTGGACTTCTAGCTTCGCTACACGTTCTGCGACTGAAGATGCTTCTTCTTCGGCTTTACCCATGGCCGCGCCGCGAATAAGGAAAAAACCGCTTACAGCAATAACCGCAAGAAATATCTCTAACACTGTAAGTGAAACAGCTAATGTATCTGTCTTTGATACACTGCCAGAAACATTCCAAAGCAGAAGGATGAGAAGAAGATTTGAAAACCCAAGAATTACCGCTATAAAAAGCCAACAGTTTTCTCCGCGGCTAAACCAACCCGACTTTGTTTTTCTCGCCATTGATTATTCCTGATCTGCCAACACGACCAGAATTTCAACCTTTCCGCGATTCTACAATCCCAACAACGCCTTACAATTAGCGCCTAAACCTTACCGTATGCTGAGGGGGTACACCCCATATTACAAACACTATATCGCTAAGAAATAAGGACAAATCGATATATTCTCAATTGAAGAGGACCCTGATATATCCCTTGAGAACCATTTTAGGGAAATGCGCCTGATAATGTCAGCTTTTCCGTTTGTGCCTGCACCACAGCAAACCAACCCTAAAGGGCCACTTGAAATGGTATGCGCGGCCTTATGTGACTGGACGTCACGCGATCGTCGTCCCGTCGCATCCACGCAACATCGCAAGAGCGTGGCCCTGCGGATAGAAGCCTGTGGTGATATGGCGACGTTAAGCTTCGCCTCAAGTTCGAAGGCGTGAGACGTGTTATGCATAGGGTTGAGTTTTCTCCCGGGATCAAAAACCTATAATTGATGTGGGCCCTAAAGTGATGATCTTCGATTTTACGTAAAACCGACACTCTGCAAGCTCCCACACCCTACCCCAGCCTGTTTGATGCATGGTTTTTGTGAAAAAGTTCAGTGTTCCGAATTTTCAAACAAACGAATCCGTCAACCATCGCTTTTCCCATAGTGGCAGTGCTCAGTCTTAAGGCAAAATGCACGCTGTGGCTATTTTTACCCTTCAAGGCTCAACTATAGGGGGAAAAAGGACTGAAGGTTCCCTTTGAATTTTCAAAAGGTATGGAATCCCACACTTCCTTTACCTTAGGTTAATGTGCAATTCTACAAATGTTCCGTGAGTGGAGGCTAAGCCTTTGGAACCGGGTTGCGACGCCTGAGATTACAGGATCGTCGTAACCCATTTCCCCGGATCTTTGGGGTCATATCGCGCAGATAGACTGTTTGAAATGACGCCTCGGATCACTGTGTTGCAAGCACTTTCCCCAGAGTTTGCAAAAGAAACGGTGCCGTATTTCTACGGCACCGTTTTTCATTTCAGCGATATTAGTTAGACTTAGCCCTGAGCGGCTTTTGCAACTTCTGCTGCGAAGTCTTCTTTTTCAACTTCGATGCCCTCGCCCACTTCGAGACGCACAAAACCAGTGACCTCGACGCCGGCGTCTTTGGCAGCGGCTTCAACAGTCAGGTCAGGGTTCACAACGAAGGATTGGTTCAGCAAAGTCACTTCGGACATGTACTTTTTCATCCGGCCCACGATCATCTTTTCGATCACCGCTTCTGGTTTGCCGCTTTCGCGCGCAATATCCATCTGAACCTGCTTCTCTTTTTCAACAACAGACGCATCCAAATCAGCTTCGGACAACGACGCTGGGTTCACAGCGGCCACGTGCATGGCGATCTGCTTGCCAATGCCGTTGTCTGCGCCGTTCAACGCAACCAATACGCCGATTTTGCCCATGCCGTCCGTGACAGAGTTGTGGATGTAAGACACAACAGTCTCGCCTTCCAGTGTCGCCATACGGCGCACAGACATGTTTTCACCGATAGTCGCAATGGCGTCTGTGATTGTTGTGGCGACCGTTTTGCCACCAAGATCAGCTTCAACCAGCTCCTCTACAGTGCTGACACCGGTTGCAGCATTGGCGATCTTGCCGACCATGGCTTGGAAGTCTGCGTTCTTGCCGACAAAGTCTGTTTCCGAGTTTACTTCGACAGCCACGCCTTTGTTGCCTTCTACAGCGACGGCAACGAGGCCTTCGGCAGCCGTGCGGCCGGATTTCTTGGCAGCCTTTGCAAGGCCCTTTGTGCGCAGCCAGTCAACAGCGGCTTCCATGTCGCCGTCTGTTTCTGTCAGTGCTTTTTTCGCGTCCATCATGCCAGCGCCTGTGCTGTCACGTAGTTCTTTTACCAATGCAGCTGTGATCGCCATTTTGGTGTCTCCTAAATCAGAGGGTTATAAAGAAAAAATGTGAAGGCCGACCCCTGCCCGCCTTCACAGAATTGCTTAGCTTTCAGCCGGTGCTTCAGCAGCTGCTGCGGCTGGTGCTTCTTCGGCGACAGCTTCTTCTACTGGGGCTTCTTCCATGGCACCCAGATCGATACCAGCTGCACCCATTTGCGCGCTCATACCTTCCAAGGCGGCACGTGCTACCAAGTCAGTGTAAAGTGCGATGGCGCGGGCTGCGTCGTCGTTGCCCGGAATGATGTAGTCCACACCGTCTGGCGAACAGTTGGTGTCAACCACGGCCACAACGGGGATACCCAGTTTGTTGGCTTCTGCGATGGCCAGATCTTCTTTTTTCACGTCAACCACGAACAGCATGTCCGGCACGCCGCCCATTTCGCGAATGCCGCCCAGCGAGGCTTGCAACTTACCTTGGTCACGTTCCATGCCCAAAC
This sequence comes from Algirhabdus cladophorae, assembly GCF_044772865.1. Classification (GTDB taxonomy): domain Bacteria; phylum Pseudomonadota; class Alphaproteobacteria; order Rhodobacterales; family Rhodobacteraceae; genus Algirhabdus; species Algirhabdus cladophorae. Next base: position 1,648,090 of record NZ_CP173029.1, read on the forward strand.
GCTCTTTCTTGGTCAGGCCTTCAGCGCCAGATGCCAGAGCTTCGTCAATGTGCTTGAGACGTTGGATCGACTTCGACACTGTTTGCCAGTTTGTCAAAGTACCACCCAGCCAGCGGTGGTTCATGTAGTACTGCGCGCATTTCTCAGCGGCTTCAGCGATGGGGTTTTGTGCCTGACGCTTGGTGCCCACGAACAAGATGCGACCGCCTTTTGAAACAGTCTCTTGGATCGCATGCAGAGCGGCGTCCAACATGGGCACAGTTTGTGTAAGGTCCATGATGTGGATGCCATTGCGCGAGCCATAGATGAACTCTTGCATGCGGGGGTTCCAGCGTTGGGTTTGGTGCCCAAAGTGTACGCCAGCCTCGAGCAGCTGACGCATGGTGAATTCGACGGCCATGTCCGTATCCTTTCCGGTTTATGCCTCGGCAGAGGGTATGAAACATCTGTTCCAACCGGTGGACCATTGGGGGATTTTGATCCCAAGGGCCCGCCTCTACCTGCGATTTAAGTAAGCGCCTTCTAGGGCCGGCTGCGTCAAGGCGCAACCCCCTTTTTTATATGGGCATCATTGATAGATCAAAGACCCGCTCAACGAACCACCCTGCCCCGATTATCGCAATGCCGACAGAGGCGGGAATGGCGATAACAGTCCGGTACCAAGGTTTGTTGCGAAACCAGAGGCCAACGGCAAAAAAGGCCGCGGCGATCACCGCCAATTGGCCAATCTCGACTCCAATGTTGAAACCAATCAGGGCCGGTATGAAGCCGCCTGTTGGAAGGCCGAAATCGCCCAGAACGCTGGCAAACCCAAGGCCGTGTAGCAGACCAAACCCGAAGATTATGAAGGGACGCCAAGGGTTTAGCCCCTTAGCAAATATGTTTTCAACGGCCACAAAGACGATTGAAGCGGCAATCAACGGCTCGACAATACTGCCGGGTATGCTCACCCAGCCCAAAGCCCCCATAGCGAGCGTCACGGTATGGGCCAGTGTGAACGCTGTCACTTGCCACAGCAAAGGCCGCAGTTGCGTCGACAAAAAGAACAGGCCCAAGACGAACAGGATGTGATCAAGGCCCTTGGGCACAATGTGGTCAAATCCCACTGGGATGTATTCAAAGAACGCCGCCCAGCCGGTTTGCTGGCCGCCGCCTGCAATCGTGATTGCCTCGCTGACGACGCCAGGGGCCAAGAAACCAGTGTAAGGGGCTTCAACGTCCAGCTGGCGCAGGATTAATGTGCCATATGACTTGTTCCACCCAACGATTAATTGCTTTGCTCCATCAGGGAGTTGCGCGATGACGTTAATCTCTGTTGGGCGCGGCAATTCAACGTTGCCAACGGGGGGAACCGTAATGTCTGACAATTCAAGATCGACCGATTGACCATCGGCCGTCACAGTAAACCCTGTGACAAGTTCTGGCCAAATCTCGCGAAATCTTTGCGCCAGATCTACATCAGATAAGGCGCGCAACACATCGTAATCGTTAGATTTATCACTTTCGTTTGTATCTGCGAGCGCTGACAAATCAACGCCTGCGACCATGGCCTCGGCCGAGATGCTGATGTCCATCGACAGCAACCCGTCCACAACAGTGAAATCCGCCACGGAAGGGTTCACCTCGTGGGATAACGCAGCTGTGCTGACAATCAGGCTTGACAGTGCGGCCCAGCAGACCACTTTCAGTGCCATGAAGCACGCATGTATTCTGGCCATTATCGCCACGCTTAGTCCTATCCCTGTAACAGCCCATGAATTCTGGCTCGAGCCGGAGAAGTATCAAGTGCTTTCGGGCGAGTCTATAAGAGCTGACTTACGAAATGGACAGAAGTTTGAAGGTGTGTCGCTGCCCTACAATGAAAACTCGTTTTTGGCATTCGAGCGTGCATTTGCGGGCGAGGTCACTGCGGTCAAAGGTCGTCTGGGCGACCGCCCGGGCTTGCAAACCACGTTGCCCGCCGAAGGCCTTGCCAGTTACGCCTATACCTCGACCCTGGCCCATGTGAATTACACGTCTTGGGAAAAATTTCAGGCCTTTGTGGATCACAAGGATTTTGGCGACGTACAGGCCCGGCATTCTGCGCGCGGTCTGGATCCAGAGAAGTTCAAAGAGGCCTACACCCGTTTTGCCAAGACCCTTGTGGGGGTCGGTAATGCGGCAGGACAGGATCGCGCCTTTGGCATGGAAACCGAATTGGTGGCCTTGGCTAACCCTTACACAGATATCACGGACGGGACGTTGCAGGTTCAGGCGCTTTATCAATCACAACCACGGCCAGACGTTCAGATTGAGCTCTTTGAAAAGGCCCCAGATGACAGTGTCAGTATAACACTTCACCGTACCAATGACGCGGGCGTTGCGACCTTGCCCGTGAAAGCAGGTCACAGCTATATCGTAGACGCCGTGGTGTTGCGGGTTCCCAGCGCTGAGGTTGCGGACAAACAGGGCGCTGTTTGGGAAACCTTATGGGCATCGTTGACATTTAGCGTGCCGCAATAGGCTGCCACCCCTTGCACCGCTGCCCGCTTTGAGGTCAAAGCGAAGGCTATGACAAAGACCGTTTATTGCATTGGCAGCGTCCTATGGGACGTGATCGGGCGCACAGATGCGGCCCTGTCCATCGGGTCCGATGTAGGCGGGCGCATCTCGCGGGGGCCCGGCGGGGTCGCCTTGAACATTGCAATGGCCCTGACGCAGCAAAACCTACGGGCCGAACTTGTCAGCGTGATTGGTACGGATCCGGACGGGGCTACCCTGCGCGAGGCCTGTCTTGCCATGGGATTGGGCTGTGGCGCGCTGCAAAGCCGCGCGGACCTTCCCACAGATCAATACATGGCCATTGAGGACGCAAATGGTGTTGTTTCGGCAATCGCAGATGCCCATTCGCTGGAGGCCGCGGGGCAATCCGTGTTGGCGCCATTTTTGGATGGCACGATAGGATCAGATGCCCTGCCCTTTGACGGGATCATCGCTTTGGATGGCAACCTGACCGAATCGGTACTAGGCTTTATCGCGACCGCACCGGCCTTTGCACGCGCAGATTTACGTGTGGCCCCGGCCTCGCCGGGTAAAGCCACGCGGCTAAAAGCGCTATTGCACCATCCCAACGCCAGTTTTTACATCAACCTGACCGAGGCGCGCAGCCTTGGGGCCACTGGTGCCGAAACCGCCGATGCCGCCGCGCAAATGCTGGTGGCGCAGGGCTGCAAACGAGTGATTGTCACCGATGGGCACCGGTTGGCCGCTGATGAAGATGCCGCGGGCTGCTGCCAAACCCAGCCGCCTCAGGTGGCCCAAGCCCGGGTGACCGGTGCAGGTGATACGTTGATGGCTGCGCATATTGCGGCAGAGTTACAGGGCCAGTCGCGTGAAGCGGCGTTAGATCATGCCTGTCACACTGCTGCCCATTTTGTTTCTGGAGAAGACTGATGTTGTTTCACCCTTCGCGCGCCGTAAAAGATGCTCTGGCCGATGGACGCCCCGTCGTGGCATTGGAAAGCACGATCATCACTCACGGCATGCCCTATCCGCAGAACCTTGAAACCGCGCAACGTGTCGAGGCTATGGTCATAGAAAACGGTGCCGTGCCTGCGACCATCGCAGTGTTGGACGGGCGTTTGCATGTGGGGCTAGAGGCGGATGCCTTGGAAACCCTCGCTCAGGCAAAGGATGTGGCTAAGTTAAGCCGCGCGGATCTGGCCGTGTGCATGGCACAGGGCCGCACAGGGGCCACGACGGTTGCAGCCACAATGATTGCAGCACATTTGGCCGGGATTGCGACCTTTGCCACAGGAGGCATCGGCGGTGTTCACCGTGGCGCGGAAACCAGCATGGATATCTCGGCAGATTTGGCCGAATTGGCGCAAACCCCCGTCACTGTCGTGGCGGCAGGCGCCAAGGCGATACTGGACATCCCGCGCAGTTTAGAAGTGCTGGAAACCTACGGTGTGCCGGTGATCGCTTTTGGCCAAGACAACCTGCCTGCGTTTTGGTCCTGTGACAGTGGGATCAAGGCACCTTTGCGGGCAGATAATCCCGCGACAATTGCCGCAAGCCACCGTTTGCGCGGCGCGCTTGGGATCGCCGGGGGGCAATTGATTGCCAATCCAGTGCCCATGGCCGATGAGATCCCGCAGGCCCAAATCTCGCCGATCATTGAGGCTGCATTGGCCGAGGCCGCAGACCAAGGCATCGCCGCAAAAGCCGTGACGCCATTTTTGCTGCAACGCATTTTTGAACTGACCGAGGGTTCATCATTGCACACAAATATAGCTTTGGTGCTGAATAACGCAAAATTAGCCGCCCAAATCGCAGTGGAGCTGAGCAAAACTTAATTTGACCGCCCCCGATGCCCTGCGCCCATTGTCACCGCCCGCAAAAGCGCTTAACTGCACAAGACCGCCTTAGATAGAACGCACGCTTTTATGAACCAGCCTTTTAAAGACCCTACGCCCAAACGTCCGGGGCTTTTTGGCCGTCTGCGTTCAAGCTTCCTGACAGGGATTGTTGTCATTGCGCCTATTGGTCTGACCATTTGGCTGATCTGGACAGTGGTGGGATGGATTGATGGGTTTGTTTTGCCGTTGGTGCCGGGTCGGTTAAATCCCGAACAATATATCGGGATTAATCTGCGCGGTGTAGGCGTCATCATCTTCTTGATCTTTACGATCATTGTAGGGTGGATCGCTAAGGGATTGATAGGGCGCTCGCTGATCCGCTGGGCAGAATCGTTGGTGCTGCGCACCCCTGTGGTCCGCTCGATCTATGGCGGTGTGAAACAGATCGCCGAGACTGTTTTTGCCCAAACGGACACCAATTTTGATCGCGCATGTCTGATCGAATATCCGCGTAAAGGCATCTGGGCTGTTGGCTTTATCTCGACCTCAACCAAGGGGGAGGTCCTTTCAAAAGCCGGTAAAGCTGACATGACATCGGTATTTGTGCCGACCACACCCAACCCGACCTCTGGCTTTTTGCTGTTTTTCCCGACTGAAGATGTGATCGAATTGGATATGTCCGTTGAAGATGCGGCCAAATTGGTCATTTCGGCTGGGCTGGTCTATCCCAACGGCACTGACGAGACGAAACCCTAAATGTTTGGCGCTGCTGCGACTGGGTTTGCCACGGGGTTTTCCCTGATCTTGGCCATTGGGGCGCAAAACGCGTTTGTGTTGCGTCAAGGATTGATCCGCGCCCATGTGTTTTGGCTGTGCCTGCTCTGTGCTGTGTCTGATGCCATATTGATCGTTGCGGGTATTGCTGGGTTTGGCGCGATTGTAGCTGTCTGGCCTGCCCTGCCCCAGATCATGACCATTGGCGGCGCACTATTCCTGCTGGCCTACGGGGCCAGCCGGTTTTGGGCGGCCTATAAAGGCGACTATGCACTAGTATTGGATGGCAAATCCGCGTCACTTTGGGTGACATTGGCCACGGCAGCGGCGTTTACCTGGCTCAACCCCCATGTTTACTTGGACACTTTGGGCCTTATCGGCGCAATCAGCCTGAATTTCCCTGAGGCGGGCTTGAAATTGGCCTTTGGTGTTGGGGCTGTGACCTCGTCCTTTGTGTTCTTTTTCGGCTTGGGCTACGGCGCGCGTTTTCTGGCGCCGATTATGACCTCCGCCAAGGCATGGCGCATCATGGATGCGCTTATTGCCGTGGTGATGTGGATATTGGCCTCTGTTTTATTGTTCAGCCACTAGGCGAACATCGGGCGCAAATCGCAACTAGACGTCACCCCTATGTCATCCCAATGGGCCTGCAGAAACTGATCTGCCGCCACGCGGCCTGCGGCCTTGAGCTTAGCCAGAATGATCGGGCTTGGCAGCAGCTTGGTGGCAACATTCAGCGTATTCATTAGGGCGTCATCCGCGATCATATGCACCAGCACGTCCTTCATGCTGCCCGGTTTGACCGATCCATCCGCCAGCAAGCGGCGGACAAAATCAATCGCCCGCAGTTCGCGCAGAAGCGACGAATTAAAGCTGATCTCATTGATCCGGTTCTGGATCTCCTGCGGTGTTTTGGGCACCTCGTGGCGCACCAAGGGGTTGATGTTGACAATCATCACGTCCTGCGGCAGATGCGCCTCAAACAAGGGAAAGAGCGGTGGATTACCCATGAAACCGCCATCCCAATAGGATTGGATCGCGTCCACTTTTGGGTCATGAATTTCGATGGCTTGGAACATGGTGGGCAAACAGGCAGAGGCCAGCAAGGCGTTCACGCTGATGTCGTCGCCTGCAAAGACCCGGATTTTACCAGTTTGCACGTTGGTGGCACAGACATGCAGTTCAGGGCCTTTGGGCGAACAGATTGCGTCAAAATGCATGTCGTTGACGATTGGATCCAATGGGTTTTGATAAAACGGGCCCATCGCATAGGGGGAGGACAGGCGGGATGCGAAATCCATCGCCTGATAGGGCCATGAGCTTTCCATGGCAGTGGCCAGTGGCCCTGCGGCTGGCGCAAGGGCCGACATCCATGAGGCCAGGTTTGGATCATTCACAGCCCCGACGCGCCCCCAGAACCAATCAAGGTTTTCACGTGCGGTTTGGGCGTCACCGGAAGCTAATCCGGCCTTTAGTGCAGCGCCATTTAAAGCGCCCGCAGACGTGCCTGAAATCGCGGCGATCTCTAGCTCGGATTCCTCAAGAAGACGGTCTAATACGCCCCAAGTGAACGCACCATGGGCCCCGCCACCTTGGAGGGCCAGATTGATGCGCTTGCGGCTCACAAGGCTGTCCAGCCGCCGTCGACACTAAGGGTTGTGCCAGTGATCTGCGCTGCGGCATCAGAACAAAGGAACACGGCCGAGCCGCCCATTTGTTCGACTGTGGCAAATTCCTTGGACGGCTGACGTTTGAGCATAACGTTTTTGATCACGTCCTCGCGGCTCATGTCATATTCCTTCATAGTGTCGGGGATTTGGCTTTCGACCAAAGGCGTCAACACATAGCCCGGACAAATGGCATTTGCGGTGATCGGTTCCTCTGCGGTTTCCAACGCTGTGGTTTTGGTCAGGCCCACAACCCCGTGTTTGGCCGCGATATAGGCAGATTTATAGGGCGAAGCCGTCAAGCCGTGTGCAGAGGCAATATTGATCACCCTGCCCCAGCCTGCCTTGCGCATCATAGGAAGGGCCATGGCTGTGGTGTGAAAGGCCGAGGACATGTTGATCGCAATGATCGCATCCCACTTGCCAACATCAAATTCAGGGATTGGGGCCACGTGTTGGATGCCTGCGTTGTTGATCAGGATGTCACAAGCCCCTGCCTGTTCTATCAAAGCCCGGCATTGATCACCCTTGGACATATCCGCTTGAATATAGCGGGCAGTGACGCCGTGATCTTTCGCGATCTCAGCGGCGAGGGCATGATCTTCGTCGTTGTCTGTGTAGGAATTGAGAACCACATCTGCACCTGCCTGTGCCATCACTTGGGCAATTCCCAAACCGATGCCCGAATTGGATCCTGTGATAACGGCGGTCTTTCCGCTTAGGTCAGTTGTTAGTGCCATCGTGGCCTCCTCAAGCAATGCTGCGTTGCAGAATAGCTGCCACAAATTGCCCAAAAGGGAAACCAGTTTTCATGGGCTTGTCGCGTTGGAGGTTCTTGGATACCGCCTGCATTCCTTGGTAGAAGTACAATAGCACCCCAGTAGCCGCGACAGTCGTTTGCCTGAAACAATCCTATTTTCCCTGCCCCATTGTTTCGCCAATTACCCTTAAATTTTCGTAAAGCAGCCCCATTCGCGCCCCAATCGAAACGGTATGTTGCGCCCAAGAAAACAATAAATCGAGCAGACAAAAGGAATTGGGGTTCCAATGACACATACTATATTAGAAGCAACGGCCAATCTATTTAAGTACGGCTATTACCTTGAAGATGGGACCTTTATCGGGACGATCCTGACAGGCAAAGATTTCACCTATGATGCGGTCAGCCCAATGGCGCCAATCACTGGCAAGATCGCATTGTTTACCGAAACCATCTTTGACAAAACCAGCTCGCCTGAGATTGAAACTGTAAAAATCGCGAAATTGCCCTTTGCGGATGAATTGTCTGCATTGGTTCCGGATTATTACGACTTTAACAGCCTTTCTGCGCATCTGCATACCTTTGAAAACGCAAAGATGCTGATGACCGGTGGCGACGATTTCTATGACAGCAGCAGCTGGAACACATCAGGCGTTGATCTGCGCGGTATGGGCGGCAATGACACGATCTATGGCGGTTCGGGCGATGATACCATCAAAGGTGGCACTGGCAACGATACGCTGTTTGGCGCTGACGGCGCAGACGAGCTGTTTGGGAACGCAGGCAACGACATGATTTACGGCGACAAAGGCGAGGATATCCTTGTTGGCGGCGGCGGCAATGACATGATCTGGGGCGGTGCCGATGCCGATAATATCTCGGGCGGTTCCGGTGATGACATGATTTACGGCGGCAAGGGCGATAATCGTCTGTCCGGCGACAAAGGCAATGACTTTGTCACTGGTGATCGCGGCAATGACTGGATGGCCGGTGGTCGTGGCACCGATGAGCTTTATGGCGGTGGCGGCACGGACCGTATGGCCGGTGGCAACGGTTCAGACACATTTGTGTTTAAGGACCGTGCGCTGGACGAAGGTTACACAAATATCGTGGATTTTGATCTGGATCAGGATGTTTTGCGGATTGAAACCACGACAGATATGACGGCCGCCCAATCCTATGCCAGCTTTATGGCCAATGCGGTTGATTACAAAGGCTCAGTCGTTTGGACATCCACTGAAAACGATATCTCGGTCCGCTTGGCCCGTGTTGATCTGGCCGACCTGACAGAAGATCACTTTGCGGACGCGTTTGCCTTCGCTTAAGACAAAATACTCCCTCCCAAAGACCAAAGCCGGACCGCATCAGTGGTCCGGTTTTGGTGTGTTTGATGGTTGTTATGCCCAGTCGTCGTAGCCTTGCCCGAGAGCTCCGTCAAAGATTGAGGCATTGGTAAGATCATCCAACGCCACGCCGCGCAGGACAATCTTTACGTCCTCAAACTGAAGAACCGTATTATCCCCGTTTTGCTTGGCATTGTCCCAGATCACAGGTGTTATATCCTCCAGATCATAGGTCCCATTCAACGATGGTCCAAACCGCAGCACATCCTCGGCCACATCAAAGTCGCGGATCACGTGGCGGCCCGTGGATTGTTCACGCTCATCAACCGCAAAATTACTGCTGCTTTCCACCAAAAAAACAAACATATCCGCATCCCTGCCACCAGTGAGGCGATTGCTATGACCGGTGCTGAGCATGACGTCGCGCCCATTGCCGCCAAAGAGGATATTCGACCCGGACCCTGCGTTTAGAACATCCGCACCGGCCCCGGCCAAGATCGTGTCATTGCCGTCACCACCCGAAATCAGGTCAGCCCCACTGCCGCCTTCGATATGATCATCACCACCATTGCCAAACAAGGTATCGGAACCGCGAAAGCCTTTGATCGTGTCAGCGCCGTCGCTGCCCTCGACATAATCAGCCCCGCGACCGGCTGAAACTGTTGCACCATTCCCGGTGGCTGCGATGAAATCAGCGCCTTTGCCGCCAGTGACCAGCACGTCGTCGCCAGCGACCTCAATCACATCACTGCCATCTGTGCCCGCAACTGTTGTATCATCTGAACCGACTTGTTGGTAAATGAAGGGGGTGCCGCTTGCCCGACCAAGGCTTTCAAATTCAGTCGTCCCAGCAAAAAGACCCTCAAAATACAGCGCTTGGGTTGGGGGGATGGCCGTGGACAGATCCGCCAAATCAATTTGCACATCCTCAAAGCTGCGAAACACCAGATCCGGCACATCCAGCCCTTCGGCGTAGACAGCGCTGAGGGTAAAGTCCGTGACGACCCCTTCGGCCAAATCCAAAGGATCCCCCGACAGCACTTGACCCGCAACGGTCGCTTCAAGGCGGATATGTGCGATGGCGGGATCCGTGATGGGGAACAAGGCTACAAAGGTCGACATGCCATCGCTGGGCGGGGCTACGATTGTATAATTCATGGGTGTCATTTACTCGCTACAAACCTGCCCCGACACTGGCCGAAAGCAGGCTGATGACAAAGGGGAAAAATTCCGAGCGCAGCACAAAAAAAAACGCCAGCACGAAGCTGGCGTAAGTTATTGAGGCAGGTTTCATACAGGCAAGAAACCTATCGAGCAGTAAGACCTGTATAAGCAATTGCGCGCCTGCATCCAAGCTAAAAGTTTGAAAAGTCAGGAAAGCCTGCGTAACACTAAGCTCAACGAAACAAGGGCATAGAGGGATTGTTGCCAATATGGGATCACATTATTTCCGCAAAATAAGGGCTTCGGCGGCCGTTTTGGCCCTGATCTGTGGCACAGGATTCGCGCAAGCAGAACCTGCCCATGGCATAGCTATGTATGGGGCCCCTGCTTTGGGACCAGATTTTGTGTCTTTGCCCTATGCCAACCCTAATGCACCGACTGGCGGGCGAATCGTCACGGGCGAAACCGGCGGGTTCGACAATCTTAACCCGCATATCCGCAAAGGCAGCACGCCGTGGCAGCTGCGGTTTTTGGCCTACGAAAGCCTGATGGGCCGCTCTTATGACGAGCCATTTACACTTTATGGTCTCATCGCCGAATCGATAGAGGTCGGTGAAAACCGTGAATGGGCCGAATTTACCCTGCGTCCCGAGGCCCGATTCTCGGATGGATCCCCGATCACCGTCGAAGATGTCATGTGGTCTTACGAAACATTAGGCACCGTCGGTCACCCCCGCTATCACGGATTGTGGAATAAGATCGGCACGATGGAACAAACCGGCGAGCGTTCGGTTAGGTTTACGTTCAATGTCGACGACCGCGAATTGGCCTTGCTGGTTGGCATGCGCCCGATCCTGAAAAAGGCCCAATGGGACGGAAAAGATATCGCCGAAAGCGGGCTGGATAATGTGCCAATCGCCTCGGCCCCCTATGTGGTCGATAAATTCGAGGCGGGCCGTTATGTCAGCCTTAAACGCAACCCCGATTATTGGGGAAAGGACGTCCCGTTCCGCAAAGGCACCAACAACCTTGATGAGATCCGGCTGGAGTTCTTTGGCGACAGCACCGCGATGTTTGAAGCTTTCAAAGCGGGCGAAGTGACGTTTAACCGTGAATTCAACGCCAACAAATGGGCCGAGCAATATGATTTTGCCGCGATCCAATCGGGCGAGATGGTCAAAGCCACCCTGCCCCATGAACGCCCCAGCGGCATCACCGGCTTTGTGATGAATACCCGCAGCCCGCAGTTTGCCGACTGGCGGGTGCGTGACGCAATGCTGCATGCGTTTAACTTTGAGTTTATCAACCAGACTATGACCGGCGGCGCCCAAAAGCGGATCACCTCCTATTTCTCCAACTCTGTTTTGGGCATGCAAGAGGGCCCTGCCACGGGTCGCGTCAAAGATCTGCTGGACCCTTTCGCAGAAAGCCTGCTGCCCGGCGCGTTGGATGGCTACAGCCTGCCGGTGTCCGACGGTTCCGAACGCAACCGCGCTGGCATTCGCGCGGCCTTGGGCCAGTTTGAGGCCGCTGGATGGACGGTTCAGGACGGCGTTATGAAAAACGCGCAGGCCCAACCGTTTACGTTTGAGGTTTTACTTAAACAGGGGGCCGCTGAAAATCAGTCGATCATTGATCTTTATACCTCTGCGCTGGGACGGCTTGGAATTACGCCCACGGTCACTGTCGTGGACAACGCCCAATACAAAGAACGCACCACCAATTACGATTTTGACATGGCCTACTACCGGCGCGGTCTGTCCCTCAGCCCCGGCAACGAACAATACCTCTATTGGGGTCGCGATGGTGTGACCGAGCCGGGCACGCGCAACTGGATGGGCATGGATAGCCCCGCTGCAGAGGCCATGATCGGTGAAATTCTGACCTCGGCCAGCCGTGACGATTTTGTCGCTGCCACCCGTGCATTAGACCGTGTGTTGACCACCGGCAGATATGTGCTGCCGATCTATCAATGGAACATCAGCCGTATTGCCCATGTGGCCGAGTTGAAGTACCCAGAAAACTTACCAATCTATGGCGATTGGATCGGATGGAACCCAGATGTCTGGTGGTATGAGGACTAAAGAAATGATGCGGATGTTTGCTGTGATCTTGGGCTTGGCTGTTTTGGCTGGCTGTAACACGGTTGAAGGTGTGGGCGAGGATATCAGCGCAGGTGCACGCGCCGTGGGTCGTTTGTGAAACGAGCTGTTTCGGTTTTTTTGATTACAGTGGTGGGCCTTGGTGCCTGTGCCCCTGCCCGCGTTGCCACGAAGGCCACAAAAACTGTTGTGAAAACTTCCGTTAAGACGACAGGCAAAGTGGTTGGGGCGGCCTTCTAGAGGATTGTCATAAATCTTTTACATGGACAGCGTAGCGCAACCGTTAGACGGATAGACCCTCGGGAGACCCACAATGGCCCGCCAACTTTTTGCTGAATTCATCGGCACTGCCTTTTTGCTTATTGGCGTCGTTGGCTCCGGCATTATGGGGGAGGCGCTTGCAGACGGAAACATCGCCATCGCCCTTTTGGCCAATGCGATTGCGACGGGCTGTATCCTTTATGTTTTGATCACAACGCTGGGTCCGATTTCCGGGGCGCATTTCAATCCGGTTGTGACGGCCTATTTTGCCCTAACGGCTGGTTTTTCCCGCCGCCAAGTGCCGCTCTTTTGGATCGCACAAATCAGCGGTGGTACCCTTGGGGTCTGGTTGACCCACTTGATGTTTGATCTGGATATATTCCAACTCTCAACCACCGACAGAACCGGTATCAACCAATGGAGTTCGGAAATTATCGCAACCTTCGGATTGCTCTTTGTGATCATTGGCGGGTTAAAATCGCGGCCCGAGACAGTGCCAACGCTCGTGGCCCTTTATATCACCGGCGCTTACTGGTTCACCTCCTCCACCAGCTTTGCAAACCCGGCCGTGACCATTGCGCGTGGATTGTCAGACACCTTTGCAGGAATTAATCCGGCCCATGTCGCAGGCTTTGTTCTGGCGCAAATCATCGGCATGGGAATGGCCATTTTGATCCTGCCACGTCTGTTCAAAGACTAATCTAGCCTTTGAAAACCATCTGCGCTGAAGGCATTCAGCACGCGCCTAGATCTGTGTGGTCACCCACAGTATCAACGCGTCCTCAGGGCTGGTTGAAATAACATTGTGCCCCATGGATCCGTCATAATAGGCACTGTCACCACGGCTCATTTCGACAGGCTCATAAAACTCGGTATACAAAATCACGGTCCCCGTCAGGACATACATGAACTCTTCGCCATCATGGCGCACCCAACCGTCGAACTCGTCCATGGAACGGGCCCGTATTTGCGCGCGATAGGGCAGCATCTGCTTTTTGGTCATGCTGGCGGCCAGCAGTTTATGCTCGTAAGTCGCCGTGGCATATTCTGCACCTTCACCGCGCTTGGTCACGGCCATGCGGCCATTAACCTGCCCTTTGATGGGCGGTGTAAACAACTGCGGTACAGAAATTTGCAAACCTTCGGCCAGCTTCTTGAGCGCCTCATAGGTCGGCGACATTTGACCGTTCTCGATTTTGGACAGGGTCGAACGGGCCAAACCGGCCTGTTGGGCGGCTTGTTCCAAGGTCCAGTTGTGGGATTTGCGAAGATCACGCACCCGTTGGCCCAAGTTCAACGGGACGGCTGTTTCATCATCATTGGGTCCACGTGCCAGTTTCAGCACACCAGGTTCGTCTTTTTGTGTCATAAGGCTTGTCTATTGATCTCGCCGCAGGCTTGCAACTGATGTCCGCGCCGCCTAGCACATTCCTATGACTTCTGTCTTTGATCAAGGCCCTCCTGCCCCCTGCCCCGCGCGGTTCAATATGGCCGCTTATGTGTTGCATGCAGGGGCCAAAACACCGGAAAAATGTGCCTTGGAAGTGCTCCATAGCACTCACATAGAACGTTGGAGCTATGGCCAAATCCGTCAGGCTGTTCTGGGTCTTGCAAATGGTCTGCAACACAACGCGGGTTTGGGTGCGGGGGACATAGTATTGATGCGCTTGGGTAACGAAGTTGCCTTTCCGATCGCCTATTTGGCTTGTATCGCTGCAGGCGTTGTTCCAGTCCCTGCATCGGCTCAGCTGACCCCCGTTGAACTGGACAAGATCGTCGCAGACCTGTCGCCGAAAGCGATGCTGTCCTCACACGGTGTGTCCCTTCCGACACGCCCCGATCTGCCATGCTATGATGTGGCGTGGCAATCGGCACAGTATTCCGGTCCTCAGGCCAGCCCGATTATGGGTGATCCCAATCGGTTGGCCTATATCGTCTACACCTCTGGGACCAGTGGTGCGGCCCGTGCGGTTGGACATGCGCACCGGGCCGTTTGGGCGCGCCGGATGATGTGGGATGGATGGTATGGGCTGGAACGCGGCGACCGGTTGTTGCACGCCGGGGCGCTGAACTGGACTTACACACTTGGCACTGGGATTATTGATCCGTGGTCAATCGGGGCCACAGCGCTGGTGTGTGCGGATGGGACCGATCACGCGCGCCTGCCAGATCTGATTGAAGCCCACGATATCACTTTGTTTGCAGCAGCCCCCGCTGTATATCGGCGTTTGTTGCGCCAGCCGCGTAAATGGTCGGCACCGCACTTGCGCCATGGCCTGTCCGCTGGTGAAAAAATGGCGCCCTCGATTTCGCATGATTGGCAAACGGCCACGCAAACCCCGGTGATCGAAGCCTACGGGATGACCGAATGTTCGACCTTTGTGTCCGCCAATCCCAAAGCACCCTCGCAGCTTTGCCCCCAACCCGGGCGGCACGTGGCCATAGTCGATGACGCTGGTACGCCCCTGCCTTACGGTCAACCCGGGACTATCGCTGTGCACAAACACGATCAGGGGTTTATGCTGGGTTATCTTAATGCTGTGAACGAGGCCGAGGATCGGATCAAACGAGACTGGTTTCTCACGGGTGACCAGGGTGTGATGGAGGCCTCTGGCACGCTTACCTATCTGGGCCGCGACGACGATATGATGAACGCAGGCGGTGTGCGCGTCTCACCCATCGAAGTCGAAGCTGCCATGATGGCCTGCGCCGACATTGGCGATTGCGCGGCGGCTACGGTTCGGATCAAAGCCGACACGGATGTTATCGCTCTCTTTTATACTGGTGCGGCTGATGAACCTGCCCTGCGCAGTCATGCACAGACATATCTCGCTGATTACAAACGCCCACGGCTTTACATTGCTATTGATGTGCTGCCTAAGGGGCCGAACAACAAGGTGCTGCGCAAAGAATTGCGCGCTTCAGTGAAAGGTCCGCAAAATGGTGAAGCTTGATATTCTGTCAGACGTCATTTGTCCGTGGTGCTACATTGGCAAAACCCATCTGGACAAGGCTTTGGCCGAAGTCCCGGATCATCCTTTCACCATCGAGTGGCACCCGTTTCAACTGAACCCCACTATGCCTGCGGGTGGTATGGGGCGTCGCGAGTATCTTGAGGGTAAATTTGGCGGCAAAGAAGGTGCTATCAAAGCCTATGCGCCCGTGGTCCAAGCGGCCGAAGCTGCTGGATTGTCTATTGATTTTGACGGTATGGCCCGCACGCCAAACACCTTGGATGCCCACCGTTTGATCCATTGGGCGGGGATCGAGGGCAAACAGATTGCCGTGGTCAGCGCCTTGTTTGAGGCCTATTTTGTCGAAGCCCGCGACATAGGCGATCATGACGTTCTGGCGGATGTGGCCGACAGTGTCGAGATGGATGCAAGCCTTGTGGCCCGCCTGTTGAAAACCGATGAGGATCGCAAACTGATCCAAGACCGCGATGCCCACAGCCGCGAGATGGGGGTGAATTCTGTGCCAACATTCGTGGTGGCAAACCAACATGCGGTCCCCGGTGCGCAGCAACCTGATATGTGGCTCAAGGTGATTGGCGAGATCAAAAGCCAGCTTGCAGCAGAGGATGCCACACCTAATGACTAGGCGCACCCCGTCACGGGGTGAATTTGTGGCCCTCATGGGCATGCTGACCGCGACGATAGCCTTGTCAGTAGATACGATGCTTCCCGGCTTAGGGGCCATCGCAGACGAGCTATCCCCAAGTGACGCAAACAAAGCCCAGTTGATTATCACATCCTTTGTGTTGGGCATGGGGATGGGCACGTTTTTTATGGGGCCGCTTGCGGATCGCTTTGGCCGCAAACCTGTGTTGTTGGCAGGGGCTGGACTATACGTCATTGCCTGTATCTGGGCCTATCTGGCCCAAAGCCTCGAGTCCGTTTTGGTGGCCCGTGTGGCCCAAGGCATCGGCGCCAGTGGCCCGCGCGTGATTGTGACCACTTTGGTGCGAGATCTCTATAAAGGGCGTGATATGGCCAAGATCACCTCGCTGGTGATGATTGTCTTTACCTTGATGCCAGCTGTGGCCCCGTCATTGGGCGCTGTAATTATCAACCTTGCGGGATGGCGCGAAATATTCCTCGCCTTTGTGGTGTTTGCCTTTATGTCCAGCGCTTGGTTTATGGCGCGCATGCCTGAAACACTGCTCCCTGAAAATCAGCGCAGCCTGCGATTTCGCCGCCTCAAAGAAGCGTTGAGCGAGATTTTCAGCAACCCAATGATCCGCCTGTGCGTGATGGTGCAGGCCCTGTGTTACACGGTTTTATTTGCCATGATCAGCTCGGCCCATCAGGTTTTTGCCGATGTGTTTGACCGCGAAGCCAGCTTCCCAGCCTGGTTTGCCCTGGTTGCCCTTCTGGCCGGGTCCGCCAGCATCCTCAACGCCAGCTTGGTGCAACGATTGGGCATGCTGACCTTGATTAAAGCGACGCTAAACGTGTTGATCGTCATCACGGCTGCCGTTTTGATCAGTACATTCGCAGGGCTTAGCGTACAGACATCTTTCTACATCTTCCTCATATGGATGACATCGATCTTCTTTCAGGCAGGCATGACATTGGGCAACCTTGTGGCGCTCAGCATGGGGCCCTTGGGCCATATTGCTGGCACTGCGTCCTCGGCGATCACCGCTGTGGCCACGATCACATCGGTGGTTTTGGCCGTGCCTATTGGTTTGGCCTTCAACGGGACACTTATCCCTTTGCTGTTGGGGATCCTGGGATCGATCATAGTGGCGCGGGTGCTGATGGGTCGGGTCGATGCAGGCTTTGATAAGGCCTAATTTGCTGCAGCGGCTTTCTTGCGTTTGCGTTCGGCAATCGCCTTTTCGGCCAGATCACGCGCAATCCCAAAGGCGCCTTTTATCTTGTCACTGTCTTTCTTCCAATCGCGCCGCACAACGATTTTGTTGTCTTTGACCTTGGCCAAGCCGCGTTGATCATTGATAAACTCAACCAAACCTTGGGGTGAGGCAAATTTGTCATTATGAAACTGGATCGACGCACCCTTTTCGCCGCCATCAAGCTTGGCAATACCTGCCTTTTTGCACATGGCTTTGATCCGCACGACCAACATCAACGTATTCACTTCCTTGGGCAGCGTACCAAAGCGATCAATCAGTTCAGCGGCGAAACCTTCTAGTTCAACTTTGGTCGTCAAGCCACTGAGCCTGCGATATAATCCCAAACGCACATCCAAATCCGGCACATAGGTTTCCGGGATCAAAACTGGTACACCAAGGTTAATTTGCGGGGCCCATTGGCCATCATCATCAGTGAGGCCTTCCATGCTGCCTGATTTGATTTTGGCAATCGCCTCTTCAAGCATGGATTGGTACAGCTCGTACCCTACTTCGCGCATCTGGCCGGATTGTTCTTCACCGATCAAGTTGCCCGCACCGCGAATGTCCAGATCCTGTGACGCCAGCGTGAACCCTGCCCCCAAGGTGTCCAAACTGCCCAAAACGCGCAGACGTTTTTCGGCTGTTGGCGTCAGCTTGGCCCGCGGCTTGGTGGTCAAATAGGCATAAGCCCGGGTTTTTGAACGGCCAACACGACCCCTGATCTGATACAGTTGCGCCAGACCAAACATATCCGCGCGGTGCACCACCATCGTGTTCGCCGTGGGGATATCCAGCCCGGATTCGACAATCGTTGTGGCCAGAAGCACATCGTATTTGCCGTCGTAAAAGGCGTTCATCCGGTCGTCCAAATCGCCTGCCGCCATTTGACCATTGGCGGTGATATAGCTGACCTCAGGCACTTCACGCCGCAAGAAATCCTCGATCTCGGGCAGGTCAGTGATGCGTGGCACCACAAAGAAACTCTGGCCGCCACGATAATGTTCGCGCAGCAGCGCTTCACGCAAGGTCACCGTGTCAAATTCCGAGACATAGGTGCGAATGGCCAAGCGATCCACCGGGGGCGTACCAATAATGCTAAGCTCGCGCACCCCCGACAACGACAATTGAAGTGTGCGCGGGATCGGCGTGGCCGTCAGGGTCAGCACATGGATATCGGTACGCAGGGATTTCAGTCGCTCCTTGTGGGTCACCCCAAACTTTTGTTCCTCGTCGATCACCAGCAGTCCAAGGTTCTTGAACCGTACCGTTTTGGCCAGCAACGCGTGCGTGCCCACTACGATATCAACCGTGCCGCGATTGATCCCGTCGCGGGTGGCATTGGCGTCTTTGGTCGAGACAAAACGCGACAACTGCCGGACTTCCAATGGAAAGCCGCGAAACCGGTCCGCAAAGCTTTTGTAGTGTTGACGGGCCAGCAATGTGGTGGGTGCAATGATCGCCACTTGGGTGCCCGACATGGCCGCCACAAAGGCCGCGCGCATGGCCACTTCGGTTTTACCAAAGCCCACGTCGCCGCAGATCAACCGATCCATGGGTTGGCCTGAGGCCATATCGTCCAGAACATCACCAATTGCGTTTAACTGATCGTCGGTTTCCTGATAGGGGAAGCGTGCTGAAAACGCGTCCCACATGCCATCGGGTGGCTCCATTATAGGGGCAGTGCGCAGAGCGCGTTCGGCAGCGACGCGGATCAAACGATCCGCGATTTCGCGGATGCGTTCCTTCAGCTTGGCCTTTTTGGCCTGCCATGCACCGCCGCCCAACCGGTCGAGCAAACCCTCGTCATGGCCAAACTTGGACAGCAATTCGATGTTTTCAACAGGCAAATAAAGCTTGGCGGCTTCGGCGTACTCCAGAAAAATACACTCGTGCGCGGCCCCAGCCGCTGTGATGACTTCCATACCTTTATAGCGTCCCACGCCGTGGTCCACATGCACCACCAAATCGCCCGGCGACAGGCTTTGGGTTTCGGTCAAGAAGTTCTCGGCCCGCTTTTTCTTACGTGGTGCACGGATCAAGCGATCCCCCAGAACATCCTGTTCAGAAATCACAGTCAGACCCGGGGCCACAAACCCGTGTTCCAACGGCCAAACCGCCAGATGCACCCCGGTTTTGCCTACGTCGCGCATGTCGCGGATTGGAGTTGCGGCCAGAACGCCTTCGTCTTCGATCAGGCCAGCCAGCCGTTCGCGCGCCCCTTCGGAATAGGAGGCCACCACAACCGGCCCTTCGGACAGGCGATTGTGAATATGATCGGCCAAGGCCTTGAAAAGGCTGATGTGTTCCTGCTGACGTTCGGGCGAAAAATTGCGCCCGATCCGTCCGCCTGCATCTAAAACACCAACGCCAGTGGCCTGTGGCAGTGTTGCAAAACGGCACACACGGTGGCCCTTGATCGCATCAGCCCATGCGGCATCATCAAGATACAACAATTGCGGCGGACAGGGTTTATAGACACTGTCCATCCGGCCCTTTTGCTTGAGCGCCTCTTGCCGCGTTTCATACTGATCCGCGAGGCTTTCCCACCGTGACACCCGGCTGGGATCGAACTGATCATCCAGCGTGATGGTGGCCTTAGGCAGGTAATCAAACAGTGTCTCAAGCGTTTCATGGAAAAACGGCAACCAGTGTTCAACACCTGCGTGTTTGCGCCCTGCGCTCACGGCCTCATAGAGTGGATCATCAGTGCCTGCCGCACCAAATTCGATGCGATAGTTTTGTCGAAACCGGGTGATCGAGGCCTCATCAAGGATCACTTCGCTGACTGGGGCTAATTCCACTGATGTCAGCTTTTGCGTGGTGCGTTGGGTCGCAGGATCAAACCGGCGCGCGCCGTCCAACACGTCGCCAAAAAGGTCCAGACGCACGGGGCCTGCCTCGCCGGGGGGAAAGATATCGATGATCCCACCACGTACGGCATAATCGCCAGCCTCCATCACCGTGGGGCTTTGGGTAAAGCCCATGCGGACCAGAAATTCGCGCAACGCTTGTTCGTCAATCCGGTCACCGACACGGGCTGTAAAGGCTGCAGATTTCATCAGGCTGCGGGCCGGTACACGCTGGGTTGCGGCATTCAGCGTAGTCAGCAACACGAACCCTTCCAAGCTGTCTTGGGCCAATCCGGCTAAAACCGCCATCCGTGCCGCAGACACATCCGCATTGGGGGAAATGCGATCATAGGGCAGACAGTCCCACGCGGGAAAGACCATAACAGGCACATCTGGCGCATAAATTTCGAGGGCTGCGCGCATGGCCTCAAGACGTTTGTCATCGCGTACGATATGGCACACAGGGCCCGAGCCTTTGGCCAATTCGGCCAGTACCAACTTGGCGTCAAAGCCTTCTGGCGCACCAGAAATGGTGATGTGGGGAAAACTGTCTTGGCTCATAAACGTGTAGCTACCGCGATGGCGTGCCGCGTCAACCCCCGTTTAGCCGCCAAGCGCCCCGGCGGTCATATTCTGGTACATGCCCCACATAGCCGTCACAAAGATCGACAAAACCCCAATCAACTGGGTGAAAAAGCGATGCTTGGTCATGCGCTGGCGCAGCGCCTCTCCCCGCAGGCCTTGGGTGCTGATCAACCGCGAGGTCGAGATCGACATCAACGCAACGATGGACATGGGAAAGGCCAACAAAAACACTGCTTGGGCAAATTCGACACCGTAGAAAAATCCCAAAAGCCCTAACCCAGTGAGGAAAAAACATGAAAAGCCTAGCAACCAAAGGCCAGACACTGTGCCGATATAGACCAACCGATTGGTGTTGATCCGCACCAGATCCTCGAGGTCGAGTTCGGCTTGCCCGCCATGACGACGTGCGCGCAAGACCAGATCAAACGGGACGCCCAAAACCCAATGGCTGGCCGAGGACCAGACAACAGCCAAAGCAATCCAATACCACAGATTGGAAAAGCTGCGCATATCGATCAGCTCTATGACGGTTGTATACCAATCCAATGGTTTGCTCTTTGCCTGTTGTTTGTTTTTCGCACATTAGTCTGGTCCACGGAAAATGCCCAGCCCCTTGAGAAGTCTAAAAATAAATGTCAGCAATGGCGTAAAGTAAGATCAAGGACCTGCCTTATGACCCCCACTGTTGCCCCCTTTCCAACTGCGCGCTTTCGCAGGTTACGCCGCTTTGATGCATTGCGCCGTTTGGCTGGGGAAACGCAGCTGAGTGTCGATGACTTGATCTGGCCTGTGTTCGTCACCGAAGGTCGCAACACGCGCACGCCAATCCCTTCGATGCCCGGGGTCGAACGCCTTAGCATTGATCTGTTGGTCGAGGCTGCGCACAAGGCCGCTGATCTGGGAATTCCAGCGATTTGTGTGTTTCCTTACACGGATCCCGCCCTAAAAACCGAGCTGTGTGAAGAGGCGTGGAACCCTGACAATCTGTCCAACCGCGCCATTCGCGCGATCAAAACGGCGGTGCCCGAGATTGCTGTGATGACGGATGTGGCGCTGGATCCTTATAATATCAACGGGCACGACGGTATCGTGCGCGATGGTGTGATTTTGAACGACGAAAGTGTTGAGGCTTTGGTCAAAATGTCTTTGGCCCAAGCCGAGGCTGGGGCAGACATCTTGGGCCCCTCGGATATGATGGATGGGCGCATTGGGGCGATGCGGGCTGTCCTAGAGGGTGCGGGTCACAAGGATGTCGCGATCCTGAGTTACGCGGCAAAATACGCCAGTGCGTATTACGGGCCGTTTCGCGATGCGGTTGGGGCCTCTGGCGCTTTGAAAGGCGACAAGAAAACCTATCAAATGAACCCGGCCAATTCCGATGAGGCCATGCGCCTGATTCAACGCGACCTGCAAGAAGGTGCTGACATGGTTATGGTTAAACCGGGCCAGCCCTATCTGGACATTTGCCACCGGGTGAAGTCTCAATTTGGCGTGCCGACCTATGCCTATCAGGTTTCAGGTGAATATGCGATGATCGAGGCCGCAGCGGCCAATGGTTGGATCGACGGCGAAAAGGTTATGCTAGAAAGCCTCATGGCCTTCAAACGGGCCGGATGTGACGGGGTTCTGACCTATTTTGCCCCACGGGTTGCTGCCCTATTGGCCTAGGCAGATCTGCGCCGAAAAGCGTCGCAGCAAATGCATGACAATCTTTGTTGGACGCTGTATACTGTATCGAAACGGGGCGCAGACCTCATATAAACGGCAGTACAAAGGCAAAACTTATGACCCATCCAAATAGACGTGTGTTCACTTTTGGCGCGCTCGCGGCCCTTCCTGTGTTGGCGGCGTGCGGCAACGGCGTTGGCAGCAATGGCGCGCAGACCATCGATGCGCGCGTTGATGCGACGCTCAATTACATGTACAACGAATTTCCCGGCACCGTTGATCTAAGCAACAAAGCTTCGGGCATGTTGGTGATGCCATTGGTCACCGAAGCTGGCTTTGGTGTAGGCGGCGCATTTGGACGTGGCGCGTTGCGCGTGGGCGATGTGACCGTGGACTATTATTCCAACACAAAGGCCAATATCGGCCTGCAAATTGGCGCACAGCAATACGCCCATGTCCTGTTCTTTATGACGCAAGACGCCCTGACAAATTTCCGCCGTTCAAACGGTTGGGCCGCTGGTGCAGATCTGGAATATGCTGTGAATGACCAAGGCGAGACTTTGCGGGCGGAAACAACCACGTCTCTGGCACCTGTTATCGCCGTTGTCTTTGGGCAGGCGGGATTGCGACTGGGGGCTACGTTGGAAGGCACGAAATACACCCGCATTATTCCCTAAAGACGGCATCAGGGTCATATCCTTTACGAACTCAGCACGTAGTTTGACGCCTTAAAATCGCCAAACTGCGGCTGTAAGCTTGCCCCAACCACTTTTGAGGACAGCCCTATGTTTGAGACATCTCCCACATTTGACCAAAAGCCCGTATTGGGTGTGATCGGGTTCTTTGTCGGCGCTGCTGCTATTTTATTGGTGTTGATCCACTTTTGGGCTGGCCCGTTTGCGCCGCAGCAACCTGCTGGCGTAACGCTGGGCGAACTGGCTGGCGACATTGCCAAAAACGCTGCGCGCAAGGCCATTGGGCTAGACCCTGCGGAACAGGACCTTATCCCGCAGGTTTGGGATATCGATCGCTATTTAGAAATCATCGCCCCTATCTTGGCAGGCTTGGCTGGGATTTTTGGCGTGGCTGGCCTCGTTTGCAATGAAAAATGGCGCTTTTCTGGGGCCGCCATTTTGTTTGCGGTCGTGGCGGTTGTGTTCCAACTATTCGCCTTCACCATCCTGATGCTGGTGGGGGTGTTGTTGATCTATGCAATCCTATCCAGCCTCAATCTTGGCAGCCTCGTCGGCTTGGATTAGCGCCCTTACGACTATCCCATCGCTCGCAATCGTTTGATCAGGCTGGAGGTATCCCAACGCCCGCCGCCCTGCTTTTGCACATCCTTATAGAATTGATCCACAAGGGCCGTCACGGGCAGGCTCGCGCCGTTTTCATTGGCGGTTTGCAAACAAATCCCCAGATCCTTGCGCATCCAATCCACTGCAAAACCATGGTTGAACTCGTCGTCCAGCATCGTCTCATAGCGGTTTGACATCTGCCAACTGCCCGCGGCACCGGCTTGGATCACTTCGACCACAGCTTTGCCATCCAGCCCTGCTTTTTCGGCGAAATGCAGACCCTCAGACAGGCCTTGGACCAATCCTGCGATGCAGATTTGGTTGACCATTTTGGTTAGCTGACCCGCACCGCTTTCACCGAGGCGCTTGCACACCTTGGCATATATTTCCATGATCGGTTCGGCGCGTGCATAGGCCCCTTCATCACCGCCACACATGATCCCCAACTGACCGTTTTCTGCGCCGGCTTGCCCCCCTGAGACAGGCGCGTCGACAAAACTAACTTGCTGCGCGTCAGCCGCTGCATAAAGCTCGCGGGTCACCGCAGCAGACACCGTAGTGTGATCAACAAAGCAAGTGCCCGCAGCCATACCCGCCAGCGCGCCGTTTTCCCCAAGCACGACAGACCGCAGATCATCGTCGTTACCAACACAAGACATCACAAAATCTGCACCGGTGGCGGCTTCGCGCGGTGTCGCGGCAAATGCTCCACCATGTTCAGCAGCCCATTTTTCTGCCTTGGCCGTTGTGCGATTATAGACGGTCACAGAATGTCCAGCGGCCTGCAAATGCCCCGCCATCGGATAGCCCATGACCCCTAAACCCAAAAATGCGATATTTGCCATGTTGATATCCCCCTTGCATCTGATGCAGATAATACGTCTTACCTAAGGCGCGGTTTGCGGCCTTACTTTGAACGGGCAGACCCTAACGAACCAGACACCGAGGTCAACTGCGGGGTCAACAAAAGGAACTGGCATGCGCACTGTCTTTATTTGGCTTTTTCGACTGACGGTTGTGGCCTTTGGTTTGGTGGCGATTGCGGGGGTGCTGGCTTCGTATTTTGCCACGCGCTCGATCCCGGATTACAACGCGCGTTTGATCGTGCCGGGCATCAGCGCCGAGGTCGAGATCGTGCGCGACAACGCCAATGTGCCCCATATTCTTGGCAGTACGGATACGGACAGTTTTTTCGGTTTGGGCTATGCCCATGCCCAAGACCGCATGTGGCAGATGATTATGCTGCGCCGCACGGTTCAGGGCCGCCTGTCCGAAGTGTTCGGCGCCCGCACATTGCCAATTGACAGGTTGATGCGCCGCTTGGATCTTTATGCCCTGTCAGTGCAATCGGTTATAGTGCAGGATCCTGCAGCCCGCGATGCGTTGCAGGCCTATGCGGCCGGTGTGAACACCCGTTTGCAAGAAGTCAGCCAAGAGGCGCTTGGCCGTGGCGCGCCAGAATTGTTCCTGTTTTCCAATCGCATTGCCCCGTGGCAGCCTGCAGACAGTCTGGCGATCATCAAATTGATGGCGCTGCAACTGTCCTCGCATCTTGAGCTAGAGGTTCTGACCGCCCGCGCCTCATTGGTTCTAGAGGAAGGCAGGCTGCGTGATTTGATCCCTGATGCTGTGGGATCCGGTGTGGCAGCCCTGCCCCCCTATGCGAGCCTTCAACCGGGTCTACCCCGCTTTGCCGAAAGCACCCCGCTGCCGGATCACCCCTTGTCACCGTTCAAACAGCGCGCCTTTGCCAGTGCGTCCAACGCGTGGGCCGCAGCCCCTGCGCGATCCGCTGCAGGGGGCACTTTGCTGGCCAATGATCCGCACTTGGGCTTTACTGCGCCAACCATTTGGTATCTGGCGCGGCTCAACCTCAGCACGGGTGGAGTGATTGGCGGCACAATCCCCGGTTTGCCCCTGATTATGTCCGGCCGGAGCAATGATTTGGGCTGGGGCCTGACCTCGGCCTATGCTGACGATCAAGACGTGTTCTTGGAACAGCTTAATCCAGAAAATGAAAATGAGTATCTGACCCCAAACGGCTACAAACCCTTTGTGTCGCGCCCCTCCATTATCGAGGTAAAAGATCAAGCCTCGGAAACCCTGACCCTAAAATGGAGCGAGAACGGCCCCATCCTGCCCCCCGAACATTACAGTCTGGGCACGATCACCCGCCCCGGTTTTGTCACCTCAGTTGCGTGGACTGCGCTCAGCCCCACAGACACATCCTTCAGTGCAGGGCTTGCCATGATGAAAGCACCCAACATCGAAGGGGCCTTGGCTGCGATGGAACGGTTTGTAGCGCCTGCGCAAAATCTGACGCTGGCTGATGCGAACGGCATTGCCCTGAAAACCGTGGGGGCGTTGCCTGCGCGCGATGCGCGCCACCAAACCCAAGGACGCATGCCCAGCCCCGGTTGGATCACCTCAAACCGCTGGCAAGGTCGGCTGCCCTACCGCACCAACCCTGAATTTCTAACGCCGGAGGGCGGGATCTTGGGCAATACCAATAACAAAGTGATTGATCGCCCATTTCCGGAACACGTCAGTTTCTATTATTCAGACAACCAGCGGATTTTGCGCTGGCGTCGTTTGATGCAAAACCGGTCCGTGCATACGCGCGACAGTTTCATCGAGGCCCAGTTGGACACGGTGTCAAACACTGCCGTCACGCTGCTGTCCCTGATCGGGGCAGAGCTGTGGTTTGCAGACGCGGCCGCCCCTGCGGGCACGCCGGAACGTCAACGCCAGATCGCACTTTCGATGCTGGCCAGTTGGAACGGCGAAATGAACGAACATATGCCCGAGCCTTTGATTTACGCGGCTTGGGTGCGCGCATTGCAGGCCCGTTTGATCGCGGACGAATTGGGGCCCTTGGCCGCCGAATTCACACAATTGGAACCGTTGTTCATCGAACGCGTGTTCCGCGATATTGAAGGGGCCAGCGCGTGGTGCG
Organism: Algirhabdus cladophorae; assembly: GCF_044772865.1. Classification (GTDB taxonomy): domain Bacteria; phylum Pseudomonadota; class Alphaproteobacteria; order Rhodobacterales; family Rhodobacteraceae; genus Algirhabdus; species Algirhabdus cladophorae. The sequence continues at coordinate 1,674,715 of NZ_CP173029.1, forward strand.
ATGTTTTGCAATCCTCCCCCGTCGAGACCTGCGCGGATATTGCGCGACTGGCCCTTGATGATGCACTGGTCTGGACCGCTGAACGCTATGGCACCGCCCTTGAAAGCCTGCGTTGGGGCGATGCCCATGTGGCGACCCACGATCACCAAGTCCTCGGCGCGACACCGATCCTGAAATGGTTCGTCAACATTCGCCAATCCACCTCTGGCGGCGACAACACCCTGCAACGCGGGCGTACAATTGGCACAGGGCCTGATCCGTTTTTGAACGTGCACGGTGCGGCCTATCGCGGTGTCTATGATTTTGCCGACCCTGACAGTTCGGTGTTTGTGACCTCTACGGGCCAATCAGGCCATCCCCTCAGCCGGTATTACGATGATCTGGGCGAGTTGTGGCGGCGCGGCGAATACATCCCGATGTCTTTGGATGTGGATCTGGCACGGGCTGCGCAGGCAGGCACAACGGTGTTGGAACCTGCGCCTCAGTAGGGGCTGCGCATCAGGCTGTTATAGCCGTTCAAACTGGGCAGCTTGCCTTTGGGTCCAAGTCACGGTCAGATGAAATCCATTTTCGTCTTGGGTTTCATCCTCGACGATACCTTCCGCAAAGAGCCACGCACGCTGTTTGCCTTGGGAAAACGCCAAATCCAGCACCAGCGTTTCTTTTGGATCATCAATCAGTTCAGCAATGCGGGCAAACAGCTGGTCCATACCATCGCCGTTCAGGGCCGAGATCGCTAACACATCCTCGCGCCGCCCTACGGCCTTTTCCATACCGGCGCGGTCGTCCTCGGGCAGTTGATCGATCTTGTTCCACACCTCAAGACGCGCGGCTTCTTCGGCCACACCAAGGGCCGCAAGGATGGTTTCCACATCGCGCGCTTGGCCTTCGGTTTCGGCGTGACTGATGTCGCGCACATGTAAGATAAGATCAGCGTCCAGCACTTCTTCCAATGTGGCGCGAAACGCGGCGACCAATTGAGTCGGCAGATCAGAGATAAACCCAACAGTATCAGACAAGATAATATCGTGGCCCGACGGCAGCGTCACACTGCGCATGGTCGGATCTAGCGTGGCAAAGAGCATGTCCTTGGCCAGCACATCCGCCCCCGTTGCCCGGTTGAACAGGGTCGATTTACCGGCGTTGGTGTAGCCTACCAAGGCCACCACGGGATAGGGCACTTTGGCCCGGCTGGCGCGGTGTAGCGCTCGGGTCTTTTCGACCTTGCCCAGTTGTTTGCGCAGGCGGTTAAGCTGTTCATCAATGGCGCGACGGTCCGCTTCGATTTGGGTCTCGCCAGGACCGCCCACAAAGCCCAAACCACCACGCTGGCGTTCAAGGTGTGTCCAAGCCCGGACAAGGCGTGTGCGCTGATAGGTCAAGGCGGCCATTTCGACCTGCAACACACCTTCGCGGGTGCGCGCGCGATCACTGAAGATTTCCAAGATCAATCCAGTGCGGTCGAGGATTTTAACCCCCCAATCCTTTTCCAGATTGCGCTGCTGTACAGGTGTGACAGGTCCGTCGATCAAAACCAGCTCGATCTCGGCATCATGAAACACTGTCTTTAGCTCTTCGATCTTGCCTTTGCCAAACAGTTTGCCCGGCTGGATCTTGGGCAGGCGCACAGCGTCGCCCCCCTGCACCTCAAGGCCCGGCAAAGCACCAGCCAGCGAAATGGCCTCGGCCAAAGCGTCGCCTGCGTCCCGTCGGATACGGTCCGAGGTTATATCAGGATGAAGGACCCACGCGCGCGTAACGGGCGGGGCGTGTTCAATGAGATCGTTCAGGCTTCTTCACCGTCATAAAGGCTGATCGGTGTGGATGGCATAATCGTCGAAATGGCGTGTTTATACACCAGTTGGGATTGCCCATCACGCCGCAACAGCACGCAGAAGTTGTCAAACCACGTGATAACACCTTGCAATTTCACACCGTTAATCAGGAAAACTGTCACAGGTACCTTTGTTTTGCGCACATGGTTCAGAAATGCGTCTTGCAGGTTTTGTTTGTCCCCGGCCATAGCCACGATCCTTTTTTGTTTTTATTGCTTTTGGGGGTCGACCCCTGACTTCGGGTAATATGTCTTGGCTTTTGCGGGTTTTCCACCCCCAAAATGCCGCAAGTCTGTGATGCCGCGTTATCCTCGCCAAAACTCGGGGTTGAGAAGGGCGATCAGGGCCAAGGCTTCTAACCGTCCAAGGACCATAGCCCCTGTCAGAATTAATTTCGCACTGTCTGGAATGCCCGCGTAGGAAATGGGTAACTCTGCGGCCACCGAGGCCAGCGGACCCGCATTAGACATTGCCGCAACCGTCAAGACCATGGATGTTTCAAATTGCAGCCCCGTCAGGGACAAGGCCAACATGCAAGCGGCCAAACATAGCGCAAAGATCATTGCAAAAACCCACGCAATAAACGCACCCTGCCGCCTGATTTGACGTGATTGTGCGCCAGTGGTCGATATCGACGAAGGATGCACAAGGCGTTCCACCTCGCGGGTGCCGTGTTTATAAAGCGCGTAGATCCTGAGTAACTTGACGCCACCGGCCGTCGTGGCCACACCGCCCCCGATGATCGCAAGACCCAGCAATACCAGCCCCGGTGTAGGCAAACCGGACCAATTGCGCGCAGCTTCCCAACTGCTGCTTTCGAACCCTGTTGTGGTCAGGAAAGACAAAACCGTGAAGATTGACCCCCACAGAGCCAGCACCGCTTCGCTAAAGTTGTCCTGCGCATCCACATCTATCGCGCCAACGAAATGCCGCAAGAACAGCATTGCCGACACCCCGACCACCAGCAAAGTGGCCAGTTGTACTTCGGGATCTTGGCGCAGCTGTGGCCATGAGACGTGCTGACCATCGGTGGTGAATGTCAGACGGGAGACGGCTAGGAACATCATAAAAAACAACAACAGCTCGCCTGCAAAGCCCGAGTTGGCATTTTGCAGACCGCCGATGGCGCTGATCCCGCTTGAGGACATGACTGACATAGCATGGGTGATCGCCACCAGCCCCGGATCGCCAAAGGCCCACAACAAAAAGGCTATCGCTGCACTGAGCCCTACATAAAGTGGTGCCAAATGAACCGTATGACGCATCAACCGCACGGCGGGGCTGGCTGCGCTGTGTTGATTGCTGGTATCCAACAACCCACTGCCAGCCTCTGTTTGAGTGGTTAATTCAAAGCCACCCAAATTGAGCGGTGCCAAGATAGCCACAGCCGCCAACCACAACAAAAAGCCCCCCAGCCAGCCCACCAGAGCCCGCCAAAGGTGCAAGGCGGGCACCAACCGAGACGGATCATCAAAAACGGTGGCGCCCGTTGTGGTAAAGCTGGACAACATCTCGAAGTAGGCATTGACGAAGGTGGTGGTCTCGAGACCCTCGTAAAACGGCACGGCCATCACTACAGGCAAGCCGATATAGGCCGCTACCAAAGCCACGATTTGGCGACGGTTAGAAGCACTGCGCGGGTTGCTGCGCACGGCCACCGAAATCAACAAAAGCAGGATCAGCAGCAGCGTCGCCCCGTAAAAGAACGCGCGGGCCACGTGCATGTCACGGCTGCTGAAGGCCACAATCGCAGGCACATACATGGCCACCGCAACGACGCCGCACAGCACCAGCAACAACGGCTGACGCATCAACCACTGGCTCAAAAGAAGTCGATCGAGACCTGCAAAAGTTGCTCGACCTCCCGGATGTCTTTGCTCAGGGCAAACAGTGTGATCACGTCGCCTTCGTTGATCCGCGTTTGTGATGTGGGGCGGATAACCTCGCCACCTTGCAAAATCGCCCCGACCAGAACGCCTTCAGGGAAATCGATCTCACCGATTTTCTTACCTGCTATGTTTGAGGTCGACATGATTTGCGCTTCGATTACTTCAGCCTCAGCGTCGCCCACGGAATAGACCCCGCGCACACGGCCCTGCCGGATGTGGCGCAAGATCGAACTTACGGTTGTGGCCCGGGGGTTGATATAGGCGTCGATATTAAGCGTGCTCATCAAGGGGGTCAGAGTTGGGTCATTGACCAGACAAATCGCCATAGGACAGCCATTCGCCTTGGCCCGTACAGCCGCCAGAATGTTCGTTTTGTCGTCATCGGTAACGCATAGAACTGCATCGGCGCGGTCGATGTTTGCCTCTTTCAACAAGGCCTTGTCCAAGCCATCGCCGTGCAAGACCACCGTGCGTTCGAGGGCATCGGCGGCCCGTTCGGCACAGGGGCGATTACGTTCGATCATTTTGGCGCGGATCCGGTCGGCGCGTTTTTCCAACGCGTCCGCCACAGCCAAGCCGACGTTCCCACCACCAATGATGACAACGCGCTCTTGTTTGGAGGTGATTTTGCCAAAGATTTCCAAGGCCCGTTTGACGTCATCCTTGTGAGAAAAGAAATAACACTCATCACCAGGGAAAAGCTGGTCATTGGCCTCGGGCGCAAACAAAACACCATCGCGCCGGATGCCAACCACCATGGCCCGCAGGGTAGAAAACAAGTCGGTCAGTTGGCGCAGCGGCGTGTTTACGACGGGGCAATCGTCATCAATCACAATGCCCAAGAACTTGGCCCCACCGGCCAAAAAGCTTTCTGTGTCGAAGGCTGCAGGGGCTGCAAGCCGTTGCAAAGCGGCCTCGGCCACTTCTTTTTCAGGGCTGATCACCACGTCAATGGGCAAGTGATCACGCCGGTAAAGATCGGCGTAAATGGCATCCAAATAGGATTGTGCTCGCAACCGCGCCACTTTGCGCGGGATCGAAAACACCGAATGGGCCACTTGGCAAGTGACCATGTTGACCTCATCCGAATAGGTCGCAGCGATAATCATATCCGCGTCATCGGCCCCTGCCCGCTTGAGGATGTCAGGATAGCTGGCAAAACCCGCAATGCCTTGCACGTCCAACGCTTCGGTCGCTTGGCGCACAAGATCTGCGTTTTGATCCACCACAGTGACGTCGTTCTTCTCGCTGGCCAATTGTCGGGCAATTTGCCACCCTACTTGTCCAGCGCCACAAATGATCACTTTCATTCAGCGTTCCTTTGCCGATCAGACGCGATATCTGACATAGGGCACAGAAGGGGTCAATCGCGCCGCTATCAATCTGCGTCTTCGTGTTGCTCTTCTACATAGGCCACGCGGCCGCCTGATTTGTTCGAGGTCACAACGCCCAGTGATTTGAGTTTGCGGTGCAAGGCCGACCGTTCCATGCCAACAAAACTGGCCGTCCGACTGATATTGCCGCCAAACCTATTAATCTGGGTCAACAGGTATTCGCGTTCAAACAATTCACGGGCCTCGCGCAGTGGCAAGGTGGCCAAAGTGCTGGACATTGCCAGCCCAGAGGCACTGTCATCACTGGTCTGTTGTTGTGGTAGTTCTTCGGCGGTGATGTCCTCCGTCCCATCACCAAGGATTAACACCCGTTCAACCATGTTACGCAATTGTCTGACATTTCCGGGCCACAACATAGTTTGCAAGGCTGCCTGAGCATTCTCGGAAATGCCACGCGCCGCAAGGCCTTGGGTCGCATTCAGTTCAGCGATGAAATAATGCGCCAACTCCGGGATATCCTCGCGCCGCTCGTCCAAACCAGGCACGGGGATCGGCACAACGTTTAACCGGTGAAACAGCTCTTCTCGGAACCGTTCTGCTTTAATTTCTTCTTCTAGGTCTTTGTTAGTGCTAGATATTACCCGAAAATCGACGCTGACTTTCTCGGATCCACCGACCCGTTGAAACTTTTGATCAACCAAGACCCTGAGGATCTTGGATTGAGTGCCAAGCGGCATATCCGCCACTTCGTCAAAATAGAGGATGCCGCCATTTGCTTCGTCCAACAGACCTTTTTCAACGCCTTTGGAACCTTCGGAACCAAACAACACCTCTTCCATTTTTTCGGGTGTAATCGTGGCCGAACTGACGCAAACAAAGGGGGCATCGGCACGGTTAGAATTTGTATGGATATAGCGCGCAGCCACTTCTTTACCGGATCCAGCGGGCCCCGTCAGCATCACCCGGCCATTGGATTTAGTCACCTTATCCAGCTGCGATTTGAGGGTTTTGATGACCGCTGAACTGCCGATCATTTGATGCGACGGGCCATCCTTGCGCCGCAGTTCGGTGTTTTCGCGCCGCAAACGCGAGGTTTCCATTGCCCGTTTGATCACAACCATTAGCTGATCGATGTTGAACGGCTTTTCGATGAAATCATAGGCGCCTTGTTTGATGGCAGCGACCGCAATTTCGATGTTCCCATGGCCTGAAATGATCACACAAGGCACGTCAGGATAATCCCGCTTGACCACTTTCAGAATATCAATGCCGTCCATATTGCTGTCTTTGAGCCAGATATCGAGGATCATCAAAGCCGGCTTTTCCGCCTCAAGCGTGTCGATACATTCTGTGGAATTTGCCGCAAGACGGGTCTCAAAGCCCTCGTCGTTCAGGATCTCGCCGATCAATTCGCGGATGTCGCGCTCGTCGTCTGTAATCAATACGTAACTCATCTCATCCTCACACTGCTTTTTCTTGTTTTGTGTCGTTTTCACTGTCTGTCAGGGGCAAAACGACCGTCGCTAAGGCCCCGAACCGACTGTTCCCCTCAAAAATCGGGGCGTCACTCAGGCTTAGGCTGCCGCCGTGATCCTCGATAATCTTCTTTACGATCGACAGACCTAACCCGGTGCCCTCGCTACGGGTTGTCACATAGGGTTCAAATAGTCTGCTGCGATCCTCTGGCAGGCCGATTCCATTGTCTGCGATTTCTATTGTCACCGTTTCAGGATCATTGCGCAGGCTGATCTGAACCTGCGGTTGATAGCCATCAACGACATCACCGTTTTTCTGATAACTTTCAATGGCTTCTCCGGCGTTCTTAATAAGATTTGTTAAGGCCTGACCAATCATCGTTGCATCAATAAACGCTGTGGGCGCCACATCGGGAATGTCCGTGACCAGCGCCGCATCCAGTGCGTGTTTTTGCAAGGTCACAGCACCGCGCAGCAACTCCGTTATGTTTTCCGGCTTTCGCTGCGGTTCGGGCATGCGCGCAAACTTCGAAAACTCATCAACGATGCGCCGTAAGTCATTGGTTTGACGAATAATAACATCTGTCATCTGTTCGAGGGACGCTTGATCCCCGACTTCGCGACCGAATTTTCGTTTTAACCGCTCCGCACTCAGTTGAATGGGCGTCAGAGGGTTCTTAATCTCATGGGCGATACGCCGCGCCACATCGCCCCACGCCGCCATACGTTGGGCAGCAACCAGATCGGTCACATCGTCAAAAGCCACAACATACCCCTCAAGCGAGCCATCATTGCGCTGCCGCTGTGCCATACGCACCAGCAGGCTTTCGGATGTGCCATCGCGCGCAACTTTGACTTCCGCTGTGGCCACACCACTACGACTGGCGACAACCTTCTCGAACAAAGGACCAAACTCGGGGATCAGTTGATTTAGTGATTGATGTTCCGGGGCTGCGTCAATGTTTAACAATCGTTCGGCGGATTTGTTGGCAAAGGTCACCTGCCCCGTTGGGTCCAACCCAACCACGCCCGAGGTAACCGAGCTGAGCACTGAGTCAAACAGCCTTTGGCGCCGCTCAATCTGGCGCGTACTGTCTAAAAGTGTCTGCCGTTGGCCTTTCAGTTGCCGCGTCATTTGGTTGAAATAGCGCCCCAGCATAGCAATTTCGTCGTCGCCTTGCTCCTCAACAACTTGAACATCCAGATCCCCCAACCCCACTTGTTGGGCAGCCCCAGCCAGTCGGCCCACAGGCCGCGACAGGCGTTCGGCAAACCAAAGCCCCAGCCAGATCGCCGCCAAAATCAAGATCACTGCAAAGCCCAAATACAACAAACCCATGCCAAACAACACGCGACCACGTTCAGATTCCAACTGTTGGTACAGGGCTGCTGTCTGTTGGGTGTCGTCGAGCAGGTTCAAGATCTCGCCATCAACCGTGCGAGAGATATAGAGATAGCGGTCCAGATAGGCCGTCAGAGGCAGCAATGCGCGAAACTCGTTTTGGGGCCAATCTTGGATAATCGTCACGCCGTTTTCGCGCGCCTGGATTAGGTCTTGTTCCGTAGGACGTTCGAAATCAAACAGGTAGCTCCGCTCGCCCCTCGCCCGAATTTCCATACTGCCATCAATCACATAGGCCTCTTTAAGGCCCCTTTGAATGTTGGGTTGCGCGGCGGTCAGCAACTCTCTCAATTCGCTGTCGCCCACGAACAAGGTCGTGGCATTTGCCGCATTTATATAGCTTGCAAGGATTACCGCATCCCGGCGCAGATCGTTGCGATGTTCGGCCTCATAGGCCTCGGCGGCGGCGCGCGAGGCCCCGATCACTGTGCGCACGCGCTCGGAAAACCAGCCCTCGAGACCGATATTGATCGTCAGCCCGGCGAAAACGGCGACCAGAACCGTTGGGATCAGCGCGCAAAGCGCAAACACACCGGTCAGACGCAGGTGCAGCCGCGACCCGGCGGATCGGGCGCGGCGTGCCGCAATCATCCGGGCGACGCGCTGCAACACCAGAGAGGCGACCACCAAAACATAGACCAAATCAACCAGCAGGATCAGGCGCAGGCTAAGACCCACCGAACTATTTTGCAGCGGGCCAAGGGCAAAAAACGTCAAAACAGCCAGAACGGGTCCAAGACATACAATGGCAATGGTCACGCCGTTTTGCACAGACCGTTTGCGGCGCAAACGGCTCAGCCGCTCACCAATGGATGAGGTTGCCTTTCGAGTGGACACCAGTGACACCGGTTCCTCCTGATGTGTTACGGGCCAAAGCCTGCAACGCCGCCTAACTGCGCAATCCTTTTCTACCACAGAGAATCTCTGCGGCATTATCGCCACGCTTGTGTTGCGGTTTTACATCAATTTACGGCGTCGTGTCACGCGAATATCCAAATCGGTGATTTTTTTACGCAAGGTATTGCGGTTGATCCCAAGAAGATCGGCACATTTAGCCTGATTTCCCCCAGTGGCATCAAGGGCGATTTCGATCAACGGCAGCTCAACTTCGCGCAAAATCCGGTTGTATAGCCCTGCAGGCGGCAACACACCGCCGTGCAGATCAAAGTAGCGGCGCAAGTGTTTGTGGACCGAGGCTGACAGCTTTTCACCGGACCCTTTGCCCACGTTGGGTTCCATCGCGGGCTGGTTGCCCAAAAGCAGTTCAACTTGGGCGCGGCTCACATCGGTTTCTGCCGTGGTCAAAACCAGACGGCGAATAGCGTTTTCCAACTGTCTGACATTTCCGGGCCAGCTGTAGGTTCGGATCAGATTCATCGCATCCTCAGAGATACGTTTGATTGGCGTGCCATCACGTTCCGCGCGGGCCAAAAAGTGGTCCGTCAGCAGGGGGATATCATCAACGCGGTCGCGCAAAGCGGGCACATCTAAGGTGACGCCGCCTAGCCGGTAGAACAGATCCTGACGGAATTCACCCAGTTCCATCTGTGCCATTAAATGCGCCTGTGAGGTGGCCATGATGCGCGGCGCCGTATCGCCCAGATTGTCCAGCAAACGCACAATGCGCGCCTGCGCCTCTTGGGTCAGATCGCCAACCTCGTCAAACACCAAGGTACCGCCCTTGGCGCGGGCGGCCAAGGTCGCGGGCCCATCCAAACTTTCCAAGTCCCCGCCACTGGCCACCACGAAAGGCATCGTGCGGCGGTCAGAAAAGTCGTGAATCGCGCGGGCAATCAACGATTTGCCTGTGCCGCTTTCGCCATTGATCAAAACCGCCAGATCGGTGTTCATCACCCGGGCCACCAACCGGTAAAGCGCCTGCATCAACGGCGTGCGTCCCACCAAGGGCAACTCATCCTGTGCGCCTGCCTCAACGGGGCGTTCAATGGGCGCCACGCGTTTAACATCCAGCGCCCGCGCGGCCCGCTTCATCAGATCCGGTAGATCGAAGGGTTTTGGCAGATAATCATAGGCATCTGCTTCTGTCGCTTGGATGGCTGTCATGATTGTGTTTTGTGCGGATATAATGATCACCGGCAAACTTGGGCGCGCCTCGGTGATTTTGGGCAGTGTTTCCAACCCGTTTCCATCGGGCATCATCACATCGGAAATCACCAGATCGCCTTTGCCCTCTTCGACCCAACGCATCAGAGTGACAAGGCTTGATGTTGCATGAACTTTGCAGCCAGCACGGGTCAAAGCTTGGGTCAAAACGGTTCTGATGGTGCGATCATCATCCGCGACAAGAACTGTGCCGTCCATTAGTTGAGCTCCTTTGGTGGTGTTGAAATTTGGCTCTGTGCCTCTTTGGGGGCCACAGGCAAGGATATGCGAAACACGGTTTTGCCCGGCACGCTGTCCACAGCGATCCATCCGTCGTGATCGCCAATAATTTTAGAAACCAACGCAAGACCCAGCCCCGTGCCGTTTTCGCGGCCCGAGACAAAAGGCTCAAAGATATTTGTGGCAATATCAGCAGGCAATCCGGGGCCATTGTCGATGATTTCGATCTTCAGCGGCACGGATGCGCCGCCCAGACCATCTGTGCGCCGCAAGCGCATCGACAGGTCATAATATGTCTTCAGCTCGATCGTGCCACCCTTGATATCGGCTGCTTGGCTGGCGTTCTTCAACAGGTTCAGAATGACCTGCAACAGTTGATCAGCGTCCCCATAGGTGAGCGGCAGGGAGGGATCGTAAGTCTCGATAAACCGCATATGCGCGCCGAACCCCAGCATCGCACTGCGCCGCGCCCGGTCTAAGACGTCGTGAATGTTCACGGGTTTACGATCTGGCGGCTGAACATTGCCGAACTGTTCAACCTGCTCGAGCAGCTTTACGATCCGGCGGCTTTCCTCAACAATCAGATCAGTCATTTCCTGATCTTGTTTGGGCAAATTCATCGACAGCAGCTGGGCCGCACCAGTGATGCCTGCCAGCGGGTTCTTGATCTCATGAGCCAGCATTTCCGCCATGCCGATGGCTGATTTTGCGGCTGACTGAGGGCTTTTCGAGCGGCCCAGTCGCGTGATCAGATCCCGCGCGGAAATCATCACAATCATATAGCCGGGATTATCGCTAAGGGGCGCAATTTGCAGGGTGCTGAGGCAAGGCGGCCCCTCGCCCGACCCCACATCGACGTCATTCACATACAGCACTGTATCATCGGCGCGGGCACGAGAAAACGCATCCTCCAGCGGGGCATCAATGGCGATGCATTCCCAAAAATTTTGGCCTACCATTTGCTTGTAGGACAGATTGAAAAACCCCTCGGAGGCCGGGTTGACCCGTTCGATCACATCGTTTGGATCCACCAGCAGTGCAGGCGTGGGCAAGGACATCCAAAGGGTTTCGTCAAATGTCATGCGGCGACCTCGCCAAAACCTGAAAGGGCGGACGATAACAAACCCGGCACTTGGCCCGGGTCGGCTGTCAAGACCTCTTTGCGCAGGGGGGGTGGTGTTTGGACCTGATCCATGTACCAGCCCAAATGTTTTCGCGCGACGCGCCCGCCCAGCATAGCGCCATAGAATGACAGCATGTTCTGATAATGAGTTTGGACCATCTCAACAAAGGCTGCACCTATGGGCGGGGAAACCCGAGGGGTGTTGTGCAAATCAGCAGCCACTTGGGCCAAAACCCACGGCTGACCCTGTGCACCGCGTCCGATCATGACACCATCCGCATGAGAGGCTGCCAGAGCCTGTCGGGCAGTGGCTGCATCGACAATATCGCCGTTGCATATAACGGGGATATCGACGGCCTCTTTGACCTCGGCGATTTTGGCCCAGTCCGCATGGCCTTTGTAGAACTGACACCGGGTGCGTCCGTGAATTGTGACCATCGCTATTCCAGCCGCCTCGGCGCGCTGGGCAAGGATCGGCGCATTCATCAGGTCATCGTCCCAGCCCAACCGAGTTTTCAAGGTCACTGGGAGTTTCACCGCTGCCACAACCGCCTCGATCAACGTAAGGGCATGGTCCAGATCCTTGAGCAAGGCCGAGCCTGAATAGCCGTTCGTGACCTTTTTGGCGGGGCAGCCCATGTTGATGTCGATCAGCTTTGCACCGTTGGCCTCGACCTGTTTGGCAGCCTCGCCCATCCAATAGGCATCGCGTCCGGCAATTTGTACGGCTGTGTTGGCCACATCAAACCCCAATTCAGCCCGTTCGCGCACGCCAGGTTTGGCCTGAACCATTTCCTGACTTGCCACCATTTCGCTCACCACCAGCCCCGCGCCAAAGCTGCTGACGAGCGTGCGGAACGGTAAATCCGTGATCCCGGCCAAAGGGGCCAGAAAAACTGGCGGGTCCAGTGTGATATGTGCCAACGAGACGGCCAAGCGGGTCAAACTTTCCTAATTTCTGTGCAGATACTTAGCTGTGGCTAAGAAAAGTGCACTTCAAGAGCAATAAATGCAGCCGGTCTGCGCAATTAATTTTTGCTAATGCTTAAATATTAAGCAAAAAGAGTTGGATTCGAATGGGAATTGCCCCAAAAGTCATCTCGGCCTAAACACCTCCCTATGAGTGATACCCCAGACCAAAAAAAGACAACGCCCGCCAAGAGTTATCGCAAAGCCTCCGCTGTGATTGTTGCCGCAGGACGCGGCACACGCGCAGGCGGCACAGAGCCTAAGCAGTGGCAGCTGCTCAAAATGCGGACGGTTGCACAATGGTCCGTCGCGGCCTTTATGGATCATAGTCAGATTGATCAGATATGTTTGGTGATCCACCCTGATGACGCAGATCACGCCGCACAGATATTTAGAGGTGTTGACGTCACCTTGGTCCATGGGGGTGCGACGCGAGATGCCTCTGTCTTATGCGGATTGCAGGCTTTGGCAGATCACGCACCGGAACTTGTTCTGATCCACGATGTGGCGCGGCCGTGTGTCAGTGCGGCGATCATATCCGACGTGATTGCAGCTTTGGCGCACAGTGGCGGGGCCGCCCCCGCCCTGCCCGTCACCGATGCCCTATGGCAAGGGCGCGACAGTATCGTGACCGGAACTCAAGATCGCACAGGGCTCTATCGCGCTCAAACACCGCAGGGCTTTGAATATGCAGCCATTCTTGCAGCCCATTTGGCCCATGACGGACCAGCGGCAGATGATGTGGCAGTGGCCCGGTCGGCGGGCCTTGACGTGGCCATCGTGCCCGGCGCAGAATCGAATTTGAAAATCACCCATCCGGCCGATTTCGCCCGGGCTGCGGCTTACCTAGAGGGACCAATGGACATACGCACAGGCAACGGATTTGATGTGCACCGCTTTGGCCCTGGCGACCACGTGGTGCTGTGCGGTGTGAACGTGCCCCACGGTCGTGGATTGCAAGGCCATTCAGATGCCGATGTAGGCATGCACGCTGTGACGGACGCGATTTACGGGGCCTTGGGGGATGGTGATATTGGCCAGCATTTCCCGCCCTCGGATCCACAATGGAAAGGTGCCGCATCTGATATTTTCCTGCGTCATGCTGTTAATCTGGCCGCGCAACGGGGCTACCGCATTGGCAATGTTGATTGCACATTGATTTGTGAGTTCCCCAAGATCGGACCACATCAGGCCGCCATGAAGGCTGCAATGGCCCAGATCATGGACCTGGATGTCAGCCGCGTTTCGGTCAAAGCCACCACCAGTGAACGGCTCGGCTTTGCGGGCCGCGAAGAAGGCATCGCAGCGCTGGCCACTGCTACGTTGCTCTCCACATGAGCCTCTCGCACATCATCGCGACCTTTGGCTTGGTCGGACATTTGCGTCCCGCGCCGGGCACATGGGGATCCTTTGCCGCCCTTGTCGTGGGGTACTTGATCCATCTGGCGTTTGGGCCTTTGGGCTTGGCCTTTGGTGTGGTGATCAGTTTCGGGTTGGGTCTATGGGCCACGGGCCGCGAAACTGCTGGAAAAGACGACCACGACCCGAGTGAGATTGTCATTGACGAAGTTGCCGGCCAATGGATTGCCCTGTTGCCTGTTTCCATCGGGGCCACTCATGCTGCGGCATCGCTGCAAGCCCTTTGGCCTGGACTGCTGGCTGCATTTTTGCTGTTTCGCCTGTTTGATATCCTCAAGCCCGGTCCCGTTGGCTGGGCCGACAGACGTGGTGATCCCATGGGCGTGATGCTGGATGATGTCATTGCTGGGCTTTTTGCAGCCATAGGCGTGTTGATCTTTGCCTATATCAGCCATGGCGTCCTTGGCCTATGAGTGCGCAGGACCTGCTTGCATCGGCCAAGGCCAAAGGGATCATGATCGCTACTGCAGAAAGCTGTACGGCGGGTATGATCAGTGCAGCCTTGACCGATTTGGCAGGCAGCTCTGCAATATTTGATCGGGGCTTTGTCACTTACACCAATGCCGCCAAAAAGGATCTTTTGGGGGTAACCTCCGCCAGTTTGGAGGCGCATGGCGCAGTCAGCGAAGCCGTGGCAGGCGAAATGGCCAATGGCGCTTTGACCCGATCCCAATCAGATATGGCCGTCGCAGTCACAGGTATCGCAGGTCCCGGCGGATCCGATCATAAACCCGAAGGGCGTGTGTGCTTTGGTCTTGCGCAGAAAACCGCAGGCACCGTGACCCAAACCGTTGATTTTGGCGCCCTCGGACGGGCAGAGGTCCGCGCCGCGACTGTGGCCCATGCGTTGAAGATGTTGCAATCCGCGATCGACACTCTCTGACGCGCTATGCAGTCGGGTGCACGCTATACAAATCCGCTGCCCGACGTTCAAAGGCGCGCACAATCCGCTGCATCGCCTCATTAAAGACCACCCCAATGATGCCCTGCAATACTGCGTTCTTGAATTCAAAATCCACAAAGAATCGCACTTGGCATCCGCCTTCGGTATCTTCAAACGACCAGTTTGATTTCATATAGCGAAACGGACCGTCCAGATATTCCGTATCAATGCTGTGCGCATGGGGGTGCAACGTGACCCGACTGCCGAAACGCTCGCGGAACACCTTAAAGCTGATCACCAGATCGGCCTCCATCACGATGCTCTGATCCTTTGGCGTCTCTGACCTGATCCGCGCACCCGCACACCATGGCAAAAACTGCGGGTACTTGGCCACATCTGCCACCAGATCGTACATCTGCTGGGCGCTGTAGGGCATAAATCGGTCTTCAGAATGGGTTGGCATTCGGCTCTCTTACGTGGCACATAGTCACCCGTCCATGTCGTCAATTTTGGGCGTAATTTCAAGGGGGACCCATGACAACGCGTCCATATGTCATTGATCAAATGATCTCGGCCAAGTCTATCGCCGCCCGGATCGAAGAGCTTGCTGGAGAAATCCGTGACACCTACCGCGAGGCCGATAAATTGGTTGTCGTTGGCCTGCTGCGCGGGTCTTTTGTGTTCATCGCGGATTTGGTGCGCGAATTGGATTTGGTCGTTGAGGTCGATTTCCTAGAGGCCAGCAGCTACGGAGACGGCACCGAAAGCAGCCGCGAAGTGCGCATTCTCAAGGATTTGCGCGGTCAGATCGAGGGCCGCGATGTGCTGGTGGTCGAGGATATCGTCGACACAGGCTATACTCTGCATCACGTGATCGAATTGTTGCAAACCCGCCACCCCAAAAGCCTGCGCACCATAGCACTGTTGGACAAACCGTCCCGGCGCGAAGTGGATTGCAAAGCTACGTGGACAGGTTTTGAAATTCCAGATGAGTTCGTCGTGGGCTACGGGATCGACTACGCCCAACGCAATCGCAACCTGCCCTACATTGGCAAAGTCCGCTTCACATGAGGCTGATCGGTTTGCTGCGCATGGCCAAATGGGCGCGCAACCCTCCGTCAGAAAAACGTGTGAAACTTGGGCTGGCCGTGTTGGTGATGTGCCTTGCATTATGGGGGATAGAAACGATTTGGGGATGGCCAGAGGCCCTCACCCCACATCAAACGCGCGGCAGACTGCCAAAATAGACTTTTCGCTTTGTAAAGCTATACCCGCCAGAAGGCCCTAAACAGTTCCCAGCTTGGCCATCCGCGCCTCGCGCAAGCGCGCAAAGTCATCCCCAGCGTGATAGCTGGACCGGGTCAAAGGCGTGGCAGACACCATCAAGAACCCTTTGCCCCACGCCGCCTTCTCATAGCCTGCGAATTCTTCGGGCGTGACAAAGCGATCAACACGGTGGTGTTTCGGTGTCGGCTGCAGGTACTGCCCAATGGTCATAAAATCGATGTCGGCGGCGCGCATGTCTTCCATCACTTGGATCACGCCCTGACGGTCCTCGCCAAGACCCACCATAATGCCGGACTTTGTGAACACGGACGGATCCAGTTCCTTGACCCGCTGCAACAGACGCAGCGAATGAAAATACCGCGCACCGGGACGCACTTCGGGATAAAGCCCGGGCACAGTTTCAAGGTTGTGGTTAAATACATCCGGTTTTGCCGCTACGACCTCTTCAAGGGCCTCAGGGGCGCATTTTATAAAGTCCGGGGTTAGGATTTCGATCGTTGTACCGGGCGATTGGCGCCGCACGGCGCGAATGGTTTGGGCGAAATGCGCGGCACCACCGTCTTCTACATCATCGCGGTCTACAGAGGTGATCACCACATGGTTCAGGCCCAGTTTCTTCACCGCATCGGCGACCCGCCCCGGTTCAAAAACATCCAAAGCCTCCGGCGGTTTGCCCGTTGCAATGTTGCAAAACGTACAGGCCCGGGTGCAGACCTCGCCCATGATCATCATGGTAGCATGGCCTTGGTTCCAGCATTCACCGACGTTTGGGCAACCGGCCTCTTCACAGACCGTCACCAATTTGTGCTCGCGCATGATGTCGCGCGTGGTCTGATAGCCCTCGCCCACTGGGGCTTTGACCCGGATCCAGTCTGGCTTTTTCGGCTGGGCCGCATCAGGGCGGCGTTGCTTTTCGGGGTGCCGTTGAGACGGTATTTTCAGATCGCGCGTGGCCATTGTCGGGCCTCCAAATCAAGATAGTTTGACATTTAACTATCCCGACCTGAATTGCCAACCGTGCGCATGGTCGCAGTGCGAAAAAACGATCTAACCGATGCGTGGGCCATGTTTACCATAGCGTTCTTCGTAGTGGCGTTGTAGCCGTTGCAGGGCGATACGCAACACGATTTTGCCAGATCGCGCAGACCACCCCATGCGTTTTTCTGCCGCTTCCATCCCTTCCAAGAAACAACAACACCGCAACACCACGTCGCCAAGGCCGGGCCCCAGGTCTTTGAGCGCCTGAGACACGCGCTCGCGGGCTGCAGCAGGCCCAAAACCATCGGTCCCCTCACCGGTTGTTTGCGCACCGGCGCTGAGGAACCGTTCCCAGTTTTGCGCCACGCGTGGTCCCATCTGGGCAAATTCAAAATCTTCGCGCAATCGCTCACCGGCTGCGACCAAATCAGGCCCCAAGAAGGGCTGACCGTTTTTGTCACGACGTCGTGCAAGACCGGCCAAGGGGCTTTCGGTCAGGTTATAACGAACCTTTTCACCCTTACTGTCCGCCGCCACCATGTCGATGGAGCGATGTTGATCAGCAAAAGGGGTCTGCGCCTCGGCAAAGCCAACTTTCGCCTCTCCGGCTTCGGCCAACAGCCGCTTGAGGGCCGTGCGCCCCACAGATGTTAACTTATAACGTGTGATCCGGCCTTTCGTGTCCGGTGTAATCCATTCTTTCAACGCCATGGCCTGGGCCACAGCCCGTTCCACGACTGCAGTTCGAGTGGTCGACCCATCCGCGGCTGTGCGCACGACCACGGCCTTGTCCATGTCTTGGGCCACGGCCAATACTGCGTTGGGTTCGTTCAATCGACGCAAAACGCGCCGCCCCTCGGTTTCAATCATATCGTCAGTGACATCAAAAGTCTGTGGGCGAGCAGGCATAGTCATTGGATAGGAATCCTTTTGTAGGTTGCAACCTTGAGGAGAAAATGGGTGCCTGTAGGCCAGACCGAAATCTGACAAAGCACGATCAACCAAGGGATCATCTCGTTGCGATTCGACCCGTTGAACCTGTCGGGAAATTGTCGACGGGTGGCAGCCGGTCTGGCGCGACAGCGCGCGAATGGAATGGCCTTGTTCGGTGTGAGCAAGGTAGTGATGGGCTGCCATTGGCAGCCAAAGCGGTATAGAAACGCGCTGTTTTATTAAGGGAAAGTGGTGCATATTCGAGGTTTTTCATTCTATCCACAGTGTTATCCACAACCCTTGCGTGTAACCGTTACGCAATTATTAATTCTGTTTCGATTTTTAGGAAAATTGTCGCCAAATAGTAAACAAACCCACCTAAGGCCGTACGCGCCTTGGCAAATCGCGCAACATCTCATGGTTGTGTGGCAAAACTATGGCATCACACATTACAGGAGGCCTTGATGCCCGAATTACTGTCCTTGCTTGCCAATCTACACCGTCCTCGCCTGCTTATCCGCGCAGCCCGTTTCGGAACAGAAGACTATGTTCGCAAACACGCCTTACCACGATTGCTGCAAACAGGCAGTGCCCCGACCCCTCAGGACGCGATTTCAAAACTGATGGTCTTAGAAGACGTGCAAAACGAACGCCGCCGCGATGGCGACGCAAGTTATAGCATCAATACCCATATTGAACTGTTGATTGCGATGATGTGCGAGGCACGCCTGCTGCGCCCGCGTCAAGACGCATCCTGAAAGCAGCCCCCCCCGGCTTAAACAAAAGAATCCGGCATCGATTCTTTTTTCTGGGCTACGTAATCTTCCAACTTGGCCAGAACCTCTGGGTCCATGGCCGGTTGTTGGTAGTTTTCCAGCAGGTATTTCACCCGTGCTGCTGCCAGTGTTTGGGTGTCGCGCGCGCCCTCTTCGTCCCATGTCTCGAACGGCTTGTAATCAAACAAGGACGACCGCCAGAACGCATCCTTGAAATTCTGTTGGGTATGATCGCAGCCAAGGTAATGGCCCGATGGGCCCACTTCAGCGATTGCGCCCATGGCCTGTCCATTCTCGGACGCATCGACACCTGCGGCCATCTTTTGCAATGTGCCCAGCTGATCTGCGTCCATGACAAACTTCTCAAACGACGACACAAGGCCGCCTTCCAGCCACCCACACGAATGCAGCATAAAGTTCACACCGCCCATAAGTGCGGCGTTCAAGGTGTTGGCGGTTTCATAAGCTGCCTGCGCATCCGGTAACTTTGATCCACAAAGTCCCCCACCCGACCGGAACGGCAGGCCCATACGGCGGGCCAACTGCCCTGCCCCATACAGGATTTGGCTGGCCTCAGGCGTCCCAAAAGTCGGCGCACCGGAATTCATATCAATTGACGTCACAAAGGTACCAAAGATCACCGGGGCACCGGGGCGCAGGATTTGACTATAAGCAATCCCCGCCAGAACCTCAGCCAGAACTTGCGTCAATGTGCCCACAACCGACACAGGCGCCATGGCGCCGCCCACGATAAAGGGCGAGATAATGCTGGCTTGGTTGTTGGTTGCGTAAACCTCCAAAGCGCCCATCATGATACTGTCAAAAGTCAGCGGAGAGTTGATGTTGATCAGCGAGGTCATCACCGTGTTTTCTTGCACGAACTCTTTGCCGAACAAGATCTCACACATCTCAACACTGTCTTGGGCGCGGCTGGGTTCGGTCACCGATCCCATAAATGGCTTGTCGGACAGGGTCATATGAGCCAGCAACATATCCAGATGCCGCTTGTTCACAGGCACATCAGTGGGTTCGCACACCGTGCCACCGGAATGGTGAAGGAACTCGGACATATAACCCAGCTTCACGAACTTGCGGAAATCATCCATGGTTGCATAGCGGCGCCCGCCTTCAACATCGCGCACGAAGGGCGGGCCGTAGACAGGCGCTGTGACCAAAGTGTTGCCACCGATTTCCACAGACTTAGCCGGATCGCGGGCATGTTGAGTGAACTTGGACGGGGCCGTTTGACACAGCTTACGGGCAAGTCCGCGCGGAATGCGGACGCGTTCACCATCAATACTAGCACCCACGGCTTTCCAACGCGCCAAGGCCTCTGGGCTGTCGACAAAATTGACGCCAATTTCCTCCAGCACAGTTTCGGCGTTGTATTCAATAATCGCCAATGTGTCCTCGGACAGCAATTCGGTCACGGGAATATTGCGTTCAATGAATTTAGCAGTGTTGATTCGAACAGCTGTGCGTTCTGCGCGCCGCGCAGCCCCACCGCCACCACGTGCTCTGCGACGTCCACCATCAGCCATATCAAAACCCTCCGACTTGATTGGCCTCAGACCTACCGCGAAGCTGTGCACGGCAAGGGCCGGAAACCGCCCCCTGAAACCAAAAAACGACAAGCCTTGGTTTCTTTTTTCCTCAAATACTCAAAAACCGACATCCAGTATGCCCAAAGCAAGGCCAGATATCTTGCAACCCACCCATGCGCGCACTATGCCCCAAAGCATGACACAAGAACATCAGCGCCTGCTCATCATCGACTTTGGCTCTCAGGTGACGCAATTGATTGCCCGTCGCCTGCGTGAGTTAAATGTCTACTGCGAAATCCATCCATTTCAAAACGTCACTGACGCGTTTCTGGCCGAATTTGCCCCAAAGGCCGTGATCCTGTCCGGCGGTCCGGCCTCGGTCATCGATGAAAACTCACCACGGCCTCCGGCCACGGTGTTTGAAATCGACGTGCCGGTTCTGGGTATTTGCTACGGCCAGCAAGTCATGATGGAAGTCCTGGGCGGCAAGGTCGAA
The DNA here is from genome assembly GCF_044772865.1 of Algirhabdus cladophorae. Taxonomy (GTDB): domain Bacteria; phylum Pseudomonadota; class Alphaproteobacteria; order Rhodobacterales; family Rhodobacteraceae; genus Algirhabdus; species Algirhabdus cladophorae. The sequence goes on from NZ_CP173029.1 coordinate 1,695,401, forward strand.
CGCGGCCACGGCACTGCTGAATTTGGCCGCGCCTATGTGACCCCCAAAGAAGAATCGATTGAATTGCTCGACGGCTGGTTTGAAAACAATCGCGAACAAGTCTGGATGTCCCACGGCGATCACGTGGCCAAGATCGCCCCGGGGTTTGAGGTCTACGGCACTTCGCCAAATGCGCCTTTTGCGATCACGGCGGATCTCTCGCGGCAGTTCTATGCAGTGCAATTTCACCCCGAAGTGCATCACACGCCCAATGGCGCCAAGCTTTATGAAAATTTTGTCCGCATGGCCGGGTTCACTGGCGATTGGACCATGGGCAAATACCGTGAACAGGCTATTGAGGCGATCCGTGATCAAGTTGGATCATCTCATGTGATCTGTGGCCTGTCGGGCGGCGTGGACAGTTCCGTGGCCGCCGTTTTGCTACACGAGGCCATTGGAGATCAACTGACCTGTGTGTTTGTCGATCACGGCCTGCTGCGCAAAGGCGAGGCAGAAGAAGTCGTCACCATGTTCCGTGACAATTACAATATGAAACTGATCCATGCGGACGAGCAGGAGTTGTTTTTAGGTCAATTGGACGGTCAATCGGATCCGGAAACGAAACGCAAAATCATCGGCAAGCTCTTTATCGACGTGTTCCAAAAATACGCCAACCAGATCGAAGACGCGAAATTCTTGGCCCAGGGCACGCTCTATCCCGATGTGATCGAAAGCGTCAGCTTTTCGGGGGGGCCCTCGGTGACCATCAAATCGCACCATAATGTAGGCGGTTTACCCGAAAAAATGGGTCTGAAACTGGTGGAACCTTTGCGCGAGCTATTCAAAGACGAAGTGCGCGCATTGGGAACGGAACTTGGCCTGCCCAAGTCGTTCATCGGGCGGCACCCCTTCCCTGGTCCCGGCCTAGCCATCCGTTGCCCGGGCGAGATCACCCGCCAAAAGCTGGATATCCTGCGCGAAGCCGATGCGGTTTATATCGATCAGATCCGCAAGCACGGGCTTTATGATGAGATTTGGCAGGCTTTTGTAGCAATCCTGCCTGTGCGCACAGTTGGCGTCATGGGCGACGGGCGCACCTATGATTTTGCCTGCGCTTTGCGAGCGGTGACATCCGTCGACGGGATGACAGCGGATTACTATCCGTTCAGTCACGAGTTTTTGGGAGAAACCGCCACGCGCATTATCAACGAAGTTCCGGGCATTAACCGCGTGACCTATGATATCACCTCCAAACCGCCGGGCACCATCGAATGGGAATAGTCTGGGATTGCAGCAGGCCCCAATAGGTCCATGGGCGGGCAAAACGGCCTTTTCTTTCGATCAAAAGAGGGTATCCATGACGCTATGCAACGACTGCCCGCCCTTTCTATTGCGATCTTTGGTGCCTGCATTTTTGCAGTTACGGCCACCGCACAAGGCGCGTCCTACCTGTGCCAAGGCACGGATCCCGATTGGACGATAGAATTGGGCCCGGACAGTGCGCAGTTCACGTATGGGCGCAGCTTTCGCTTTAGCATCCCCCAGCGCAACAGTGCGCAAAACCGCGATTGGCCACGTGCCATGACACTGCTGGAGGATCAGCAACGCTATACAGCTATTGTCGTGATGGATCAAAAAGCCTGCACTACGGATTTGGGCGACTATGCCTATAGCGCTTATGTTTTAACACAACGCGCCAGCGCCCCGATCATGTTGGCGGGCTGTTGCGATCTTGTGGCCAAGGACGCCGAATGAGCCACACAGTTCTGGCCTGCCTATGGATGACCGGCGCGATTGTCTCGTTTTCCAGCATGGCTGTGGGTGGACGCGCGATCAGTGCTGGCCTCGATACCTTTGAGATCATGATGTACCGCAGCTTTATCGGGATTGCGATTGTGGTCAGCCTTGCCAAATGGTCGGGCACCTTAGGTCAGATCAATCGTGCACAGATAGGATTGCATGTTGTACGCAACATTTGTCACTTCACCGGCCAAAACCTGTGGTTTGCGGCCCTCCCGATGATCCCGCTGGCCCAGCTTTTTGCGTTGGAATTCACCTCGCCCCTTTGGATATTGCTACTGGCCCCAATATTTCTGGGCGAACGCCTGACTGCCAATCGGATCGCAGCAGCAATTGCCGGTTTCATCGGCATCTTGGTCGTTGTGCGCCCGGGGGTAGACACCGTCAATATCGGTGTGGTCATGGCCGCGTTAGCAGCGATCGGCTTTGCGGGATCAATTGTCTTTACCCGCATGCTAACCAGAACCGATAGCATTACGTCGATCTTGTTCTTTCTGACCGTCTTGCAGGCATTATTTGGAGTGGTTTGTGCGGGATTTGATGGCGACATCGCCTTGCCCGACCGACAGTCCGTGCCATGGCTGATTTTGGTAGGTTGCGCAGGACTTTTAGCCCATTACTGCCTGACCAAAGCCGTCACCTTTGCGCCAGTTACGGTCATTATTCCCGTGGATTTCCTGCGCTTGCCACTGATCGCTGTGATTGGAATGGTTTTCTACGATGAAGGCGTGGATCCTTGGGTCATCGTTGGCGCTGCAATCATCTTTATTGCAAATTACGCGAATATCCTAATCGAAACCCGTAAAGCAAAGATTTAGCCGCCCTTCAAGACGTGTCAATTTAGTGACGTAAGGGGATTGATTGGCCCTGACGCGGCGTCACAAGTTGACGCAACAATAGTTCATTCCTTACGCATGTTGCACAATAAACATTCACGACGGGGACATGGTCATGAACAAACTACTCACAGGGGCAGCCGCAATTGCGCTAAGCACAAGCGCCGCAGTTGCAGGCGGTATCGAGCGCGGCGGCAACGCCTATTCCGTACTATACGAGCAAGGCAACTACGCGCAGCTGGGCTTTTCTACAGTTAACCCAAATATCACTGGCGACTACCCGACGTCTTTGGGTGGCGGCGACACTGACAATATGGCCAAAAGCTATTCGCACCTCAGCTTTGCCTATAAAAACGACCTAAGCGAGGCTTTGTCCTTGGGCTTTTTCATCAACCAGCCCTACGGCGCCAATGCGGACTATACCCAAGGCGTCTACCAAGGTCTGGCCGCCGATTGGAAATCTGACCAAGTGGCTGCGGTGTTGCGATATAAAGTGAATCAGAACTTCTCGGTCTTTGGGGGTCTTCGCTATGTCCGGTCCTCCGCCGATATTGCAATCCCAGATGCTTTGATCCGCTCGGGTGTGAATGACGCTCTGGAGGCAGACAATGTTCGGGCCGCAGTGGCCGCTGGTGAAGCACAATTGGCGCAGGCACAAGCTGCTGAAGCAGGCTTGCAAAGTGGTAATCCAGTAATTGAAGCTGCGACTATTGCGGCTCTCGGTTTGCCAGCGGGCACACCGGTTGCAGCAGCCCTTGCAGGTGTTCAGGCCGGTATCGCTGCGGCCACCGATCCAGCTGGTGATTTGGCCCGAGGCCAAGCAGCTATTGCGGCCGTTGATACTGGTCCCGTTGGCACATTTGACTACACAGCCGCTGGCGATAACGACGGCCGTGTTTCCTATATCTTGGGTGCTGCGTACGAAATCCCAGACATCGCTTTGCGTGTCTCCTTGACATACGAAAGCGGCTATACCCACGAATTCGACACCAAAGAATTCTCGACGGGGCTAGGCATTGCTGAGGGCACATCCGGCACAACAGAAGTCGAAATGCCACAGTCGATCACATTGGATTTCCAATCCGGTGTGGCCAAAGACACCTTGGTGTTTGGTTCGATCAAATGGGCTGAATGGTCCAAGTGGGAAGTTCGCACTCCAGCCTACGCCGCCGCAACTGGCAGCGCCGTCACTGGGTTGGACAATGATGTATACACCTACCGGTTGGGTGTTGGTCGTAAATTTAGCGATGAGTTTTCCGGCTTTGCCCGTGTGACTTATGAAGACGCAAAAGGCGGTGTGGCCTCGCGTCTGGCGCCAACCGATGGCTCGCTGGCGTTTGGCATCGGCGGCACCTACACGATGGATAACATCAAGATCACAGGTGGCATCGAATACGTCAAAGTCGGCGATGCTGAAGACGGCTCGGGCGTAGAATTCAGCGGCAGCTCAGCCCTTGGTCTGGGTCTGTCGGTTGGCTACACGTTCTAAAGCCTAAACACCCTAAAACACCAAGGCCCTGTCGTATCTGCGACGGGGCCTTTTTTTGCGCAACATTCGGGTCGCGGCAGGATCTAAAACAGCCTAAACCAGCGCTATGACACAACAATCCCTCTCTTCGCGCGCATGGGCAGAATTGGCGCTGCTGTCCCTGATTTGGGGCGGGTCCTTTCTATCCATTCGGATCGCTTTGGACGAAGTTGGTCCCTTTACCTCTGTTGCTCATCGCACGTTTTGGGCAATGCTGTTGCTCTGGATTTATGTAGCGTGGTCCGGTCTTCGCCTGCCCCGGTCGCCCAAGGTTTGGGGCGCATTTTTGGTCATGGGCCTGTTGAACAACGCCATTCCCTTTAGCCTGATGGCATGGGGGCAGCTTTACATTGAAACCGGCCTGACCAGCATCCTCAATGCGGCCACGGCTATTTTCGGTGTCGTTTTGGCCGCTGTGTTTTTTGCCGATGAACGCCTCACGACCAATCGCTTGGTTGGGGTTTGTCTTGGGTTTTTAGGGGTTTCAATCGCCATTGGCCTGAGCAATTTGGCCCAGTTCGATCTGCGCAGCCTTGCACAAATTGCGGTTCTTGGGGGGACTGTATCCTACGCTTTTGCTGGCATTTGGGCGCGAAAAACCTTGCGAGCTTTGCCACCACAAATTGCAGCAGCAGGCATGTTAACAGGATCCACTATTATCATGGTGCCTGCGGCATGGATCCTCGAAGGGCCGATCAGTCTGGCGCTGCAAACCGATACGATTTTGGCGATTGCATACTACGCAATCATCGCCACGGCGGGTGCATATCTTCTGTATTACCGTGTTTTGGCTATGGCTGGATCTGGCAACTTGATGCTGTGTACGTTGCTGATTGCGCCAATTGCCATTCTCTTGGGAGCCGTCTTTTTGGGCGAGGCGCTGCAGCCACAGGCCTATTTGGGCTTTGCGGTTTTGGGGCTTGGCCTTTTGATCCTTGATGGTCGCATCCTCAGGCTGATCCGCCGCTGATGTGGCAATCCAGTTGACGCAATGGTGCCCGCTGGCTACCTAGTTGAAACCCCTGCGACAAAGGCCCCGACACTATGATCTATTCCTCTGCCCAAGACTGGTTTGATGCCCCGGCCAAGCGCGTATGCCTGTTTGGGATGTCTGGCCTTGGCAAAAGCTATGTCTCAAATATGTTGCGCGAGGGTGGCGACTGGTTTCATTACAGCGTCGATTACCGCATAGGCACGCGCTACATGGGCGAAGCGATCGTCGACAATGCAAAGGCTGAGGCGATGAAAGTCCCGTTCCTAGCCGAGCTTTTGCGCAGCGACAGTATTTACATTGCGTCCAACATCACCTTCGAGAACCTCGATCCCCTGTCCACTTATCTGGGCAAACCCGGTGACGCGGCACTGGGTGGGTTGGACTTGGCCGAGTATCAGCGCCGGCAAGATCAACACCATGCCGCCGAAACCGCCGCCCTGCTGGACACGCCGCATTTTATCAAACGCGCGACACAGCTTTATGGCTACACCAATTTCGTCTGCGACAGCGGTGGCTCTATTTGTGAGGTCGTTGATGCCAGCAATCCCAACGATCCCGTCATGCACAGCCTGAGCCAGAGCTTGCTCATGGTCTGGATCGAAGGCAGTGATGCCCATACGTCTGAACTGGTTCGTCGCTTTGATGCAGCGCCCAAGCCAATGTGCTATCAACCGCGTTTTCTGCTGGACTGCTGGTCAGATTATTTACAAGAATTCAATGCACAACCGGACAAAGTTAATCCTGACGACTTTGTACGTTGGACCTATGCACGCGCCATGGCCCATCGCCAACCGCTGTATGCCGCCATGGCCAAATGGGGCGTAACTGTCAGCGCCGATGCGGTCGCTGGGGTAAAGGATGTCTCAGGGTTTGAGCGAATGATTGGGGCCGCACTTGATGCGGCGTGATCCCGACCCCATCTGCACCTTCCATTCGATCCGAAAGACCCCGTACAATGCCGATTAAACTACCCGCCACCCTGCCCGCCTATGATGTCCTCAAACATGAGGGCGTGAACGTCATGGATGAAGACGCAGCCGCACGCCAAGACATCCGTCCTTTGCAGATTGGCCTTCTCAACCTGATGCCCAAAAAGATCCAAACCGAAAATCAGTTCGCCCGTTTGGTCGGTGCGACCCCGTTGCAGATCGAGCTGACTTTGATCCGCATGTCCGAACACCGCACCCGCAACACCGCCGCAGAACACATGGCCGAGTTCTATCAGCCCTTCCAAGACGTCAAAGATCAGTATTTTGACGGGCTGATCATCACTGGCGCCCCTATTGAACATCTTGAATTTCAGGACGTGACCTATTGGGATGAATTGACCCATGTGATGAATTGGACGCAAACCCACGTGCATTCGACCTTTGGGGTCTGCTGGGGTGGGATGGCCATGATCAACCATTTTCACGGGGTCAAAAAACATATGCTGGACGCCAAGGCCTTTGGCTGTTTTCGTCAGAAAAACATGGCCCCCAATTCACCGTTTCTGAACGGGTTTTCCGATGAATGTGTGATCCCGGTCAGCCGTTGGACCGAAATGAAACAGGCCGAGATTGACGCAGCCCCGGGCCTGCGTACCTTGCTGGGCAGTTCTGACGTTGGCCCTTGTCTTGTCGAGGATCCGGCCCATCGTGCGCTCTATATTTTTAATCATTTTGAGTATGACAGCGGTACGCTCAAACAAGAATATGACCGCGACGTCGCGTCAGGAACGCCGATTAACGTGCCGATGAACTACTATCCAGATGACAATCCCGCGAACCCACCGCAAAATCGCTGGAGAAGTCACGCCCATCTTCTATATGGCAACTGGATCAATCAAATCTATCAATCGACACCCTATGACATTGAAAAAATTGGCTCTTAGCATCCTCATCCTGATCGCCGTCTTAACGGCGGTGGTCCAATTGGCGGCTTACCTGCGGCAATCCAAGGTTGAGGCCAGCCATCCACCCACTGGACAGTTTGTCAGCGTGGATGGTGCGCAGGTTCATGTTGATATCCAAGGCCCAAGCGATGGCCGCGCGGTTGTCTTGGTACATGGTGCCTCAGGGTCGACCCGTGATTTGACCTTTTCTCTGGCCCCGGAACTCGCTGGAAAAGGCTACCGCGTTTACACCATCGACCGTCCCGGCATGGGCTATTCCGATGATATTGATGCAAGTTTCACCCGGGCCTTCAGCACCAAAGGCGCAAGCCCGATCCAACAGGGGCAATTCCTGAAAAAGGCATTGGATCAGCTGGGTGTCGTAGATCCAATCCTTGTGGGCCATTCCTTTGGGGGATCCGTCGTTTTGGGATGGGCCTTGGCACATCCAGACTATGCCAGTGCTTTGGTGCTGCTTGCGGCCCCGTCTAACCCTTGGCCCGGTGAATTGGACCCGCTTTACAAGCTGAACGGATCCACGTTGGGCGGTGGTCTGGCCGTGCCGGTTCTATCAGCCTTTGCACCTCAAAGCGTAATCGACAGCACAATCGAGGCCATCTTTCGCCCCGATCCCGCCCCTGACGGATATGGGGATTACATCGGCGCGCGCATGACGACACGGATCGGAACCATGCGCTCGAATGCCCGGCAGGTGCTCAGCCTGCGCCCCTATATCGTGGAGATGACGCCGCGGTATGGGACCATTACGCAGCCTGTTGAAATCCTGCACGGGTTGGCCGATACCATTGTGCCGTTCACAGTGCACTCCGAAAAACTGATCAACCAACTGCCCAATGCGGAACTGACCACCATTGACGGTGCAGGACACATGCCGCAGCACACGCATATGGATCAGGTCATCGCGGTCATCGATCGGGCTGCTGCGCGGAGTGCACGCTAGTAATCCTGCCCAGAGCACGGCATAGTCACCCGACCAGAGCAGGAGGGCAAAATGGCAAAACCATTTGATGGCGCAATCAGCGAATTTTTCGAAAATCAGGCCCCTGATGCCGTGCGCGATGCCATTAAGCAGGCAAAGAAGGATCGTATCCTTGCCGACAGCTACCCGCACCGCTCTCGCATGGACAAGGGCGATTACGAGGACCAGCTTGACGCCCTTCAAATCGAATTGGTCAAACTTCAAAGCTGGGCCAATGCGACAGGTGCACGGATCGCCATCGTCTTTGAAGGTCGCGATGCGGCTGGTAAAGGCGGTACGATCAAACGGTTTCGCGAGAACCTGAACCCGCGCTCGGCCCGGGTTGTGGCCTTGTCCAAACCCTCAGATCGCGAAGCGGGGCAGTGGTATTTCCAACGCTATATTCAACATCTGCCCAGTGCCGGCGAAATCGTGTTCTTTGATCGCAGTTGGTACAATCGCGGCGTTGTCGAACATGTGTTTGGCTTTTGTGACGCGGCCCAGCGGGAAAAATGGTTTGCCCAAACCCCGGCCTTTGAAGAAATGCTACGCGATGAAGGTGTTCATTTGGTCAAGCTGTGGCTGAACGTGGGACGCGCCGAACAATTACGTCGGTTCTTGGACCGCGAAATTGACCCGCTTAAACAATGGAAACTCAGCTGGATTGATGTTGAGGGTCTCAAGAAATGGGATGACTATTCAGCCGCAATTCACGAGACGTTGGGCAAAACTCACAAGGCTGGATCCCCGTGGCACGTAATCCGAACCGACGACAAACGCCGCGCGCGCATCACAGCAATCCAAACCGTTCTGTCGGGGCTGGACTACACTGGCAAAGATGTAAAAGCCCTTGGAAACATTGATGACACCATCACCGGTGGACCGGACCTGTTGAATGCCTAAGCGCGGATACCATCACGGCAATCTGCGTCAGGCCTTGGTGGATGCAGCCCTGACGCTGATCACCGAAAAAGGGCCCACTGGATTTACCTTGTCCGAGGCCGCCAAGACCGCAGGCGTCACACCCGCCGCCGTCTACCGGCACTTTGAAGGCCGCGAAGACTTGATCGCCGAGGCTGCGCGCCAAGGCTATGCGACTTTCGCCGATCTGCTGGAATTTGCCTACAACGATGGCAAACCGTCCGCTCTGACCGCCTTTCTCAGCACAGGACGGGCTTATCTGGCCTTCGCCAACAAATACCCGGGTCAGTATGTGGCCATGTTTGAAAGCGGCATTTCGATCCAACGCACACCGGAACTGCACGCTGTTGCCACCCGCGCCCTTGGCGTTATGGAAACGGCAGCGCATGATCTATGCCAACACGTGCCTGAAAACCGTCGTCCACCGCCACAAATGTTTTCGGCCCATATCTGGGCCATGTCCCACGGCGTGGTAGAACTTTTCGCCCGTAACGCCCCCGGCACTCAAAGCCCCTTTCCGCCAGACGACCTGCTGGAAACAGGAATTGGGATCTATCTACGTGGGTTAGGCCTCATAGAGCTCGACGCCTAGCTTTTGACTTGCCCGTACCTCTAGGGGGTTTGGGGGCAGCGCCCCCAACCGGTCGGATTGCGCAGCAATTCGACCCCCTTAAACAAAAAAAGCCGCCCCGAAGGGCGACCTTTTGAAACCGTATAAGCCAGCAGATTAACGCTTGGAGAACTGGAAGCTCTTCCGCGCTTTGGCTTTACCGTATTTCTTACGCTCCACAACACGGCTGTCGCGTGTCAGGAACCCGGCAGCCTTCAAAGCGCCGCGCAGGGACGGATCATAAAGCTGCAGAGCTTTTGAAATACCGTGCTTAACCGCACCGGCCTGACCAGACAAACCGCCGCCTTTAACCGTTGCCATCACGTCAAACTGATCTTCAGTGCCAGACACTGTGAACGGTTGACGCAAAATCATGCGCAAAACAGGACGCGCAAAATATGTTGTCACTTCGCGACCATTGACGGTCACTTTGCCGGAACCTGGTTTGATCCAAACGCGAGCAACCGCATCTTTACGCTTACCAGTGGCATAGGAACGACCCAATTCGTCACGAACAGGTTCACGGTTGATCTCGACCTCAGCAACAGGTTCTACACCGGCCACTGCGTTCAGGTCTTCGAGTGTTGTAATCTCTTCAGCCATTCGCTCAGGCCCTCGTGTTCTTAGAGTTCATGGATGCAACATCCAGAGCTTCTGGTTTTTGCGCTTCATGGCCGTGCTCGGCACCTGCATATACGCGCAGGTTTGTCATTTGTACGCGGCTCAGGCGGTTGCCTGGCAACATGCGCTTGACTGCTTGCATCACAACGCGCTCGGGATGTGCGCCGTCAAGGATCTGACCCGTTGTGCGGGATTTGATCCCACCCGGGTAGCCTGTGTGCCAGTAGTTCGGCTTGTCACGCTTTTTGCCAGTCAACTGGATTTTGTCCGCGTTGATGACAATCACGTTGTCGCCCATGTCCATATGTGGCGTAAAAGACGCCTTGTGTTTGCCACGCAGACGCATGGCAACGATCGACGCCAAACGGCCCAACACCACGCCTTCGGCGTCGATGATGATCCATTTCTTGTCGATGTCTGCTGGTGTTGCAGTAAAGGTTTTCATGATTTGAACCCATCGCCTAAGTAAAAAGACGGCCCCCTTGGCCGCCCGAATTTCATTGGGCGGTTATATATGCCCCGCAAACACAGTCAACCACAGCAAACAACTAAAACTGTATATATTTCAGAAGGTTACAAATAAGGTATCTATTTACCCCACATTTATACGCTGATTTGCTCTGGTGGATGGGCCAATATATCCCGCAGTGTTTCAACAGCTTGCGCAAAGCGTTCTAGGGGAATTTGGCCATTGATCGCAATACGCACTGCATTTGGGGCCAATCCATCGCGCAAGGCAAATTCATCTGCTGATCGGATTTGAATACCTGCCCGCTCCGCTTGACGGGTAAATTCACTGGCCCGCCACCCCGTGGGCAAACGCAACCAGACAAAAGGAACATCAGACCGCCATCCCAAGTCTTGCCCGCCCAGTGTATTTACGGCCACTTCGATGTAGCGTCGCAATTGGGTGCTGACGGCCTGTTGAATACTCACCGTTTGTGGATCGCTCAAGACCCGACGCGCCACTTCCGCCAAGGGCCACGCGAGACCAAAAAACCCGTATTCCGCCGCACGGCGTAAATCTGTCATCTGACCCTTCGGGGCCACAGCAAAGCCTACGCGCAAAGCCGGCGTGATGGTCTTTGAGATGGACGAGATATACCACGCGCCCTCAGGCCATAACCCACGATAGCTGGGGCAGCGTGCCGCCCCAATGCGGTAGCAATCGTCTTCCAAAATATCCATATCGCGACGCTTGCAGACCTTTATCAGCTCTTTGCGGCGCTCAAGCCCGGTAAAATGTCCTGTTGGATTTTGCACTTCGGGAGAGGTGCAAAACATCTGGGCCCCTGTGCGCTGTGCAATCCGGTCCAACTCAGCCGGGATGATACCCTCTGCGTCCGACGGCACGCCCACCACATCAACGCGCAACATCTCCGCGGCCCGGCGAAAGCCTGCATAGGTCAGCTCCTCCACCAATATCACGGGACGCGCGCCCGCCAGCCGTGCTTGGAACGCCAGCGATATGGCGTTTTGTCCCCCGTGTGTCAGCACAATCTCATCTTCGGCTAGGGCTCCAAGATCCATATCCCCCAACCACTGCAAAACCGCTTCACGCGCAGGTTTGTAGGCATCGCGCGTTGGGTAGTTCAGAAAGCTCTGGGTTGGCCCCTTGGACACGGCTTGTAAGGCCTGCCGCATCAAGTCGACTTGCCCCTGATCTGGCAGGCGCGGGCTAAAGAGGTTGACAGCCCCGGCTTCCGTCAACGCCGTCGAGGACCGCGACCAGACATCTTCCATCACGGGACTTTGCGGCGGTGCGACAAAGGTACCGCGTCCCACCACCGCCTCAAGAACACTGCGATCCGTCAGAATGCTGTAGGCACGCGCCACGGTGCCTGGGGTAATTTTCATTTGCCACGCCACTTCCCGCACAGGTGGTAGTTTTTCCCCCACAGTGAGATCGCCGTTGGCAATGGCGCGTTCAAGCGCCTCGACCAGTGTTTTGTATTTGGGGCCAGTGGCGTTTTCGAGATCAGGAAACCAAATTGTATTCATTACAATCTTTCATTAGACAGGAATCATTTTTGTATTGTACGCATTACTTGTAGCAAAATCGCTACATTGTATCAATACAATATCTTTAAACACAACATTGGAGAAAGGCATGCTTGCCCTCAATCACACACCCCGCCCCTTGAACGAGCTTCAGGATTTTCACTTCTCTGCCTTCACGCAGGCAGTTGTGGCGTTTGCGGTTGTGATTGCCAAATGGGAAACGCGCTATCGCACCCGTAAACAGTTGATGTCCCTGTCCGATGCCCAGCTCGAAGACATCGGCATGACACCCCGCGCCGCTTATATCGAGGCGAACCGTTGGTTCTGGCAGGGGTAATCATTGCATATTCTGGCGTGAGTTAACCCTCACCTGACTTCCCCGTCCGCCAGAATAGACTTGGGGCCGGAGTAATCCGGCCCTCTTTTGGTTGCCCAACCAGTGAGCCCAATAAATCCCACCCAAACCCTTTGGTTTGACCGGTTTTTACTATCGATTATTTTTCCCTGTTGGCCGCTTTACCAAACGTCAATGCACCAGCCGTATATTCGTGCTATCAAAGCAGATAGGCGGATGCATTTTTTGGACGGTGGGGGAATGGAAAAGTTTATTCGATTAACGGCCCCCGTGGGCAAGATAGATTTCGTATTCAAACTTCTGATCTTCATGCTCATCGGTGGCAGCTTTAACCATTTGCGTCACGTGATACAGCACAGGTTTCCGGATAATAAATCCTTCTGGGATAACTTTTCTGACGCCGCGTTTACCGCGCTTCCGATGTGCGCCTTTGCCCTGATGCTGATTGGTCATCTGAACTCTTTGCAAAACGCCTCTACCGCCAAGCAACGCAAGATACACTGACCAAGCTGCCCAATCGACGCTGGTTTATGGACATAACTCTACAGACTTTGGAGGCCAATGATGCAATTATGATCATCGACATCGATTTCTTCAAAAAGATCAACGACAGGTTTGGGCACGACGTTGGAGATGCTTGTTTGCGGGAAACCAGCGCTTTTCTAAGTCAGTGTTTTAGCCCGACACACCCGGTTGCACGCATCGGTGGCGAGGAATTCGCGGTCTTTTTGGCTAAACCTGCTGTGTCCGAGCTGAAAGAAATAGCCTCCAACATTTCCCAAGGGTTCCGGTTTAAGGTAGACGCAAGCACCTCTTGCCATATCTCGGCGTCTGTCGGGATTGCGCAGTGGCAGGTCCCCATGGAACGCGCCAATGTCCTAAGATTGGCCGATCAGGCCGTGTATCGCGCTAAGGCCGCTGGTCGCGCGGGCTATGTGTTGCTTCGGGGCGATGATGCATCTGAACCAACAGGTGATTATGTCATAAGCTAGAACACCCTGGGCTGCGGGTGCCTGCGCCGGCCAGAGTTAACCAGCGGGCGGTATTGAATACGTCAACGAAGCGCGGGCCACGGGTTTATCCATACCTTCCGAGAACACAAGCACGTCCCCAACAGCCAAGACGCGACCTAATTTCAACAACCGTGTCTGGGCAATCAGGTCCACTCCGGCGGCAGGTTTACGCATAAAATCAATGCTGCAATTGGTGGTCACAGCAAGGGCTTTGGGTCCAATCTGACTGAGGATCGCCAAGTATACGCCAACATCTGCAAGGGCAAACATCGATGGCCCGGACACTGTTCCACCGGGGCGCAGATGTTTATCAGTCACTTTTAGGCGCACTGTCACACCGTCGTCGCCTACATGATCTATGCCAAAATCATCTGCGACCTGAGTAAATTCTTGGCTCAAAAACGCCTCTAGTGCGCCTGCGTCCATCACAATTGCCATTGGCACATTCCCTTTTTGCGCCTAGCTTCGCTGCAAACTCAGGGGAGGACAAGATGTTAGACAGAACCGACCGCAGCGGCGTTGCGCATTTGACCATGAACAACCCACAGACATTAAACGCGTTGTCCGATCAAATGATTGCCGATGTCAGCCAAAACCTAACCGAAATTGCTGCTGACAAAACAATACGCGCTGTGATCATCTCTGGCGCAGGCAAGGCGTTTTGTGCGGGCCATAACCTGCGCGAGATCGCCGACAAACGTCAAAGTCCCGATGGTGGAAGTGTCGCGTTGAAAGCGCTTTTTGATAGGTGTGCCAACATGATGCAACAGATCCGCACCCTGCCCCAGCCTGTTATCGCACAGGTCCATGGCATCGCCACAGCGGCTGGTGCGCAACTGGTGGCCACCTGTGATATGGCCGTGGCCGCCGAAGGCACCCGGTTTGGCGTCAATGGCGTCAACATAGGTCTCTTTTGTTCGACGCCCATGGTCGCCCTCAGCCGCAATATCCCGCGCAAAAAAGCGTTCGAGATGCTGACCACAGGCCAGTTTATTCCCGCAAGTGAAGCCGTCGACGTCGGGCTGATCAACAAGGTCGTGCCAGAGGCGGACTTGGCCGAACACACCAGAGCCTTGGCAGAACTTGTGGCCTCAAAACTTGGATCCGCTGTGAAAATCGGCAAGGAGGCCTTTTATAACCAGATCGAAATGCAAGTGGACGACGCCTACGCCTATACTGGTGACGTGATGGTTCAAAATATGAGCAATGCAGACACTGTCGAAGGCATCAATGCTTTTATCGAGAAACGCGATCCCAATTGGCCGTCTCAAGATAAATAAAAGTTGTTCTGCCGGGGCTTTGCCTTACCATTTGGCCATGAAACAGATTCTGCGCATTATCTCGATTGTGCTGCTGGGCACATATTCTGCAATGGCTCAAACCCAACGCGAAGCAGGGCTTGAACTGGTTTTATTAGCGGATGGATCCGGATCCATTGATGCCGAAGAACTGGCATTTCAGCGGCAAGGCTATGCGCTGGCGATGACAGATCCCCGCATTATCCAGGCAATCGAAAACTCGATCTACGGCAATATCGCGGTCACATATGTGGAATGGGCTGTGAACACGGCTGTGGTGGTTGATTGGTATATGATAGACAGTCTCGAGACCGCCGAAGGCTTTGCCAATGCGCTGATGGGCGCAGACACGACGCGGCGGGTTTACGGCGGTAATGCTATCGGCGGGGCCTTACTGGAAGGGCTCCGTCTGATCGAGACCAATGATATATTTGCGCCTCGTGCCGTGATCGACTTTTCCGGTGACAGTGCGAATAATTCCAACGGTCCCTCCATCGCCGGGTCGCGCCGCACCGTGTTGGATGCAGGTGTGACGATCAACGCGCTGCCGATTTTGCGTCCCGAACGGGGCAAACGCGCCGGTGCGAACCTTGAGGCTGAGTATGCAAACCGGATCATTGGCGGGCCCGGGGCGTTTATGGTCACTGCCGAAAGCCGCGCGACCTTTGCGGATGCTGTGCGCCGCAAATTGATCCTCGAGATCGCAGGCATGACACCTGAGACCTATCAGATCGCCTTTGATGGGTTATTGGGGCAGATCACAGACGATAGAGTGCGCTGAACTTTTCGTCTAAATAATCCAGCAACGGCGCCTCAGTCGGGGCAAAGCCGCAGGCGGTTTCAATCGTCTGCGTGGGTGCGCGCAAGCCCCCGTGTTGTTGCAAATTTTCGCGCAGCCAATCAGTGGCAGGACTCGGATCGCCCCGCCCCAATGATCCCGCAAGGTCAGGCACATCGCGGGTCAAAGCCTGATACAGGTTGCCCGCGTAAACATTGCCCAAGCTATAGGTTGGGAAATACCCAAACAGTCCAACGGACCAATGCACATCTTGCAAACAACCGTTACTAGGGCGATCCACAGCAAATCCGAAATCTGCCTCAAATCGCGTGTTCCAAGCCTCTTCCAGATCGGCCACATCCAGCGTGCCGTTCATCAGATCGCGTTCCAGATCATAGCGCAGCATGACGTGCAGATTGTACTGAACCTCATCGGATTCTGTGCGGATAAAGCCTGATTTAACTTGGTTCACAGCCCCATAAAACGCATCGCGGTTCACTCCAAAATCGCCAAAGACCTCGGTCATTTGCCCATGCAGCCAGCCACAAAACGCAGCGGATCTGCCCAATTGGTTCTCATAGATCCGCGATTGGCTTTCATGAACGCCCATCGACACGCCAGATCCCAAGGGCGTTAGCCCATAGGTCTGATCGATGTTTTGCTCGTAACAGGCGTGGCCCACCTCGTGCACAGTGGAATAAAAGCAGTTGAACGGATCGGTTTCGCTGGTGCGGGTTGTGATGCGCACATCATTGCCCGAGCCGCTTGAAAACGGATGCACCGCCTTGTCGATGCGGCCACGGTTAAAGTCATAGCCGAACGCTGCCGCAAGACGATTGGATATCTCAATCTGACCGGCCTCGTCGAAGGTTCCAGTAATCCCCGCGAGTTGATCCGCCCCCTTGATCCGGTCCACGAGGCTGACCAATCGAGGCCGCATCCGGTCAAAAAGTTGGGTAATTTCAGCCTCAGAAATGCCGGGCTCGTAGTCTTGGATCATCGCGTCATACACCGCGCCGTCCTCGGCCAACGCGGACCCTTCTTCGCGCTTGAGCGCCACAACTTGCGACAATACGGGCAAGAAAGCGGCCACGTCTTCACTCGCGCGGGCCTCGGCCCATGTGCCTTGGGCGGTGCTGGTCACAGTTGAGATTTCGGCCGCCAGATCTGCGGGAACTTTGGTGGCGCGATCATAGGATCGTTGAATATGGGCCAGTTGCGCCGTCTCAACCTCCGTGGCAGGCTGTGCTGCCGCCAGCCAATCACCCACCTCCGGCGCGCTGCGACGGGCATGCAAAATGGTTGTCATAGCGCCCATTTCTTCGCTCCGTTGCGCCGCAGATCCACGGGCCATCATGGTTTCTTGGTCCCAGCCAAGCCGACCAGCCACCTGCCCCAAAGCCGATGTGGTGCGGGTGTAGTTCATCAAATCATCATAGGCACTCATTGGATCAGTCTCTCACGGATTGGGATTGCGGGTAGCCCGCAAGGAAACGTGCGCGCAAGATCGAGACCCACAAAACCACGGCCAAAAACTGGTGGCCAATCGCAAGGTTCCAAGGCGCCGAGTTCATCACAGTCACAATGCCCAGCACCATTTGAACCGTCATCACACCGATCACCAGATTAAAGGCAAAGCGCGTGGATCCGTTGGGGCTGCTGCGTGCGCGCCACCAAACAAAGATCCCTTTGGCAAAAAGGATATAGGCCACGATCCGGTGCATGAACTGCACCAAGCCGTCGTTTTCAAAGAAGTTGCGCCACGCAGGTTGCAGACTGAAAGGTTCTGGCGGGAAAAAACCACCAGCCATCAGCGGCCAATCCACGTAATTGCGGCCCGCATCAATGCCTGCCACCAAAGCGCCTAACAGGATTTGCACAAAGGCAATGCCTGCCAGGATGGCCGACAGTTTGAACAATTTGGCCTCACGCGCACGGCGCCGTTGCATCAAGTCAGCCTCTGTGGCACCCAATTGGAAAATGAACCACGCCAATACGCCCAAGATGACAAAGGCCAGCCCCAGATGGGTGGCAAGTCGGTAACTGGCCACGTCCAGCATCCCTTCCTCAAGGCCGCTGGCCACCATCCACCAGCCAATCGCCCCCTGCAATCCGCCCAAGGCACCAACGCCAAGCAGTTTGCCGGTCCAGCCCGTGGGAATTTTGCGGGTCACAGCAAAAAAGCCAAAGCCTAACGCCCAGACCAGTCCAATTGCGCGGCCCAGCTGACGATGCCCCCATTCCCACCAGTAGATCACTTTGAACTCGGCCATGGACATGCCTTTGTTCTGCTCTTGGTATTCGGGAATGGCTTTGTATTTTTCAAATTCAGAGGCCCAAACTTCCGCCGACATCGGTGGCATGGCCCCTGTCACAGGCTTCCATTCGGTGATCGAAAGACCACTGTCTGTCAAACGGGTCAGACCGCCCACGGCGATCATCACAACAACCATCGCAAACAGCACCATCAACCAGATGCGGATCGCCCCGCGCGCGCCTTTGTAGGCCCGATCAATGATCCCTGTGGCGGCTTGTGGCTCTGGTTTTTCTGAGGTGCTAACCTCTTCGAAAATCGACCGTTTCTGGTTCATACTGCCCTCTTATCTGAACTGCTCCGCAACCTAATGCGCGAAAGGGCCTGCATCAAGCCGTGGCGCTTAATCGTCGCGCTCTTTCCAGCGCACCATTTGACGCAGGACGCCGTGCATCATTTGCACATCCGCACGGGTCAGCGGCATACGGGACCAGAAATTGCGCAGATTGGTCTTCATCCCTTCAGATTTAGGCAACGGAAAGAAGAATCCCGCCTCCTCCAGCCGTTGCTCGTAGTGATCCGATAGCTTTTCAACTTCAATGTTTTCGGCCCAGTCGGTTTTGGCCATATCAACCGTTTCATGGGTGATCTCGGCCACTTGCCGTTGCCATTCATAGGCCGTCAGCAACACACATTGGGCCAAGTTCAGGGACGCAAATTCAGGGTTCACCGGCACGCTAATGATCGCGTTGGCCCGGGCGATGTCGTCGTTTTCCAGCCCGGCCCGTTCCGGCCCAAAGAGAACCGCCACGTTTTGCCCCTGCGCAATCATTTCGGCGGCTTTCTTCATCGCCCCTTCAGGCGAGAATACAGGTTTGGTCAGGCCCCGTTGCCGCGCTGTGGTCGCAAACACATAGGTACAATCCGCCAGCGCATCGGCCGTTGTGTCAAACATCCGCGCCTCATCCAGCAAACGCCCAGCCCCCGAGGCCATCGCAACGGCCTTTTGGTTCGGCCAGCCATCGCGCGGGGCCGTTATGCGCATCCGGTCCAGACCGAAATTCCACATGGCACGGGCTGCCGCCCCGATGTTTTCGCCCATCTGGGGCCGGATCAAAACGAAGGAAGGTTGGGGATCAGGAGTCATAGGGGCGGTTTAGCACCCCTTGGCTTAGACGCAACCCTTGGGTAAGACAGGGCAAAACGAAAGGCACTTGCCATGACCGAGCCGTCCGAGCCCACAGGCCCACAGATTTACCTTATCACTCCGCCCGAGATCGAGCTATCGCGCTATCCCGCCCAACTGGCCGGCTGCTTGGACAGCGTCGAGGTGGGCTGCGTGCGTATGGCTCTGGCCAGTCAGGACGAGGATCTGATTGCCCGTGCCGGTGACGCGCTGCGCGAAGTTTGCCACGCTCGCGATGTGGCCTTGGTCATCACGGATCATGTGTTGATGGTGGAACGGTTGGGTCTTGATGGCGTGCATTTGGCCGACGGATCCCGCAATGTGCGCAAGACCCGCAAAGATCTGGGCGAAGACGCGATTGTCGGCGCTTTTTGTGGCACCACGCGCCACGATGCCATGAGTGCGGCAGAGGCTGGCGCGGATTACGCAGCACTTGGTCCGGTTGGGGCATCCCCGCTGGGCGACGGCGAAAGTGCCGCGTTGGAGACCTTTGAATGGTGGTCAGAAATGATCGAAGTGCCAATTGTGGCCGAGGGCCATTTGGACGCCGACCTGATCCGTCAGTACGCGCCAGTTACAGATTTCTTTGGCATAGGCCCCGAGATTTGGATCCAAGACGACGCGGTTGCAGCCCTGAAGGCACTTAGTCAAGCAATGGCTTAGTCATTCCCGACCGGACCTGCGTTTCCAGATGCAAAGACAGGGCTTTGCGGTCGGCAAAATCAGTGACTTTCACCGGCGGGTGATACACCACATCTATGTGACCCTGTGGCTGTAGCGATAGCGTCGTCAGCAAGTGCGGACTGAAATCCATGTCACCCCACCAACCATAGATCCGCTCATCATAGCCTTGTGGCGGATGATAGGTCACTGAAATTGCTTGCAGTTCTGTGATATCCCTCAGTTCTGGCTCAAAAAATGCCGCAAACAGTGTCGGCTTGAACCCCAAAACACGCATCCCGTCGGTTGAGGTGCCTTCGGGGAAAAACAATAGCCTGTGTCCTGCTTTCAGACGCGCCTCAAAGACCCGTTTTTGGCGTGCGGCCTCTTGCCTGTTGCGCTTGATAAAAACAGTGCCCGTGGCTTGCGCCAGCCAGCCAATGCCGGCCCAACCCGCAACTTCGGCCTTGGCCACGAAATACATTCGTTTGCTGGCGTTAAGCAAAAAGATATCCAACCAAGACGAGTGGTTAGCCACAAACGCCCCTCGTTTAATCGAGGGCCTTCCTTGGATATTGAGTTTCAGGCCGAAGATCCGCAGCCCCGTTCGACACACTGCTTGGGTGATATACGGGGTGACCGGACGGCGCAGACCAAAGAGAGGGCGCTCGATCAAACGCAGCAATAGCATAAGCCCCAAGCCAATTGCACAAAGCAAAATCACCGGAATGCCCCTCAAACAGGCCAGCACCCATCGACCAGGCGTCATTTTATAGGGTGGCAAAGGTGTTTCTGCGTCCCAAGGCGTCATAGGCGGCTCGCGTTATTTGCAGCAGTTGGTCTGGTATAAATCTTTCGCTGTTTCGGGCTCATTTTGGCTATGTCCAACACCAGACAGACATCTGTTGTGTTGAACGCATGATCCACAAACGCCCCCTCCCCAACCGAGCCGCCCAAGCGCAGATAGGCTTTTATCAATTGCGGAACGGCCAACATTGCGGCCTTGCGATCCAAGCTGTGCGCATCAAACCGGCCCATGGGCACAGCTGTGGGGCCAATGGCCTTCGGGCGTAGATCTGTGGGGGCCAGATGATTGTGATGCAACAGCGATAAAGGACCTGACAACGCGTCCAAATCGGTTCCATGAAAGCTGGCCACACCAAACAGAATGTCGATTCCACGGGAGTCGATATAACCCGCCAGCGCAGACCAAAGATGCAGCATTGCAGTGCCGCCACGGTAGTCACGATGGACACAGGATCGGCCCAGTTCCAGCAGTTTCTTACCGGAGCGTTCCAAAGGGGACAGATCAAATTCGCTGGCAGAATAAAACCCACCGGCACGGTCCGCCGCGTTTTGCGACATAAGGCGGTAGACGCCAACCACTCGGTTTGTGCCAGCCTCGCGCAAGAGAAGATGATCACAATGATCATCGTAGCGGTCCTGTTCGATCTTGCGATCGTGATCCACCATAGAACCGTCAGCGCCCAGTTCCGAGACAAACACCTCATAACGTAGGGCCTGGGCCGCCAGAAGATCGTCCTGAGACGATGCAAGCTCGGTCCGAAAGTCCAAAAGATCAGCCGTCATATCACCGCTTGTTGCCTCTGCAGGGGCCACCATTGCCCTATGGTTTAAGCCGCGGCCGGACCGATAGCAACGCAGGCATCCAAGGTTTCGTTTCGGTATCCTTAAGGTTGTGTTAACCTTAGTGCTAGAAGATCAACGAACTGACTGAATTAATGGCCGAACTCTATGAGCAACACAACGCGCGCCCCATCTATCACGACCTTTCCAACTTCTTGGAAATTAACGGTGATTTTACCCCCAATGTTACTTTGGACTTGGCCGGTTCCCCAATCGGGCTGTTCGGGGTGACGCACAATCATACCAGGTTCAAGCAGCGCGTTTAATTCGTTCATGTTTACCCCTTCAAAGGATATTTCCGGATGACCCAGACAGACACTGACATCTCCACATTGGTTGGCTCGCGGATTTGCCATGACCTTATCAGCCCTTTGGGTGCGATTGCCAACGGGATTGAACTTATGTCGATGTCTGGTCTTGCCAATAGTCCTGAGATTGCGCTGATTGCAGAAAGTATCGAATGCGCCAATGCCCGCGTGCGGTTCTTCCGCATTGCTTATGGGACCACCGCCACGGAACAACGCATTGGCCGGGCCGAGATCGTATCGATCCTGACGGATATGTCCAAAGGTGGGCGTCTGACCTACAAATGGGATCCAGCTTCGGACATTTTGCGCCAAGAGGTGCGTTTGCTGTTTTTGCTCTGCCAGTGCCTTGAAACTGCAATGCCTTACGGTGGCGTGATCCGTATCGAAGAATTGCCCAGCGGGTGGCGTCTGACGGGTCTGTCCGAAAAGGTCAAAATCACGCCCGAGACATGGGATGTGTTGAACACCTCCAAGGTATCTCCACCAGTGGCCGCAGCAGAGGTGCAATTTGCCTTGGCCGGACAAGTACTGGCCGACCAAGGCCGTGTTGTGAACCTCACCCAAACCGAAACGGGCGTGATTTTACGCCTGTAGCGCTGCTAGGCCCGGACGGTTCCGTCACCTTCAACAAGATATTTAAAGCTGGTCAATTGCTCGGCCCCGACAGGACCGCGCGCATGCATTTTACCAGTAGCGATACCGATCTCGGCCCCCATGCCAAACTCACCACCATCAGCAAACTGAGTAGAGGCATTGCGCATCAAAATAGCGCTATCGAGACGGGTAAAGAAATAGTCTGCGACCGCATCGTCCTCGGTCAGAACACAATCGGTGTGGTTTGACCCGTAGTAACGGATATGCTTTACAGCTTCTTCTTTAGTATCAACCACTTTCACGGCAATCTTCATGTCCAGAAATTCGGTACCCCAATCATCTTCAGTCGCAGGGATGCTGCCATGAAGGCCCTGCGCGCGCACTTCAACGCCTGCGGCGATCAGATCATCGACCAAGGTCTGACCTAGGCCTTCAGCGATATCGCGGTGGATCAACAGGCACTCTGCAGATCCACAAATTCCGGTGCGACGGGTCTTGGCGTTCAACACGACACGACGGGCTTTTTCAACGTCGGCCGCTTTGTCCACATAAATGTGGCAAATCCCTTCGAGATGGGCAAAGACAGGCACCCGCGCCTCGCGTTGCACCAAACCAACCAACCCTTTACCGCCACGGGGCACGATCACGTCCACAGTGTCTGTCATCGTCAGCATCTCTTGCACCGCTGCGCGATCACGGGTGGGGACCAATTGTACAGCATCCGCAGGCAAGCCTGCAGTTTCCAACCCGTGCACCAAGCACTGATGGATCGCACCTGAGGAATGAAAACTTTCCGAGCCCCCGCGCAGGATCACTGCATTGCCCGCCTTCAGGCACAAAGCCCCTGCATCCGCTGTGACATTGGGCCTGCTTTCATAGATCACACCGATCACTCCTAAAGGCGTGCGCACCCGGCGGATATGCAGCCCACTGGCCATATCCCATTCGGTCATCACGTCGCCTACAGGATCCTTCTGTTCGGCCACAGCCCGCAAGCCGTCAACGATGCCTTGGACACGGGCCTCATCCAGCAATAGCCTGTCCAGCATCGCCGGGCTCAGGCCCTTGTCGCGCCCAAATTCCATGTCCCGCCCATTGGCCTCGATGATTTTGGCGCGGTTCTTCCAGACGGCTTCTGCGGCGCCGATCAAGGCCGCGTGTTTGCGTTCAGCCGTGGCAAAGGCCAGCTCGGCGCTGGCGGCTTTCGCCCGTGACCCGATGTCCGCCATCAGGGTTTTGATATCTACGTGTTTGTCCATTTAGACCACCATGTCGTCTCTGTGAATAAGCGCTGCCCGCCCAGGGTAGCCCAAGGCGGCTTCGATGTCTTGGCTTTGGCGTCCCGCGATCAGATGGGCCTCAGCACTTGCATAGCGCACGAGGCCGACCCCAAGGCGGGTGCCGTCCGGTCGTTCAATAGCCACGGGATCGCCCCGCCCAAACTCACCCGCGACGTCCGTCACACCGGCAGGCAGCAAGGATTTTCCAGCCAACAGCGCCTTAGCAGCCCCTGCATCCAAGGTCACCACGCCCTTGGGTGGCATCGCCGCGATCCAGCGTTTGCGGGCAAGTTGCGGGTCGTCTTTGGGCATGAACCAAGTGGCTTTGGCATCGTCGTATAGCGCCGACAGGCAATGCTCTGGCAGGCCCAATGTAATCGCCATGGCACAGCCCGCATCTGTCGCCATTTTGGCCGCCATAACCTTGGTTTTCATCCCACCTTTGGACAGACCAGAGGCTGCGTCTCCGGCCATAGCCTCTATTTCAAAGGTAATTTCCTGCACAACATCAATGTGTTGCGCGCCACTATTCATGTTGGGATCGCCAGTATACAGCCCATCTACGTCGCTGAGCAGAACCAGTTGATCTGCACCGATTGTCACGGCCACTTGGGCGGCCAACCGGTCATTATCACCGTAGCGGATCTCATCCGTGGCCACAGTGTCGTTTTCATTAACGATGGGCACCACGCCGAGGCCCAGCAATTGTTCAAGCGTTGCGCGCGTGTTCAAATAGCGCCTGCGATCTGCACTGTCCTCTAGGGTCAACAAAACCTGAGCGGTGCGAATACCATGGGCCTCAAACGCGCCATCATAAGCGCGGGCCAAGTGGATTTGGCCTACAGCGGCTGCGGCCTGGGATTGTTCCAAAGCCAGCGCGCCTGCAGGTAAACCCAACAAATGACGGCCCAATGCAATCGATCCGGAAGAGACGAAAACAACTTCAACGCCCTGCTCTTTAAGCTGCGCTGCATCGGCGACAAGCGAGTTCAACCACGCGGATTTCAAAACACCAGCGGCGGCGTCCACCAAAAGGGCCGAGCCGATTTTAACAACCAGTCGTTTGGGTGTCCTTAGGGCTTCCATGTTTCAGGTTCCACATCTGCATTCTTCAGCCGCAGACGATCCTCTTCGATCTCGGAACGCACAGCGCGCAACACTTGGGGCAGACCTTCGCGACTGACCCCTGACAACATCATCACGCGGGCTCCCACGGCCTGTTCAAGCTCGGCTTTGGCCGCCGCCCGTTCTTCTTCGTCGAGCGCGTCGATCTTGTTCAGCGCTGTGACCCTTGGTTTGAACGCCAACTCACCGCCATAGGCCTCGAGTTCGGTGATGATGGTTTGGTAATCCTCGGCAATCGTCTCGGACGTGCCATCCACCAAATGCAACAAGACCGAACAGCGTTCCACATGTCCCAAAAACCGGTCCCCGATACCGCGCCCCTCAGAGGCGCCAGCAATCAGACCCGGAATATCGGCCATGACAAACTCTGCGTTATCAATGCCCACCACGCCCAAATTAGGATGCAGCGTGGTAAAGGGATAATCCGCAATCTTGGGCCGCGCATTGGAACTGGCAGCCAAAAACGTGGACTTACCAGCGTTGGGCATGCCCAACAGACCTGCATCGGCGATCAGTTTCAAACGCAGCCAGATTGTGCGTTCGACTCCCGGTAGGCCTGGATTGGCACGACGTGGCGCTTGGTTCGTGGCAGATTTGAAATGGAGGTTGCCAAAGCCACCATTACCACCTTTGGCCAACACAACGCGCTGGCCCACTTCGGTGATATCGGCGATGACCGTTTCCTGATCTTCGTCCAGAATTTCAGTGCCCACAGGCACGCGCAAGACAATTGTGTCGCCATCCGCACCCGTGCGTTGCGCGCCCATACCGGGCACACCGTTCTTTGCGAAAAAGTGCTGTTGGTAGCGAAAATCGATCAGCGTGTTCAGCCCATCGACGGCTTCCGCCACCACATCGCCACCACGGCCACCGTCGCCCCCATCAGGACCACCGTATTCGATGTACTTTTCACGGCGAAAGCTGACGCAACCCCCACCACCACCGCCGGAACGGATGTAGACTTTTGCAAGATCAAGAAACTTCATGGATGTGTCCTATCCTGACCTTGCCAAGGGCCTCAAGTACATTTCTTGGAATAGGTCCAAGTGGCAACAGCTGCGTCGCGGGCAACCGAAAAGGCTTCGGCATCGCCCAAGTATTCAAAACCTTGGTTGGTCAGGACCCGTGCCGAAGCCGGATTGTCCTGAAACACCTCTGCAAAGATGGTTTTGCTGGCTTGCGGATTGGCGGCAAATAGCGCCTGCAAGGCCTCACTCGCGATCCCACTGTTCCATAGGGCGGGCACGACCCAATAGCCGATCTCGGATTGCTCACGGTCCAGGCGTTCTAAACTGATCAGCCCCATCAAGTCATCGCCCCGCTCCGAGGGTACAACAATGGCCCAGATGTCTTCGGTACGCGCGGGATTATGGGCACGCTCCAACAACGCGTCAGAGGCACCGGGCGGCATCGGATGCGGTATCGACGTGGTGGATCGGGCCACACGTTCGTCACTGGCGTGTTGGGTGATTTGGCCAAGATCACTGGATTGTATGGGACGCAGCACAAAGCGTTCTGTGCGGATCACAACCTGAGGGGCCCGCGCATCATTTTGGGGTACTTGAGAGGTCTGCTTCATGACTGGGCTCCTGCGAACACTGCGTAAAAGACGGACAGCACTGTAAGGGCCGCAAGGCCCCACATTAGGTATTTCTCGGCAGGTTTGCCTGCCACCGTGGCGGCGATGCGATCGCCTGCGAAAGTCCAAATAGGATGCAAAAGCAACTGGGTGATTAACAACACTGCGGCAATCGTGGCGGTGGCTGTGAAAACTGGCGTGCCCGGGGTCACAAAGCTGGTGAAGCCACCAACAATCATCGCCCATGCTTTGGGATTGAGCGGATGCACTATCAGGCCTGCCCAAAATGACGGCGCGGGTGCATCGCCTGAATCCGTGTTCAGTCGCAAATTGGCCACGCGCCACGCAAGATAGCAAATATAGGCCACGGACAGCCATTTGAGCACTTCGAATATCCAAGGGGCCTGATCTGCCAGTTCCATCAGTCCAAACCCAACGGGCCAAATGATCAATTGTTTGCCCAAGGCCACGCCTGCGACAAACGGGAGGGCCGCCTTGAACCCAAACCGTGCCCCTGTGGCCAAAAGGGCCATGTTTGCAGGTCCAGGGGTACCCACTTGGCTGGCTGCAAATACAGCAAAACTGGTGATGGCTACACTCATTGCTGTGCCTCCCAATCAGCGCGGGTCAATTCCACTTCCACATGGTCCAAATCCGCGCCTTGGGCCGTGCAATGCTGCCGACCACGGCGCAAATATTTAAAGCCAAGTTTATCCAGCACCCGCTTCGAAGGCGCATTATTGGGGAAATAGCCGGCCCCGATCTGGTTGGCTTGGGTCTGTTGAAAATAAGTCTCAAGCACAGCACGCCCTGCCTCTGTGGCAAGACCACGGCCCCAAAAGGCGGGTGTCAGATAGTAGCCAAAATCGGTGCCACAGGACAGTCCGCCAATCAGCGTGCCATCCAAACTGATCCCCATCAAACCGGGCCAGCGTGAACCACCATTTTCATCCAGTATCCGCAGGTCACTGTGTGAAAACGGAAACGGGACACGGGCAAGCCATTGGGACACTGAATAATTATTCAGCATTTCAACCACGCGGTCCCCGTCAGCCGCCACCAAAGGGCGCATAACCAATCGATCTGTAACAATTTGGGATATCATTCTGGATCCCCCGTTTGAAAAAAGAAAAAGGACCGGCGTTTCCGCCGATCCCCTAAAAAATTTAAACCTGAGGTTTCGGCTTATTCAGCGGCCTCCGCCACTGGGAGAACCGAAATAAAGGTACGCTGTTTCAGGCCTTTGTGAAATTTCACTTGGCCTTCGACAGTTGCAAAGATCGTGTGGTCTTTGCCCATGCCAACGCCTGCGCCCGGCCACATCTTTGTGCCACGCTGACGCATGATGATGTTGCCTGGGATGACAGCTTCGCCACCAAATTTTTTAACGCCGAGGCGACGACCAGCTGAGTCGCGACCGTTACGGGATGAACCGCCTGCTTTTTTATGTGCCATGGTGTCTCTCCTTAGCCTTTCATAAGCTCGGAAGCTTGTTTAATCCATTCGTCGCGCTCGATGCGACCTTTGAACGACAGTTGGTCATCCATATACGCGATTTCTTCAGAATTCCAAGCTGCGATCTGGTCGAAGTGGAAAACGCCGTTCTCGTGCAGCAAGCCTTCCAGCTTGGGACCTACGCCTGAGATCAGCTTCAGATCGTCTGCTTTGCCATCGCGGGCTTCGGTCAGCAGGTTGGCCGGCTTCACAGCTGCAGTATCTGCTGTGGCCTCTTCAACCTTTGGCGCGGCTTTGGCTTTAGGAGCCGCTGCTTTCTTTTCGGCCTTAGGAGCGGCTACTTTTTTCGCAGCAGGCTTGCTTGCTGCAGCCGCGGCTACAGCCACACCAGCAACAGAACCAGCGCCAACGGCGGCCTTAACGCCGGACTTGTCTGCGCCTTTTTCCAAAATATCGGTGACGCGCAACAGTGTCAGTTGCTGACGGTGACCTTTGGTCCGCTTGGACGAGTGCTTACGACGGCGTTTGACAAAGTTGATTGTCTTGACGCCTTTGATCTGGTCGATGACTTCGGCTTGGACGCCTGCGCCTTCAACAGTTGGGCTACCAACAGTTGAACCAACCATGAGAATTTCGTTGAATTGTACGGTTTCACCCGCATCAGCAGCCAGTTTCTCAACACGCAGCACATCGCCGCTAGAAACTTTATACTGCTTGCCGCCAGTCTTGAGGACTGCAAACATGAGTTTATTCCTTTTTCACCGCGTCGTGTTGGTCCCTGTATTTACAGGCGTTTGGTACCAAGTAACAGCGCGCCCGTTGGGGCGTCATTTTAGTTCACTGGTCAGACGGATTCTGCCCAGATGGCGGCTTATCGTCAGGTTGACCTTGCAAGTCAAGGCAAAATGGGGTGCGTTGCGGTATGTTTTCTAGGAAAATCTATATCTTATCTGTGCTTTGCCTGTCGGCCTGTTCTTCGGGACCCACTTCAAGTGGTGCAAACCATTTGGGCAATCCGCTGACTTGGCCCGCCGCAGCCCTGAACACTGGCCTGAACAATGCGTTCTACAATGCGCGACGCAACCGCGTGGCAGATTACGTGGCCCAAAACCAAAACCGCATCATGACAAATGTGTCGACCCAAGGTGGTCCATTTTTGACCAAAGCCATGTCGTTGGCCCATGTGCGTCCTGCCCAACAGCCCGCAGTGTTGGCAGCCTTACAGGCCGATCCAGCGCTTTATGCTACTGACGCCGAGGCGTTGGTGGTGGCCTTGATGGTACACGGTGATCCACGCCCTGCCCCACAAGGCTAACGGGTTTGCGGCTAAAGGTCTTGACCGGCCATAAACTGAGAAGCCGCCACACCCAATGCCTGCGAGATCCCCACGAACATATCATCGAACCCTTCGAACAAAGCCCGGGTCAGATCACGGCCTTCTTCGGTCAGGGTCAGGTCCAGATATTGCGTAAGTTCCGCATCGGACAGGGGTTGATAGGCCATGGTCAAATAGCTGTAGACCCATTCGATTGTGGATTGGCGAATGTCAGGCTCTTGCGACCACACATCCGTCAGCATGTCTTCCTCGCTCAGGTCGAACCCGGCGGCAGGATCGCTGGCAAGACCCAAATAGAAGGCGTAATTGGCATTCATCGCGCCTACGACGTTGGTCTCGATCAGGTCATTTTCCAAAGTGAAGGTTTCGATGAGATCAAAGCGGGGATCCTCGGCCTCTGCCATGGACTGCATTTGCGCCTTGGCAGCCTCTTCCACAGCATTGTCTAGAAAAGCGATGCGCGCATTAAGCTCGAGCAGTACAATCTCTTGCCCAAGGTCCGAGTTAAAAAAGGTCAACAGCGGATCCAGATCTGTGTCTGCCAAGACCTCGCTCATGGTTGAGGTGACGATCTGATCCATGCGGTCCAAATCGTAAATGGCCGACACGCTTTTGCGCCAGCCGTCCAAACCGCGCCCGGGGAACAGATCAGCAGCCAGATCATCGCCATAGCCCAAGCCCTCGTCGCGCATCACTTCAATCAGCGGTCCGATTTTAAGGGCCTCAAACAAGGCGTTCATTTGCCCTTGGGCAAATCCCGCACAGGGCAAACAGGTCACCAACAGTGCGCAGAAACTCATCTTGATAGAGTGCATTTGAATCCTCACAGGCGATTTTCCCCGACCATAGAGGCATGGCGCGTCCTGTCCAGCCAAACCACGGCCCGTGCACATGGCCAGCAGTCACAAAATTGGCACCGGCAGGGTAATGCGCAAATAGCCCCTCCTCCCATGCTGGATCCGGTGGGGAGGGCCTTGCGTCCCGTGCAGCTTCAGGGCATTTAGTTCATAGATTAAGGAGTGCACGTGATGCTTGTCTCAGTTCCCGGAAAATTCATTTACATCAAGACCCTGAAAACGGCGAGCACGTCGATTGAAATGGCGTTGCAGCCATGGTGTCAGGATGATCCCAATACGCCCGTCGAGGAACGCAATCATGCCAGCGAAGGACCAAACGGTATTGTCGGTCAACGCATGATCGGCAAAGACAAAACTGAGCTGGACAAAAAATGGTCCAACCACATGCCTGCCGCCAAGATCAAAGAATTGATAGATCCCGAAGTTTGGGAGACCTACACAAAGATCCATTCGGTCCGTAACCCGTTTGACAAAGTGGTCAGCGGCTTCTTTTGGAAGACAACGCGGCAAGACCTTCAGTATGATGGCTTCGACGAGGCCAAGGTGCTGTTCGAGGACTACGTTATGAACGCAGGCTGGCAGACCGATTATGAACTGGTCCACATCGATGATGGGTACTGTGGCGATATGGCGATCCGCTACGAGACAATGATCCCGGATCTTAAGGCTGTGGTCGACCATTGTGGCCTGCCCTTTGACAAGATTTCCCTGCCAGAGACGAAAGTCACGACGGGTCTGCGCATGGGCCGCGAAGTGGCCGAGTTCTACACACCCAAAGCCATCGCCGAAGTCCAGCGCCGCTGCGACTGGATTTTCGAACGGTTTGGCTACACGGACACACCAGATCAACTGGCCCCGAACTAAGCCATAGGGTCAGAAATTTCGCCCAGAGGCTACAATTGCCTCTTGCGCGCAATTTGCCATTTACCTAATGAAGCAAAACGCGGAGAGGTGCCGGAGTGGTCGAACGGGCCGGTTTCGAAAGCCGTTGTCCCTTTACGGGGACCCAGGGTTCGAATCCCTGTCTCTCCGCCAGATACCCCTAATTTTTAAACGATTTTTTCCGAAGATGGGCCCTAAGGTCCACGTCATGTCCACCTTTTGAGCGATTGTCAGAAGTTGCTTAAAAGTAAGCGGTGCGTCAACCTGACACCCCCCCTGACAATGAAAACGCCAAGCCGTTAAGTTCTGGGCACCAATTTTGAAGGGGCAATGCAATGAAATTCACACTGACAGCCGCCGCTTTGTGCGTTCTGGGAACCACCGCCGTTGCCAACAATTGGGATGAAGCTAGGGTCACTTACCTCAATGACACCATAGCCTGCGGAAACGGCGCATCTGAAATTGGCGAGGAAATCGAACGCGCCACCTGCCTGCAAAACGCAGGCGCAAAATACGTCAAAGCGCTAACTACATTGCGTGACACCCCGCCCAAAGTCGAGACTGCCGCAGACACCACCACAATTCGGGCTGAGAATTACGCAAATCGGTTCATGTATTCCAAGGCTGTGTGCGCAGATCAGGAAGGTACTGACCAACACGCCGCCTGCGTCGAAGCGGCGAAGAACAACTTTCAAAAAGAACTTCCCAAAAAGCCGGTCACCAAAAAGGTGGAAGCCCCGAAAAACGGGTCTTTCCGAGTTATCAAAACGAAGTCCCAAATTGACGACAGCCCCGCCGTCTTTGTTTCGGTGTTTTCAAGGGACCGCAAAAGCATGGGGCGCTACAAAGACCCGGCACAACTTGAACTGACAATTCGCTGTCTGGAAAACACCACATCCTTAATCATGTCCCACAGCAACGCCTTTTTTTCCAACGTTCAAGGATTTGGCAAAGTCCGAATGCGGTTGGATGGTGGACAAGCATTTACTCGCAGCATGATATCAAGCACCGACCATTCATCATTGGGCCTTTGGTCCGGTGGTAAGTCCATTCCGGTCGTAAAGCGCATGTTTGATACAGAAAAACTTTTGGTGGAAATCCAAGCTTACAACGTAAGCCCCAAGACCTTCACGTTTAACATTCGCGGCGTGAAAGATGCAGTGAAGCCATTGCGTGAAGCCTGCAATTGGTAAAGGCACCGCCACCAGATCACGGACTTTGATACGACCGACGCTGCCGAGGATATTGGTCTCAAGGGCGTCACGCGGATCAAGGATTTCACCGATCTTGCAGCCAATCACATGGTTCAGGATGGTGCGAATGTGACGATCACTGTGCAAAACATCAGCCTCAGAGATTTGGGCAACAACGCCTTTTTGTTCTGATCCTCGGTATCTCAGCTTTAAATCAATGCCTTGCGGGCTGCCCAGAGGCCCGCAAGCACCACTGCCGCGCAAAGAATGGCTTTGCTGATCGGCTCCATCGCACCTTCGATCCAAAGGGCGTGCGCCACTGTTCCAAGGATGCACGCTGCGCCAAGGCCAAAGTGGCACAGCCGCCAAAGGCGCAAACGCCACGCCAGTTTTCGTCGCAAGATGGCCAGTACAGCCGCCCCGACCAAAGCCCAAAGGGCAATCACCCCCCATATGGCAAACGGCGTGGGCGAACGGAGCAGCAATGCGTCAATCACATCCGGTGGGCTGGTAATCCATAGCCCTCCCACATGGACCCCGACCAAGATCAAAAGGATAGCCCCCACGGCCCGGTGGGCCTGTCGTGTCACAAAAGGCGTTAGATTGGGCAGCAACCTTGCGGCCAATAACGGTTGGACCAACAACAGTCCCAACCCAAAGATGCCCGCAAAGCCTGCGCCGATATAGATCCAATCGCGGTAGGCCAGCAGCGGGTTGGCCAAGGCCAGCAACACTGGCCCCCCGACCAAAATCACGATTAAGGCCCAGATCAGGCGCGATGACATGGGCCTAGACAGGTTCCAAGACAAAATCGACGTTCAACGTGGTATCGCGGGAACTGTCCATAACAGGACGCAGGAATACGGTTTTGAAATCCCCGCTGTCATAGGCCAAATGCCCATGGGCCTGCCCAAATGCCGGCACAATTTGGGGCATTTCCAAACGGAATACACCGTTTTCATCGCTCAGTGTGGCGCCATGGCTGTGGGCGTCGCGCTCGTGGCCTTCGGTGGTATGGGCCCAGATCTGAATACGCTGCCCGGCCAAGAGCATACCGTCCCCTGCCCGGCGCACGGTTCCAGTCATCCAAAAACCGCCTCCACCGATTTTGTTCACGATGGGCGCACCGGGGCGATAGTTGTTGGCGCCACCGCGCATCGTCGGGGTGGCAGGCACAGCAAGGGCCTGCGTGGCAGGGATCAGCCCACCAAGGGCAAAGGCCGTGCTGGCCGTCAAAAGACTGCGGCGGGATAAGGGGTATGACGCCATGAGGGGCACTCCTTTTTTCTTCTTGGACACACGTGTTCTAGTCCAATATAGCGGCGTTTTTCGTATTTCCGAGGGGCCACCCTGCGTCAGGTCATCACGTCACAGTGACTTATCTTTGACCACTGCCCCATGAAACCGTACAAAGCGGTCGTCGCAAACCCGCACCAAATAGGACAAGCGTAATGATCGTAATCCACCATAACCCTGACTGTGGGACATCCCGCAATGTTCTTGATCTGATAAAGGCAGCAGGTTACGCGCCAGAAGTAATCTTGTACCAAGAGGCCGGATGGACACGCGGCCAATTGCTGGGACTTTTTGCGGCTGCTGACCTGACACCGCGCACGGCCCTGCGCACCAGCAAAAGCCCTGCTGCAGACTTGGGCCTTTTGGACCCTGCGGTCAGCGACGCAGCACTCTTGGACGCTATGATTGCACATCCAATTTTGGTCAACCGCCCCATCGTTTGCACCCCCAAAGGCGTGCGTCTGTGCCGTCCGTCCGAGGTTGTTCTGGATTTGCTGGACACTTGGCCCAAAGGCAAATTCACCAAAGAAGATGGCGAGATTATTTTGGACGAAACCGGCAAACGCCCCGCCTAAAACTTTGAACAGGCACACAAATTTTCCAGCGAGACCTCGACCGGCTTAACAAATAGGCAAACCCGTTATTTTGGAGTAACTTACCCTCATTTCACGGATCGACGCGATAAGCGTTCGTATTTTGCACCAAAATTTAGCGAGGGTAGACAATGCCAGAAATTATTACATTTTCACAAGGCGGATCCGGCATCCAAGTCGACGCGGCGGGTAGCGACGATGTATTCATCTACAGCGATATTGAGTTGTATAGCACCAATGATTCTGTGGTCGTCCTCAATGGCAACAGTGACCTTTTTATATCGCCGCATGCCTCTGTCGTTTCTTTTTCATCCAGCTCTAGCGAGCCTGCAATCAGCCTTGGAGGAACAGATGTAGGTCGCAACGCTGTCGTCATTTCCGAAGGGGCCAGCGTCTTTGGAGGTTTCGGTGCAATTGGTAGCGCAGAAGACTACAACGACGTTACCAACTATGGTACACTTACAGCCGGATCGAGTGCTGTTGATCTCACAGGGATATTTAACAGAGTTGAAAATTTTGGTGAGATTTCTGGGAGCAACACAATTGGGGTCCGTGTCTTTGGCTCCGGCACCATCAATAACTTTGGATCAGTCGTTTCATCACAATATGCGTTGGTTCTGCGTGACGGTAGCGGGACGATAGTCAACAGCGGCACGGCTCAGGCTGACACGGCTGTCTATATGGGCGGCTCGTCTGCACAGGAACGGACGAACGAACTCAACAACACAGGCGAAGTTTTGGGTGAAAATTACGGGGTCTATTCCACATCAGAAAGTGCCGTCATCGTGAACAGTGGCGTGATAAGCAATTCAACCGTTTCTTCAAGTTACGCCGCAATCCGCACAGTAAACTCCGATCTGACTGAGACAATGCTGGTGATAAACTCGGGAACAATTTCTTCCCCCGGAGTTGCGTATTTTGGGCAATTCCAAGAAGATAAGATTATCAATACCGGCACCATATTCGGCTTGATTAGACTTGAAGATGGGGATGACATTTATCGCGGGAAGTCTGGCGAGGTCATTGGCGAAATCCTTGCGGGCAATGGCAATGATTTGGTCATCGGCGGGGCCGAGGATAATACCATTATTGCACAATCAGGGGCCAATGAATTGCGCGGCGGTGGTGGCGACGACTTTATTCTTAGCGGCTCGGATGGCAGTTCCCTTTATGGGGGCAGCGGCAATGACACGCTGACCAGTGGCGATGATGACGACTTTTTGTACGGTCACAATGGCGATGATATCCTGAATGGCGGTGGCAAACGTGACATGCTCTATGGCGGGCGCGGCGATGATACGCTCGACGGCAGCTTTGGTATCGACCAGCTTTACGGCGGTGCCGGCAAGGACATTTTGCGAGGCGGGATCGGCAATGACATGCTGGCCGGCGGTCACGACGACGATACTCTTGATGGCGGCAGCGGCAACGATGTCTTTGTCTTCAATCGCAACGCAGGCAACGATGTGATCTTGGATTTCAAACAAAACGCCGATCAGATTGACATCAGCGCGCTGGGTCTGCGCCCTGCGGATTACAACGGGATTATCACCGATGCCCTGTCAAATGCTGGCAACAACGCGACTTTGCTGGATCTGGACGCGCTGGGCGGCAGCGGTTCGATTTTGATCGAGGGGCTGAACCATTCCGACGTCGCGTTGTCTGATTTCATCCTTTAGGGCCACGGCCCTTGCCGTTTGGGCCAGCCTAGGCTAACACATTCTTAGTAATCCGTCGGGGGGCCCTTTTGGGCTGAGAGGTGCTTGCACCGACCCGTCGAACCTGATCCGGGCAATTCCGGCGTAGGGAACGGGTCAAGAACGTGGCGCAAGCCCCTCAAACCCCTTCCCTTTTTGCCAATACGCCCTTTAGAGAAAGGACGCATTTATGGCGGGCACACCGATTGCATTGACCATCGCAGGCAGCGATAGCGGCGGTGGTGCAGGCATTCAAGCCGATCTCAAGGCGTTCAGCGCGAACGGAGCCTATGGGGCCAGCGTTGTCACAGCGATCACTGCGCAAAATACCAAAGAGGTCAGCGCCGTACATGCAGTGCCTGTCGATATCGTCAGTGCGCAGATCAAAGCCGTGTTAGACGATTTGGACGTGGATGCGATCAA
This sequence comes from Algirhabdus cladophorae, assembly GCF_044772865.1. Classification (GTDB taxonomy): domain Bacteria; phylum Pseudomonadota; class Alphaproteobacteria; order Rhodobacterales; family Rhodobacteraceae; genus Algirhabdus; species Algirhabdus cladophorae. The sequence goes on from NZ_CP173029.1 coordinate 1,731,352, forward strand.
AATCGGTATGCTGTTCTCACCTGAATTGATCGAGGCCGTGGCGCAGGGATTAGCGGGTTTCACTGGCCCGATCATTCTGGATCCAGTGATGGTGGCAAAATCTGGCGACGCTTTGCTGCAATCTGAGGCTGTGGCCGGTCTGATCGATCAGATGCTGCCCTTAGCGACAGTGTTAACCCCTAATTTGCCAGAGGCCGCTTTGCTGTTGGATCAGCCGCCTGCCAAAACAGATGCCGAGGCCGTGGCCCAAGGTCAGGCCCTGCTCACCATGGGACCACGTGCGGTTTTGTTGAAAGGCGGCCATGCCGAGGGCGACACCTGCACCGACTTTCTTCTCACCGCTGACGCGCCCCCTTTCGCTCTGCCCGCCCCGCGTGTTCAGACCCAAAACACACATGGCACGGGCTGTACCTATTCGGCCAGTATCGCAGCCCTTATGGCCAAGGGGCTGGATCTGCCCACAGCCGTGCAACAGGCCCATAGCTATTTGCATCAGGCGATTTTGCAGGCAGATACCTTGCAGATCGGGTCTGGCCATGGCCCTGTGCATCACTTTCACGCCCACTGGACGAACCTGTGACCGAGATCTCGATCATAGGGGCCGGTGTGGCCGGGTTGACCACCGCAAAAGCGCTGCTGGATCGCGGCGCCAAGGTCAGACTATTCGAGCGTGGCGATGGCGTGGGACCCCATGCTTGTTCGTGGTGGGCCGGTGGCATGTTGGCCCCGTTTTGTGAGGGCGAAAGCGCTGAGGAACCAGTGGTGCGTCTCGGGACCGAGGCCGCGGCCTGGTGGCATAACGCGACAGGCGGCGTCAGCCACAACGGTACATTGGTCGTCACTGCGGCACGGGATCAGTCGGATTTGCGACGCTTTGCCCGGCGCACGTCCGATTTTGTCGACGTAGACGTAGCCGAGATTGCCCGACTTGAACCGGATCTGGAGGGGCGTTTTTCCAAGGGGTTGTTCTTTGGGTCCGAGGCCCATCTGACACCCCGTGTTGCTTTGGCGTCTTTGCGTCAGGGCCTGCTGGACGCAGGCGTTGTGATCGAACAGGCCGAAGTGGATCCGCAGACCCTTACAGGCCCTGTGGTCGATGCACGCGGCTACACCGCCCGTGATGCCTTGCCGCAACTGCGCGGCGTTAAGGGGGAAATGGCCATGCTGCACTGCCCCGACATCACATTGTCGCGCCCTGTGCGGCTGCTGCATCCGCGTATCCCGCTCTATGTCGTGCCGCGGGGGAACGGTATTTTCATGTTGGGGGCTACGATGATTGAAAGTGCCTCTGGCCCGAATGTTACGGCGCGGTCTTTGCTGGAACTGCTCAGTGCGGCCTATGCTTTGAACCCAGCCTTTGGCGAGGCCGAAGTGATCGAGATCGGTGTCGACAACCGGCCCGCGTTCCCGGACAACCTGCCCCGCATTACCCGCGAAGGCGACATTTTGCGGGTCAACGGCCTGTTTCGCCATGGGTTTCTTTTAGCCCCTGCCATGGCTCGCATGGTCGCAGAAATTCTTTTGGACAACGCAACACCGGAGGTGATGCATGAACGTGCAGCTTAATGGCGAGGGACACACGACCACAGCCACAACCCTTGCAGATCTGTTGATCGAACAAGGCTACAAGGGTGCAAAACTGGCCACGGCTGTGAACGGTGATTTTGTGCCCGCAGCAATGCGCGCCACCCACGAAATCAAGCCCGGCGACCAGATCGAAGTCCTCGCCCCAATGCAAGGGGGCTGAGCAATGCGTGACTTTTACGGCACTGCTTTGGCCAATGGGTTCATGCTGGGCACGGCGCAATACCCCTCGCCTGCGATACTGGCGGAGGCGTTCAAACAAAGTGGCGCAAGCGTGGCCACTGTGTCCTTGCGCCGCGAAAGCGGGACAGATCAGGCAGGCCAAGCCTTTTGGCAAATGATCCAGGATCTTGGCGTGCATGTGTTGCCCAACACTGCCGGATGTCACACGGTCAAAGAGGCCGTCACCACAGCCCATATGGCGCGCGAAGTCTTTGATACCAAATGGATCAAGCTTGAGGTCATTGGCGAAGAGGACACGCTGCAACCAGACGTGTTTGGCCTTGTTGAGGCCGCGCGGATCCTGTCTGAAGACGGTTTTCAAGTGTTTCCTTACACGACCGAGGATCTGGTGGTGGCCGATAAATTACTCCAGGCAGGGTGCGAGGTCTTGATGCCGTGGGGCGCACCGATTGGATCCGGGTTGGGGCTGAATAACCTCTTTGGTTTGCGGGCCATGCGGGCGCATTTTCCCGATGTGCCACTGGTGATCGACGCAGGTATTGGCCTGCCCTCACAAGCCGCTGCTGCCATGGAATTGGGCTATGATGCAGTCCTCTTAAACACCGCCGTGGCCAAAGCAGGCGATCCGGTTCAAATGGCTGTGGCCTTTGCCACGGCAATTGCTGCGGGACAAATGGCACAGACGGCGGATCCGATGGAGCCGCGCGATATGGCCGCGCCCTCGACCCCCGTTATTGGCAAGGCGTTTTTGGAATGAATCTGGACAGGTTTTACCCGATTTTTGACAGTGCGGCATGGATCGAACGTTTGGTGCCTTTGGGCATCAAACTGGTGCAATTGCGGATCAAAGATCAAAGCGAAGGTGCGCTGCGCCGCGAAATTCGCCGTGCCAAGCTTGCCTGCGATGACCACAATTGCACCTTGGTCATCAACGATTACTGGCGCTTGGCCATTGAGGAAAACTGTTCATTTATCCATCTGGGCCAAGAGGACCTTGATCAAGCAGATGTGATCCAGATCCGCAGCGAAGGTCTGAAACTGGGCCTTAGCACCCATGACAAGGCCGAATTGGCCCGTGCGTTGGCCTGCCAACCTGATTATCTGGCCCTTGGCCCGATCTATCCGACCATCTTGAAAAAAATGAAATGGCACGAGCAAGGCGTTGAAAAACTGACCACGTGGAAGGCCATGGTGGGTGACACGCCGCTTGTGGCGATTGGGGGGATGTCGGTCGAGCGTGCGCGGGGTGCCTTTGAGGCCGGTGCCGATTGTGTGGCTGCGGTCACAGACATCACCCTCAACCCCGATCCAGAGGCCCGCGTGCGGGCGTGGTTGGCGGCCACCAGATGAACCGCTATGCGCGCCAGATGATCCTGCCGGAGATTGGCACGGATGGACAAAACGCCCTTGCTGCCGCCCATGTTTTGCTTATCGGCGCCGGTGGTTTGGGGTGTCCGGCGCTGCAATATCTTGTGGGGGCTGGCGTTGGCGAGATCACTGTCGTGGATCCCGATACGGTGTCGCTGAACAATCTGCACCGGCAGATCTTGTTCACTGAAATTGACGTGGGTCGCCCGAAAGTACAAGCCGCCTGCGACCGTCTGCAGCATCTCAACCGGGATGTGGCGATCAACGCCATCCACGGTCCGTTTGATCCAGCCAAAGGCCCTGCTTTGATTGCGAGAAAAACCGTTGTGATCGATTGCGCTGATAGTTTTGCGGCAAGCTATATCGCCTCTGATCTGTGTTTCGCAGCGCAGATCCCCTTCATTTCCGCCTCGGTCCTAGGGCGTCAAGGCTATGTCGGTGGCTTTTGCGCAACCGCGCCGTCCTTGAGGGCGGTGTTTCCCGACCTGCCCGACACCTTGGCCAGTTGTGCCACTGCTGGCGTTATGGGGCCTGTGGTCGGCATGCTGGGGGCAGCGCAGGCCCAGATGGCTTTGGCAGTGATCATAGACACACGACCCAGCCCATTAGGCCAGATGATGAATTTTGACATGGCCAGCTATCGCACCAGCGGATTTCGATTTGATAACGCACCCGAGCCAGAACAGGCGCTGCGATTTGTTTCTGCTGCGGACATCCTGCCTGAGGATTTTGTGGTCGATCTACGCGGCATATCCGAGGCCCCGACCCCCGTTACATCTCACGCGGTGCGGCTTGAAGTCTCTGACTTTGCAGCCCACACGCCCCGCCCGGACCCCGGACAACGAACCATCCTCACCTGTCGTTCGGGCCTTCGGGCCTGGCAAGCGGCATCCCATCTTCAGACCTATTGCGATACGGAAATCAGCCTGATCGCAATGGGCGACCCCGTTTCATGAGAAAGGTAAGACCTATGAAATTTACGTCCCTCACCACAGCTTTAATATTGGCCGCCAGCCCCCTGATGGCACAAGACAAAATGACGTTGATCCTTGATTGGTTCGTCAACCCTGACCATGGGCCGATCATCGTGGCACAGGAAAAAGGCTACTTTGCTGACCAAAACCTCGAGGTCGAAGTGATCGCCCCGGCTGACCCGTCTGACCCGCCCAAAATGGTTGCTGCAGGCAAGGCAGAACTGGCGATCTCGTATCAACCGCAATTGCACCTGCAAATTCACGAAGGCTTGCCGCTGCAGCGGGTTGGTACCTTGGTGGCCACACCTTTGAACTGCCTTTTGACCTTGGCTGATGGCCCCATCACCACGCCCGCTGATCTGCGCGGCAAAAAGGTCGGCTTTTCTGTTGGCGGCGTGGAAGAGGCCGTTCTGGCCGCGATCCTGAACAAATACGGTATGACATTGGACGACATCGAATTGGTCAACGTCAACTGGTCCCTTTCCCCGTCGCTGATGTCCAAGCAAGTGGACGCAGTCATCGGCGCATTCCGCAATTTTGAGCTGAACCAAATGGACATCGAAGGCGTTGCCGGCAATTGCTTTTTCGTCGAAGAAGAAGGCCTGCCGCCCTATGACGAGTTGATCTATGTGGCCAACACCAATTCCATGGACAAGGATCTGATCGCACGTTTCTTGGCCGCCACGGAAAAAGCCACGCAATATATCGTCAACCACCCCCAAGACAGCTGGGAAATCTTCAGCGGCACCTCCAAGGAATTGCAAGACGAGTTGAACAAACGCGCTTGGGCCGACACTTTGCCGCGTTTTGCGTTGCGCCCCACAGCCATGGATGCAGGCCGGTATGCCGCCTTTGAGGAGTTCCTCAATGCATCCGGTCTGATCCCCTCAATCAATCCGGTTGAGGCCATCACAATCGATGTGACCGCAAAATGAGCGCAACATACGGCACCACCTTCGCCAGTCTACGGGCTGGCGCGGGCACGGTTTGGACCGACTATTCCGAACACACATTCGTGGAAGGACTGCGCACTGGCACCCTGCCCCGCGCGTCCTTTGTGCATTACCTGATCCAAGACTACGTATTCCTTGTGCATTTTTCGCGGGCGTGGTCCTTGGGGGTGGTTAAATCCGAAACCCTCGAGGAAATGAAGGTTTGTGCCGGGACGGTCGATGCTTTGGTCAATCACGAGATGGCTTTGCACGTCAAAACCTGTGCGGCCGAAGGCATAACCGAGGATCAGCTCTTTGGTGCGACGGAAGCTTTCGAAAATCTCGCCTACACACGCTATGTGATGGATGCAGGGCTTCAAGGTGACTTTCTGGATCTGATGGCGGCCTTGGCCCCTTGTGTCTTTGGATACGGCGAGATCGGGACGCGGCTGTTTCGCACCATGGCCACAGATACACCCTATCGCGACTGGATCGACACCTATGCGGGTGCCGAGTATCAAGAGGTCTGCACGACCGTGGGTGCGATGTTGGATGCCGCAGTGACCCGCCGTCTGGGCGCTGCCCCGCAAGACAGCCCCCGCTGGGACGCCCTGCAAAAGCGCTTTACCACGGCCACGGCCCTTGAAGTGGGCTTTTGGGATATGGGGCTGCGCGGAACGTGAGCACGGCACCGGCCATAACTCTGAAAGGTCGTTATGATCTGGGCGGCGCGCCGTTGTTCCATGCGGATCTTACAGTGCCTGCAGGGCAATGGACCTGTCTCTTGGGGCCCTCTGGCGTTGGCAAATCGACAGTGTTGCGGTTAATCCTTGGATTGGAAACTGGTGGCAGTTTCAACGGCACAATCATTGCCAATGATGCGGCCCCGGTTGCACCCCGCGTCAGTTACATGGCCCAAACAGATCTGTTGTTACCCTGGCTTAGCGTGGCCGAAAATGCCGTAATCGGCGCGCGCTTGCGCGGTGAGGCCCCCGATATGGCGCGCCTCGATGATCTGTTGGACCGTGTAAAACTACAAAAGCATCGCACCAAAAAACCCAGTGCCCTATCTGGAGGCATGCGTCAGCGGGCAGCCCTTGCGCGCACCTTGATGGAAGATCGGCCCATCGTCTTGCTGGACGAGCCTTTCTCGGCGCTGGATGCAGGCACACGGGCCGACATGCAGGAACTGGCGGCGGATGTTTTGGTTGGTAAAACGGTCCTTTTGGTCACCCACGATCCTGCTGAGGCCGCACGCCTTGGGCATCAGATTGTTCTGCTCGGCCCGCAAGGCTGCACCCCATGGCCCGCCCCTGCAGCTGCACCGATCCGCGCGTTGAATGACCGGGATGTTTTGGCCTGTCAAACCGCCCTTCTTCAACACCTAAGGGGGGCAGCATGAAACGGCTAGACGTTCTTTGGGCCATGATCCTTGGCCTTGCTTTGTGGCAAACGATTGTTTGGATTACCCAAGCGCCACATTTCATCCTGCCCTCACCTTGGCGCGTGGCCCAAGCCGGATTTGACAGCCGTGCCCTGATCCTCGAGCACGCCAGCGTGACCGCACTCGAGGTCTTGCTTGGCTTGATCCTGGGCACCGTTCTTGGGGTGGTCACGGCGATCCAAATGGCGGCGTCCCCCATGATGCAACGTTTGATCCTGCCAATCCTTGTGTTTACCCAAGCGGTGCCTGTCTTTGCATTGGCCCCTGTTTTGACCCTGTGGTTTGGCTACGGGATCAGCTCAAAGATCATAATGGCCGTGTTGATCATCTATTTCCCCGTCACATCGGCCTTTTTTGACGGGCTCAAACGGGTCGATCCGGCGTTGATGGATCTGGCACGTACAATGGGCGGCACGCGTCCGCAAATCATGCGCCGCATTCAAATCCCGCAAGCCCTGCCCGCCCTTGGGTCTGGCCTGCGTTTGGCGGCTGTTTATGCGCCTATCGGGGCAGTGATCGGCGAATGGGTCGGTGCCAGCCAAGGTCTGGGGTATCTGATGTTGCTGGCCAATGGCCGCGCCAAAATTGACCTAATGTTTGCCAGCTTAATAGCCTTGGCCATCCTGACCGTGCTATTACACAAGGCAATTTCTGTGATGGCTGAGCGATTGGATGTGTTTGCAGCAGGCTCCGCACAATCGGTAAAACCTTAGATAAAAACTGGCCCAATGCGGCGCGATTTTGGCCCGTTTTCCAACGGGTCTGAACGCGAAATTAACTTCCAAACGCCATCTTTTCCCAAGTTTTGTGAAAGGAATTATCGATGCCGCATCACCTCTACGCTTGCCTTGGCTCAGGAAATTGCTTCAAACCTTGGCTTGCAATGAACCAACTGGGCATCCCTTTTGATATGACACTGGTTGATGTACTCGCCGGTGAACAAAAATCCCCTGCCTACCTTGAGATCAATCCGCTTGGCGTCGTGCCGTTTATGAAAACGGATACGGATGCTTCTATAGGCGAAAGCAATGCAATGCTCTGGTATCTGGCTGAAAACACGGCCCTTATGCCACCCACCGCGGATCTGCGGGCACGGGCACTACAATGGATGTTCTTTGAACAATCCAAACTTGAACCATTCATCTCGCCTGCGCGGTTTGTCACCACAATTCTGCCCGAAATGCGGGCAGAACGGGCTGATGATATCGCCACGTGGCAAACTGCGGTTCTGCCCGGTTTGGCCCGCTTGGACCAACACCTTAGCAACACCACGTTTGTATTGCCGTCTGGTTACAGCATTGCCGATATAGCGCTTTTCGGCTACGTTCATGTCATGGAAGAAGCAGGCCTTGCCCTCGCTGATCACCCATCGGTTCACCGTTGGATTGAGGCTGTACAACAAACGGACGGGTTTGTGTCCCTGCAACACATGACACCAGAATACAAGGCTTCAGCGGCCTAGGGGTTAACCTTTGATTGACACAACCCCACCAAACACACATAGGCTGTGAACCTCATTTGGCCACGCAGAAAAAGCGAGACAGCGTCGTGAGTCTTGATAACGAACATTCCAACAAAACACGCGCATTGGCGGCTGCGGCCGCTAATCGGTTCGATGTGTTGCGTGGTGTTCGGACAGCCATATGGGTCTACGACATAGACACTAGCCGCGTGGCCTATGCAAATGACCTAGCCGTAAAACTATGGGACGCCCCAAGCGAGGAGGTCTTGCAAGCGCGCGACCTTTCCCACGGTATGTCCAAGACCGTGCGCGATAGGCTGCGCCAATATCAGCATGATTTTTCCACTCATAACGCCGACTTTAATGAACTATGGACGCTCTATCCCAACGGTGTGCCGACCAGTGTGATGTTGAATTTTAGCGGTTATGTTTTGCATGACGGTCGTATGGCGATGCTGTGTCAGGCCGTTGATCAGGGCCAAGGCACACCAGAAAATATCCGTTCGACCGAGGCCCTCCTTTATACAGATGTTTTGATCGCTTTGGTGAACGATAAAGGGCAATCGCTCTATATGAATCCCTCTGCACGGAACTCTATAAAACATATTGAATCGCGCTTTCGGGCCCAGTTCATCGATCCCGAAGACCATGACGATTTAATGCATGTTGTGGCCTCACGCGGCGAAGCGCAGTCGGTCGTACAAATGCACACGATGTTTGGCCCATCTTGGTACGATTTATCGGTTAAGAAATGCACCGACGCTGTGACCGGCAGCTTAGCCTTTTTGATTACAGCCGTTGATGTGACCGAACTGAAAACAGCCCGCGACAAAGCCCGCTTCCTAGCTGATTGTGATCAGCTGACAGGCAGTTTTAACCGCGCTTACTTGTCACGCAAAATGGAAAAAATTCGCAACGATCGCGGCGAAGTCCCCCGCGCTATCCTTTGCCTGGATGTGGACCGGTTCAAACACATCAATGACCGGTTTGGTCATGAGGTCGGTGATCGTGTCCTCTGCGCTTTGACCGACCGCATTCAAAACTGCCTCACCCCAAAGGATATTCTGGCGCGCTTTGGCGGGGATGAATTTGTCATTTTGTTGGATGGCGTCAGCGACAGCAAAACCCTGATGTCACGGGCTGCAAAAATACGGGATACGATCAACCAACCCATTCACCTGACCACGGCGCGTTTGCTGACGTCGTGTAGCATTGGCGGCGCTTTGATCCCCGAGGTCTACACCGACTGGGCCGACTATATGAAACAAGCCGACATCGCCCTTTATGCGGCAAAAGAAGCAGGCCGCGACAGGTGCATGACCTTCGACAGCGAAATGGGTCGCGCTGCCAAAGAACGCAGCCAGATCGAGCACGACTTGAAAGAGGCGCTGGAACAAGGGCAATTCCAACTGCACTACCAGCCGCGTGTCGACACGCTGACCCAAAAAGTCGTTTCTGTTGAGGCCCTTGTGCGTTGGCAGCACCCAACCCGTGGGATGATATCCCCGGGGGCCTTTATCCCGATTTGCGAGGAAACCGGCATTATTGAGGAACTGGGACATTTTGTTCTGACAGAAGGCTGCAATACGTTGATCAAATGGCATCGGGCCGGCGTGAAAATTGGAATGTCTTTGAACGTATCCCCCCGACAATTTCTGGATGATAAGCTAATGGATATCATCACTGATATCGCCAGTGGGCCAGAATTTCCCAAAGGGATAATCGAGCTTGAGATCACGGAAAACGTATTGATCGGGGACCACGATTTAATCGCCGAGCGTTTGCGCCAGATGACAGAGCTTGGGTTTCGCATCGCAATTGATGATTTCGGAACGGGCTATTCGAACCTTGCCTATATTTCGTTGTTTCCCCTCGATTGCATCAAAATCGATAAGTCCTTTATCGATCAGTTGCCTACGTCGGAGCCAATCATTCGCTTGATCAAGACATTGTCCGATCAGATCGGGGCCTCTTCGGTTGCAGAAGGGGTCGAGACGAAAATTCAAGCAAATTGCCTAGCAGAAATTGGCTGCCATCAAATTCAAGGCTATTATTATTCCAAGCCGATGCCCGAGGACGACGTGCTCAAACGCATCGCCGAGTTGGGGATCAATGAAGCCCCAAACACAGCGGTTCTATGCGCAGCACAAGGGTCCAACCAAAGCATCTGTAAGAAAACGCCTAGTGCTGCTGTTGCAAAATAATTGGATTATTGTTGGTGACGTGGTCAGGCCAGCATTGCCGCATCTGGGTCATACGTATGAGGACGAGCGTCAAGCGGGGCCCATGCGATCCGGCAAACCCACCGTGACGGCGATCCGAAAATCTGACTTACCGCGAAATCAGAGACAGCACGATATTTTGACTGCTCGAGACACCAGAATTGACCAGACTGCTTTGCAACAAGTAGCGCTGTCTGAGATCGTCGATTGCATCTGGCGTGGTCAGGTCCGACAAATCAGAGGTACCCAAAACACTTTCAGAGCGTTCTTTGAAGTCGCGAAGCTGCTGGTCGATGTCCAAGGTGGCAAAGCTGGAAGGAAAGTTGAGCGTCGTTTGAAACACTTCGCGCAGGGTCGAGGACCCCATCACCGCAAACCACCGGCTGTCGTTTGACAAACCATTGCTGACCACGTCGTTCAAATCGCGGTCCAAGGACAAGGCAAGACGCATAGATGTATCGCCTTCGCCCACGCGCACTTCAAATTGGTTGTCCAGATAGTTATCGACCACGCCATTGATGAACTCGGCGGAATAGCTGCGCTCGGATTGGGCTGTTTCAAAGTCAAACGCATTAAAGAACACTTTATAGCGGGTGTCGGGAAAGACATTGACCAGTGAGGTTGGGCTGTCTGGGTCAGACTCCAAGATGCGGCCTGCAAAAGGCACCGCATCAGATCCCTGCGGCAGATCAAAAAAGTTGAACGTGGCCAACATCAACGCGGGATCATTAAAGAAATCCGTCGGCGTTTTGATCACTGTGTCACGTTCATTGATCAGATCGACAAACTCTTGTGCTTTGGAAGGGCCCTGATCAATTTCCACCCCTTCGTCGTCCAATAAAACGGGTTCACCAAACCCGAAGGCTTCAGAAAACGCAGCATAACGCGGGTCGTCCAGTTGATTGGCATAAGACGCTGGATCGCTTAGGTCAGAATTCAGAATTGACGTCAAAAAACCGGTTCGATCTGCATCGCGTTCAAGTTCAAACATTTTCAGGCTTGCCGTAAGAAGATCCTCGTTTGCGAGCAAATCCTCGGCCGTTTCCAACGCGCCAATGGCCTCGCCAAATTCGGCGGCAAACCCGTAAAAACTGTCTTGCAGCTTGGATTTTTCTGCAAAATCGAAGGTTTCCGCCAATTCCGCATAGGCCGGATTGCTCAGGCGAGAGGCAAAGGAGTTGGGATCGGTCACATCGCTTTCCAAAACCTTTTGCAAAAAGAACGTGTTGCTCGCGTCGTCTTCTAACCCAAACCGCTGCAATGTCGCCCGCAGCAAACGCGAATTGGCAAGCAATTCATCGGGGGTTTCCAAAGCCCCTAGCTGCGCCAACACCTCGTCAACGTCACCTGATTGGCTCAAGGTCGGAGTGCCTTGCCCGGCAAAATCAAAAGCCTGCGCCAAAGCCTGATAACGGGTGTCAGTCAAACGATTGGCAAAGGAGTCACTATCGGACATATCAGACTCCAAGACCTTTTGGATGAAGGCCTTATTTTCCAAGTCGTCCAGCAGGCCAAAGGCGCCCAAAGCCACCTTTAACAATTGTCGATCCTCAACAAGTTGTTCGGCGGATTGCACGTTTTTGATGTCTTCGGCAAAGCCCTCAGTCTCGCGCAACACTTCGGCAGATTGTGCCAAAAGCGCCTGCTGCGTCACGCGGGTACGGGCTAGAAAATCATATCCGGCAACGCCAGTCCCTGAAAAGATAGGCGAAAAGGTCATCGCCGTCCCGCCTTGTCCAAACCAAACCCCAAAAGAGCCATCGCACCAAACCTTTCACCGTTTGCACATGGTGTAGGGATGATTGTTTAAAACTTGGTTTAGGGTCTTGGGAGACGCAGATTAAGGTTAACGGGCCTGATCAAGCACTTCTTTGACGAGGGCGCCATCCACATCGGAGGTTACAAAACTGTCGCCAATGCCACGGGCCAAAATGAACCGTAACTTACCATCAATAACCTTTTTATCCTGCCCCATAAGTGAAACCAATTCGGCCGAACTGGGAAGCTCGCCGTCAATATCGCGCAAATCTGTCTTCATATTCATGGCCTTGAGGTGGGCGCGCACGCGGCTGGGGTCCTCTTGGCTGCACAACCCCATCCGCGCAGACAATTCAAACGCCAGCGCACAGCCGATGGCCACGCCTTCGCCATGCAGCAACCGATCCGAATAGCCTGTCGCAGCCTCCAGAGCATGACAGAACGTGTGACCGAGGTTCAACAAGGCACGATCACCTTGTTCCGTCTCGTCGCGTTCTACAATGTCCGCTTTCATCTGGCACGATACCCGCACCGCCTCGATCCGCGCGGCCACATCGCCTGCAGCCAATTTCGGACCGTTGTCTTCCAGCCAGTCAAAAAACACCGAACTCCCCAAAAGGCCGTATTTTACGACTTCGCCATAGCCCGCAATGAAATCTCGCGGCGTAAGCGTGCCAAGAACATCTACATCCGCCAGCACAAGTTTGGGCTGATGAAACGCACCGATCAGGTTCTTGCCGTGGGGGGCGTTGATCCCGGTTTTGCCACCAACGGAACTGTCCACTTGGGCCAGCAAAGAGGTGGGGATTTGGATAAACCCGACACCGCGTCGCAGCACTGCCGCTGCAAATCCCACCAGATCCCCAATCACACCACCGCCAAGGGCCACCACCAGATCACGACGTTCGATTTTTTCATCAAGCAACCATTCCACGGTTTGGGTAAACGGCCCCCATGATTTGGTTGCCTCCCCCGCAGGCAAGCTGAGCGAGACCATATCGATCCCTTGGGCTGTCAAACCCGCCCTTAGGGTTTCAAGATGCAGAGCCGCCACATTCTGATCGGTTACCACTGCAACGCGTGGTCTGGCCAAAAGTGGGCCAATCAAACCACCGGCCTGTTGCAAAAGGCCCTGACCAATTTTGATGTCGTAGGCGCGATCGCCCAAAGGAACGTGAACAGTTTCAGACATCAGAGGCCTCCAAAATTCCGGGATGCGCCAAAAGGGCCTGCACCACCGCCTGCGTTGTGTCAGAAATCGAGTAGGACGCCAGCGTCTCGACTGTGACATTGGCCTCGGCATAGATCGGCGTGCGCTGCTCATAGATGCCCTTGAGCGTTCCATAGGGATCTGCCGTGCGCAGCAGGGGGCGTGTATCTTTGTGGCGCACGCGCTCCCACAACAAATCAAGATCGGCTTGCAGCCAGACCGACACGCCCTTGGCGGTGATCAGATCGCGATTGCGGGCCGCCATAAAGGCACCACCCCCCGTGCTGAGTATCGATGGGGATTTTGCCAGCAAGCGGTCAATCACTTGGGTTTCGCGATCGCGAAAGAACGCCTCGCCATCGCGGTCAAATATCTCGGCAATGGTCATTTGGGCTGCTTCTTCAAGGGCTGCATCGCTGTCGCGGAACGGCACGTCAAAATACTGCGCCACGGCCCGACCCACGGCGGTTTTTCCGGCCCCCATCATCCCTACAAAAACTACGGTTTTCTGCAGCTTTAGCGCGCTGCCTATGGACGTATCCCCAGAATTGATCGGCATCAGCCCGCTTACCTCTTGCATTCCGTCCGTCAATGGCGTGATCTTGCATAAAACACCATATATAAATGCACACAAGGCGCCTATAAAAGACGGCAAGGCAACGTTTGGCGCGTGTGCAGAGCAAGGCAAACACAGGAAACTCGGGCAGCCGATGATAGGTAAACTCTTTAAACTAATCGGATATTTAGCGGTTCTGTGCATCGTAGCGCTGATCGCTTATGCCTATGTTGGTCCCTATATTGGCGTTGATTTTGCGCCCGAACAGGTGGAAATCCGCAAACCTGTGACCCTGCCTTTGCAATGATGCAGCGGGGGTGTGCCTTTGTTTTTGCCGTGGCCGTCTGTGGCTGGGCCGCACAGGCCTTGGCACAGCAAACCTCAGAAGGCACGACTGCAAGCGAAACACAAAACCCGTTGTCTGAAATCGACTGGATGAAGAGTGTGCTGCACACGCCTTCGCCAGCGACACCAACCCAACCGCAACAAACAACCGAACCCCAAGTGGCCACGTCAGCCGCCATTGCAGATGTGACCGTGACCCCATTGGGCGGTAACACGGCCCCGACCATCGGCTTGCTGCCTGCAACGGTGACGGGCCTGCCCAAAGACCTTTGGCAAGCATCCAACAGCGCGCGTTTGTCGGGATTGATCGAACAGATCGGCGTACCACAATTCCCAGCGATCCAAGACTTGATGCGTCTGTTGATCCTTGCCGAAGCCGCAGCGCCTACGGACGCCAGCACGGATCAGGTGTTTTTGCTGGCGCGGATCGATGCCCTTGTGCGCATGGGATCACTGGAGGCTGCTTTTGCGTTGGCCGCACGTGCGCAACCTGTGACACCGCAGGTGTTTCAACGGCGCATGGATATCGGCCTTTTGACCGGTCAAGAACAAGCCCTGTGCGACTTATGGCGCGACACACCCGGCCTACGTCCGCAAACGGATCTGCGGGTGTTTTGTCTGGCCCGCCAACAGGATTGGGTGGCCGCCAGCCTGACATTGGATACGGCCAAGGCGTTGGATCAAATCACTCCTGTAGATGCGCGCCTGCTTGCGGCTTTTCTGGATCCAGAGATGGAACAGACCGAGCCGCCCAAAATCGCCTCACATCAACTGACCCCACTGCAATTTCGGGTGCTAGAGGCCATTGGCCATCCGCGCCCCACCCGTGGCTTGCCCCTGCCCTATGCGGCCTCAGATCTTCGGCAGAACTCCGGATGGAAGGCACGATTGGAGGCAGCAGAACGGTTGGGCCGCAGCGGTGCCTTGCCCGACAATCAATTCCTCGGAATATTCACTGAAAAAACACCCTCTGCATCTGGCCAAATCTGGGACCGTGTCGAGGCAATCCAACGGCTGGAAGCTGCGGTGCGCGCGCGCGATCCATCCGCTGTGAACACGCATCTGCCGCCAGCCATGGACATCTTGGAACCTGCCGGGTTGTTGGTGCCCGTCGCTCGCCTCTTTGCCGAGACCTTGGGCGGATTGCCCTTGGGTCCCACTGCAAAATCCGCGGCGCTGCGATTGGGCTATTTGTCACCGGCCTATGAAACCATCGCCATCGAGGATCCAGCCCCCTCATTTCGCAAATCGCTGGCCCAAGGCACCCCTCAGGACGCCACGGCGACAACCGCAGTCGAGCGCGCCATCGTCGCAGGATTTACCACCCCGCCAGCCGCGCGCGCAGCAGCCATGATCAAAGACGGCCACTTGGGCCAAGCAATTTTAACAGCCGTGCTGGCGATCGAACCCGCCGGGGACGGCGACATTACTGGCCTTGCGGCAGGGTTATCAGTGCTGCGCGCTGTGGGCCTTGAGGACTATGCGCGGCGCACGGCCCTTCAGGTGCTGTTGTTATGAGCCAAGACGCCCGCTGGATCCAAAGTTTCGTAGAAGCCCAAGCCGCCGAATTGGACGCCGCCACAAACACGCAATTGGCCTATGCCCGCGACCTGCGGGATTTTTCCGAATGGTTGGCGCGAAAATCCAAAGGGTTTGATCAGGCCCAAAAGGCTGATGTTGAAGACTATCTGGTATTTTGCGATGCGCAGGGCCTGTCCAAAGCGACCCGCGCCCGGCGGTTGTCCGCGATCAAACAGCTTTACCGGTTTGCGTTTGAGGAAAATCTACGGAGCGACAATCCCGCGATCCAAATCAAGGGACCGGGGCGCGACAAGAGCCTGCCCAAGACCCTAAGCCATGACGAGGTTGACGCATTGCTGGCCGCAGCCCCAGCATTGGCGCGCAACGCCTCTGATGCCACACGCAACCGCTGCCTGATGGAACTGCTGTATGCCACAGGCATGCGGGTCAGCGAATTGGTGTCTTTGCCCGTCAGCAGCGCCCGCGGTGACCCCCGCATGTTGTTGATCAAAGGCAAAGGCGGCAAAGAACGGATGGTGCCCTTGTCTGCAGGGGCGCGCAGTGCTTTGACTGATTGGCTGGCGTTGTGGGACGACAAAGCCGCAAGACTGGCCACAGACCGCATTGCAGCACCGAAATTTCTATTCCCAACCAGTTCCAAGCAAGGCCATATGACCCGCCACAGGTTCTATGGCCTGATTAAGGAAATCGCGGTGCACGCGGGGGTTTCGCCCGCCAAAGTCACGCCGCACACCCTGCGGCATGCCTTTGCCACCCATTTGTTGGCCGGTGGCGCGGATTTGCGATCAATCCAGACGCTGCTGGGCCATGCGGATGTGGCCACTACGGAAATCTATACCCACGTTCTAGAGGAACGACTGCGCGATCTGGTCCTGACCCATCATCCACTAGCCAAAAAACCGCAATAGCTGATGCGATTACAGCCCAGCCCTTGATATAGCGCCGCTGCGCCCCCATAACCCAAAGACCGATGTATTTCTTGGCAAGGCTATGACCCCCGAAACTTTTGACAGCGCCTTTTGGATGACCGCAGGTGCGATTATGCTCCTATTGGTGCTTTCCGCATTCTTTTCCGGCTCGGAAACGGCCCTCACTGCCGCCTCTCGCGGAAAATTGCGGTCGCAGGCCGACAAGGGCAATCGGGGCGCGCAACGTGCCTTGGACATCACCGAGGACAACGAACGGCTGATCGGATCGGTCCTGTTGGGCAATAATCTGGTCAACATTCTGGCCACTTCGCTGGCCACGGCCCTCTTTACCCGTGCTTTTGGCGAAAGTGGTGTGGCCCTCGCCACATTGGTGATGACCATGCTGGTGCTGATCTTTGCCGAAGTGCTGCCCAAAACCTATGCCATCACCAACTCCGAAACGGCCGCCTCTCGGGTCTCGCCGATCATTGCCGTGGTCGTGACCATCTTTGCGCCCGTGGTGTCCGCCGTGCGGGTCTTGGTGCGCTTTGTGTTGCGCCTTGTGGGCGTTCAAACCGACCCTGACAGTCATATCCTTGCAGTACGCGAAGAAATCGCCGGCGCTTTGCAACTGGGCCATTCCGAGGGCGTCGTCGAAAAAGAAGACCGGGACCGGATCCTTGGCGCGTTGGACTTGAACGATCGCACAGTCGAAGAGATCATGCTGCACCGCTCCGGCATCGAGATGATCGACGCCAATGAAGCGCCCGAGCAAATTCTGGCCCAATGTCTGGAAAGCAACCACACCCGCTTGCCGATCTTTCGCGATGATCCCGAGAACATCGTTGGTGTGATCCATGCCAAAGACCTGCTGCGCGCTATCCATAAGCTATTGGATGGCAGCAAAGCCGGGGTTGAGGCGCTAAAGAAGTTTGATGTGGTTGGCGTGGCGATGAAGCCGTATTTTGTCCCAGAGACCACACCGTTGGACGATCAAATGCGCGAATTTTTGCGCCGCCACACCCATTTTGCCTTGGTAGTGGACGAATATGGTGCCTTGCAGGGACTGATCACTCTTGAGGATATCCTCGAAGAAATCGTGGGCGAGATCACAGACGAATTTGACACGGACGAAGATCAGACCGTTCTGACCTCGGAAGACGGGGATTTTGTCGTGGATGGCTCAATGACCATACGCGATCTGAACCGTGCCAAGGATTGGAATCTGCCCGACACCGAGGCCGTGACAATCGCTGGTTTGGTCATTCACGAGGCCCAAACGATCCCCACCAAAGGCCAAGTGTTCAGTTTTCATGGTTTCCGGTTCGAAGTGACCGGCAAGGAATCCAATAAACTGACCGAATTGAAGATCCGTCCATTGATCTAAACAGGGGCAGGTATTCCTGACCTTTGGGCCGTTTCTGCCACCGATAACCCCATGGGGTTATTGTTTGGATATGACTAACACTCTATTCTTGAAGGGTATTTTACAACTTCAGATAGAGTCACCGCATTCATGGCATCCCGCAGTTTGATCCTCAACGACGGATCGGTTTTCACATATTACAATCTCTCTTCTGCGTCGGAGGTTTCATTCAAGATCGCCAATATCGATGGCACGGACAAATTCGGCAAAACCGACCTGCGCGCAACAGGTCCCAATGAAGACGAGGTTGTCCTTGGCGCTACGATTATGGACAATGGCCTCTTGCGGATCTTTTTCAGCACGTCGCAGAATGGCGGCAACGTTGAAACGCGCTATGCAGATTACAACGCGTCGACCGGTGCTGCGATCGGGAACGAGACTGTCACCGATATTCTCTACACGTTCCCGAATGGCACGGACACCTTTGTGCTGGATCTGTTCCCAGGCCCCCCTCGAACCAATGATTTGTTGACACTGGCAGATGGATCCATGGTCTTTGAGCAATACGGTACGGTTTGGATTTGGGACGCAAACAGCACTTTGGTCAGCGTTGCCAGCACGGAGGACTATCCGCATACATCAACCTTTGCGCAGGTCGGCAACCAGTTGCTTGTGGTCAAAGGGGACATTCAAGCAGCCATCAATGGCAATCCAGTTACGGATGGTGTCACCACCGCCGAACTGTTCGCTTTGAATGGTGAGATCACTTTGCCGGCAGGCCCATCCTTTGTCGTGGATGAGGGCGATCATTCGATCAATGCTAATTTTGGCGCAGGTTTGAATGGCCTGGATTCAGTCGAGCTCAGCGATGGGCGCTTTGTCATTGCCTATTCGGATCGTTTGATCGTCAATCAACAGGTCACCGATGACAAGCAATCGGTTTGGCTCAAAATCTACAACGCCGACGGCACTGTCGATAGGCCCGAATATCTGGGCAGCACCAACTCGGACGATGGCGACACAATCGATCCAGTGCTTTACGCGCTCTACGACGGCGGCTTTGCATTGGTGTTCAACACAGTCCTCGGCCTTCCGCAGGTCGATCGTACCGAGGTGCGTGTGTTTGACGAAAGCGGCGACCAGCGTGATAGCTATGTCATCCAAGCCACCTCGCTGGACTACGCCGACGACATCTATGTCTCGCCTGATGGGGCTGTTTGGGTCTATTCGGACGAAGTGACCGTAAAAGAACACCAATTCACCGTCGATGGCGGCCCTGCCCCTGTTGGGATTGTTTTGGACGGGGATGACACGGACGAGATCTTGGAAGGCACGGCCTTTGACGACGAGATCAACGGCAAAAAGGGCAACGACACCATCGATGGGCTGGAAGGCAAAGATCGCCTCAAGGGCGGTTTGGGCGACGATACGCTGAACGGCGGCGATCAGGCCGACATCCTCGAAGGCGGCGCTGGCAAGGACGTCCTAAACGGTGGGCGTGGCACGGATAAACTGATCGGGGGCAAGCAGGCAGATGTGCTCAACGGTCAGCAAGGCACCGACAAATTGCTGGGCGGAAATGGCAGCGATAACCTGCGCGGTGGATCCGGCAAGGACAAGCTTTATGGCGAGGCCGGCAACGACAAATTGCACGGCGGTCAAGGCGCGGATCAGTTTGTGTTTTCCACCGGTGACGGCAAAGACAAGATCGTTGATTTTGCAGACGGCCAAGATGAGATCGTTATCCTGAGCGGTGCCAACAGCTTTGCCGATCTGACGATCACCGCCAATGGCGGCGACGCCAAAGTGAGCTTTTCAAACGTAGAAATCACGCTGAAAGGTATTGATAACAGTGATCTTAGCAGCGATGATCTTGTTTTTGGGCTGTAATAAATTTCTCAACAGACTTTTTTAACTTTTAAGGTATTTCAAACATGGCAAGCCGCAATTTCACCCTCAATGATGGTTCCGTCTTTACTCTCTTTTTTAGCGACAGCGGCTACGGCTTTGACGAGATTGCATTCAAACTCGCAAACGCAGACGGCACCGACCGGTTTGGCCAGACCGACTTGCGGGTCACCCCCAGCGGCGAAAGTGAAGTGTTTGGAGGGGCCACTATTTTGCCTGATGGCACGTTGCGGGTGTTCTTTGCGGCGTATCAGGACTTTTCAAACAGCGATATCCAATACCAAGATTTTGATGGATCGACGGGTGCAGCCATTGGTGGCCCTGTGGCCTCGCCCATCACGGCCTATATTGAAGAGTTCGACGCGGTGTTTCCGGTGGGAAGTAACGTCTACGAACAAGCCTCAGACTTACTAACCCTATCGGATGGCTCCATTGCAATCGCTTCCGACGATATTCTGTTCGTAATTGATCAAAGCGGTACGACCACTGGCGTGGCCTATGGCACCGGCTCACGCCAAAGCGGTAGCTTGTCAGAGGTGAACGGCAAGCTTGTGGAAGTAACCTCGGTGCAGAACTTTGTCTCAGGCGCGGACCCCCAAGAAGGACAGACTTTTGCGCAATTTTTCGAGTTTGACACCGGCACAGTGACGATGATCCAAGGACCGGAAATTTTGCTGTCCGAAAACTTCCACGTCCAACAAACCCTCTTTGGTCTTGGACTCAATTCTGTTGATACAGCAGTTCTGAGCGACGGGCGCATTGTGGCCGTCTATTCGGATTTCCTCTATGAAAACGGTGCTTATGATGACAACCGACAGTCGGTTTTTGTCAAGGTTATCAATCCTGACGGCACGACTGATATCGCTGAATTCATGGCCAGCACAGGCTTGTCCGCAGGTGATACGATCCGCCCCGAGGTGTTTGCCCTTTACGACGGTGGCTTTGCCGTGGCGTTCAACACAACCATGGGCTTTCCGCAGTTCAACCAAACCGAGGTGCGGGTCTTTACAGAGGCAGGTGTTGAGCGTGATAGCTACATTCTAGAGGACGCTTATAACCCAGAAGGCCTCTATGTTGCCCCCTCGGGCGAGCTTTGGATTTTTACGGATGACGACACACAGCTTTTGGTCAATTTTGATGTGGACGGCGGCCCTGCCCCTGTTGGGATTGTTTTGGACGGGGATGACACGGACGAGATCTTGGAAGGCACGGCCTTTGATGACGAGATCAACGGCAAAAAGGGCGACGACACCATCGATGGGCTGGAAGGCAAAGATCGCCTCAAGGGCGGTTTGGGCGATGACACCCTGAACGGCGGCGATCAGGCCGACATCCTCGAAGGCGGCGCTGGCAAGGACGTCCTAAACGGCGGGCGTGGCACGGATAAACTGATCGGGGGCAAGCAGGCAGATGTGCTCAACGGTCAGCAAGGCACCGACAAATTGCTGGGCGGAAATGGCAGCGATAACCTGCGCGGTGGATCCGGCAAGGACAAGCTTTATGGCGAGGCCGGCAACGACAAATTGCACGGCGGTCAAGGCGCGGATCAGTTTGTGTTTTCCACGGGTGATGGCAAAGACAAGATCGTTGATTTTGCCGATGGTCAGGATGAAATTGTGATCCTGAGCGGTGCCAATAGCTTTGCCGATCTGACAATCACCGCCAATGGCGGCGACGCAAAAGTGAGCTTTTCAAACGTAGAAATCACGCTGAAAGGGATTGATAACAGTGACCTTAGCAGCGATGATTTCAGCTTTGGTTTCTGATTTATTTCTGAGGCTTAGCGGGCCTTAAAGATCCCCCCAAGGATGCCGCGCACGATGCGGCGTCCTGTGGTGCCTTTCAGCTCCTTGATCACCAATTTGGCCACTTCGCCGCCAAACCCGCCACCCTTGGGCGTTGAACGGGACGAAGACCGGCTAACCTTGGTACCCGAATACCGCCGACCGGTTTGATATTCGCGCATGGCCGCTTCCAGATCATCCTCTTTCGCCTCGGCCTCCTCTGCGGCCTTGGCAGCATCATCGGCGCGTTTGGCCAGCATTTCAAAGGCTGATTTGCGGTCCAAAACCGTTTCATATTTGCCCGCCACTGGCGAGGCTGCCATGACCTGCGCGCGCTGCGCTTTGTCCAAAGGCCCCAGTTGCGAGGATGGTGGTCGGATCAACGTGCGCTCAACGATGCCCGGCACACCTTTGTCCTGCAACATCGATGTGACCGCCTCGCCCGTGCCCACTTCGGAAATAGCTGTCGCGGTATCAAAGCGCGGGTTTTCGCGGTAGGTTTCCGCCGCGGCCTTCAGTTCCTTGCGATCCTTGCCCGTAAAGGCGCGCAAAGCGTGCTGCACACGGTTGCCCAATTGGCCCAAGATATCCTCGGGCACGTCGGCTGGGTTTTGCGTGATGAAATAGACGCCTACCCCTTTAGACCGGATCAAACGCGCCACTTGTTCAACCTTGTCCACCAGCGCCTTGGGGGCATCGTCAAACAGCAAATGCGCCTCATCAAAGAAGAACACCAACTTGGGTTTGTCGGGGTTGCCAACCTCTGGCAATGTCTCGAACAGCTCGGACAGCAGCCACAACAGGAAGGTCGCATATAGCTTGGGCGCCTGCATCAGCTTGTCACTGGCAAGGATGTTGATCGCCCCCATGCCATTGGCATCCAGCGTCATCATATCGTCCAGATCCAAGGCTGGTTCGCCGAACAGCTTGTCCGCCCCTTGGTTCTCGATCACCAACAATTGCCGCTGGATCGCTCCGACGGACGACGTGGCAATATTGCCGTAGCGCAGGGACAGTTCCTTGGCGTTTTGACCGCACCAGACCAACAGAGCTTGCAAGTCTTTGAGGTCCAGCAAAGGCAAGCCGTCCTCATCAGCCACGCGGAACGCCACGTTCAGCACACCTTCCTGGGCCTCGGTTAGTTCGAGTAAGCGCGATAACAACAAAGGCCCCATTTCCGCAACTGTGGTGCGGATCGGGTGGCCCTGATCGCCAAACAGATCCCAGAATGTGACAGGAAACGCGCCATATTGCAGATCCAGACCAATTGTATCCGCCCGCTTCATAAACGCGTCGTGCAGTTTGAAGTCCTCACGACCGGCCGCGGCCAGCCCAGACAGATCGCCTTTTACGTCAGACAAAAACACCGGCACACCTGCGGCAGAAAAGCCTTCTGCCAAGATCTGCAACGTCACGGTTTTACCTGTGCCCGTGGCCCCTGCAATCAATCCATGCCGGTTGGCATATTTCAAAAGCATCGCTTGCGGTGCGCCGTAGCCTTCGCCACCGCCGCCGATAAAAATGTTGTCTGACATCTGCTGAGGCCTTGTCCCAAAATAACTCTGGCCCAGACAATACAGTGTTAACCTTTGAATGCTAGACAAGATCCAGATCAAAGCCTTTGCTGCTATTGCGCTTTGATCTACTTCCTCCCTGTCAGACTTGCCGCGCCCTTTGGGGGCGCGGTCTTTTTTTGATCAGACGGTCCAGAATCTACCCCGCAAAAAACAAGTGAAATCCTGCCAAAAGCCCTGTTGACCGGTGCGACAAAACCGCATAGCCTCTGGGTAATTAAGTCGGCAAGTCCGACGGGGAGAACAATAAATAATTAGGGTCGGGTCAACCGACCCTTTTTTAATTTCAGCAGGTTGGGCTGCGATCTTCATGTAATTCTTTGGAGACAGGCGGGATTTTTCCCGTTTGCCGCTTCGGTCAACAGCTTTTGAACTGACACTTGGTTTGCGCCGTGTTAGGACTGCCCAAACAGTTGAGTTTAGGACCATGATGACAGACCTTTTCAAACCATTCCTTCTGGCAGCCCTGTTGGGCGCAGCCCCTGCGGCCTTTGCCCAAGAGACCACGCAAGACACCGCAACGACTGACACCGAGGCCGCAACAGACGCCGAAGCCGACACAGGGGCCGATCCATTGGACCTGAATATGGGCAGCGTTGAAGGCGAAGAAATCCCGCTAGGCGCGCCTTACACCAAAGAAGTCACTGGCGATTGGGAAGTGCGCTGCATTCGCACAGAACAGGAAAACGACCCCTGTCAGCTGTACCAATTGTTGCAAGACGGCCAAGGCAACAGCGTGGCCGAAATCAACGTCCTGCCTCTGCCTTCCGGCCAGAAAGCAGCCGCTGGGGCCAACATCGTTGTGCCGCTTGAAACATTGCTGAACATCCCGCTGCGTCTGGTGGTGGATGGCGGCAAGGCACGCACCTACCCTTATACGTTCTGCAATGTGCAGGGCTGTCTGTCGCGCGTTGGGTTCACCAATGCCGATGTGGCCGCGTTCCGCGCTGGCAACGAGGCGACCCTGACAATTGTTCCCGCTGCCGCACCAGACCAAAAGGTCGAGCTTAAGATCTCACTCACTGGGTTTACCGCTGGTTTGGCCGCTGCCAAAGCCGCCGCTGGAATTGAATAGCAACCTGCTGAAATAGATCAAAAGAAAGCGCCTTTCGGGGCGCTTTTTTGTGCCTAATTCAAACGTCGCAAGGCCAATACCGCATTGAGACCACCAAAAGCAAAGGCATTGGACAGGGCCACATCCACCTTAGCCTCGCGGGCCACATTGGGCACCACATCCAACGCGCATTCGGGGTCTTCTTCCTCGTACCCGATGGTTGGGGCGACGATCCCGTCTTTTAAGGCCATCATACAGGCCAGCAATTCAACCGCACCTGTGCCGCCGATCAAATGGCCGTGCATGGATTTGGTCGAGGACATCATTAATTTATCCGCGTGCGGGCCAAACACATCGGCCACAGCCGCGCATTCGGTTTTGTCATTTGCCGTGGTGCCTGTGCCGTGGGCATTGATATAGCCCACATCCTGCGGGTTCAGCCGCGCATCTTTCAACGCCCCCGATATAGCCCGCGCCGCCCCCATTTTGGAGGGCATCACGATGTCCGACGCATCAGAGGTCATGCAATAGCCGACCACCTCGGCCAGAATTTCGGCACCACGGGCCCGCGCGTGCTCAAACTCCTCGAACACAAACGCACCAGCCCCCTCGCCTTGGACCATGCCGTTGCGATTGGCCGAAAAGGGACGGCAGGCATCGCGTGACATCACCCGCAGGCCTTCCCAAGCCTTAAACCCACCAAAGCACAGCATCGATTCCGACCCGCCCGTCACCATAGCTGTAGCAACACCAGAGCGGATCATCGCAAAAGCCTGCCCCATGGCATGGTTTGAGCTGGCGCAGGCTGTAGCCACTGTGAACGAAGGGCCGCGCAGGTTATATTCCATGCTGACATGGCTGGCCGCGGCATTGTTCATCAGTTTGGGCACAATGAACGGGTGCACGCGGTTTTTCCCCTCTTCATAGACGGCGCGGTAGTTCTCGTCTTGGGTGGTCAGCCCGCCGCCAGAGGTTCCAAAGATCACACCGGATTTATCCGCCAATTCGCCTGAAAACTTGAGGCCAGACTGGGCCATGGCTTCGCGGGTGGCCAGTAGTGTGAACTGGGTGAACCGGTCATAAAGGGCGATCTGTTGGCGATTAAAATGCGCGGTCTCGCTATAGTCTTTGACCTGCGCACCGATCTGCACACTGAGGCGATCCACATCACGAATATCCAAAGGCCCGATACCGCAGACACCTTCTGCCATGGCCTTTTGGGTCTGGGCCACAGAACTGCCGAGGGCATTGATCGTCCCTGCTCCTGTGATCACCACACGTTTCATGGCTTGGCGGCCACCAATCGGTCTACGGCTGCGACAATGCTGCCGACGTTCGAGATATCAAAATCGCTGTCCTCGGGCGCATTTGCATTAAACGGCACGGTGATATCAAAGGCCTCTTCGATGGCAAAAATGGCCTCAACCACGCCCATGCTGTCGATCCCCAGATCCTCAAGCGTGCTGTCGGCGGTAACGTCAGAGACGTCCAAAAAGGCCTGTTCAGCGATGATGGCAAACACAGTGTCACGAACGGTCATGATCCAGCCCTATCCAGCTATAGTCGTGGTGCTGATTTAGTCACTCTGATCGCTGTTTGAAACAGCTTTCTTGAGGGCTGCGACATCACGGAAGAGCCGTGGCAGACGGCGCAAGCCTTTGTAGGCCTCTACATGGGCGTCCATTTTCATCGCCGGATAGCCCAACAAAACGCGGCCCGCAGGCGCGTTGGTGAAAATTTTAGTGGCCCCACCGGCAATTACATCGTCGCCCACGAAAATGTTGTCGTTCACACCGCATTGCCCGCCCATGACCACCCGATTTCCGATGGTGCTGGATCCCGCGATGCCCACTTGACCACACAACAGACAATCCTCGCCCACTTGGACGTTGTGGCCAATATGCACAAGATTATCCAGCTTGGTGCCGCGTCCAATGGTGGTGTTGCGGATGGTGCCCCGATCAATGGCTGCATTGGCCCCGACCTCCACATCATCTCCGATGTGCACAGAGCCAAGCGAATGAATCCGCGTCCAGCTTTGCTTGGCGGCATCTTGTTGATCCCCAAGGGTGGCGCGGACATTTTCAACACCAGACTTTTCAGGTGTGACAAAGGAAAACCCGTCGGACCCAATGCACGCCCCAGGTTGCAGGATCACGCGATCCCCAAGCACCACGCGCGCGCCGATTTTAGCCCCTTGTAACAGCAAGGCCTGCGATCCGATTTGGGCGCCTGTATCAATGCTGACGTGGCTTGCGATACGCGCCTTGGGGCCAATCCGCACATCTGCACCAATGACCACAAACGGGCCAATGGCGGCCCCTTCATCGATCTGCGCAGAAGGATCTACAACGGCCGTGGGATGCACCCCCGCCGCGATCTGTGGCCCTGCATCCATCAACGTCGTCAAACCAGCCATGGCATAGCGTGGGCGCGGCACAAAAATTGCAGCCTTCAACCCCAATGCCTGCCAATCGGCCCCATCCCAAAGGATCGCAGCCTGAGCCTGTCCGGCAGTTAGGCCATCGCCATACTTGGGATCCATCGCCAAGGCCAAGTGATCAGGCCCTGCACTGGCCGGTTCCGAAGCACCTGTGACCCGCAGATCAACGGCGCCCACAGCCTGAGCTGCAAGCGCCGATGCGATTTGTGAAATACTAAAGCTGCTCATGGGGTTCCTCGCGGTATCGCGGCCCCTGTTATCCTTGAACAGCGCGCAGAGCCACCCCTGCATTCGACAAAGCCCGCCAAATCGTGGCGTCACGCCCGTAGATATCGCGACGATAGTTCATCGGACCTTTGGCTTGGGTAAAGGCTGTGCGGTACATGATATGCACGGGCACGGGTTCCTTGAGGTTCACGCGGGCCTCTTTGTTGGTCGCCAGTTTGGCTTGGAAAAACGCCTCGGGATTGCTTTCTTGTTTGGCCAGCAGCGCATAGGCAAAGTCAAAGGGGTCGTTGAGGCGAATACAGCCGTGGGAATAGGCGCGTACTTCGCGGCTAAAGAGGTTCTTGGCCGGGGTGTCATGCAAATAGATGTTGTATTTGTTTGGGAACATGAACTTAACCAGACCCAAAGCATTCCCGCGCGAGGGTGGTTGGCGCATGTTGTAAGGAAAACTGGCCTCAGTGAACTTGGCAAAGTTGACATTGCCACGGCTGATCTTGCGGCCCTTGCTGTCGGTGATTTCCAAATGGCTGACTGCATTTCGGTTCTTTTTCAGCAACGGCAAGTATTCCTTGGTCGCGATCGAACGCGGCACGTACCAACTGGGGTTGATCACCATGAATTCCATTGTGTCGGAAAATTCGGGGCTGCGACGGTCAGGGTCATTTTTGCCGATCACAGACCGCGTACGGAATGTGGTCTTTTCACCATCCATGATCTTGGCCGTGAAATCCGCCAAGTTAACCTTCACGTGCCGTTTGCCCAAGGGCATATTCATCCAGCGTTCGCGTTCCATAGCCACGATAACCGATTGCAACCGCGCCTGCATGGGCACGTTGATCTCGGCCATTGTGCCTGCACCGGCGACGCCATCGGCGGACAGGCCGTGGTTGAACTGGAACAGTTGTACCGCTTTTGTCATGGCTTCGTCATAGGACTGGCTGGCAGATTTACGCAGATAGCCCATGGCCACCAGACGATTGCGCAACGCCACCACGGATTGGCCCGATTGGCCGGGTTTCAGCGATTTTGCACTGACTTTCGGGCCCCAGCCACCGCGTGCCAGACCTTTTTCCAAGGCCAGCTTTTCTTTCATCAACCGCGTGTATTCGGGGTTTTTCGGGGGCAAAGATTTGATAAAACCAGCCGCCGAGGATTTGGAAAACGCCTTGAGCGTCGCCAAACGGTCACGATAGGGCACGGCGCGCACGATTTCGCTGTCCACGCGGGATGGGATCAAAACACCGGTTTGAATGTCACGGGCATACTGCAGAAACCGGCGTGACATCTCGACTTCCAATTCACCACGCGATCTGCCGGCCTTGGCCGACCGGATCAGCGCCTTAAGCTCATCTGCGTCGTAGCGGGCTGCGGGCAAGCCATGCAGGCTGGCCTGACCAACAGCTTTCAGAAACGCCTGACGGCGCTGGCGGTCTTTGCCAGAGGCACCGGTCCAAATCGGTTTGTATTTGCGTTCTTGGTAAAACGCGGCCAGCGCTTTGTCTTTGGCCGCGGCAGAGGCCACAGCCTGCTTAAATTGCGTCGATTGCGCCGAAGCTGCAGACGACAAAAGTGTCGCCACCCCAACGATAAGACTAAATAAGGACAAACGGATAAAGCTGAGCGGAAGACGCGCAATCATTTTAGAACCCTCGTAACAAAACAGCAGAAAATTAGCAGATGTGGCCTCTATAACGCATATTGTGGTCGAGGTTGAGATCACAATTACTTCAATGAACGCTAAATACAGCAGCAGTGCAGTGTCACAACACATTATCTGCCTAAATGTGACTCTGCTGGACTATTCAGCAAAAAATCGCCGAAAAACCTTGATACTTTAAATTGTTGGCATCGAGGGCTTGGGTCACGAATCAAATTGTGCAATAAGATCGAAGACATCTGGGGAGATGGCATGGCACCAAGAAAACTTGGGCCGCAACAGGTAAACGGACGGATCTAGGGGCACATGACTCAAGAGTCTTTACTGAAATTTACGCGCCGCGGCGTGCTGGGGGCTTTTGCGGCCACTGCACTGACGGCTGCACCGACCTATTCCAACGCCGCAGGCTTTTTGCGCGGTGGCGGCGATATCCGCCGTATTCGCATGTATTCAGGCCGCACTGGCGAATCAATCGACATGATCTATTGGATCGAAGGCAAGTACCTCAAAGACGCGCTGAAGGAAGTGAACCACTTCATGCGTGATTGGCGTACCGGCACCTCCATCCGCATGGACACCCGCACAATTGATGTCATGGCCGCTGCCCATAACCTGATGGACGCCTCGGAACCCTATATGTTGCTCTCGGGCTACCGTTCGCCACAAACCAACGCGATGTTGCGGGCCCGTTCCTCTGGTGTGGCGAAGAAATCCCTCCATATGAAAGGCCAAGCGGCTGATCTGCGTATGAAGGGCCGTTCGGTCAGCCAAATCGCACGGGCCGCTGCCAGTTGCAGCGGTGGCGGTGTCGGGCGCTACTCAGGCTCGAACTTCGTTCATATGGATTGCGGCCAAGTCCGCACTTGGGGTCGCTAAACCAGCATCTGCGATCCTGCACTTTCGCTTACCAAACCCTTTCAAAATCGACGACAACTGGTTTAAACCGGCACAATGTTACCTTTCTTTTCCCCAAGATCGGCATTTTGTGACCGTATTCCCGTGCTTGGATGATCTCAATCAACAGGAGATCACTCATGTCTAAAGACCCAGCAAAACCCGTCCCGACCCCTGCGCCCAAAGACGATCCCAAGCCTGCGCCGGTGACGTTCAAAGACTTCGCCAGTATCTGATCCCGGCAATCCGGCTTGATCCAGATCTGATGGCCGTCTAGCCTGACCCTATGGCCGCTGTCAGCACAATCAAAAATCTGGGCCCTGCCTATGAAACCGCTTGCGCGACTGCGGGGATCCACAGTGCCGAAGAGTTGCGCGACATAGGTGCAGATGCAGCCTATCTGCGCATGCTCAACACCGGTATGAAACCGCATTTCATTGGGTACTACGTGCTGGTCATGGCCTTGCAAGGACGCCCGTGGAATGATTGCAAGGGCAAAGAAAAAGACGCACTGCGGGTGCGATTTGACGGCCTCAAAGGGCAGACCACATCATCGCCCGACAGTGAGTTCGAGCGGATGATGAACGCAATCGGAACCGGCACCCGCCGCTAACCCCTTGAAAACGCGCGTTTCTATGCCCATATATTCAACATGAAACCAAATAATTTTGATTTCTCTCTCGAAGACACAGCAGAAATAGAGCGTCTTGAACGCCTTGCTTACCAGCTAGATAGTTTGTTTCTGATCCCTGTGGTCAATCTGCGCGTCGGTGTGGAAAACATCCTGTCGTTGATCCCCGTGGTGGGCGATGTTTTGTCGATTATTCCATCGCTCCTTATCGTGCATCGCGCCAGCGCTTTGGGCACACGACCTTTGACCAAGCTGCACATGATGTTCAATATCGCTTTGGACCTTGGGATCGGCTTGATCCCCTTGGTGGGTGACCTGTTTGATATTGCTTGGAACGCGAACCTGCGCAACGTGGCTCTGGTGCGCCGCGACATGACGCGCCGATACGAACAGGCCGCAGATCTAGCGCCCGTTGCGCAAAATTAAGGCGGACCCAATGGCCCGCCTTTAAAATCTCAAACCTTGTGAAAGGCTTAGCCGACCAGTTCGAGACCGGAGAAGAAATATGCAATCTCGACGGCTGCTGTTTCTGGAGCGTCAGACCCGTGGACCGAGTTTTCGCCAACGGATTCAGCAAACTCGGCGCGGATTGTGCCCGGTGCTGCATCGGCGGGGTTTGTGGCACCCATAACTTCGCGGTTTTTGGCAATCGCGCCTTCACCTTCCAGAACCTGCACAACCACTGGCTCGGAAATCATAAAGTCACACAATTCGCCAAAAAACGGGCGCTCGGAGTGCACACCGTAGAATTCTTGGGCTTGGGCCAATGTCATGCGGATCCGCTTTTGGGCGACGATGCGCAGACCGGCCTCTTCGAATTTCGCGTTGATTTTTCCTGTCAGGTTGCGGCGTGTTGCGTCAGGTTTGATGATCGAGAATGTGCGTTCCAGAGCCATGGGAATAGACCTTTTCTAAGTGTAATATTGCGCAAAGCACCAAAGGCCTTGCAGGGTTCTGCCGCGCCCTAACATGCTCCGTGCGTGTCGAAAAGCCCTGATTTTTTGTGCCATTGACCCACGCGCCGGACTGAGGCATTCCGCACCCATGTTAAAGTTCAATGATATCAGCTATTCCGTTGAAGGCCGTCCTTTGTTTGAAGGGGCCAGTGCCTCGATACCTGAGGGGCACAAAGTGGGCCTTGTGGGGGCCAATGGCGCAGGCAAAACCACGCTTTTTAGGTTGATTTACAACGAGTTGGTGCTGGAAGGCGGCTCGATTACCCTGCCCTCCAAGGCGCGGATCGGCGGTGTCAGCCAAGAGGTGCCCGGGTCAGATGTGTCACTGTTGGACACGGTTTTGGCTGCAGACACAGAACGGGCGGCCTTGTTGGCCGAGGCCGAAACCGCCACAGACCCCAACCGCATTGCCGAAGTGCAGACGCGATTGGCCGATATTGATGCATGGTCCGCCGAAGGGCGCGCCTCGTCCATCCTCAAAGGTTTGGGGTTTGATGCAGCCGAGCAATTGCAGCCCTGTTCTGCCTTTTCTGGCGGCTGGCGCATGCGTGTGGCTTTGGCTGCTGTACTTTTTGCAGCCCCTGACGTGCTGCTGTTGGACGAGCCGACAAACTATCTGGATCTTGAAGGCGCGTTGTGGCTGGAGGCCTATCTGGCCAAATATCCACATACTGTTGTCATCATTTCCCACGATCGTGGCCTGTTGAACCGTGCTGTAGGCGCAATCCTGCATCTAGAGGCGCGCAAGCTGACCCTTTATCAGGGCCCCTACGACCAATTCGCGCGCCAACGGGCCGCACAACGGGCATTGCAGGCAGCCGCGGCCAAAAAACAAGACGCACGCCGCGAGCATTTGCAGGCCTTTGTGGACCGGTTCAAAGCCAAGGCCAGCAAGGCCAAGCAGGCCCAATCCCGCGTTAAAATGCTGGAAAAGATGGAAACGATCACAGCGCCCGAGGACGTGGCCAAGCGCGTGTTCACGTTTCCCAAGCCCGAAGAACTGTCGCCCCCCATCGTGAACGTTGAACAGGCGGCCACGGGCTATGGCGAGACAATTGTTTTGAGCAAGCTGAACCTGCGTATCGACCAAGATGATCGGATTGCGCTGCTGGGTAAAAACGGTCAGGGCAAATCGACCTTGTCCAAGCTGTTGTCTGGCAGGCTCGAGGTCAAAGGCGGTCGCGTCACCCAATCCAGCAAGCTGCGTATCGGTTTTTTCGCCCAGCACCAAGTGGACGAATTGTTCATCGACGAAACACCCCTCCAGCACATCCAAGCGCAACGCCCCGGCGTGCTGCAATCCAAACTGCGGGCACAATTGGCAGGCTTTGGCCTTGGGCCAGATCAGGCCGAAACCGAGGTTGGGCGGCTCTCGGGGGGACAAAAGGCGCGGCTTTCGTTGTTGCTGGCCACATTGGACGCGCCGCATTTGCTGATCCTTGACGAGCCAACGAACCACCTTGATATCGAAAGCCGCGAGGCATTGGTCGAGGCGCTGACGGCCTATACCGGTGCTGTGATCCTCGTCAGTCACGACATGCATTTGTTGTCCATGGTGGCGGATCGGTTGTGGTTGGTCAAAGATGGTACCGTGCGCCCCTATGAGGAAGATTTGGACGCGTACCGCAAGATGCTGCTGTCCGTTGACAAACCTGCAAAACCCCAAGCAGGGAAAGCCAAACCAAAACGCCCATCCAAAGACGCGGTACAGGCCTTGCGCGCGGATGTGCGCAAATCCGAAGAACGTGTGACGAAGTTGAACGACATGCGCGACAAGCTGGCGACAAAACTTGCGGATCCTGCGCTTTACGAGGATGGCAAAGCCGGCGAAGCGGAAGTTTGGCAAAAGAAATACGCCGAAGTGATGAATGCGCTGGACCGCGCTGAGGCCTTGTGGATGGCTGCGGAAGATAAACTGGAGAAAGCGTTGCGCTAAATTTGAGCGACGGGATTCTGAGTATTTGGGGAAAAAAGAAACATGGACAGCGCCTTTCTAATCTCGGCTTTTGCGACGTTGTTTGTGGTGATTGATCCTATCGGTTTGTCGCCGCTCTTTGTGGCGATGACAGCGGGTATGGAGGCCAAACGCAGGCGCGCCATCGCGGTACGGGCCTGCGTGATTGCCGTGGCGATTTTGTTGGCTTTTGCGTTGTTTGGTGAGGCATTGTTGGGGTTTGTTGGGATTTCCATGGCCGCCTTTAAGATCGCTGGTGGCGCATTGTTGTTTTTGACGGCCCTCGACATGCTGTTTGAACGACGGCAATCACGGCGTGAAGATCAGGCCGATGACGACAGTCACGCCGATCCATCTGTGTTCCCCCTTGCCCTTCCCTTGATCGCAGGTCCTGGGGCCATTGCGACGATGATCTTGCTGGTCAGTGATGGAACATGGGCCACCTTTGGGGCAGTCAGTGCCGTGATGATATCGGTCATTTTGGTTTGTTTTGTACTGTTTTTGGCAGCGCCACTCTTTGAACGGGTCTTGGGGAAAACCGGCATTAACATCGTCACACGGATCTTGGGGATGTTGCTCGCCGCTTTGTCAGTACAATTTGTCCTAGATGGGCTGGCAGAATTTGGAATTGGCTTGGGCTGACCCCATATACTGGCCAGGAGGTGCCTCATGGACGGCGATCAGATTGCACAGTTTGGTTATTTAGTGCTGCTTTTGGTGGCGGTGGGTGGATCGTTTTTGGTCAGCCAACGTCAGAACCTCGGCAAGTCCCTACAGCAGGCCGCAATTTGGGGCCTGATCTTTGTCGGCACCGTGGCGGTTGTGGGCCTATGGGGGGACGTGAAGAACACAGTCTCGCCACGGCAAGCCAGCCTCAGCACAGGCGAAATTACTGTTCCACGCATGCCTGATGGTCATTTTTACCTAGACCTTACGATCAATGGCCAAGACACGCGTTTTGTGGTGGACACAGGTGCTAGCGAAATGGTGCTGACCACGGCTGATGCGGCCCGTGTCGGGATTGATGTAGCGCAGTTGGATTTCTTGGGTCGCGCCAATACGGCCAATGGGCAAGTGCGCATTGCCCGGGTGACTTTGGATCAAGTGCAGCTTGAGGATATTGTGGATCGCGGGTTTCGGGCCACTGTCAACCAAGGCGAAATGCGTCAAAGCCTGCTGGGAATGACATATCTGTCGCGCTTTGAACGGATCAGCATCGAAGGGGATCGGTTGATCCTCGAGCGCTAGACGCAGTCGCTCGCAAACACTTGCGCCCTCAACCGTTTTTTTCGGCTTTCTTTTCCCAACGACCGCTTTCCTCGGACCAGTATTGTGCGGCGACACCCGCATCAGTGAGGGTTTTCCATTGGCTGCGGGCGCGGTTTAGGGCATCGCCGTCGTTGCCATCAAAAAGCACACAACAGCGTTCCATATCTGCCACCGTTTGCGCGCTGATATCGGCCCCGTGGATCGCCATGACGCAAGCAGGTTCGTTTGCACGCGTATCCTCACATCCGAGCAAAATCGGTTGCTCTGCGTCATGGGCACCCCCCGAAAGGCCATGGGGTAGAAACCCGTCTTTGTCCGCCAGCCACAGCTTGGCGTCGATTTGTTCCAACGCTACAGGGTTGCTGCCTTTGACCATAACCCGCCACCCCGCTTGCCGCGCTTTGCCCAAAAGCATAGGCAAGGTCACTTCAATCGGATTGCGGGTCAGGTGATAGAAATAGACAGCCCCCATCTAGGTTCAATCCGCCTCGTAACCATCTGCAATCATGCGGTTTAACGCCATCACACCCCAGCCTGTGGCCCCTTTGGGCGCATAGGCCGTTTCGGCCTTTACCGAGGCCACACCTGCGATATCCAGATGGATCCACGGGACACCGTCCTTGACGAAACGTTGCAGAAATTGCGCCGCTGTGATGCTGCCTGCAGCCCGTGTGCCGACGTTTTTCATATCCGCCACGTTTGACTTGAGCTGTTTGTCGTAGCTGTCGCCCATGGGCATGCGCCACGCGCCTTCGCCCTCGGCTTCTGCGGCCTTCAAAAAGGCTTTGCTCAGGTCGTCACTGTTGGAAAAGACACCAGCATTGTCATGGCCCAACCCAATGATGATCGCCCCTGTGAGCGTGGCCAAATCAACCATACCTGTGGGTTCAAACCGTTCTTGGGCATACCACAGCACATCGGCCAAGACCAAACGCCCCTCCGCATCGGTGTTGATGATTTCGACGGTATCGCCCTTCATCGAGCGGACCACATCGCCGGGACGTGTCGCTGTGCTAGAGGGCATGTTTTCGACCAGACCCACAAGGCCCACCACGTTCGCCTTGGCTTTGCGAGCTGCCAAAGTGTGCATGGCACCGGCCACAACACCCGCGCCGCCCATATCCATGGTCATGTCTTCCATGCCGCCTGCGGGTTTCAGGCTGATCCCACCGGTGTCGAACACCACGCCTTTGCCAATCAGCGCAAAGGGGTTTTCGTCGCCGCCGCCGTTCCATTGCATGACCACAACTTTGGACGGGCTGGCCGAGCCCTGCCCGACGCTGAGCAGCGTGCGCATGCCTAATTCTTCCAGCTTGTCTTCTTCCAAGACCTCGACCTCGACACCCAGATCACGCAGGCCTTCCAGACGCAGGGCGAATTCTGTAGTGGTCAGCACATTTGCAGGCTCGGTTACCAAATCACGGGTGAAAAACACCCCCTCGGCTACGGCTTGGCTGGCGGCCAATGCGTCAGCCTCTTCGGCAGCTTTGCTGTGCTGCACGGTGATTGTGCCCTGAACTGGGGCCTCGGCGGTAAAATGATCGCCAAATCGGTAGGCGCGCAATTGGATGCCCAAAGCCAACTCAGCCAAGCGGTTGATGTTGCTGGCCACCACCAGCGTGTCACTTGCGCCATGGGCCTTGCCAATCGCAGCGCCGGCTTTGCGGGCCTCGTCTACACTGGGGCGTTTGTCCAGCTTGACCACTTGAATGGCCTCTGCAGCCATGCCTGCGGGGTATTGCAGGCTGCGGCTTTCACCTGCTTTCAATTTGCCAAAGCCGTCGCTTTCCACGCAACGCTGCACGGCCCCTTTGGCCAAACGACTGACTTTGCGGGCATTTTGGTCCAAGGCGCCTTCGCTACTGGCAAACACCACGATGCGCCCTTCAAAACTGGCAATCTCGGTCAGATCGATTTCGGTAGTGGTAAGGCTTACGGGCGTGGTCATAGTGCGGCTCCTGATGGCGGGTTTCTGCCATAGTTAGCCCGTTGCCCCCAGCTTGACCAGATTGCAGTTTTCCACACAGCACAACTGGTCTAAGAAGGTGGCAAGTAACCGCCTTGGGGGAGGCTGCGTGTCACGGTTCGACAGATATCTGCTGTCTCAGTTTATGGTGCTTTTTGGCTTTTTCGCCCTGATCCTTGTGCTGGTCTATTGGGTGAACAGGGCTGTGATCCTGTTTGACCAACTGATTGCAGACGGACAATCGGCCATTGTCGTGCTGGAGTTTACCGCGTTGACCTTGCCCAATGTGGTCCGTTTGGTCCTGCCCATGGCGGCCTTTGCCGCCAGTATTTACGTCACAAACCGCCTGAGCACCGAATCTGAACTGGTGGTAATGCAGGCTACTGGGTTTTCCGGCTTTCGCTTGGCGCGGCCCGTGGTGGTGTTTGGCCTGATCGTGGCGATTTTGATGGCGGCGCTCACACATTTCCTAGTGCCCACAAGTCGCGCACAATTGTCCGAACGCACGGGCGAAATTCAGGAAAATATCACCGCCCGCTTGCTGACCGAGGGTACGTTTTTACATCCAACGCGGGGGATTACCTTTTATATCGGCGAGATCACCCCCTTGGGCGAACTCAAAAGTGTGTTCCTGACCGACAAACGCAACCCCGCTGAGACCATTACCTACACGGCCAAAGACGCGCTTTTGGTCCGTTCCGAGACAGGGCCAAAGTTGGTGATGTTTGATGGCATGGCACAGACCCTGCAAACCAGCGATCAAAAACTGTTCACCACGCGATTTGCAGAATTCACCTTTGATGTATCGAACTTGGTCACAACCACAAAATCCAAACGCGCCAAATTGGAAGAAATGTCCACAGCACAGCTTTTCACCCTTGGACGCGAGGCTGAGACGGCCCAAAAGCCCGGCGAGATTGCCGAGGAATTTCACGGCCGCTTTGTGCAACCCCTTTTATGCGTCGTGGCGGCCCTAATCGGGTTTTGCACACTGTTGCTGGGCGGCTTCAGCAGGTTTGGTGTCTGGCGACAGATCCTTGCAGCAGTCTTTATCCTGATCTTCATTAAACTGGTCGAAGGGGCCGTGACCGACACAGTGCGCAAATCCGCCAGCTTGTGGATGTTGCTTTATCTACCAGTGGTGATTGGGTTTGGCCTCAGCTGGGCGATGTTGTTTGTCGCCGCGCGCCCGACCCTGTTCAAACGCGCACCGCGCAAGGTGCCCGCCACATGACCCTGCATCTTTACTTTGCACGTAAGTTTTTGATGACGATCCTTGGGGTCGCTGCGATCTTTTTTGCGCTCATTGGCCTACTGGACCTGATCGAACAGTTGCGCAAATTTGATCGCGATTTGGTGGGGTTCGGCGATGTGGTGACGCTGACGCTGCTCAACGTGCCTGCGGGCCTCTACCGGATCCTGCCGCTGGTCTTTATCCTTGGCACGCTGGCGCTGTTTCTGAGCCTTGCGCGCACCTCGGAACTGGTGGTGACACGGGCCGCCGGGCGATCGGCACTGCGGGCTTTGATGGCCCCTGTGGTTGTAACTTTGCTTTTGGGCTTTTTGTGTATCGGGGCGTTGAACCCCATCGTTGCAGCCACCTCGACCCAATATGAAACGCGTGCCAGCAAGCTGGTTTCGGGCGAAAGCAGTGTATTGTCCGTCGCCAAGGACGGGCTATGGTTGCGCCAAGGTGGTGCGGGCGGGCAAACCGTGATTGCCGCAGAACGTTCCAATCTGGACGGTACACGCCTGATCAATGTGACGTTTTTAAATTTTGCCTCGGACGGCACCCCTTTAGGCCGGATCGAGGCCGTCGAGGCCGAACTGACAGATGGCAGATGGGCACTGAGCCAAGCCAAGCTGTGGGATCTGGCAACCCAAGACAATCCCGAGGCTGCCTCTGAAACCTTCGAGACATTTGAAGTCCTTACGGATCTGACCCGCGACCGGATCCAAGACAGTTTTGGCACCCCTTCGGCGATTCCGATCTGGGAATTGCCGGGCTTTATCGCGGATCTCGAGGCCTCAGGGTTCTCCGCCTCCCAACATCGGGTTTGGTTCCATATGGAACTGGCCCTGCCCCTGCTGTTGGTGGCCATGGTGCTGATCGGCGCAGGGTTCACCATGCGCCACACGCGGTTTGGGCGTACCGGTGTGATGGTGCTTTTCGCAGTTATGATGGGGTTTGG
Source organism: Algirhabdus cladophorae (assembly GCF_044772865.1). Classification (GTDB taxonomy): domain Bacteria; phylum Pseudomonadota; class Alphaproteobacteria; order Rhodobacterales; family Rhodobacteraceae; genus Algirhabdus; species Algirhabdus cladophorae. Next base: position 1,769,716 of record NZ_CP173029.1, read on the forward strand.
TCTGTTCTTTATTCGCAGCTTTGCGCAGATTTTAGGGGAGAACGGTCAAATTCCCATTGCATTGGCCGCATGGGCCCCGCCAATAGCTGCAATATGTCTATCGCTTGCTTTGCTTTTCCATCTGGAGGACGGATGACCCCCTATCGTCCCCGCCTGCCCCAGATCTTGGCGGCTTTTGCCAGTCTATGGCTGACGGTGTGCACATCAATTGCCATGGCCCAAGAGGCCAGCCCTGATTTGCCAGCGACATTGATCGCGGACAGCGTCACCCTCAGCCGCGACAACACCCTCACGGCCAGTGGCAATGTCGAAATCCTTTATGACACGACCCGCCTGCGCGCGGCCTCCGTCCGCTATGATCAGAGAACTGACACGCTGGCCATTACCGGGCCGATCACAGTGATCGAGGGCGATAGCACGATCATTCTTGCGGACAGTGCCGATCTGTCGCCCAGCCTGCAAACCGGCATCCTGCGCGGCGCGCGGGTGGTGTTTGACCAACAGTTGCAAGTCGCCGCCAACCGTCTGGAAAAGGTCAATGCGCGCTATACCCAGATGAACAAAATCGCAGCCTCGTCCTGCCAGGTTTGTGGACCAAATGATGTGCCCTTGTGGCAAATTCGGGCCCGGCGGTTAGTGCATGATGTTGAAGAAAAACAGCTTTACTTCGATGATGCGACTTTCCGCATCTTTGATGTGCCGGTGTTTTACCTGCCGCGATTGCGTCTTCCAGATCCCTCGCTGAAACGCGCACGGGGATTTCTGACACCGGTCGTCACTTCTACTTCTCTTTTGGGGTTTGGGCTGAAACTGCCGTATTTCATTCCCATCGGCGACCACAAAGACCTGACACTGACGCCCTACATCTCGACCAAAACCCGCACCCTAGAGTTTCGGTATCGTCAGGCTTTTCGGACAGGTAGGATCGAAATCAACGGCGCTGTGTCCCGTGACAACCTGACCGCCGACGATATGCGTGGCTATCTATTTGCCAACGGCAGTTTTGCATTGGCTGGCGATTTCAACCTCAGCTTCGATATCGAAACCGTCACCGAGGACACCTACCTGCGCAACTATGATTACACTTCAAAATCACGGCTGGACAGCCGGATCAGCGTGACGCGCACCCGCGATACCGACCATTTCGAAGCCAACCTGATTTACTTTGAAAGCCTGCGCAATGATGAGGTGAACCAGACTTTGCCCTCCATTGTTGGCAACGCCCAATATATGAAGCGTGTGCGCCCGCTTGGGTTTGGCACACTTGATCTAAGCGCCGAGGTTCTCAGCCTGCATCGCGAGTCAGAAACAGATGGGATCAGCGGGCGCGATGTGACCCGCACCAGTGCCGCAGCCCATTGGCACAACACAGCAGTCTTTGGTCCGGGGCTGTTGGCACGGGCGGATCTGGCGCTCTATGTGGATCACTTTGATACGGTCCAAGACAGCAATTTTGAAAGCAGCCAAACCCGCGTCACCCCCTATGCTGCGGCCGAACTACGCTGGCCTGTGGCCAGCACAGGTGTGGGCGGTGTGCGTCACGTCTTGGAACCTTTCGCCCAAGTGGTCTGGACCCAAGACAGCACCGATGATGTTCCCGTTGAGGAAAGCACAAGTCAGGAACTGGACGAGGGCAATCTTTTTGCCTTCAACCGGTCCGTTGGACAGGATCAGATTGAACTTGGCGGGCGGGCCACGCTTGGTTTGAGCTATACCCGGTATGATCCTCGAGGGTGGTCCATCGGACTGACTATGGGTCGGTCACTGCGCCAAGAAGACTATGGTCAATTCACCCGCACCTCTGGTCTGGCGGGTCAAACCACCGACTGGCTGGCTGCCTTTTCATTGAAAAACGACAATGGCCTTAGCTTGATCAATCGTGCGATTTTTGATGACAGCTTTAGCGTGCGCCGGTCGGAAACCGAACTGCGGTATTCGGGCAAGAAGTTCAGCATGTCGTCGGGATATATCTGGCTTGCCCGCGACGCGCAGGCCAATCGTGAGATATCCGTCTCCGAGTGGATCGCCTCAACGGACTATCAAATCAACAAACACTGGTCGACTTCGGCGGATTGGCGTTACGATTCTGTGTTTGAACGCACTCAAAATGCGGGCTTGGGGCTAAAATATCGTAACGAATGCATCGAAATGGGGCTTTCCCTCTCGCGCCGCTTCACCTCCTCGGCTAGTTTAGAGCCAGATACGAAACTTGATCTGTCGGTGGCCCTAAAGGGCTTTTCGACAGGCGGCCGTGCGGGGCAATATGCCCACACATGCAATTAGATAGGGTAAGGAGCAGACCTTATGCGCATTTTTCATTTGGTGATTGCCATGATGGTTCTGGCGATGCCAGCCGTAGCGCAATCGCAGTTTTCTGCCGTAAAGCGGATCAATGACCGTGTTATAACGGCCTATGAATTGCAACAACGGGCCTTGTTTTTGCAAGTGCTGCGCGCGCCGGGCAATGTTCAGGAAACCGCGATGGAGCAGTTGATCGAAGAGCGGCTCAAACAGGATATTCTCAACCAGATCGGTCAGCGCATCTCCGATGATGCGGTTTTGGGCGGCATGGAAGAATTTGCAGGCCGCGCCAACCTCACCGCGGAACAATTCACCCAAGCGATCGGCCAAGCCGGGGTTGATCGCGAAAGCTTTCGCGACTTTGTAAAGGTCGGATTGGGCTGGCGCGAGTTTGTGCGCGGCCGCTTTGGCCCCCAAGCCCGAGTGTCCGAGGATGAGATTGACCGCCGGATCGCTTTGGCCAGCAACGGCAGCGGCCTACGGGTTCTGATGTCGGAAATCATTCTGCCCAACGTGCCACAACTGGCCGCACAAACCGCCTCGCGGGTCGAAGAGATTAGCAAAATCACCACGCTCGAAGGCTTTGCTTCTGCCGCGCGGCGTTATTCCTTTGCGCCGACACGGGCCCGCAGTGGTCGTCTGGATTGGTTGCCCCTGTCCAATTTGCCACCGCAATTACGCCAAATCGTGTTGTCTTTGCGCCCCGGCCAAGTCTCGGCACCTATCCCCTTGGAAAACGCGCTGATCATTTTCCAGCTGCGCGACATTGAAGAAGCGCCCGCCACCCCAGCCGAACTGGCAGCAGTGGAATATGCCGCCTTCTACATACCGGGCGGTCGCAGTGACGCAGCACTGGCCCAAGCAGAAAAGATCAAAGCGCAGGTTGATACCTGTGACGACCTTTACGGTGTCGCACAGGGATTGCCCGAAGAACGTCTTGATCGCGGCAGCCTTGCCCCTGCGGACATCCCGCAAGACATTGCTGTCGAATTGGCCAAACTGGATCCGAATGAGGTCTCTACAGTTCTGACACGGGCCAATGGTCAAACGCTGGTGTTTTTGATGCTCTGCAGTCGGACCCCTGATCTGGGCCAAGACATCGACCGCGAGCAAATCCGCAACACGCTGTTCAACGAGCGCATTGAATCCCTGTCGCAAGGGTTTTTGGACGGTCAGCGTGCCGACGCCGTGATCCGCGATCCGTAGTGAGGCGCCCCGCGTGACCCAATCCCCTCTTGTTCTGACCTGCGGCGAACCCGCCGGGATCGGGCCAGAACTGGCGATCAAAGCTTGGCAGGCCCTACGCGGCACCCTGCCCTTTGTCTATATCGGTGATCCGCGCCATTTGGGAACGGCCCCGTTTCAGGTGATCGAACATCCAGCGCAAGCTGTCGCTGTAGCCCCCACTGCAATGCCTGTTTTGGCCCATGACTTTGACGGATCCGCACGAAAGGGCCTAGCAGATCCAGCCAATGCCAAGGGCGTGATTGACGTGATCGCCCGGGCCGTTGACTTGGTACAATTAGGCGAGGCGCGCGCCATGTGCACCGCCCCGATCCACAAAAAGGCCCTCAAAGACGGGGCAGGTTTTGCCTATCCCGGCCATACAGAATATCTGGCTGCCTTGGCTGGGCGCAATCTGTCTGTGATGATGTTGGCCAGTGATATGCTGCGCGTGGTGCCTGTGACGATCCATATTCCTGTGGCCGAAGTTCCCCAAAGCCTGACGGCGCGGTTGCTCACCGATACGGTTCTGATCACCCATGCGGCGTTAAAACGGGACTTTGGCATCGCAAAACCGCGCTTGGCCGTGGCCGGTTTGAACCCCCACGCAGGCGAAGGCGGCGCCATGGGCCAAGAGGAACTGGACCTGATTACCCCGACCCTGGATGCGCTCAGGGCGCAGGGGCTGGATATCTCGGGCCCGTTGCCTGCTGATACGATGTTTCATGCCCGTGCCCGCGAGGCCTATGATGTGGCTTTGTGTATGTACCACGATCAGGCCTTGATCCCGATCAAGACGCTGGATTTTGATCGCGGCGTCAACGTGACTTTGGGGTTGCCGTTTGTTCGGACCTCGCCGGATCATGGGACGGCGTTTGACATTGCAGGCCAAGGGATCGCGGATCCCACGAGCCTGATCGAAGCGCTGAAATTGGCGGACCATATGGCCCAGATGCGTGGGTCGGATCAAGGCATTTAAGGACTAAAGAAACCTATGGCCACCATCGACAGCCTGCCTCCGTTGCGTGAGGTCATCAACACTCACGAGTTGCGCGCCAAGAAAAGCCTTGGGCAGAACTTTTTGTTGGATCTCAATCTGACAGCAAAAATTGCGCGACAGGCAGGTGATCTCAGCGACGCGGATGTGTTGGAAATTGGCCCCGGTCCCGGCGGGTTAACCCGTGGCCTGCTGGCAGAAGGGGCACGGCGGGTTCTCGCCATTGAAAAAGATGCGCGGTGTTTGCCTGCCTTGGCTCAGATTGCCGAGGCCTATCCAGATCGATTGCGGGTATTGAACGCAGATGCTTTGGAATTTGATCCCCGGGGGCAGCTGCAAAGCCCGATCAAAGTCGCCGCAAACCTGCCCTATAACATCGGGACCGAACTATTGGTGCGCTGGTTGACGCCCAAGGACTGGCCACCGTTTTGGGACAGTCTGACACTGATGTTCCAAAAAGAAGTGGCCGAGCGCATTGTCGCCAAACCCGGCAGCAAGGCCTACGGGCGCTTGGCCCTTTTGGCCGCATGGCGGGCCGAGGCCAAGATGGTAATGACCCTGCCGCCCGAGGCCTTTACCCCCCCGCCCAAGATCAGTTCTGCCGTGGTCCATATCACGGCCCTCCCTGCCCCGCGCTACCGTGCGGATGCCAACACATTGTCAAAGGTTGTGGCAGCCGCGTTCAACCAACGGCGCAAAATGATGCGTGCCGCGTTGAAGTCTTATGGCCCTGATATCGAAGACAAATTGGTCGCCGCTGGCATTAAACCAACGGACCGTGCCGAGACGCTGGATCTAGAGCAGTTTTGCGCCCTCGCCCAACAGATCAAACCGGTTTAGGCGTTTATTCTGCAGCGTCAGAGGGGGGCGTTTCAGCCGCCACTTCTGTGGGTTTGGGTTTGCGCGGCTTATACGTCCGCTTAGGCTTGGGCGCGGCTTCTGGTGTTTCAACCAATCCCCCATCCGCTGCGGGTGCGGCAGCTTCAACCACATCAGGTTGATCAGAACTGGCAGGATCCGCAGGAACTGGCGCTGGCGCGTTGCTTTCGCGTTCCTGACGCTCGTTGCGCTCCCGATCCCGTTCCGCTTGGCGTTCGCGATTCTGGCGTTCTTGTTCTTCGCGGCGCGCGTCGATCTCGCGTTGAGCCTCAGACAGCATCCGCGTGTAGTGTTCGGCGTGTTGTTGGAAATTCTCGGCGGCGACACGGTCACCGGAGAGTTGCGCATCCCGGGTCAACTGATTGTATTTGTCGATGATTTGTTGCGGCGTGCCGCGCACTTTGCCCTCGGGGCCGGAACTGTCGAACACACGGTTGACTATGTTTCCGCTTGGACGATTGTTGTTATTGTTACGGGATTTGGACCGAGAACGGGATTTTGAAGAACGCATGAGAGTTGTGTCTAGCCTTGTCAGCCCTCGGTATTCGGGGCTTGCCGCTGTCCCTGTCCTGTCGCCTCGTGCGGTAGGAAAATTAATCAGGGGTGCGATGTTGCTTGTGAATTCGGGGGCAGCCTGAGCTTCTTCCCCTGCGCACCAAAAAGCATGACCACCGGACAGGAGCAAGGGGAAACTTTGGCAATTCCCGTTTTGGGAGGGTTTTTGCCTGATAATTCACCTCAAAACGCCACTGACCACGCGATCGCGGCCATCAAGGTCTTGAAACACCTCAATCTGACTGAGGCTGGCGTCCGCAAACAGTTGCGAAACCGGGGCGGCTTGGGTTGGCCCGATCTCGACAATCAGGCGACCGTTCGGGGTTAGGAATTTCTGCACATCGGCGCAAATGATCCGATAGCACCCCAACCCGTCGCCCTCATCCGTCAGGGCCATGCGCGGATCAAAATCGCGCACATCAACCGACAAATCCGCCATCTCGTCCACGCCGATATAGGGCGGGTTCGACACGATCAGATCAAACTGCCCCTCAACGGCGCTGAACCAATCCGATTGCATCCACGTGGCCACGGCATTGGTGCCTGCATCGCCACTATTGGCGCGCGCCACGTCCAAGGCTTTGACGCTTAGATCAACCCCCACGCCCCGTGCGCCCCTACGTTCTTGCAACAATGAAATCAGGATACACCCCGATCCCGTGCCCAAATCCAACACCCGTTCAAAGGGATGCTCCAACGCCACTTCGATCAACCGTTCGGTTTCAGGGCGTGGATCCAACACATCCGTGGACACGCGAAAATCCTCGTTCCAAAACGCACGACTGCCAATGATTTTTGAGACAGGTTTGCCTTTGGCACGTTCACCCAGAATATCGTGTTTGTAGGACTGCGCGCCGAACTCGAAATACTTGTCCTCTAGCATCTCTTCCAGCCGCATACGCAATGTCGAAGGGGCACGGCCTGTGAAATGGGCAATCAACAGCAGCGCATCGCGGGGCGCGTTAGGCACGCCTGCCTTGGTCAAAAAAGACGTTGCACGGTCCAATTCATCCCCGATGCTTCGACGCGGATAAGGCATAGGTTAGTCCAGTTCGGCCAATAGCGTGGCCTGATGTTCCGCCGTCAGCGCATCAATAATCTCGTCCAGATCGCCCTGCATCACTTGATCCAATTTATACAATGTCAGGTTAATCCGATGATCCGTCATCCGCCCCTGCGGGAAGTTATACGTGCGGATCCGCTCGGACCTGTCCCCACTGCCCACTTGGGATTTGCGATCCGCTGCCCGTTCGCCATCAATGCGTTGGCGTTCCAGATCAAACAGGCGGGTTTTCAGGGTCAGCATCGCAATCTCGCGGTTGCGGTGCTGGGATTTCTCGGCACTGACCACGATGATCCCCGTGGGAATATGGGTGATGCGCACGGCACTGTCCGTGGTGTTCACGTGCTGGCCACCAGCACCAGAGGCGCGCATTGTATCTATCCGAATGTCTTGCGGATCAATTTGCACGTCCACATCTTCGGCCTCGGGCAGAACCGCCACAGTGGCCGCAGAGGTATGTACCCGTCCGCCACTTTCGGTCGTTGGCACCCGCTGGACCCGGTGCACGCCACTTTCAAACTTCAGCCGGGCAAAAACATCGGTGCCTTGGATGTGCCCGGTGACTTCTTTGATCCCGCCCAATTCCGTGACCTGCTGCTCGATAATCTCGAACGTCCAGCCCTGCGCCTCGCAATAGCGCTGATACATGCGCAACAAGTCAGCCGCGAAAAGGCTGGCCTCATCCCCGCCCGTGCCCGGTCTGATCTCGATCATCGCAGGGCGGGCGTCCGCAGCATCCTTGGGCAACAAAGCCAGTTGCAACCGGTGTTCCATGTCAGGAATGGCAGCCTTAAGGCGCGGCATTTCTTCTTCGGCCAGCTCCTTCATTTCAGGATCCGCCAGCATCATCTGGGCCTCGGCCAAATCATCCAAAGCCTGCCTGTAACCGGCGATTTCCTCGACCACTGGTTTGAGGTCAGAATACTCTTTTGCCAGTACGGCAATGTCGCCAGATCCATCCGCCATCGAGGCCTCAAGGAACTCGAAACGTTGGGTGATTGCAGCTAATTTATCCATTGGAACCATGGCCGTTTCGTCCCCCATCCGGCGGCTAGGGTCAAGAGGCTAGTTTTGGCGCGATAAGTTTGCTATTCTATGGGTATGTGGAGACCTTTACTATTCAGTGTTCTATGCGCAGCCCCAGCCGCTGCAGACGTCACATCGCCAAGTGGCAAAACGGTCGATTGCTATTGCACCGACAGCGGTGGGGCTCGTATCGAATTGGGGGAAAGCATCTGTTTGCAAGTGGACGGACGCATGTTCATGGCCCAATGTCAGATGTCGTTGAACGTGCCCATGTGGCGCGAAACGGCAGAAGGCTGCCTCAGCAGTCAGGCCCTGCCCTTCACCCCTATTCCAGCTGCAGGCTAATTGTCTGACAATTGCGCAAGCCAGCTTTGGACGCGCGCTTTGTTCACGCCCATGTCAGCTTTGCCTATTTTGAGACGTGCATAGAACTTAGCGGTGACTTGATCCCCAGAGGTCTCAAAGGCAACTGTTGTAAAATCAGGAAAGCCAAAGCCTGCGGATCGTGTGATAAAGGTGATCAGCCCGTCGTCTTCGGCCAGAACTTTGGTGCGCGGGGTGGCCAAAGCTATGGCTTTGATCTGGGCTTGGGCCTCGTTGACAGGGCCCTCCATCGCAACTTGGGTCTTGTAACTGCCCGCCAGCGTTTCCTCGCCCGCGACCTCAGGGGCCACATGCCAGTCGGTGACACTGATTGGGGCCAAACGCGCATAGGCGGCCAAAGCCACGGCCAATATAACAAGCGTTCCAATGATCCACATGATCCGTTTCATCCCCTTTGGTTGCGCAAGTTTGTGCAATAAAGACACATCAATTCCGTGGCCACATGGGCGCCTGCGATGGCTGTGGCACCCGTTGTGTCAAATGGTGGAGAGACCTCAACCACATCGCCGCCCACCATATTAATGCCCGCCAAATCACGCAAAATGATCGCAGCCTGCCCCGAACTCAGTCCCCCCCACACCGGCGTGCCAGTACCGGGCGCAAAGGCGGGATCAAGGCAATCGATATCAAATGTCAGATATGTCTGACGTTTGCCCAAAATCTGCTTGATCTTGGCAACCACAGCCGCAGGACCTGTTTGATGAACCTCGCGGGCATCGATGATATTTACGCCCAAAGTGTCCTCATTGGTCGTACGAATTCCAACCTGAACCGAAGCTTTGGGATCGATCAACCCCTCTTTCACCGCTTTATAAAACATTGTGCCATGGTCAATCCGGTCCATGTCGTCGTCGGGCCAAGTGTCGGAATGAGCGTCAAATTGCAGCAAGGACAGTGGCCCAAACCGCGCGGCATAGGCCCGCAAAATGGGGAAACTGATGTAGTGATCCCCGCCAAGGCACAGGGAACCTGCACCAGCTTCCAATATACCTAAAATATGGTCCGTAAGGCGCTGAGGAAATTCACTTATCTTGGCATAGTCATATGCTAAATCACCATAATCCACCACGTTGAAATCACTCAGTGGATCGATGTCCCACCCATAAGGTGCATCGGGGGCTTGCAGGCTGCTGGCTTCGCGGATCGCGCGCGGACCTAACCGTGTGCCGGGACGATTTGTGACTGCACTGTCGAACGGCACACCAGTGACCGCCAGATCAACACCAGCAAGGTTTTTGGTGTAACTTCGACGCAGAAAACTGGCCACGCCCCCAAAGGTGTTTTCATATGTCAGACCTTTGAAACCTTTGCGCGTAATCGCCGCGTCAACTTCGTTTCCTGCATCTTCCAAAGCCATGGCCTAATCCCCTTGCACAGGTTGCGCAGTCTCAACAAGGCGCGCAAAGAAACTGGCCCCAATGGGCGCAACCTCATCATTGAAATCATAGCTGGTTTGATGCAACCCTGCTGTATCGCCGTTGCCAATGAACAAATAGGCGCCGGGACGTTCTTCCAGCATATAGGCGAAATCTTCGGCCCCCATTTCCGGCGTTTGATTTGCGTTCACCGCGTCCACACCACTCACCTCGCGCGCCACTCTAGCCGCGAATTCCGCACGGTCTGCATGATTGATCGTCGGGGGATAGCCCACCTCATACTCCAGCTTGGCGTCCACATCATAGGCCGCCGCCTGCCCTTCCACGATCTGTTGCATGCGCTGCATCACCATGGCTTGGACATCTTTGTCAAAAGTGCGCACCGTCCCGCCAATAAACGCATATTCGGGGATCACATTGTCCGCGCTGCCCGTCTCGATCTGCGTCACAGACACCACCAAATCGTTCATGGCGTAGTGATTGCGACTGACAATCGTTTGGATCGCTGTGGCAATCGCCAAGGCCGCCACCACAGGATCGCGGGTTTGATGCGGCATGGCCCCATGACCGCCCGCCCCTTTGACATAGATCCGAAAGCTGTCGGCGGCGGCCATAATCGGCCCCGGCGTTGTATAGAAATGCCCCACAGGCGTACCCGGCGCATTGTGCAGCGCATAGACTTGATCGATGCCAAAGCGGTCCATCAAACCTTCTTGGCACATAACTTGGGCCCCTGCGCCAAATTCCTCAGCCGGTTGAAAAATCAGCGCCACAGAGCCTGCAAATTTGCGCGTTTCGGCCAGATATTTCGCAGCCCCCAGCAGCATCGTGGTATGCCCGTCATGGCCACAGGCGTGCATCGCTTTGTCATGAGTGCTGGCGTAATCCAGACCGGTTTCTTCAACCATAGGCAGCGCATCCATATCAGCGCGCAAGCCAATCACAGGGCCATCGCCACGTCCTTTGATGATAGCGACCATGCCACTGGTGGCGATCCCTTCGTGCAAGGCGTCCACGCCAAATTCGCGCAATTTTTCCGCGACAAACGCGCTGGTTTTTGGCAAATCAAACATGATCTCGGGGATGGTGTGCAGATGTTGACGCCACTCGGCCATTTCAGAGGCAAAGCCTGCAATTCGGTTTAACACTGGCAAGGGCTGACACTCCGCTCGGTTAGGGTTAGCCTGCGCATAAAAGACGAAACCGCAAGGGCGTGCAATGACCGATCACAGCGACCAATTGATCCAAGACCCAGAGGGCGGGATGCCGCGCCTGTTGGAGATTATGCGCCGCTTGCGCGATCCCGACACCGGCTGCCCGTGGGACATCGAGCAGGATTTCAAGTCCATTGCCCCCTACACAATCGAAGAGGCCTACGAGGTTGCCGATGCCATCGAACGCCAGAATTGGCCTGAACTCGAGGGTGAATTGGGTGATTTACTACTGCAAACCGTCTATCACACAGCCATCGGTGCCGAACTGGGCCATTTCACCTTTGACAGCGTGACCAAAAACATCGCCGACAAAATGGTTGCGCGTCATCCGCATGTATTCGGCGATGAAAGCCGGGAAAAATCTGCGGCTCAACAAACCGCCGATTGGGAAAAGATCAAAGCAGCAGAACGGGCTGGAAAGGCCCAAAAAGGCGCGTTGGACGGTGTCGCAGTGGGCCTGCCTGCGTTGTTGAGGGCAATGAAATTGCAAAAGCGCGCGGCCCGCGTTGGATTTGATTGGCCTGATACGGGCCATGTCTTGGACAAATTACTCGAGGAATCGCGCGAATTGGTCGAGGCCCGCGACACCAAGGATGCAGACGCCATGGAAGACGAAATGGGCGATTTGCTGTTTGTCATGGCCAATTTGGCACGCCATTTGGGGATCGATCCAGAGGCTGCCCTGCGCCGTACCAATGCCAAGTTCACACGCCGATTTGCCAGTGTCGAGGCGGCCCTGGCCGCACGCGGAAAAACCCCTGATCAATCAGACTTGACCGAGATGGATGCGCTTTGGGACGAGGTTAAAATCCGAGAAAAATCAGGGATCTAGGGTGCAAATTTCATGTTTTTACCTGCGATACCTTTATTAGTTTCAGATCCGCGTTGTACCTCCGGGTAAAGGCTGCTTTCTGAGCTGCAGACAGCGGATTGAACTTGGATCCACCCGCGGACACTGAATGGTCCGCCTTGATCGCCGCCACCGTATCTGCATCTAAAGTCTCGCCTGCGTGAAATCTGGATTGAAGCGCCATAATCGCCTCTGCACTGGCAGAAACATTGGCGTTCTGGTGATCATCGACCAGCCCCTCGGGCACGGCCTTAATCATCTGCCCCAGCAACTCCGAATTACTGCCTCGGTCCACATAAGGAACAGCCCTTAAATCACAACATTGTAAACCTTTTTTCAAAGCCTCTATCACCACAGGCCAGCCTCGGGTGATCTTTTGCAGATGCGGTAGCGCTTGGTCAAAATCGGGCATTTTGCGAATTTGGGCCAGTTGCGCATAGGCCGACACGAACAAATCGCCGTAATTGCGCATGACCAGCACCACTTGATCAGGACCACGTCCTACCTCGCCCGCAAGCCCCTGACGCAGGACATCGGCGCGCCGCCACAAACGAGAATAGAACTGCCCGCGATAAAACGGGGCCATGCGCCCAAGGATGTTTTCCTCACACACCAACAGGGTTTTTGCCTGCGGACCTTGGGCAATTGCCCGCTGCACCCCGTTTATATGTGGCTCTAAAGCCTCTTTTGCCTTGAAAACCGCTGGATCAGGAAGTTTTAACCTAAGGTTACCTTCGCCTGAAATATCCCGCCCCGGGAAGCGCGCCGCGATACCTGCCTCAACCAGAAGTTGTTGATTTTGCGCCAAAAATCCCTGAAAACTGCCTGTTCCAGTGCGATGGGCGCCCACATGAAGCACCACGTGTTCAACTCTTTGTGTCTCGCCCAAGCTTTTTGCCCCTATTTACTCTTTGTTAAGATTTTGTCAGCCTTGACCAAATTCTCCAAGACAATCCGACGTGCACGGGCTTTTTCAAAGCTTTTAGTGTCGTTTGTGCATGAAAGTATCGTAAATGGCCCCGCGCAAAATCATAATCGACACAGACCCCGGACAAGACGATGCCGTGGCAATTCTATTGGCACTGGCCTCGCCGGAAGACCTCGACGTTCTGGGCATCACAGCGGTCGCAGGCAATGTGCCGCTTGCGTTGACTGCCAAAAATACACGTATTGTCTGTGAGTTAGCGGACCGTATTGATGTGCCTGTCTTTGCAGGATGTGAGGCCCCAATCAGCCGCAAATTAGTCACCGCCGAGCATGTGCATGGCAAGTCGGGTTTGGACGGGCCACAAATGACTGACCCCACAATGCCTTTGCAACAACAACATGCCGTTGATTTCATTATTGAAACCCTTGAGGCAGAACCGGCCAACACAATCACGCTTTGTGCCTTGGGGCCCCTGACGAACATCGGAGTGGCCTTTCAAAGGGCCCCGCATCTGATGGAGAAAGTCCAACAGATTGTATTGATGGGCGGGGCGTATTTTGAGGTTGGCAACATTACACCATCTGCAGAATTCAACATTTATGTCGACCCAGAAGCCGCTGATATTGTGTTTAAATCTGGAATTGACATTGTTGTAATTCCGCTGGATGCGACCCATGGCGCCTTGGCAACGCAACCCCGCGTTGATGCCTTCGCCGCATTGGGATCCCGCGTCGGCACAATGGTGGCAGAATGGACCAGCTTTTTCGAACGCTTCGACAAGGAAAAATACGGATCTGCAGGCGCACCACTGCACGACCCCTGTGTGATCGCCTACCTCATTGATCCAGACATGTTTGATGGCAGGTTCATCAACGTCGAGATCGAAACAACATCAGAACTGACCCTCGGTATGACAGTGGCAGACTGGTGGCGCGTCTCGGGCCGTCCGGCGAACGCTACTTTCATCGGCTCAGTGCAATCTGATCGGTTCTTTGACCTCTTGATTGACCGTTTGGCACGGTTCTAGGCCATGGCGCAGTTTGACAACAGCTATGCCCGGCTGCCAGCGCAGATGTTCAGCCAAACGGCCCCGACACCTGTTAAAGCGCCGGAATTACTGGCTTTTAATGATGCTCTGGCCGCACAACTGGGCTTACCCAAGGATGCCGAGATCTGGGCGGGAAACCAGCCCTTAGAAGGCAGCATGCCGATTGCACAGGTCTATGCGGGCCATCAGTTCGGCCACTGGAACCCACAACTGGGCGATGGACGTGCAGTATTGCTAGGCGAGGTTCTAGACGCCAGCGGGGCACGTTTCGATGTCCAGCTCAAGGGGTCCGGGCCTACGCCTTACAGCCGTCGCGGTGATGGGCGGGCGTGGCTGGGCCCTGTGTTGCGCGAATATGTGGTCAGCGAAGCAATGCACCACTTGGCCATTCCCACGACCCGTGCACTTGCGGCCACAGCCACGGGCGAGACGGTGATCCGCGAGGGGCTGTTTCCCGGGGCCGTGATCACGCGCGTGGCCAGCAGTCACATCCGCGTCGGCACTTTTCAATTTTTTGCCTCACAGGACGATCTTGAGGCGTTGCAGGCCCTGACGGATCACGTCATCGCCCGCCATGCGCCCCATGCCACCGGCCCCTTGGAATTGCTGCAACATGTGGTGCAAAAGCAGGCGGATTTGGTGGCCGCTTGGATGTCGGTTGGGTTTATCCACGGCGTAATGAATACTGACAATTGCTCAGTGCCCGGTCTGACGATTGATTACGGTCCTTGCGCCTTTATGGATCGCTACAACCCGCGTCAGGTGTTTTCCAGCATCGATCAACAAGGGCGCTATGCCTATCAAAACCAGCCACAAATTGCCGCTTGGAACCTTGCGCAGTTTGCTACGGCTTTGCTGCCCCTGATGGCGGATCGAGAACAGGCCATTGAAACCTTCACGGCGGCTGTGAATGCATTTGGTCCGGCGTTTCAGGCCGCTTGGTTGGCACGGTTCGGGGCCAAAATCGGTCTGACCGATGCCACCGAAGATGATTTGCCGATGATTGAGGCCCTTTTGGTCTTGATGGCAAAGGATGGCGCGGATTTTACCAACGCGTTCCGTGGCCTCAGTGGGCAAGCCCCTCAGGATCAATTCACCGATCAGGCGGCTTTTGGGGCATGGCATGAGGCGTGGTTGGCACGGCTTGGCCCGTTTGAGGCAGCAAAACCCATTATGGATTCAGCAAACCCCGCAATTATCCCGCGCAATCACCGGATCGAACAAATGATCACTGCAGCAGTTGAGGGCGATATGGCCCCGTTTCATCGCTTGGGCGCGGCCCTGCGCACGCCCTTTGTGGCGAGCGACGGCGATCTGACCCGGCCCCCGTCGGACGCTGAAATCGTACCAGCTACGTTTTGTGGCACCTAGGTGGAAAGGGGCTTTGGCAGGTTGATCAGGACAAGGCCAAAAGCGACCAAAACCAATGATATCAGCAATATGGGCCCCACTGGATCGTTCAACAGCAACCAGCCCATGGCCACGCCAAAGACAGGCGACAAAAAGCTGAACGAGGCGACTTGCGAGGCGGGATAACGGCGCAACAACCAAAACCAGAACAAAAATCCAGCGCTGGCCACACAAAGCGTTTGAAATGCCAGCGACCACAAATGGATCGGCTCCAGTGCCCGGATCGCAGGGCCAAAGAACAGGCTCGCCCCCAACAAAAGCGGTGCAGAAATACTAACTTGCCACATCAATTGCATTTCGGGTTTCACATCCCGCAGTGGCGAGGCTTTGGCCAACAGCGCAATCGCAGCCCACAGCCACGCAGCCAGAAGCGCGCAGATATCGCCAGCCAAGTTGCCACTGCCTGACGCGCTCACACCGTTGAAAATGGCAAGGGCCACCCCCGCAAAGGCCGCAATCAGGCCGATGGATTTGCGTAGATGCAAATGCTCGCCCAGCAGAAAATGCGCCGCCAGTGCCAGCCACAACGGCATAGAATAGAAAATGACAGATGCCCGGGCCACTGTCGTTAAATCCAGCGCCGTGAACAAAAACATGAACTCGATGCCAAAGGCGCAGCCCACAGCGATCCCAGCCCAGCGGGCCGTTTGAAAATCCAACGTGATGCCGCGCAGCCACATCCAAAACCCGATGCAGGCAATCGCCCCGACCGATCGCACCCCAGCCATGAACACGGGTTGCAGCCCCTCACTGGCCAGTTTGATCGCCACTTGATTAAACGCCAATAACACCGAAAAGCAGATCAGCGAGGCAGCCCCGAAGGCATCAATTTGGGATTTGGGCGTCATGACACAAGCGGTGCCTGCAATCGGCGCAAGTGGCAAGATCAAAATCGCTGCTGGTTTCAAGCCGCCGCCTCGTGATAGCCACAAAGCAGTAAAAGGAACGACTCCCATGACACTCCTTCAAATCGCCAGCCTGTTGATTGTCTTGGCTGCGGCCTTTGGCACGATCAATTACCTGTTCCTGAAACTGCCCTCTGCCATCGGGATCTTGGTGGTCGCACTCTTTGCATCGCTTGCTTTGATGGGATTGGATGTGCTGGTGCCCTCTCTTGGTGTGGCCACAGCGATACGGGCCGAAGTCACGGCATTTGAGTTTTCCGACGCCTTGCTTGAGGGCATGTTGGGTCTGTTGCTGTTTGCTGGCGCTTTACATGTCAAGCTCGCGGATCTGCGGCAGCAATGGGTGTTGGTCTCGCTTATGGCGACCATTGGCGTGGCCCTGTCCACGGCTGTGGTAGGCTTTGGCTTTAGCTGGCTCACGGGCATGCCGCTGTTGGTGGCTTTGGTGTTCGGATCTTTGATCTCGCCCACGGATCCTGTGGCAGTACTGGGCGTTTTGCGCGAGGCCAACCTGCAAAAGTCGCTTGAGACCAAGATCGCGGGTGAAAGCCTGTTTAACGATGGTGTGGGCTATGTGGTCTTTTTGATCCTTGTTGGGCTGGCCTTCCCCACAGACGATCATCACGGATCCGGCGTGAGTGGTGCGGTGATGCTATTTGTGCAAGAGGCCTTTGGTGGGGCGATGCTGGGGATCATTCTGGGCTGGCTGACATTTCGGGTCATGCGCCACATTGATGACTATTCCCTAGAAGTCCTGCTGACCCTTGCTCTGGCTATGGGCGGCTACACCTTGGCTGTCTGGTTGCATGTGAGTGCCCCGATCATGGCCGTCTGCGCGGGATTGTTGATTGGCGATGTTGGCACCAAATACGGGATGTCGGCCACCACCAAGCAATATGTCGACGGGTTTTGGCAATTGATTGATGAGATCCTCAACGCGATCTTGTTCCTTATGATCGGGTTTGAGGTGTTTGCCGTGGCCTTTAACTGGGATTTTGTGACCATCGGGGCTGCCTCAATTGCACTGGCACTGGTCGGTCGATTGGCCGCCGTTTGGGTGCCTGTCACTTTGGGTCGCCCTTTTCGCGACTATAGCGCCGGCATTGTGCCGATCATGACGTGGGGTGGTCTTAAGGGTGGGATCAGTGTGGCCCTTGCCCTGTCCCTGCCCGACAGCGAATGGAAACCCCTGATCCTGACCGTCACCTATATCATCGTGCTCTTTTCGATCATCGTCCAAGGCCTGACGATTGCCCCCTTGGCCAAGCGCCTCAGCGCCCCTCGGGTGCCGGACTAACGCCTGCGATGCTTTGACTTTTGCGGTAGCTTGCGGGGCTTTGGCCGTATTTGCGTTGAAACTCGCGATAGAAATTTGACCGAGTCAAAAAGCCGGACTGTTCCATCACCACGCTCACACTGTCGCGGGTCGCCACCAGCATCTGGGCTGCATGGGCCAAACGGTGATCGTTAACATATTGAGACACATTCATGCCCTTGCTTTGATTGATCGCGGCAGACAAAGCGCGCGCTGGAACATGCAGCCGTTTGGCCAGACGATCCACTGTCAATTCCGTGTCGAGATACAGTTGCGTCTCGCCCAAAAACGCATCTGCCGTCGCGGCAAGGCCTGTTTCGTCAGATGGGTTTTCCACTGCGGTCTGACTTTGTCCCCCGCGCGCTGCAAATCGGGGGACCGCTACGATAATCGCAAGGATAAGCCCGAACATAACCACCGACCCGTAAGAGATCAGCGTCACGGCATCCTCGACGCGTCTGAGGGCAAAACTGATCGCAATGGCGCCGTCCATAACAAAGAAAGCCAGCAAAAACAGAACCGCCCACAGCATCCAACGGCGCAGGGCCTCGGCTTGTTCGATGGGCGCGCGGGTGACATGGTTGGGGCCTTTGCGCCACATCCAAAAGAGCGCGACGAGGTAGATCAAATAGCTGACCCCAATCAGCGCCTCCCAACCAAAGAACTGTTTGAACAGGACCGACGGCACCACCATCAGGGCCACGGCAAACCCCAGATGAGCCGCTGTGCGACGGGCCATATGAGTGCCACCTTCGGTGAAGCTGACAAAGCCAAGGTACAACAGTGGCCCCGCCAAAAACGGCAGGCTGCGCTGGATCGGGATCAGCCCCTCAATCCCGTAGCCAAAGCGCAAGCCCACAAGGAAACTGCCCACAGCCACCAGAACAAAGAACGCCACAAAAAACCAGCGCCCCACGACTTTGCCAAGCTCCAACCGCGCCACCAGCACCGCCGCAACCAGTGCCAAGCCGAATGTTATGATGGGCAGAGGAAAGTTGATCATCCCGCCCGATACCCAGCGTGGCATCCCGCCCCGTATCCAAATGTCCCGATCTGCACCATTTTTTGTCCTGTATTCCGCCTGCGGTGTCCTTGATCACGATCTAGGACAGGCAAACACCTCTCAACCCATTGTTTCGCAGTCTTTTTCTGTCCAGTTCAGGGGCATCAAAACCCACAACACCGGAGACACGGACAATGAAAACTCTAACCTTAACTGCAAGCCTAATCGCCTCAGCCTGTGCTGCAACCCCCTTGCTCGCTGAGGATTTAAACACTGGCCTCCAACAGATCGCTATTGCAGATCCGCAGGGCCAACGTCCCTTGGACGGCTTCCTGTTCTATCCCACAAAAGATACCGACACCACGCCATCCCTGGGCAATCCCGTTTGGGCAAGCCTGCCGATTGTTGCGGATGCAGCCACCCTGCCCCAACGCCATCCTCTGGTTTTGATGTCTCACGGCATGTTCGGCAATGCGCGAAATCAGGCATGGCTGGCGGCCCAACTTACCCAGCAGGGCTATATGGTTGCCGCGATCAATCATCCGGGCACAACCACGTTCAACCGTGACCCTGATCAGCGGCGCATGCTTTGGGAACGGCCAAAGGATATCTCGCGCGCGCTCACACATCTGTTGCGCGATCCTGCCACCATGGAACTGATAGACCCCGACCGGATCTATATGGCCGGCCATTCGCTGGGCGGGTTTACGGCCGTTGCCTTGGCCGGTGGGCGCTACGATGCAGCAGGGCTTGATGCGTTTTGCGCGGCCTCAACCGATGATCTGGTTTGCGGCATTTTCCAAGGCTGGCAGGTTGCCCAAACCAATGCGGATCGCGCTATGATGGAACAAGATCTGTCGGACAACCGGATCAAAGCCTTTGCGGTTTTTGATCTTGGCGGCACCCAGACCTTTGACGCCCAGTCCTTGGGGGCCATTGATACGCCTTTGCTGGTTTACGGCGCACCCATTGCCAATTCAGGCATCGATCTGGACGTTGAATCGCGCGATTTAATAACCAAAACACCTCCAGCCCTGACCACTTATCTGGAACCGGCAGACCTCGCCCATTTTGACTTTCTTGGGCAATGCACTGCCAAAGGTCTGGCAATCCTGCGCGAGGAAGAACCGCAAGATGCCTTCGTTTGTGAAAACGGCACGGAACCACGTGCGGCACACCATGCCCAGATTGCACAAACTGTTTCGGCCTTCTTCGCCGGGCACTAAACCCCTCAACTGCCCCGGCCAATACGCTGGGGCAGCTTTCCATTTGATCAAGGGTTCACTAGGCTTGCGCGACCACTCCTTCTATCCAAGGCCCTGCCAATGTGCCCATTTCCCCAAATCACCCGCTATTTTGCCACTGCCTTAACATGCTTGTGGACGGGCCTGTATCTGGGCCTTTGTGCTGGCGGCGCCATAGCCGACGGGGATCATGCCCCTATCGGCGATGCCATCCAAGATGTTCCCCTCTTTGACGCACATATGCACTACAAAGAACCCGCTTGGGCCAGCTACCCCGTGGCCAGCGTGATCGAATTGATGGACCGCAGTGGCGTGGCCATGGCGCTTGTGTCCTCGACCCCGGATGAGGGCACGATCATGCTGTGGGACCATGCACCGGGTCGCATCGTACCCGAATTGCGCCCTTATCACGGCGACGCAACCTCGCAGAACTGGGCCAAAATCCCTGATATGCAGCGCTACCTGGAAGACCGGTTAAACCGCTATCCGCATCAAGGCATCGGCGAGTTTCACATCCACCGCCTCGACTTCCAAGACGAGGATTTGTTTCGTGCCGTCATCGGTTTGGCCAAGGCACGTGACATCTATCTGCATGTGCATTCCGGCACGCGGCCCATTCGCTGGCTCTATAGCCTTGATCCAGAGGTCAAGATCATCTGGGCCCATGCAGGGCTGGGCGAACCAGCCGCAGCGGTTTACGATCTGATGGCCGACTACCCTGCCCTTTTGGCGGACACATCGCTGCGCGAGTTTGCGATTATGACAGGCGATACCTTGAACCCAAATTGGGAAAAGATCCTCTACGATTTTCAGGATCGCCTGATGATCGGCAGCGATACATATATCAACAACCAATGGGAGGATTACGGTCGGATCATGGCCCATAACCGCCGCTGGTTGGCGCAATTGCCCCGCGCCGTGGCCGAAAAGATCGCCTATCGAAATGCCGAACGCGCCTTTGGCCTGACAATCTCAATGGATCAGATCGGCACACGCTAAAACCAGACAAAACCCGGTGGCCCTTGGTCGTTCAATTCGGTACAACCCATGCCAAGTGAATAGGAACACGCTATGGCCGATACAATCCTCAGCCGTTGCGAGGCCAAGGGCCTGCGCATGACCGACCAACGCCGCGTGATCGCGCAGGTGCTGCAGGACGCCGATGACCACCCCGATGTAGAAGAGCTTTATGCCCGCGCCAGCACCATTGACCCGCGCATTTCTATTGCCACGGTCTACCGCACGGTCAAACTATTCGAAGAATCCGGGATCTTGGAAAAGCACGACTTTGGCGATGGCCGTGCGCGCTACGAGACCGCTGACCGTGACCACCACGACCACTTGATCGATATTAATTCCGGCGAAGTGATCGAATTTGTCGACACCGAGATTGAAGCCCTACAAGAGAAAATCGCGCAAAAGCTGGGATATACCCTCAAAGGCCACCGCCTCGAACTCTACGGCGTGCCGATCAAGAAATAGATCTTTGACAGATCCGTGGCGCCGTGCCGCGAATACCGGGTAGATCTTTCTTTCGAAACTGTGGATTTGTCCGCGATCCGAGATAGTTCTACATCTGAGCCGCTGGACCTTTTGCCTTTGTCCGAACGGTGGCGCGCACACATCACACAGCATCTAAGTCCTAGCAAGAATTGCGTTTCAGATATGAACCTCGGCCCCGTCCCCCCCCTTGAACTGAATACCCTGACCCATGTCTGACACATTGCGCGGGATCTTATTGATGACGGCCTCCATGGCGGGCTTTGCCATGTCGGACATGTTGATCAAGCTGGCCTCACAGCAACTGGCCAACGGCTATATCATCTTGATTATGGGTCTTGGCGGGGTGGCTGTTTTTTATGGCATGGCGCGACGTGCGGGCATCGCCATTTGGACAGGTGCGTTTTTCAACCCGGCTGTGGTGGTCCGGAATACTTCCGAAATTATCGGCGTGTTCGGGATGATCACCGCCCTTAGCCTGATCCCGCTGACCACGATTTCGATCCTGATCCAAGCCACCCCGATCATTGTGACCCTTGGGGCTGCTGTGATCCTTGGGGCACCTGTTGGCCCGTGGCGTTGGGGAGCAATCCTTGTAGGTTTTTTCGGCGTGGTGTTGATTATTAACCCCACTCAAACCGACCTCGACCCAAACCTGATATATGGCATGATCGCTGTTTTGGGCCTCGCAGGGCGCGATCTGGCCACGCGCAAAGTGCCAAAATCAATTCCCAGTCTGGCCGTGGCCACCTATGGGTTTTTGATTATGATCCCTTTGGGCCTGATTTTGATCGCAGCGGATCCTGCCCCAGCTCAGTTTGATGGGCGCGCCTTTTGGCTGATGCTGGCCACGCTCCTTTTCGCCATGGCTGGCAATTACGCTATCACCGCTGCCATGCGGATCGGAGACATCGCTGCTGTTACGCCATTTCGGTACAGTCGGATTCTATTTGGGGTTGGTTTGGGAATGTTGGTATTTGGGGAAAAATTGACTGTTAGCGCTATCATTGGTGTGCTAATCGTCATCTCGGCAGGGCTGTTCATTGTTCTGCGCGAGCGCCGGCATAGCAGCTAGGCCTTTAATCTTAGGCAAAAGCGTATTAACCACGCGTCAACATTTACCCCTCTCAAGGAGCCTCCCACCATGAGCACCATCATCGACATTCACGCCCGCGAAATCCTAGACAGCCGTGGCAACCCCACCGTCGAAGTGGATGTGGTCCTTGAGGATGGCACAATGGGCCGGGCTGCAGTGCCATCGGGGGCCTCAACTGGCGCTTATGAAGCGGTTGAAATGCGCGACGGCGACAAATCCCGTTACAAGGGTAAAGGTGTCTTAAACGCCGTGGCCGCTGTGAACGGTGAAATCGCCGAAGCCTTGGCAGGCATGGACGCCACAGAACAAGTGGGCCTTGACGAGACAATGATCGAACTTGACGGCACCCCCAACAAAGGCCGCCTTGGCGCCAATGCGATTTTGGGTGTCTCCATGGCCGCGGCCAAAGCCGCAGCAGACTACACAGCACAGCCGCTTTATCGCTACGTGGGCGGCACCTCGGCACGGGTTTTGCCAGTGCCTATGATGAACATCATCAACGGTGGCGAACATGCGGACAACCCCATCGACGTGCAGGAATTTATGATCATGCCCGTGGCCGCGGACAACATCCGCGACGCCGTGCGCATGGGCGCAGAAGTGTTTCACACCCTAAAAGGCGAGCTGTCAGCCGCAGGTTTCAACACTGGTATCG
This sequence comes from Algirhabdus cladophorae, assembly GCF_044772865.1. GTDB lineage: Bacteria > Pseudomonadota > Alphaproteobacteria > Rhodobacterales > Rhodobacteraceae > Algirhabdus > Algirhabdus cladophorae. The sequence goes on from NZ_CP173029.1 coordinate 1,792,689, forward strand.
GCGACGAAGGTGGCTTTGCGCCCAACCTCAGCTCCAGCCGCGATGCCCTTGATTTCATTTTGAAATCCATCGAAAAGGCAGGCTACAAACCCGGTGAAGATATCTATCTGGCGTTGGACTGTGCCGCGACAGAATACTGCCATAACGGCGTCTACGAAATGAAGGGGGAAGGCAAATCCCTGTCCTCGGACGAGAACGTCGCCTACCTCGAGGCGCTGGTCAACGACTACCCGATTATCAGCATCGAAGACGGCTGTGACGAGGACGACTGGGACGGCTGGAAAGCCCTGACCGACACACTTGGCGACCGCATCCAACTTGTGGGCGACGATTTGTTTGTCACCAACCCGGAACGCCTTGCCATGGGGATCGAACGCGGCTCGGCCAACTCGATGTTGGTCAAAGTGAACCAAATCGGCACTCTGACCGAAACGCTGAAAGCCGTCGATATGGCCCACCGCGCAGGCTTTACCAATGTTATGTCGCACCGCTCTGGTGAAACCGAGGACGCCACCATCGCAGACCTTGCCGTCGCCACGAATTGCGGTCAGATCAAAACCGGCTCCCTGTCCCGCTCCGACAGATTGGCCAAATACAACCAGTTGATCCGCATCGACGAGGCACTGGGTGAAAGTGCTGTTTATGCCGGTCGTTCTATCCTCAAGGGCTAGGAATGGACGCCGACCAAATCATTGCCGATCTGCGCCTGCAACCTCATCCTGAGGGCGGGTATTACCGCCAGACATGGGTGGACGAAACGGGCCCAGATCGGCCAAGCGGCACCTGCATTTACTTTTTGCTCAAGGCGGGCCAGTCCAGCCACTGGCACAAAGTCGACGCAGTCGAGATTTGGCATTTCTACGCCGGAACGCCCCTAACCCTGAAAATAGCCGCCACGGACGATGGCCCGGCCCAACATTTGACCCTTGGCTCGGATCTGGACGCAGGCCAAACGCCCCAAGCCATCGTACCCAAAGATCATTGGCAAGCAGCGGCAGCCCCTAACGGATGGGCCTTAGTCGGCTGCACGGTCAGTCCCGGCTTCCAATTCGACGGCTTCACATTGGCCGGTCCAGAATTTGATATTCCGCGCAGCTAAGGCGCGGCAGGCTCCCACAGTTCAATTGGATTGCCTTCAGGATCGTGGATGCGAGCGAATTTGCCGACGCCTTCCATGGTTTCGATGCTGCTGCTTTCGATCCCGTTGCCCGCAAGTTCCGCTAGCGCGGCGGCCAGATTAGCGACGCGAAAGTTCAGCATAAAACTGCGATCCTCTGGGAAATAATCGGTATCCTCCTGAAACGGTGAAAAGACTGTTACTCCCGCCTCAGTGATCCACGGCATCATGTCGGGCCCAGTTGGAACCGGAGCGACCTCAAGATGGGTTTGATACCACTGGGCAAGGGCTGCGGGATCTTTTGCGCGGAAAAATACACCGCCAATTCCAAGCGTTTTGACCATCTGTTTGCACCTCTTTGTTTGAACAGGCCCTTTGCGGGACAGTTCAACAGATATCGCCAAATTCACCAATAGAATTTTCGCAACACCCTAAAAATCAAAGCGGCAAACATGAAAAAGCCCCGCCGTAGCGGAGCCTTTTTGACCACGTAATCCAGTAAGATCAGGCTGTTTTGCGGCGTTTGGCAAGTCCGAACGCGCCCAAACCGATCAGCATCAAGGGCAAGGCCGCTGGCACTGGAACAGCCGAGATTTCATAGCTGAATGTGCCCGCTGCGTAGCGATCATCCGGACCGCTGTCCAGCGTGTCACCGATCGTGCCGCCCAATGTTCCGCCAAAGCGGCTGCCACCAACAAAACTCAGCGCACCGCCAGCATCATTTGTGGTCCATGTGCCCGCTGACACGCCTTTGTTGCCGTTTTGGTCGACCGAGTTATAGCCGTAGGACACGATAGAATATTGACCGGCGCCCAAGGTCAAAGCAGCGATCGTCTTAAAAAGACTGCCGCCCACCAACGTTCCCGCATCAGCGCTGGTAAACGAAGTCGAGGCCAAGATCTGACCGGATTGGTTGCCGTCGCGCGACCACAGCTCCGTGACCAGCGTTGTGGACCGGTTCAGGCCGTCGCCATCGGCGTCAAAGGCACCGAGGCTGAGGACATCAATGGACTGGTTCACAACGAAATCCATTCCCAGCACACCGGTGTAAGACTGGTTGCCAGTGGTATTGGCGTCAACTTGGTACGCAACAGTTGCCGCTGCTGCGGGTGTAGAAAGGCAAAGTGCTGTGGCAGCAGCAATCGCAAAAGAACGGGTCATTAAATCCTCACTTGGTTAAGTTCTTCTGTACCCAACCAAAAAATTAAGGCAATTTAACGACTGTTTTTAACGACCCCCTCGCGCTTATACGTCCAGCGTGCATTTCATTTCTGCCATAGGAAGAAGATCCCAAGCGTTTGTTCCGTGTTTCGCGATAATCAGACCGATATCAAGCCTGTTGGAACAGTTTGTTTCCATTTCGGCACTCAATAAGGTCAGCAACACTGACTATATAAAAGTCATGAAACAGTCTCTTTTTTTCGCTCGTTTGTCTGTTGCCTTGACAGATTTCAAGAAAATGATCCCTGCACTGGCGGTATTGCTGGGCTGTGCGGTCATGGCGGCGGCGACCGTCAGTGTTCCAAAACATGTGGCCTACACCAAGGCCCGCGTGGCGCGGTATTCGGTGCGCCATGGCTCCAAAAACTTTGGGGTGCGTATTTTTGCCGAAACTCCCTCTGGACGTTCCGTGATCGTCAACAGCCGCGCCTATAACCCGCAGCTTAAGGAGGGCGCGCTGATCTGTTTGCACGAATTTGCCAATCAAATGCGACCTTACGCGCGAACCCGGTTCACATTGGCCCCGCCCTATAAATGTGCGGGCCTTTAGGCCCGTGGCTGGCTTAGTGTGCCTCCGCCCACATGGGCGCTGACCCCAGTGGTACTGGGGCTTGAGGTCGGCAAACCCCGCGCCACACGCACCGCCAAATAGGCAAAGGCCTGCGCCTCGAGCATATCGCCATCAAGGCCCACGTCTTCGACCGGAACAACACGGCATTGCGTGGCATAATAAAGCGCCTGCATGATCGCAGGGTTCTTGCGCCCACCGCCAGCGACCAGCAAACGTTCGGGCCGTGTGGGGCAATGTTCCAAAGCGCGGGCCACGGATTGCGCACAGGCCGCAACCAGCGTGGCGGCAGCATCTTCGGGCCCTAACCCATCCACGGCCTCAGCCAGTCCTGCAAAGGCATCGCGGTCCAAGGATTTTGGTGGTATGCGCGCAAAATAGCTGTGGTTCAGGAACTGATCGACGATCCCTTGATCGGCCGTACCTGCAAGCGCCGTTGCGCCATCGGCATCGTGATCATAGCCAAACCAGTCCATCATCAGATCGTTGATCGGCGCATTTGCGGGCCCTGTGTCAAAGGCCAGAATAGCGCCATCCGCCTCGACCTTGGGACGCCTGGGGTCAACATATGTGATATTCCCCACACCGCCCAAATTCAGGAACGCCACCGGCGCGTCCGCTTTGATATACTTGGCCAAAGCAAAGTGGAAAAACGGGGCCAAGGGCGCGCCCTGCCCGCCCATCTGGACGTCTGCTGAGCGAAAGTCCCACACCACTGGGCATTCCAGCACATCAGCCAACACCTGACCGTCGCCCAATTGATGGGTGCGGCCACTGTCGGGATCATGGGCCAAGGTTTGGCCATGGAACCCAACCAAATCGACGGCATTAAAGCCTGCTAAAACCTGCGCATGGGCGGTCTCGATCAGTTCGGCCACGTCTTCCAGTTCGGGATCGGGCCAGCGCCCCAAAACGGCTTTCAATGCGGCTTGTTCCTCAACGCTATAAGGCCGGTAGGCCGACGGACCAAAGCCCGCAATCGTCACCCCATCAGTTTGGATCACGGCCGCGTCTACCCCGTCCAGCGACGTGCCAGACATAGCTCCAAGGGCAGTGACGATCCCCGGTTTCAACATGCTCTTTTCCTTGACCCAATCTGCCCCTATAGATGCCTGCGATACTGCAAGGACACAAGCTATGACATACCACCCAAAATCCGAGTTTATACGCGTGATGATCGAACGGGGCTTTCTGGCCGATTGTACCGATTATCAGGGCTTGGACGAGGCAATGGTTGCAGGCGTGGTGCCCGCCTATATCGGCTTTGATGCCACAGCCAGTTCCTTGCATGTGGGATCATTGATCCAGATCATGATGTTTCGCTGGTTGCAAAAGACCGGCCACAAGCCGTTGGTTTTGATGGGCGGCGGCACCACCAAGGTGGGCGACCCCAGCTTTCGCGCCGATGAACGCCCCTTGCTGACCGAGGACCAGATCAACGCCAATATCGACGGCATCCGGCAGGTGTTTTCCCATTACGTCAGCTTTGGCGATGGTGACACGGATGCGATGATGCTCAATAACGCTGAATGGCTGGACGGGTTGAACTACCTCGAGTTTCTGCGCGATATCGGGCGGCATTTCTCGGTCAACCGCATGCTGGCCTTTGAAAGTGTGAAGTCCCGTCTGGACAGGGAGCAATCCCTTTCGTTCCTCGAATTCAATTACATGATCCTGCAAGCCTATGATTTTATGGAGCTTAATCGCCGCTACGGCTGTCTGCTGCAAATGGGCGGTTCCGATCAATGGGGCAATATCGTCAACGGCATCGACCTGACACGACGCGTGATCGACAATGAGGTCTACGGCCTCACCTCGCCCTTGCTGACCACCTCGGATGGCAAGAAAATGGGCAAATCTCAGGACGGCGCGATCTGGCTAAACGGTGATCAGCTGTCGTCCTATAAATTCTGGCAGTTCTGGCGCAACACCACCGATGCGGATGTGGGGCGCTTCCTGAAACTCTACACCGAATTGCCGATTGAGGAATGTGATCGTCTTGGCGCGCTGGAAGGGTCCGAGATCAACGACGCCAAGATCATATTGGCCAATGAAGTCACCACGCTGTTGCACGGGGCCGAGGCCGCTGCAGCCGCCGAAGCCACTGCGAAAGAAGTCTTTGAGAAAGGCGGCATCGGGGACGACTTGCCGACGCTGGCCCTAGCAGCCGCAGATATTGGCGACGGCATCTCGATTGTGCAGTTGATCGTAAAATCCGGTCTGGCAGGTTCTGGCAAAGAGGCAAAACGCCTGATCGCAGACAATGGGGCCAAGATGAACGACGCGGCCTTGACCAATGCGGGCCTTTTGATCACCGCCGCCGATTTGGCCGAGCCGATCAAACTAAGCGCAGGCAAAAAGCGCCATGCGTTGGTAACTTTGGCCTAACAAAAAAACAGCGGCCCGCCCGTGAAAGGCAGGCCGCTGGACAAAAGCCAAACAGTGGTTTGAGGACCGGATCCTAGCTTTGTCTTTTGCGTTTGCGCAACACAGTCAACGCGCCAAGACCCCCGATCAACAAAAACCCGCCCGCAGGCAATGGCACTGCCGAGATCTTTAACTCTGACACTTCGAAACGCGCGTCAGAACCATCAGAGAACGAAATAAAGTTCAAAGACCCGCCGATGGTATCCGCAGCAAACATATCCAAGAACTGTTGAATTGTTGGGCTATTGGTGTCGGACAGAACACTGGTGTCCGTACCCCCGACCGAGAATTGCAGAATAGACGCCGTCAAACCGCCTACGGTCGGACCGGTCGGGCTGGTCCCTCTGACAAAAAAGTTGTCCCGCAGGGGCGCGCTGGACCCTGCCATATGATCATTGCGCAGGGTTGCGGTGCCGGTCCCACTGGTCGAAAACGACAAGCCATCCATCACCATATTAAAGTTGGTCACAGCGGAACTGTTTGAAAACGTGGACGCAGCGCCCCCTGTCAGCGCCGAATTATCTAGGATAAAGCTACCCGAGACCGCATCGCCAGTTGTGATTGTGCCGATGGACGCAACATCATTGTTTTGCAGCGTGCCATCATTAGTGCGGACAACCTCACCCTTAAAATCAAACCTAAGTGTTTCGGCTGTCGCTGGCAGAGCAGACAGCCCCAAACCCAGTACAAATAGAAGAAATTTCTTGAACGTCATAGCGCCCTCACTTTGAAAAAAATAATGTTAAAATTATACGCGGGCGAAAAACGGCCCCCATAGACTTGGATAATTCTGCGCCGCCGGTCGCACATCCCCCAAATGAGGTAAATTGCAATTTTGAGGCGAGTATTTTGGCTGTTTTCTTAGGAAATAGGTAACATTCAGCGCAAGTAGCGTGCCGGATCAAAGCCACTCATGTCTTGATTCGCGGGTTGCTCATCGATCATTTGCGCCACTAAACGCCCGGTCTTGGGGCCGGCGGTAAGCCCCACATGTTGATGGCCAAAGCCTGTGTAAATCCCTGATGTGCCAATCTGGCCAATCAAAGGCAGGCTGTCAGGTGTGGAGGGGCGAAACCCCATCCAGTCCTGGGTCGATTTATACGTCAGCTTTGGAAAACTCTGGGCGATGTGACGCCGCAACAGCGCCAGTGGTTTGCGGCTGGGGGTCTGGGACGTGTCGCCATATTCGACGGTTCCGGCGCAGCGTAGCCCCATTTCCATCGGGTTCACACCAAATTTGCCATTCATCATCAACATTGGGTGACGTGGCAGCATTGATGGCTCTTCCAGCAGCACATGATAGCCTCGTTCGGCGATCAACGGCACATCGAGACCCAGCATTTGCATCATCTCGCGCGACCACGCCCCCGCTGTGACCACTAGTTTTTTGCAAGGCATGGGCCCTTGATCGGTAATCACCTCGCGCACTGTCCCATCGGCGCGGTGAATTGCTGTCACCTCGGCTTGGACCACTTGCCCGCCTTGGGCCACAAATGCATCCGCCAGTGCCGTGATATAGCCGCCCGGATTGGTCACATGGCCCCATCCGCTGAGGACGGCCATGACTTCAATCTGTGGGCTCAGGATCGGTTCGGCATCGCGCAACGCGGGGCCTTCCAACACATCAGGGCTAAGCCCATATTCTGCTTTCAATGCCCACATATAGGCGTCGTTCTTAAAGTCACGTTTGCGGTTATAGACGAAACCCATCTTGCTGTTTTCGATCCATCCTTCGGCGCGCGTTCCTGCGGCCAATTGGCGATGTTGATCGACGCTGTCGCTGATCAACGGATCCATGGCCGCCACGATGCGCCGTGTTTCAGCATCACTGGTATGGCGCAAAAATCGCGCAAACCACGGCAGCAGTCTGGGCAGTTGGCGCCATTTGATGAACAACGGCGAGCGCGGGTTTAAGATCATCGGCGGTGCATCGCGCCACAGGCGCGGCGAGGTCACTGGCGTAATTGCCCAGCCCGCCAGTAGACCTGCATTCCCAAAGGAGGCCGCCTGCCCCGGCGCATCTTTGTCCAACAGCACCACGCGGTGTCCGGCCCGTTGAAGCCAGATCGCCGTGGATACCCCGACGATCCCTGCCCCGATGACAACAATCGGAGCGCTCAAATACTGCCGCCTTCGACCATATAGTTGTTCGCTGTGCACATAGCTGCATCATCCGAGGCCAAAAACAGCACCATGCGGGTCACATATTCCGGTGCGATCGGATCCTTCAGGCATTGATTGTTCAGATGATTGGCAAGGCTTTCTTCGGTCACCCAAAGCTCTTTCTGGCGATCGGTCATAATCCATCCGGGCACCACAGTGTTCACGCGGATCCGGTCCGGCCCAAGATCGCGCGCAAAGCTGCGGGTCATCCCGTGCACAGCGGCCTTGGAGGTGGTGTAAACCGGCATCCCACCGCCTGCTTCCCACCAGGAATTCGAGCCCATATTGATGATGCTGCCCTTGCCCGCGGCCTGCATAGCAGGTGCCACGGCTTGGGTTGCGAAAAACATGTGTTTAAGGTTCGTGGCGATACGTTCGTCGTAGTACTCTGGCGTGACAGTTTCCCAGCCATGGCGATCATCGCGGGCGGCATTGTTGACCAAGACATCCGGTGTACCAACCTCGCGCAACGCCTCGGCCATGGCCTCTTGCAATGCCGGGATGTCGCGCAAATCCACTTCTTTGAAAATTGCACCGGTCTCAGCTGCCATAGCTGCCCCGCCTGCTGCATCGAAATCAAAGAAGGCGACTTGTGCCCCTTGATCGCAAAACGCGCGCACCATGTCGGCACCGATCCCGCCTGCGCCCCCGGTTAGATAAACAACTGCGCCCTCAAGGCTGGGGTATCGGGCAAACTGCGGCATAGGGCGACTCCTTTTTCGCCACGCTAGCGCGGGGCCTATCCGAGTGCCAGCCGCTTTGGGTTATTTCAGCATCCATTGACCGTCCGGCCAGAAGGCGTGAAAGGCAAAGGCAAACATCACATCATGGGCCACATCGCGTCCTTGGGCGTCACGCACGCGCACGGTGCCAACTTCCTTGCCTGCGTTAATGTTGCGGCTGTCCAACGCGCTGGCTTGGCCTTCGGCCCAACTCAACGTAAGCCCACTTTGGGTCACACCACCTTCATCGCGCAAGCGGGCAACCGGCCAAGCCTGATCGCCAATACGCACAACGCGGGCCAACGCGGGAATGTCATGTGGCGGCAGTTCGCCACTGTACAAAAATGGTCGATGGGAACTGTCATAGCTTTGATATGGGTTGGCCCCATAGGCCCGTGGTGCACCGGGGCGCGCCATGACAAGGCCCTGCGGGTTGCGAGCCTTAAATTCGGCCCAACTTTCCATCCACGTGGGCAGAGCTGTCAGTTTTTCACCCGTAAGGTCCCCCACAATACCTGTGCCAATGGCCTGTTGCCACCAGCTTTCGGTTTCGCGGTCAAACATCACCATATCCGAGTTACGCAGCTTACCCGAGACACCAAAAGTCAGCACTTGGCCCCGCACACGACGATCAAAAGTGATGCCTGAATTGCACAAGGGGCAAAAGGTGACAGCTACTGGAATTCCTGCAACTGTATCGTTCACAATCTCATGCCAAGTGAGGTAGCGAATGGGATAGGCGCGCGCTGTATCCCCTTCAAATTCCACAGCAATCACCGGTTCGCGGTCGCCAATGTCGCCCTCATCCCCCACAGCGATAAAGCTGGGATTATTGAGTGCAGGGATACCGTCACGGGGTGGCCCGCCCGACAGGATCTCAACCCAATTGTCCACTGTGGTTTTCTCAAAATTCGTGTTGGGCCATTCGTTCACCCAGAACTCCGGGCTGGCCTCGGCCACTGTGATCATCGCAGCAAAGGCCACGGCAACAAGGGATTTCAAACGCATTGGGGACACCTCCATCTCACCATACTTTGGCAGAGGAAGCGCCCCCATGATAGCCGTTTTGCCAACCGCTCGCGCGGAAGTTACTCGGTGACTGTGACCGTTTTCATCATGTCCGGTGTGCCTCGGACCGAGCCGTTTTGACCGCGACCTTTTTTGATCGCATCCACCACATCCATGCCTTCAGTCACACGGCCGACGACCGTGTATTGGCCGTTCAGGAAGTAGCCTTGATCAAACATGATAAAGAACTGGCTGTTGGCCGAATTCGGGTTCTGACTGCGGGCCATACCAACAACGCCGCGATCATAAGGCACGTCGGAAAATTCCGCAGGCAAGTCCGGTTTGTCCGATCCCCCCATGCCAGCGCGGGCTGTGTCGCCGCCGGACACGCCAAATTCAACGTCGCCAGTTTGGGCCATAAAGCCATCGATCACGCGGTGAAACACCACCCCGTCATAGGCACCTTCTGCTGCCAATTCCGCGATGCGCGCGGCATGCTGCGGGGCAATATCCTCAAGCAAATCAATGGTGATCGTGCCAGAGGCCTCGCCGGCCACTTCGATTGTGATGCCTGTGGCAAAGGCCGGTGACGCGGCAAGCAGTGCCGCCAGAGCCAACTTATACATCTGCTGCCACCTTCATCGACACCATCCGGTCTGGGTTCATCGGCGGCTCGCCACGGGCGATGGCATCCACATGATCCATGCCAGAGATGACCTGGCCATAAACCGTGTACTGACCGTTCAGGAAATCATTGTCTTTGAAGTTGATAAAGAACTGGCTGTTGGCGCTGTCAGGATTGGCAGAGCGCGCCGCACCGATAGAGCCGCGGGCGTGCGGCACTTTGGAAAACTCGGCCTTCACGTCATCGTAGTCCGAGCCACCTGTGCCCGCCATCCGGATGTTGAAACCGTCTTCCATGTTGCCATTGGCCACGTCGCCGGTTTGCGCCATGAACCCGTCGATCACGCGGTGGAAACAAACGTTGTCATATTTGCCTTCGCGCACCAGCGTTTTCATCCGCTCGCAATGCAGCGGGGCCACGTCAGGCAACAAGGCGATGGTGACGGTGCCGTCTTTGAGTTCCATCAGAATTGTGTTTTCGGGGTCTTTGATCTCGGCCATTTGGCTGCTCCTAAATGTGTTTGGGCGCAAACTAGGGCGAGTTTGGGGGAAAGCCAAGGGCAAGCGGCTTGACCTTAGCATGATACTGCGCGACCACCGCTGCAATTGCATCACGGCAATCGCATCAACAGGAGTGGGCACATGGGCTGGAAATCATTGGATGACATGGAACTGGCAGGTAAGCGCGTCTTAACCCGTGTGGATATCAACGTTCCCATGGAAGATGGCAAAATCACCGACGCCACGCGGATCGAGCGGATTGTGCCGACGATAAAGGATATTCTAGCCGCAGGTGGCAGCCCGATTTTGTTGGCGCATTTCGGCCGCCCCAAGGGTGAATTCAAGCCCGAACTTTCGCTGGAACCTTTGGTGCCTGCCCTGTCTGCGGCGTTTGGTGTGGACGTCACATTTGTCCAGCGCCCTTCCCGCGAGTTTATTGATGCCCAGCCGTCTGATGCCGTGATCTTGGTGGAAAATACACGCTTTACGGCCATGGAAGAAGCCAATGATCCGCAAATGGCAGGCTTTCTGGCCAGCTTGGGCGACATCTATTGCAACGATGCGTTTTCGGCCGCGCACCGCGCCCACGCCAGCACAGAAGGGGTCGCCAAATTGCTGCCCAATTGCGCAGGTCGTTTGATGCAGGCCGAACTCAGCGCGTTGGAGGCTGCTTTGTCGACCCCCAAACGCCCTGTTGGCGCTGTGGTTGGCGGGGCGAAAGTGTCGACCAAAATCTCACTTTTGGAAAACCTCGTCGGGAAGTTGGATGTTCTGGTGATCGGCGGCGGCATGGCCAACACCTTCCTTTTGGCACAGGGTGCGCAATTGGGCGCATCCTTGGTCGAGGCCGATATGCTGGACACAGCACGCGACATCATGACGGCCGCCGAGGCTGCGGGCTGCAAGATCGTTCTGCCTGTTGATGGGCTTGTGTCCCGCGCGTTCAAAGAAGGCGCAGATCACAAGGTTATTGCGTTGAACAGCGATACGGTGCTGGACGCCGATCAAATGGTTCTCGATGCCGGCCCACTGGCTGTCAAAGCCGTCGAAGCGGCTTTCGAGGGCTTAGAAACCCTAATCTGGAACGGCCCGCTTGGGGCTTTCGAGATCGCCCCATTCAACACTGCCACAAACGCCGCAGCCCGCGTCGCCGCGGACCAAACCAAAGCAGGCAAGCTGATTTCAGTGGCCGGTGGTGGGGACACAGTGGCCGCTTTGAACCAAGCCGGTGCTGCCGATGATTTTACCTATATCAGCACAGCCGGCGGCGCATTCTTGGAATGGATGGAGGGTAAAACCCTGCCCGGCGTCGCGGCTTTGGGCGGCTAAATCGTCATAATTTCGACATAATCCCCGCGTGTTAGCGTAAACAGTTCATGTGATTGCGCTAACATCATTGCAAGGGTTCTAACAGCCCTCTAAGGCACCACTATTGTTAATAGATCCTTAGGAGAGCCCCATGCGCGCCACCCGTACTGTCCAGAAAATCCTGTCCAATTACGAAGGCGAAACGCCCGGGGTCAAAGCCAAGCTGTGCCAAATGCTGATGCATGGCAAGCTAGGTGGCACCGGTAAAATGATCATTCTGCCTGTGGACCAAGGGTTCGAACACGGGCCTGCGCGCACGTACAATGCCAACCCCGCCAGCTACGACCCGCACTATCATTACCAGTTGGCGATTGATGCAGGCTTAAACGCTTTTGCAGCCCCTTTGGGCCTTTTGGAAGCTGGCGCAGACACATTCGCTGGCCAAATCCCAACGATCCTCAAAGTCAACTCCGCCAACTCGCTGATGTCGGGCACAGCGGGCAAAGATCAAGCCGTCACGGCGTCTGTAGATGATGCGCTGCGCATCGGCGCAGGGGCCATCGGCTTTACCATCTACCCCGGCTCGGACTGTGCAGTGGATATGTTCGAAGAAATCGTCGAGATGCGCAAAGAAGCTGCCGCCAAAGGCGTGGCCACTGTCATTTGGTCCTATTCACGCGGCGAAGGCATCACCAAAGAGGGCGAAACAGCCATCGACGTGGCGGCTTATGCGGCCCAAATGGCGGCCCTCATGGGCGCTCATATCATCAAGATCAAACTCAGCACCGATCACCTTATGCTGCCCGAAGCCAAGAAGGTCTATGAGGAGCAAGGGATCGACATTTCGACTCAAGCCGCACGCGTGAAACACTGCATGGACAGCAGCCTTGCCGGACGCCGCATCGTGGTCTTTTCTGGCGGCGCGAAAAAAGGCGCCGACAGCGTATACGACGACGCGCGCGCCATTCGCGACGGCGGCGGCAACGGTTCAATCATCGGGCGCAACAGTTTCCAACGGGACAAGGCCGATGCGCTGTCGATGCTGGGCAAACTGGTCGATATCTATCGCGGCAAAGCCTGACGCGCTAACCTCTGCTTCAGCGCGGACAAAACATGTCACAAACGCAGTCCCAACGGGGCTGCGTTTTCATTTTGGAAACACCCCGCTTGCGGGCGCGCGGATGACGCGGGGTTGGGATCCGGTTTCCAACTGTCCGGCGGCAATCAGTCCCCCGACAAAGGCCACCGCAGCAGGCGACGAGGCAAGGGTCAAATGGTTGCCAGCCTCGCCATCTGCCAGATTGCTAAGATCCACCACGGTGACTGGCAGGCCAGCCACTTCCTCGGCGGTATTGATCGCGCCCAAGCGCGCTTTGCGCCCTACCAAAATCGATGACAGTCCCAATGCGATGTCCTCAGATGAGGTAAACAGAGTAAAGTTCGGCGGGATTGGATCGATCCGATCCATCTGCCTTTGAAAAACGTCTGGATCAATATCGGGCGATATCAGGGCCACTGATTCCACGCGACCTAACACATCTTGGCGGCCAGCGATTGTAAGTTGTCGCAGCACTTCCATCACCAATTGAGACCCCATAGAATGGGCCACCAGCACCACCTTTTGCCCCTTGCGGGCCACAAGGGCAGTGATGAGTTTTTCTAACCCGTCTCGCGCAAAAATCACGCTGTCACGGTCATAAACATAGGCCGCTGGATGCCCTGCTGAGGGCCATGAAAACGCAACGGTCGGCACTGGAATGCCATAGTCATGCCGGATCTGCGCCAAGCGATAGACCGCCTCGGCATTGTTGACATTGAACCCATGCACAAAAACCAACGTCTCAGCAGCCTCGGTCTGATCTGCCTGCACTTGGCGGACAAAATCGTCCAAATTATCCAGACCCGATGTTTCGGAGACCACAAAGTGCCGAACCGGATCTGCGGCACCCTTGGGCCATTCGATTTGCCCCACAACGTGTTGCTGCGGCACGGATACATCTACGGTTCCAAACCGAAGCTCATCCGAGCGCACATTGCCGAAGGTTGCCCCATCGCGCGCCTGAAGGCCGCGTTCGGTTGCTACATAAATCCGCTCGATGGTGCCCGGTGTGGCCCCTACGGGCAGCGCGCTAAACGTCCCGCGCGGCGCACATCCGATCAGGGTCATAACAACCAGACCGCAGGCCATACCAACAGCTCTTTTTGAAAGAGAGGCGAGACACATCACGCAGATCCAATCGATTTCACGGTCAAAACAGCTAAAAACTGCATGTTTCAAACGCTTTAGGCAACATAAGGGATTCCCAAACCGTGTAAATTGTGTCATTCTAAACAAAGTTGCTCAATTAAGAAGCGACAAAAGGCAGTGACATGAACAACAAGACATCCCCCGCACTTGGTGTGATATCGTATTTTTGCGTGACCTTGGCGTTGGGTCTGTATTTTACATTTGCCGCCGTGCAAGGGGACTACGGGTTGTTTCGCCGCGCCGAGATTCAAGCGGATGCAGATATCTTGCGGACCCAACTGCAAGGATTGCAGGCCGAAGTTGCTGCTATGGAAAACAAAACCAAACGTTTGTCGGATACTTACCTTGATCTGGATCTATTGGATGAACAGGTCCGCAGTGTCATTGGCATGGCGCGCAGCGACGAAATCATCATCCGCTAACCCCTTCTAAAAACACAGTTTATAGATACGCCTGCGTCGAATTGGCCGTGGCGTCACTTTGCCGTGGAAAAACGAAACAGCCTGCGGTATACAATAGTTTAATATTAAACTACTTTGGAATTGCGCGAGGAGAACCCGATGGCCGCAAAGAAAAAACCCAACGTGTCAGCCGAGGAATTGCTCGGCCATTACCGCGAAATGCTGATGATCCGGCGATTTGAAGAAAAAGCGGGGCAGCTTTACGGAATGGGTTTAATCGGCGGCTTTTGTCACCTCTACATTGGCCAAGAGGCCGTCGTTGTGGGCCTCGAGGCCGCAGCGGAAGAAGGTGACAAGCGCGTCACATCCTATCGCGACCACGGCCATATGTTGGCCTGCGGCATGGATCCCAAGGGTGTTATGGCCGAACTGACCGGCCGCGAAGGTGGGTACAGTCGCGGCAAAGGCGGCTCGATGCACATGTTCTCGAAGGAAAAGCATTTCTATGGTGGCCACGGCATTGTGGCGGCTCAAGTACCTTTGGGCGCTGGTCTGGCTTTTGCGGATAAATATCTGGGTAATGACCGCGTTTCTTTTGCTTATTTCGGCGATGGGGCAGCAAACCAAGGCCAGGTTTACGAGACGTTCAACATGGCGTCATTGTGGAAGCTGCCAGTGATTTTCGTCATTGAAAACAACCAATATGCTATGGGCACCTCGCAACAGCGTTCCTCCTCAACTCCTGACATTTATACACGTGGCGCCGGTTTCGGCATTCCCGGTGAAATCGTCGATGGTATGGATGTTCTGGCCGTGAAAGCCGCTGGTGAAAAAGCCGTAGCCCACTGTCGGTCTGGCGAAGGGCCTTATATCCTTGAGGTTAAAACCTATCGCTACCGTGGGCATTCCATGTCAGATCCTGCGAAATACCGGACCCGCGAAGAGGTCCAGAAAATGCGTGACGAACGTGACCCAATTGAGCAGGTGCGCGAATTGCTGCTGACTGGCAAGCACGCCAGCGATGATGACCTAAAGGCCATCGACAAAGAGATCAAAGCGATTGTGAACGAGGCCGCAGAGTTTTCGAAAGAAAGCCCAGAGCCTGACGTGTCCGAGCTTTGGACAGATATTTACGCCGACGAAATCCCGCAGGAGGCTTAACCCATGGCAACCGAAATCCTTATGCCCGCCCTCTCGCCCACGATGGAAGAAGGCACATTGGCCAAATGGCTGGTCAAAGAAGGCGACACTGTATCGTCCGGCGACATCATGGCTGAAATTGAAACCGACAAAGCCACGATGGAATTTGAAGCCGTCGATGAAGGCGTTATCGGGAAAATTCTAGTGGCTGAAGGCACCGCCAATGTCGCTGTTAACAGCCCGATCGCTGTGTTGTTGGAAGATGGCGAAGACGCCTCTGCGGTTGACACGGCCAGTGCGGCCCCTGCCCCAACAGCAACCGAGGTTGTTGCAGCCCCGGCCGTTGTAGCGGCCCCAGTTGAAGCGCCAAAAGTCGACGACAGCCCTGATTGGCCCGAAGGCACCGAGATGAAGCCGACGACTGTGCGCGAGGCCTTGCGCGACGCAATGGCCGAAGAGATGCGCGGCGATGAAAACGTCTATCTGATGGGCGAAGAAGTTGCCGAATACCAAGGTGCTTACAAAATCTCCCAAGGTTTGTTGGACGAATTTGGCGCAAAGCGCGTCATCGACACCCCAATCACCGAGCACGGTTTTGCCGGTATTGCGGTTGGGTCTGCCTTTGGCGGGCTGAAGCCAATCGTGGAATTCATGACTTTCAACTTCGCCATGCAAGCGATCGATCAGATCATCAACTCGGCGGCCAAGACACTGTACATGTCCGGCGGTCAAATGGGTGCGCCTATGGTGTTTCGCGGTCCCAACGGTGCGGCGGCCCGTGTAGGTGCCCAACACAGCCAAGACTACGCCGCCTGGTACGCCCAAGTACCCGGTTTGAAAGTGGCAATGCCTTACTCTGCAGCCGATGCGAAAGGTCTGCTGAAATCTGCAATCCGCGATCCAAACCCCGTGATCTTTTTGGAAAATGAGATCCTGTATGGGCGCAGCTTTGACGTGCCTGTTATGGATGACTTCACGGTGCCCTTCGGCAAGGCCAAGATTTGGCGCGAAGGCACAGATGTGACGATTGTATCTTTCGGGATCGGCATGACCTATGCTTTGGAAGCCGCAGACAAGCTGGCCGAGGACGGTATCAGCGCCGAGGTCATAGATTTGCGGACATTGCGCCCCATGGATACGGCCACTGTGATCAAATCAGTGATGAAAACAAACCGTTGTGTGACAGTCGAGGAAGGCTGGCCCGTAGCCAGCATCGGCAACCATATTTCGGCTGTTTTGATGCAAAATGCCTTTGACTATCTGGACGCCCCAGTGATCAATTGCACAGGCAAAGACGTGCCTATGCCCTATGCAGCCAATCTTGAAAAGCTGGCGCTTGTCACCACTGCAGAAGTGGTTGAGGCCGTCAAATCAGTGACTTACCGGTAAGGAGAGCGATCATGCCTACAGAAATTCTGATGCCCGCCCTCTCGCCTACAATGGAAGAAGGCACGCTGGCCAAATGGTTGGTCAAAGAAGGCGACACCGTTGCCTCTGGCGACATCATGGCCGAAATTGAGACCGATAAAGCCACGATGGAATTTGAAGCCGTCGATGAAGGTGTCATCGGCAAGATCTTAGTTGCTGAAGGCACCGCTGGCGTGGCTGTGAACACAGCGATTGCAGTGTTGTTGGAGGATGGCGAAAACGCTGATGATATCGGCAGCGGCGCAGCGGACCCTGCCGCCTCTGCCCCGGCAGCAGCGCCCGTCGCCGAAACAGCACCTGTGCCAGCGGCCAGCCCCGCCCCAGCGGCCCCGGCTAAAGCCGATGGTGCGCGTGTGTTTGCATCACCTCTGGCGCGCCGTATCGCCGCCGACAAAGGCCTTGACTTGGCGACGCTGACAGGCTCTGGCCCCCACGGCCGGATCGTGAAAGCCGACGTTGAAAATGCAACAACGGCCCCAAAAGCGTCAGCAGCACCCGCAGCCAGCGCGCCAACGCCAACTGCCGCGCCCGCGACAGGTGCATCTGCCGATATGGTCGCAAAGATGTACACAGATCGCGACTACACAGAGGTGCCATTGGACGGGATGCGCAAGACAATTGCAGCCCGCCTGACCGAAGCCAAGCAAACCATCCCGCATTTCTATCTGCGCCGCGATATCAAGTTGGATGCGCTGCTCAAGTTCCGCAGCCAGTTGAACAAGCAGCTTGAAGGCAAAGGTGTCAAACTGTCAGTGAATGACTTTATCATCAAAGCCTGTGCTTTGGCCTTGCAAGAGGTGCCTGAGGCGAACGCTGTTTGGGCCGGTGATCGTGTGTTGCAGCTGACCCCGTCCGATGTAGCCGTTGCTGTCGCCATCGAAGGCGGGCTGTTCACACCAGTGCTGAAAGACGCGCATCTGAAATCGCTGTCCGCACTCTCGGCCGAGATGAAAGACCTTGCGACCCGGGCCCGTGATCGCAAACTGGCACCGCATGAGTACCAAGGCGGTAGCTTTGCCATTTCCAACCTCGGTATGTTCGGTATCGACAACTTTGATGCTGTGATTAACCCGCCCCATGGTGGCATTTTGGCCGTTGGTGGTGGCAAAAAGCAGCCCGTTGTTGGCGAAGATGGGGAACTGAGCGTGGCGACTGTGATGTCTGTAACGATGTCCGTGGATCACCGTGTGATCGATGGGGCTGTTGGGGCAAACTTCCTCAAGGCTATTGTGGACAATCTCGAAAACCCGATAATGATGCTGGCTTAAGCCTGTCATTCAGAACGCAAAAAAGCCGCGCATCCGATCAGGACGCGCGGCTTTTTGTAGTGTAAGGGACGGCTTAATGCGTGCCGTTAATCAACTGATGCATCGTCACAGACGGCTGCGCACAGCCCGCCTCGCCCACGATCTTAGCAGGCACGCCAGCGACAGTTTTCATTGGTGGGACTTCTTCCAAGACCACGGAACCGGCAGCAATACGGCTGCAATGACCAACCTTGATATTTCCCAAGACTTTCGCACCAGCCCCGATCAGGACTCCGTCGGCAATCTTGGGGTGGCGATCGTCGTCTTCTTTACCCGTACCACCCAGTGTTACCGAGTGCAGCATAGAGACATTGTCGCCAACAACGGCAGTTTCCCCAATCACAATGGAATGGGCATGATCGATCATGATGCCTTGGCCAATCTTCGCAGCCGGATGGATATCAACGCCAAATGTCTCGGACACGCGCATCTGGATAAAATACGCCATATCCCGACGTCCTTGGTGCCAGAGCCAGTGACCAATGCGGTAAGATTGGATCGCTTGATAGCCTTTGAAAAACAAAAGAGGCTGCAAGAACCGATGGCAGGCCGGATCACGTTCGCGAACCGCGACAAGGTCGGCACGAGAAGCCTGTAAAATCGTTGGGTCGCTGCTAAATGCCTCGTCGGTGATTTCGCGCAAGATCTGTTCAGACATTTCACTGGACGCGAGCTTTTGCGAGGTCCGGTAAGCCAGCGCTTCCGCCAGCCCCGAATGGTGTAATACAGACGCGTGCACCAATCCGCCTAACAGAGGCTCTTCTTGAACAGCGACCTGCGCCTCTTCCCGAATACGCGACCAAACTGGGTCGATTTCGGTTAGTTTAGTTTTGGTTTCAGCCATAAGAACATCCTCGCCTGAGCTAGCAATAGCTTAGATAAGTCCTTTGGGACAATAATAAAGGGACATGTGGGCGTTCACATTTTGTGAACTGTCACAGTTCTTAACCTATGAACGGGGTACCTTCTTGGGTGTGTCGCAGACAGCCTTCAAAACACAAATTAGTGCCTCGTTAAACCGAGGGACAGACCAGAACATTTCCGGGCTTTGAGGATATGTGTTCGCCACGCTCATCAAACTGGGCATGACTTGCGCGCCTTGCATCGCCTCGAACGCAAGTATTTTTGCCAATAACGCGTCCCATTCTGGACGGTCACTGGCGAGCAAGGCGCGCGCAATGGCGATGCAATCGCCAGATGTTACCACTTGGCTCAATGGAGGCGTTCAATCGTCAAAGAAGGACCGGCGCCAAACACGGCCGAAATTTGCGCGATTTCGATGGTGTAGGCACCGCTTTGAAGGTCCGACAGTGCATCAGCCGCTAAATACGTCCATTGCGGCTGGGTCGTCGTTAATTGCCGCACATTTTCGCCGTTCTGCACGACAGAAATCAAATAGGCTTCGGTTTCTTCCGCCAAAGGCACATCGATACCGGACCAGTTGTCACCATCTTTTCGAGTGCGCCGGATCCAAGAAATAGCGATGTCGCCACTCTGATCGACATCTACTTTTGCGTGACAAGGACGGTACGGGCGCAATCCATTGCCAGAAAAACTATGTTCTTCTTCGCTGTAGGTCGCGTCTGCATATCCACGCGAGGACGGCCCAAATCGTAGAGTCTGCGTGGTCCCCCGCAGGGCAGTTGCAAGATCCAACTGAACGACGGCAGGATTCATCAGCGTAAAATAACTTCCTATAGGCCATTGCTTCGGTGCAATACCGTCGCTACCCGCTTGCCCTCGCAGAACACCAGTGATCCGATAAGTTCCCGGATCGATCAAATCGGCAGACAAGAACTGCAGGACCTCAACCAAATCTGGGTCCCCTTGGCTCAGGAAAGCCGTATTCGCACCTGCCATAAGGGCCAACTCGTCCACAGACGTCAGCTCGCCATGGATCATCGAGACGTCGAACTGGACCAACCGATGCAAATGTCCAGGCGCTTGCAGCTCAAGCGGCGTCAAAAGCTCGCCAAACGTGGCAGAGCCTTGAACAAGCGTGTTGAATGCAAAACCGTCAGTGGATGAACTGGTATAAACAGCAGCCCCCCCCGGCCATGGATCTGCCACCAGAGCCACATGGGGCGCATGCGGCGTTTCATCACCGGTCAACAGCGGGACGTCCAAGAAAACAGCGTCCACAGGGCCAATTGCTGTAAATGTTGGCGCGACAGCTTCGACTTCGGCGACTTCTGGGGCCTCGTATACACCTATGTCCACGCGGGTTGCATCCACTTGGCGACTGATATTGTCCTGCACGTTATCAATTCGTGCATAGGTCGTGGCGCCCTCCCAATTCAGGGCAACCGTGTCCCCTGCTCCGATCTCGTTTTGTGACATCGGCAGCGCAAATTGGTAACTTTCACGGGCGATACGTGCTTCTGTCAGCCATCGATCTGCAACGCGCGAGGCGACGCCGCGGGTCATCGCCAAATCAAAGTTGCTTTGTGACACACCAGCAGTGTCCGGTTTGTCCGAGGCTGCAGCCTCTACAGAGCGGGTTTCGTACGCTGCCTCAGATTCAACAAAGCCAAGACGCACACGACCAACAGTTTCCCCTTCCGAGACCCTTGAGGCCTCTACTGGAACCGGATGCGCGTCATCAAATACCAAGTCAGACGCATCAAATGTTGCTTGCACGGCCCCCGACCGATTTTGGAAAACCAGAACGCCGGCTCTTTCTACAACATCAATTCCATAAACCAAAAGTAGTGGCTGCAAAGCCGCCCTAGCCGACGAGATATCTGTGATTTGATAGCCTTGAACAGTGCCGAACAACCGGGCAGTGTCGATATTCTGTACGCCCGATTTCTCAACAACTTCTGTTACGATTGAGGCAAGGCTACGGGCAGTAGCGCGACCATTCAGCCAATGGCCTTTGGCATAGTTATCGCCGTCAGTCCAAAGGGACCTGTTGTTAGGGAAATAGGGATAAGGCCGCGCGTCCCAAGCCCAGATAAATGCGTTCGACATATCAACCATAGGTGCCGCATATAGATCGGAGATCGGGTTGTTTGTCGCATCCTCCCAATAACCGTGCATCGCCCTGATGTATTGAGCCTGCATAAAATCATCTTGTTGGCCATTTGAAAAATACGGCAAACGCGATTCCGATGATTTAGGATCCAAGAACTTGTTAGGTTGGTTTGTGCCTTTGTCTATCGCTGCGCAACCAAGCTCGGTAAACCAAATGGGTTTTGATTGGGGTTGCCACTGGGTAGAAACCTCGGACCGCACACCAGCAACCCGTTCAAAATGCGGTTGCGACCACCAAGATTGGATGTCTTTGTAACGGTAAATCCAAGGCTCCTGATAAGTGCCGTCTTCGATTGGGGTCCGAATTTGCTGTTGTCGGGCAGTTTCGCTTGCATAGTACCAATCATAACCTTCCCCCCCCTGAACATTGCCCATGAGGTACTCGAGATTATAAATCGATCCGGCCTCCACATCTGCATGATCTGCAGTGTCGCGCCAGTCTGACAAAGGCATATAATTATCAATGCCAATGAAATCGATAGCATCATCTGCCCACAGTGGATCCAAATGAAAAAATCGATCGCCAGACCCATCATTGGGTTGATAGCCAAAATATTCCGACCAATCGGAAGCATAACTTATTTTCGTGCCAGCCCCCAAGATTTGTCGCACTTCTCCAGCCAGTTGACGCAGTTGAACAACCGCTGGAAACCCAAGATCATCGCGTATTTGCGTGAGTCCACGCATCTCAGAGCCAATGCAAAATGCAGAAACACCGCCAGCGGCCTTGCACAAATATGCATAGTGCAGAATGAACCTGCGATAGCTCCATTCGTCGGGCCCGGAATAGCTCACTGTATTTGCCGAAATCGAAAAATCAGAGGGGGACGCTGTTCCGAAAAATGCCGCCACCTCGCTGCGCGCTGTAGCGGTTTGATCGGGCGTCCCAGACATCGTTGGGGCCAAACTGGTTGTAATCCGTCCGCGCCATGGCAGCACCGGCTGACCTGCCTCTCCAGTGTAGGGGTTGGGCAACGAATTGCCTTGTGTCTGCTCCATCAAAATAAACGGATAAAACATGGGCTTCTGGCCAGTCGCCTTCAGGCGCTGAATCGCTTGAATGACGGACGTATCCGCTGGCGATCCACCATAAATCGGGCGACCAGATTGCTGCGGTACAATCCCAGCATCGGCACGACGCGTGGAACTGACCCACCATTGCATATTGCGGCCATCTGTTTGCTTTTGTTCGACCTTTGGCTGAACCTTGCAGTGCCCACACCGCAAATCATCGCCGAACCAAGACACAATCAAAGATACCGCGCCGCAATTCGGAAGTTCTTCATTCAGGGCATCTGTTGAGGTGACAAAATCGGTTTTACCAGAAGGGCTGTTCACATTCGCAGACAAATATTGACCAAATCTAGCGCGCATGTGCACAGGCGTTGTCGCAAGTGCGTATTCTCCGGTTCCCGGAATCATCGCAACCGCTTTTACAATATCCGAGGTTTCGGTTTCAGCGGCATCACCACCGCGCATGACTTCCATGCTGAACTGAGGCACGCGATTTCCAAACTGTCCTAAGGCCAAGTTTTCCATCACAACATAGGCAGTCCCACGATAAGCAGGCGTCGCAGACGTGCCTTGAAACGCAGCAATTGTCGGATCTGGCGACTGGGTTTGACTGCCCGTGTAGACACGCAGATTCAAATCGTCTTTGGAAATTTCGATACCGTCGGCCCAGATGCGTCCAACTCGCGTGATCTGACCCTCACACAGCGCAATCGCCAGCGAGACAGAGTAGCTGTAAGTTTTGGTCTTGGGTTGTGGCGTTCCCTTGCCACTCCCGCCGCTGGTCGTGACAGTTTCGCGAAACGGTGAAGACCAAATTACTTGGCCACCAACCCGCATACGACCAAACACCTGACCAATAGCAGTACCTTCACTTGCACCTGTTAAGCGAAATCGGTCTACCTGCCCTGTTTCGACCACATCAGAACCACCCCCCATTAGGCGCTGATCGATCAGTTGACCGATTGAGGCCCCGATGAAACGCCCCGCAACAGCCGAAGACAGTCCCAAAACACTGCCACCGACCGAGCCACCGACCGCCATTCCAGCTGCAGAAAGAAGAAGCGTCGCCATGATCAGATCCTTTCAGGAAAGACAAAACGGGCCGCAATTCTGCGGGCCCAGGGGCGGCTCAGTGGACTTTCCACAACGCCATGCCCCGAATATGCGTGAATAAAATACGGCTCATCCCCGTCGCGGGACACTACGCCGAGGTGTTTGGCAATGGCTTCACTTTGCAACCGAAAGACCAAAACATCGCCCCGCTTTGGGGCTAGGGTCGGGCTTGGCGTCAAATGACGCCAGGCAGCCTCTATCAATACGTCGGTCGTACCGGTCTCTGCCCAATCCGCTGTATATGTAGGAACCAGTTGTGGCTCGGCACCGTAAAGGTGACGCCAAATACCCCGCAACAGACCCAAACAATCAGTGCCTGCGCCCTTTACGCTGGCTTGATGGTGATAGGGCGTGCCCAGCCACTCACGCGCCTCGGCGATGGCTTTATCAACAATTTCGGCCATGTCTCTATTCCCACGAACGCGCAGACAGCGCCACAGGGCTGGTCACCAGCCAATCCTCACCGGGAATATGCGGAAACCCCTGAAAATTTAGAACGTTTTGAAACTTGGTTTGGCAGGTGCCAAATTGCTTATCACACCCCACAGTAACGCGGATAATGTCGTCAAAACTCGAAGCAGCACGAATTGGTTCCCACAGCTGAAGAACCCGGACATCCGCCTGCATATGATCTTGTTTGATGCTCGCACGCAGCCCTTTGGCCGATCCTGTCAACACTTCCACTACGCCTCTTGAAAACCAGCCTAGATCAAACGCACTTAGATCCAAGTCTTTTAAAACTCGACCATCTTCCAGCGCGCCCATTGGGCCTTCGTAGAAAAACCCGGCTTGAAGCGTATCAAATTTACACCCGGCATCCCCCAATACTGCTGAACATGCGGGTTGATAAGCCCTTCCACGCGGTTGGTTCAAGGCATCCGTCAGGCCCCGCAATTCCGCTGTGAACTCATGGCTGCCTCGCTTGATTTCACCGATGTGTCCACGAAACTGCAAAGAATGTTGCGCGGGATCAGACCAATTTACCAACCATACCGAGACTTCAGCACCATCAAATCGCCCGGCTTCAATATCTGCATGCGAAATCGCCTCGTCCGTCAAAGCCCCCAAAGCTTCAGTATTATCCACGGCTAAGCCGGTCGTTTGCTGAACAGCGACAGCACTCAGGCCGGACCCCGCTTTAAACACCAGACCGTCGAACTCAAGATCACCATCGTGATCGGTAAACCCTAATTGAACGCCGTCATTTCGGGTCACCGACCAGCACCGGCAAACAGTTGTATTGCCAGTCTTTAGGTGGGTGAGAAACTCAGTTTGATCGATCATTACACGCGTACCTCAATAACCGGTACGTCAGGCACTTCTCCTGCACGAAATCGCGACATGGAACTTTGAATTCGGTCCGTATCAAACCGCACTGGAACATCAAATTCAAATCCTGCAGATACCAGTGTTCCAGCCATGGGGGCGTCAGAAAAAGTAACTAAACCAACTGTCGTATCGACACTATAGTGGGTGCCCTCAACCTGCCGTTCCCCCGCCAGTCCCAACGACACTTTGCCCAAAACCGGTTTTTTTATGGGACGCACATAGCTGTGAGCACCGGAAACATAGGTTTTGATCAATTGAAACGAAGTGGTTTCCCCATCCCCAGTCCCAATGACCTGGTCTTCAAAGTCAGGCACCTTGGACGGCATACAGGATTTATGATCAGACCAATCTTTCCACCGAAAGCCCGCCATTTGACCACCGCGTGCCTCAAAAAATGAAATGAGCTCTTCAATATCATCAAGGGTTTGTAGACCGGTGCCTGCATCATAGCGGCGGCGCGAATGCTGCCATGGCGTATTGCGTTCTTCGTGACCGTTGGTCAGCGTCACAATTTCTGTGCGACGCTCTGGCCCACCCACGGCACCAAAACTCAGCGACGTGGGAAATCGAATGTCATGAAAATCCATACTCATTCCTTCCTTATCTGTTTCGTTGGCCACGGCTCAAGGCACGGCTCATTTGCGCTGACACTTGCGTAGACGATTTGCGAAAACTTGCAGCATCTGGTGTCGAAATGTTCATCACGACATTGACAGCACCACCGCCGCCCTGCGACCGCACACCAAGGGATCCATCCGGGCCACGTGTAAGCGGCATGATGGCCTCTGGACCGGCTTCCCCCATAAGCCCTGTAGCGCCACGCATCGGAAACGTAACCGGGCTATCCACGACGCCGCCTTTGGCAAAAGGCATCACGCGCCCTTGGGCAAAACCAGCCCCTTTGGCAAACGGCAACGCCGATCCAAAGGTATCGCCAACCAATCCTGACAACATGCCACCGACATGGTTGAAAACAGGCTTTGCTGCTGCTGAATAAGCTGTGTCGGCCATGTTTCGGGCCAAACCACCCAAAGCATCCGACAGTTTGCCGCCATCAAACACCACATCGTCGAATGCGTTACGCAATCCACGACTAAACCCCCCACTCAACGCACTAACGTCTCGGCCCGTTGCAGACAAAGACCCACGCATGCGCCCCAATTCGGCGTCAAAACTGGCTGTTACAGACGCTGCGGCCGACATCGAGCTTTCCAGCGCGTCTACCTGCGAATCCAAACTGTCTATACTGTCATAATCGCTCATTTATCTGTCCTTTTTTCATCAGGAAAGCGTGCACTTAATGCGGCCAGCTGGTCGCGCCCCAACGGTTCTTGCGCTCCATCTTGCCCCAGCAAGAACATCAGTTCGGCCGGGGTAAGTGCCCAAAAATCATCAGGCCGCAAATTCAATTGCCGCATGCCCACCTGCATCCAGATCAGCCAATTTACTTGATCGCTCATGGTCCCTCCGGCAGCGAAAATGCCTGGGCCAAGAGGCGTGCTGCGGCCTGCGCTGCGGCAACCGGGCCACCTTCGATATCAACGGACATCAAGTCAGCGCTTTGGCCGGTCCATCCACCTCCACGCAAGCCAGCCACCACCACGGCCAAAACATCCCGTGAAGAGTAGTTCCCTTGTTCGAACCGCCCCACCAGACCCACCAAAGTGTCACTGTCGAGAGTACTCTCTAATTCGGCCAAAGCCCCCAACGTCAGGCGCGCCACGTGGCGCACTCCATCGAGTTGCAAAGCCACATCCCCCCTCCAAGGATTGGCCATATCACAAAGCCGTAAAGGTCAAAGCAGCAGCAGACGCGAGGCTCAACTCATAAGTTGCCTCACCATTGTGGCTACCAGCGTATTCCAGCGAACTGACCATAAACGCACCTTCGATGGTGCCAAAGTCGGGGATAATGACCTGGAATTCCGGGATTTCGCCATCAAAGAAGATCTGTCGAGCACGCTCATCAGTATTGGCGTCTTTGAAAACACCTGAGCCTGAAATCGCAGCAGACCGCACACCGGCCCCACCCAGCAATTCACGCCAGCCACCTTCGCTGTCTAGACTAGTGACATCCACTGTTTCCGCATTAAAGGAAATACGGGTTGCCCGCAGTCCAGCGATTGTTTCGAATTGACCGTCGCCAGTCATATCCAGCTTAATCAAAAGGTCTTTTCCGTTTTGGGCAACCATAGGTTTTCTCCATCAAATCATGTACTTGTTCTAATATTTGAAAGTTAAGATCAGCTATCATCAACGCGCGCACGAAATTTCAGATCAATGCGTCGTGTGTCGCCGGATCCGATGCGTTTGGCATCTGCGCGGACAAAGACAAGTCCGACCAAAG
Organism: Algirhabdus cladophorae; assembly: GCF_044772865.1. Lineage (GTDB taxonomy): Bacteria > Pseudomonadota > Alphaproteobacteria > Rhodobacterales > Rhodobacteraceae > Algirhabdus > Algirhabdus cladophorae. Next base: position 1,819,710 of record NZ_CP173029.1, read on the forward strand.
TGCCACGTGACAAGGCCATGTCAGCCCGGTGCAACGCATCCGAAATAGCAGCACCCACCGATTTTGCTGTAGCAAAACCTGCAATAGTTGTGACGACTGAAACCTCAAAAATATGGTTAGCACCTGATCCGGTTTTATCTGATCGATCACGAACAACTTCCGGTCCGAGGCTGACATAGGTATCGGGCAACGTGCCACTTGGAATTGTGTCATATACCGCCGATCCAACCAGAGCTGTGATCGACGCATCGTTCGACAATTGTTGATAGACGGCCTGTTGCAGCGCCGCTGAAACACCGTAACTCATGACACCACCTCTTCATGGGCATAGCAGGTCAAATACCCACCATGTGCATCGCTTTCGCCAACTGCGTTGATCCGAAAAACACGGCTGCCTTCAGTGAAACGTTGATCTGGCTGGGGGCGACTTTCTGCGCCATGAGGGGCTGCACGCACGGTGATTTTATAATTCACCCGCGAGACTGGCCCCAAATCCCCGTTCGGGACACGGCCACTACTAGCCTTGACCTCGGCCCATAGTTTGCCCAAGGCCTGCCATGTCTGATTAAAGCCACCTGCCCCATCCGGGATTTGCACAGCCTGCTCTAAAACCAGTTGCCGACAAAGATTAACCGGGTTCATTACGACGCTCTCAATCCGACCCGCACGGGACGATAGCGTTGCAACAAGGCCGAGACACCAAACGGCATACAGCCTTCTCCAAGGCCCGTTTCGGCACGATATTGATAGTAATGCGCCGCCAGCAGCAAAACCGCTTGGGCCAAATCTGCAGGAACATCGGCCCAGACCGTGCCGTAGCCTGCTTCAAACTGAATATCGACGCCACCATGAGGAGGCACAACAGGCAAACAGCTCCCGACCGCTTCCAAAACAGGGCGGTGCGCATCCTGCGCCAGCGAATACCTCGCCGCATCTACGGGGGTCGCTTCATCAAATCGGTCCTTTAGGATAACGGCTTGGATTTGCACGACTGGAGCCACTGGCAGCGCTTGTCGGGCCGCATGACGCCAATCCGTCAGAGACCACGTAAAAATGCGGCTCAGCAGCATTTTACCAGTTCTAGCTTCCACTGCGGCAATCGCAGCACGTAGAAAGCTCTCCAACACAGCGTCTTGCACGGCATCATCTGAAAACCCTGTGCCAAGGCGCAAATGCTCCTTGAATTGCACCACAGGCAGGGCGGCTGTAGCGACAGCCGTCTCTTCGACTAAAATCATCGAAACTCTCCGAAAAAATCTGCACTCCGTCGCAAGGACGTAAAAAGGGACGCGTGCCTCCGCATTGCTCGGACGGAGGGAAGCAGCTAGACAACACGGGTGTTGTGCGGCACGCGCCCAATCAGATCAGGGATCGCTCCCCGATCTTATCGCGCGGGGGTTTAGGCCGTTGCGAATTTCAGAACTTTGATCGCTGCAAAGTCCGAAACATCACCGCCAACACGCTTTGTCGCATAGAACAAAACATTCGGTTTGGCGCTGAAAGGATCTCGAAGAACGCGCAGATCAGGGCGCTCTGCGATAGTGTAACCAGAGGCAAAATCACCAAAGGCAATCGCGTCGGCACCGTCAGCAATGTCAGGCATATCTTCGGCGATCAGTACCGGATAGCCCAGCAAACGCGCAGGTTCGCCAGCTGCCAGTCCATCGGACCACAAGAAACGGCCGTCGCCATCTTTGACCTTACGGATCTCGCCAGCGGTCTTGGAATTCATGACAAATGTGCCGTTCGCACGGTATTCGGCACCCAAGGCATAAACCAAATCAACCAAAACATCAGGGGATCCCAATGCACCTGCTTCACCCGTGGCCAGATAACCGATCTCACCCCAAGTCGCGGTGTCTGCGTCAACTGTTGGGTGGTTCAAAAAACCGCGTGGCTTGTCGACGCCGTCACCAATGATAAAGGCCGCTGCCTCAGCGCGCGAGAACTTTTCAGCAATCCGCGACGCAAGCCATGTTTCAATGTCAAAGGCGCTGTCATCCAGCAAACGTTGGCTGGCCTTAGGCAAGGCAGACAACTCGTGCAACGGGATCGAAATACGCTCGATGGCCGGTGTGTCTGTCTCGGTCACAGTGGTCGCTTCGTTTGCCCAACCGCTGCCAAGTTCGCCACGATCAACCAAGACATCATAGGATGTGGCTTCAACATTTACGACTGTAGAAATCGAACGGATCGACGCTGTCGAACCCAAAACCGATTGAATAGTAGCCGAAGTTGCGGGATCGACCAAATAGCCGCCGTCGCCTGCTACGGCTGTGGACATGGACTTTGCATCCAGTTCCAGACCGCGAAGACCGTCATCATCGCCCGAGCGCAAATAGGCATCAAATGCCTTTTGATGTGGGGCTTCGTCGCTGCTTGCGGACAACACAGGGCGTGCCGCAGGGGTATAATTCTTTTGATCAAGCATAGTCATTCGCTTTTCCTGTTGTTGAAACTTGTGGTCAATTCCACCTTTGAACGCTTTCAAATCACTGACAAAATCCGCAAGCGCAGTTTTCATCTGAGCCGCCGGGGACACTGGCCCTCCGGCAAACCCGGGGTCGTCTGATGTGCTCATCACGTCGTCCTTATTGGTCTGGGTTAAAATCCGGTGGTTAGCCCACCAGCAACGCACGCGCGTGGTTCAGCGCATCCGTCAAGTCACGCATGTCATGATCAAGGGAACTGTCACCCTTGGCCAAGACCCGCGCATCAGGAAGCATCGGAAAAGTCACAAGCGACACTTCCCAAAGTTCCAGCTCGGACAAAAGGCGGCGCCCTTTGTCATCCTTTGTCGCTTTGACCGTGCGATACCCGATGGACAAACCATCAATGGCACCTGCTTCAATCAAGGCAATTGCCTCGCGACCTTTTTCAACATCCGCCAAGATGCGGCCTTTGACGTAAAGCCCGCGCGCATCTTCGTGGACAGTATCCCACACACCAATCGGCTCAGCAGGGTTATGCTGCCAAAGCATTTTGACCGTGCCACCTTTTGCATTCAGCGCCTTCAAACTGGCGGCATAGGCACCTGGTTGGACCACATCGCCACCCTGGTCACATTTGCCAAAGACCGATGCATACCCCTCAACCAAGACACCTTCTGCCAGCTCCAAAGTCTCGCCCAATTTGCAAAATTTATGTTCCAATTCCATCGTAGCCACTCCTCAAATCTGGGCTATTGAACGCTCAGGACCGATTGAAAGGCCTGCGCTAAAATCACGCCGACAACTCCAAAGACGATCAACCAAAGCCGTTTTTCCAACCGCTCGGCGCTTTGTTCCAACCGGTCCAAGCGTTTGTTCAACGCATCAAACTGCAGGTTGGCGATCCGCTCGTTGGCAACAATTCGGTGGGCTGGCGCGCAATCAAACGCATCAAGATCCAGCGGTTCACTCATTGTCTTGGCTCAACACAGGTAACCCCAGCAAAGCACGTTTTTCTTGCTCGGTCAGGAAGGCCGCATTGGCGACTCGCGCCCATTGGGCGTCCCGTTCCGCAGCCAACGCAGGCACCTGATCCAAATCAGGCTTCAGGAAAACCTGCTCGCCGGACAATTGCGACAACCAACTGGACACACAGGCCGCAACGCGCGTCGCCATGGGCAATACTGTGTGGCGATAAAATGCGCGATTGGCCTCAGCGAAATTTGCATATGTCGCATCGCCAGGAATACCCAACAGCATCGGTGGCACGCCGTATGCGGTCGCAATTTCGCGCGCTGCAGCCTCTTTGGTTTTCTGGAATTCCATATCAGAGGGGGAAAAGCCCATCTGTTTCCAGTCCAACCCACCTTCCAACAACATCGGGCGTCCCGCATTACGCGCGCCTTGATGATGGCTTTCCATTTCATTGACCAAACGGTCGTACTGATCTGTGCTCATGCTGGCCTGACCATCCACACCTTTAAAGACAATCGCGCCGGACGGACGGGCCGCATTGTCCAAAAGGGCTTTGGACCAGCGCGACGCCGCGTTGTGTACATCCACGGCCGAGGCCGCCGATTGCATTGGCGAAAATCCATAGTGATCATCTTGTGGATGGAAGGTCTTGATATGGCAGACAGGCGATCCCTCAGCCGTCACATTAAATCGATGTGCACGGGCGCCCACTTTGTATTCATAGCCGACAGGCCAACCATCCGACCCCGGAATAACCCGCATCCGATCAGACCTAAGAACATGCAACTCATGGGGCGAGCCATCGCCAACCGCCTCCAAGTAAGCGTCACCGGTCAACAGTAACTGACCAAAAAGCGCCTCAAATAATTCCGCACGGCCTTGGGCTGGGTTCGGGCTATGGATCAAATCCAACAAAGGATGTGACACAAACCGTTGTTCGCTATCCTCCAATACCAAAGGCAGGGCCGCAGCCCCTTCTGCAATCAGCTTGACCACGCGGTGCCCCACGGGGTTGCCCGCAAAGCCAGCCCGGGTCAACGACCCCGTGTCGCGCGGGCTCCATGCAACGCGACCCGAGCCGTGATAAGCAATCGTTGGGGCAGCAGCACTTGCCTTGGCAGACGGTGCCGTAGCAGCCCCCTTACGCAGAAAATCAAAAACCATCATCAAACTCCTTGTCCATCGGGACACGACTTCTCAGCCCCGCAAACGGGTCCTCAAAGCCACTCTCATTTTGAAACGCTGCGCTACAGCGACCGGATCATAGGTTGGCGGTACGAGCCCGCCGGACCAATCAGAACTTCGTGCAAGGCCCATACCAGCGCATCAACGCGGTCTGGACTGCCTTTGCCCGCATAGCCCGTCAGGCTCATCTTCGCCATCTGGTCTTCAAGCTCTGTCAAACCCCGAACGTGATGTACGCGGCCTTGCTCATAAAGTGCTGCTACAGGTTCTGCCCGAGCAACCTTACCTTTCGATGCATGCACCGAACGGTAAGGCGTTAACGGATCAATCTGGCGGACAACTGATTCAACCAAATCTCCACCCTGATTGACCTCAGCGACCATTTTGTCTGCATCAAACTCTTGCATCGCGTGTACCGCCCGCGCAGCCCACGCCTGCGGGCTGGCCGCTGTAACGGACTGATCGGCCAAGACATAGGCCTTCCAGTGTTGCGGCGGGCCTTTTAATACCGCACCAACCACTACAATTCCGCACTCATCCGAGGTCACTTTGCCGCTCACAGGCGGATCGACGGCAACCACCACACGGTCAAACTCTGGTAATTCGTCAACGATGGCTTGCTCCAGCAGCCGCTCCGTCCACAGCGCCCCTTCTGTGTCTTCTAACAACACACCATCCAATTCCTGACGCCCCAGACGGGTGCCGGCGTAGCGGGTCTGCACTTCTTCAAGGAAGCTGTCGGCAAGGTTGGCGCGATTTGCCTCGGTCGGCGCTGTGGACACCACAGTAGAACTGCGCGCCAGCAATTCCTTGAGCAATTTGATATTACGCGGCGTTGTAGTCACGCATTGCTGCGGGCGGTCCCCGAGGCGCAAGGCAAACTGCAACATGTCCCATGTCTCTTGGGCTTTTTTCCACTTGGCCAACTCATCGACCCAAGCTGCATCAAATTGTGGACCACGCAAGGCCTCTGGATCATGAGCCGAAAAAACCTGCGCCACCGCACCATTTGGCCATTCCAATTGTTTGCGACCCGAAATCCACTTTGGCCTCCGATCCGGCGGGGAACAGGCTAAAATGCCGCTCTCTCCGAACACCATCACTTCACGGGTCTGATCTATCGTCTCACCGATCAACGCCACACTGCGGCACTGGCCGGGATCACCGGGTCGCGGCCCTTCGACCAAACTACGCACCCATTCGGCCCCGGCGCGGGTCTTTCCCGCTCCTCTGCCGCCCATGATCACCCAAGTCTTCCAATCGCCTTCTGGCGGCAACTGATGTTCCATCGCCCAAAACTCAAACAGAAAAGGCAGCGCACATAACTCATGCTCCGTCAGGCTGTCGAGGAAGTCCTCTTGGACATCTGCTTCTACGGAGGCGAGCCAATCTGCACCCGATTTCAGTTCTTGCAAGCCCGAGGTCGAGTTCGTTGGCTCCCTCCGCTGCGCGTTTGTGCTGTTTCGATAGCTCATGTAATCGGGCCTCCGCACCCAAAAAATTATTCTGCGCCTTTTCCAATTCGCGCAAAAGTTTGTTGCTATCCGAGGCATCCGGATCGCGTCCAGATTTCAGCTCTCGGATCATTTCCGCCATTTGTTGAGTCATATGCTCATACATCTCGCGGGCCCTTCGAAGATGGCTTTCCACAGCTTCGAAATTCGGGTCGTCTGGTATAGATCCGTTCATGAATGTGTGCGCCTGAACTTAAGGGGACTCCACACGACAGAAACAAAAAAACGGCACATGGGGACTAACCCAAGGCCGCTTTCTCACTTCTCCTAGCATGCATAAGTTGTGCCATAGACCGTTCGCAAAGTCAAGGTAAACCCGCTCGGGCACATGGCCTAACCGTCCGCAAACATTACATTTTCTTAAGATTTAAAAGGGTGGCTATTGGTTCTGGCGCGCCGCTTCAATGGCTCGCCATTTGGCCACATTGGCGTTGTGATCCGCCAGTGTTACAGAAAACGCATGGCCGCCTGTGCCGTCCGCCACAAAGAAAATATAGTCCGTATCTTCAGGGTTTAAGGCCGCTTGGATGCTCGCCCGCCCAGGGTTTGCAATCGGCGTCGGTGGCAGCGCATCAATGACATAGGTATTGTACGGCGTCGCTGCTCTCAGCTCACTTCGGCGCAAACCACGGCCCAGACTGCCCTCGCCCTTTGTGATACCATAAATCACAGTCGGGTCAGTTTGCAGCTTCATCCCTTGGTTCAACCGATTGACAAATACGCTGGCCACTTGCCCGCGTTCTTCGGCAATCCCCGTTTCTTTCTCGATAATCGATGCAAGGATCAGCGCCTCTTGGGCCGATTGCAGCGGCGTTCGATCCGACCGGCTGTCCCACGCAGCTTGTAAGATCTGCGCCTGCTTGTCTTGCATCTGCGCCAGCAGTTCTGCACGTGGCGTGCCTTTGACAAAGGCATAGCTGTCGGGCGCCAATGCGCCCTCCACAGGCACCTCTGCCACAGTGCCGTCCAGTACATCAATGGATTTCAGCCCCTCAACCACAGCCCAGCTCGTAGCCCCTTCGGCCACTGAGACCCGCAACCGCGTGTCAGCACCTTCCAGCACGTCCGCATAAATCGCAGGGGCCTCTTCCTCATCTGGCCGGAATTTTGCCCGCTCTACAAATCGTCCAGTGGCGGGGTCAAGTTCCCGCACCAATACATCATTGCGCAGAACACCAATGCGATAGACGACTTCCGTGCCACAACTGCTGGCACCGCCACGAGTTACAATATCGACGATCTCGGACATAGAGGCCTGTTCCGGCACCAAAAAACTGCCAGCCTTCAATTGGCGTGTCTTATCCGCATAGTCAGCACCAATGCGCAGGATGCGCCCATTTGAAACGGCACCCTGCCCCTCAAGATCACGACTGACCGAGGCAAAGCTGGCCCCGGATTTGACCTGCAAACAGATCGCTTGGGTCAATGGCCCTTCAGCCTGATATTCTTTTGATCCCCAAAGGATCACACCGCCCAACAAAAACAGCGCCACAACGAAAAACGTCAACGCGTTGCTGGCCACATGCCTCCACATTAGTTGACTTTACCCATTATAAGGCTGGCATTGGTCCCGCCAAACCCAAAGGAATTGGACAAGACCACATTGATCTCGCGCTCACGCTTTTCTGGGCCAATCAAATCAATGGAATGCTCGCAATCCACGGTTTCAAGGTTCAAGGTGGGCGGGGCGACTTGGTCGCGCAATGCCAAAATACAAAAGATCGCTTCAACAGCCCCAGCAGCGCCCAACAAGTGACCAATCGCCGACTTGGTGGATGACATAGACGCCCCACTAGACGCCTCACCCAAAAGCCGCTCAACCGCGCCCAATTCAATGGTGTCCGCCATGGTCGACGTTCCGTGTGCATTCACATAGTCAATGGCCGAGACATCGATCCCCGCGCGCTTAACAGCCGCCCGCATAGCGCGTTCAGCACCCTCATGATCAGGCGGCGGCGCTGTGATGTGATGCGCATCCCCCGATAGGCCATAGCCCAGAATTTCGGCATAGATCTTGGCACCACGCGCTTTGGCGTGTTCGTATTCTTCCAAAACCACAACACCAGCGCCCTCGCCCATGACAAACCCATCACGGTCTGCATCCCACGGACGGCTGGCTTTGGTTGGGTCATCTGCATGCTTGGTGCTAAGCGCCTTACAGGCATTAAACCCTGCAATGCCAATTTCGCTGATCGGGCTTTCTGCGCCGCCTGCAATCATCACATCCGCATCATCTAATGCAATCAACCGCGCCGCATCGCCGATGGCATGAGCGCCTGTCGAACAGGCCGTCACGACCGCATGGTTCGGCCCCTTAAAGCCATATTTGATAGAAACCTGCCCGCTGACCAAATTGATCAAAGCGCTGGGAATAAAGAAAGGCGAGACACGCCGTGGCCCCCGCTCCTTAAGCAGCACCGCAGTGTCGGCAATAGCGTTAAGACCACCAATCCCAGATCCGATCATCACACCGGTGCGGAATGCATCGTCATCGCCGTCCAACGTCCAGCCACTGTCTGCGATAGCCTGTTGCGCCGCAGCCATTCCATATAAGATAAAGTTATCAACTTTGCGCTGTTCCTTCGGCTCCATATAAAGGTTGGGATCAAACGAGCCGTCGGATCCATCCCCATACGGCACTTCACAGGCATAATTCGTTGCAAGGTGATTGGCGTCAAACTTTGTGATCGTGCCTGCGCCTGATTGACCGGCCAAAAGGCGGCTCCAGGTTGCATCAACACCATCCGCCAAGGGACTGACCATCCCCAATCCAGTTACTACTACGCGCCGCATATTCTACCCCATCTTAAATATCGCAGGTTGCACTGGACATACCGCGCCTTAGGGGACAGGGGCAAGAGGGCTGCGAAAACTATGCAGATTTTTGCGTGTAAATTATGCGGCGTCCTTGGCGCGCGGCGCCAACATATCCCGCAAAACGGCCACTTCCTTGTTATTTAGACAAGACCGAACACTGCTGGACTTGGCCACATCGCAGGGCGCAAAAGGTAGGATCGCCAAAGCCTCGTCTGCAGCGACCTTTCCTTCGTCCGATGCCAACTCGTATTGGGCAGCGGGCAACAGGCTTTCGCTGGGCATACCGTTGCACCATATCACTTCGTGGTGGTCAAACAGAACATGGAAATATTCGACATCCTCGTCGTCCGGTATCCGCAAAATCATTTGGTCATTGATCAGCTTGTGGATTGGCACCAACACCTCAACCTCGCCAAACAGCAACTCTGCCTGCCAACCGCAAATCAATACCCGATGCTGGGGTGACAACAACGTGTCGCAAGACGGCACATTTGGACCCAATGCCCCTGCCTTGACCCATACGGGCCGAAAATTGGGATTCCGATCCAAGGCAACCCGTGGATAGCGGCTGGATCCAACCCATCGAATGACTTGTGGTCCATGATCCAATGTCTCGACCAGATCACCCACCTTTAAATCCTCTACGGCAACTTCGCCTGTTGGCGTGGCAATCATTCCACCCTTGGTAAAGCAAATAGGTGTCGCTAGGGTTTGGTAGCCAGTCGAAGGCCCTTCCATGGTCCCAACAACTTCCAAGGGCACCCCGATAGGCGGAAAACCACCTTGAGAGCCAAAAAATGCAAGCCCCTCAACCGTCCCATAAGAATTGGGCGCACCGGGTTCACGCACATTGAACCCATAAACCGTGTATTCTGTGCCGTCCGGGGCGCGCAGGGTCAGCTGATATTCGGCCTCCACGACCAAACCGTTGTCATAGGTGGTGTTGTTAAAGGATTGCTGACCATCCAAAGTCTGATTTGTGTCGGAATCGGCAAAATTATTGTCTGTGTCGTTTATGTCCACGGCTTCCCAAGCGTTGCTATCAAGCGTGATGAACTTGTCCTGTAGATGCACGCCACTGCCCTGGTCGCCGCCAGACAAGGATTCAGAATCCGAAACCGAAATGTTTGTAGCGCCCAAAGCGTATACAGTTGGCATTAACTCTCTCACCCCATCCGACAAAAGCCGGCGTTATCAACGTGGGAAAGCATATTGATCCATTTGGGCCAAACTGTGCCCAGAATATGAAACTTATAAAATTTGCCGTAAATTAACGCAAAACGGCGTCCCAAAGGACGCCGTTCAAAACCAAAAGCGGTATGCGCGATTAGGCAGCTTCAGTGATAAACTTCACTGCATCGCCAAATGTTTGAATGGTCTCAGCGGCATCATCCGGGATCTCGATGCCGAACTCTTCTTCAAACGCCATGACCAACTCAACAGTGTCCAGGCTGTCTGCGCCCAAATCGTCGATGAACGAAGCGGTTTCAGACACTTTCTCTTCTTCAACGCCCAAATGCTCTACAACGATTTTCTTTACACGGTCTGCTACGTCGCTCATGTCATATTCCTTTGTATCTTGGGCCGCAGCCCTTGGTGTGCCCTAGTTGGGCGGCTCCATAAGGTTTTTCAACCCCAGCGTGCCAGTTTATGTCGCAACACTCTATGGCATTCTGCGCCGCCTATAACACACAGTTCAGACAACGCAAACGCTTTCACGTTGAAATTGCACCTCATAGGTCTGGCGTGGCAACCGCCCTTAAATCATCGCCATTCCGCCGTTGATATGCATTGTGGTTCCCGTCAGATATCCTGCCTCAGCACTGGCCAAATAGACGACGGCCGAGGCAATTTCAGACGGGTTTCCCATACGACCAGCAGGGATATTGGACAAAATCGCGTCCTTTTGAGTGTCATTCAGCTTTTGCGTCATCGCTGTTTCAATGAACCCCGGGGCCACGCAATTGACAGTGATGCCACGGCTGGCAACTTCATATGCCAACGACTTGGACATACCAACCATGCCCGCTTTGGACGCTGCATAATTGCCCTGACCGGGGTTTCCTGTGGCACCAACGACAGAGCTGATATTGATGATCCGCCCCCAGCGGGCTTTCATCATGCCGCGCAGCACGCCCTTGCACAGACGCATGGTGCTGGTCAGGTTCACATCAATCACTGACTGCCATTCATCATCGGACATACGCATAAACAAGTTGTCGCGTGTGATACCTGCGTTGTTGACCAAGATATCAACTGATCCCATCGCCTCGGCTGCTTGTTTTGGCAGGGCTGTCACAGCCTCCGCGTCCCCAAGGTCACACGGTAGCACATGAGCCCGTGCGCCCAACTCTGCTGCCAAAGCGTCCAGCGGCTCAACACGGGTCCCCGAAAGGCCAACCGTGGCACCTGCTGCATGCAAATCGCGGGCAATCTGGCCACCAATCCCGCCAGAGGCACCCGTCACCAGCGCATTTTTTCCTGTAAGATCAAACATTCGAACGTTCCCTATCCTATACTTTTTGCCGCAGCCACGACATCCTCAGCGGTCCCAACAGCGCGGGTTTCAATGGTTTTGTCAATTCGGCGGATCATCCCTGACAGGGCCTTGCCTGCACCGATTTCCCAAATTTCCGTCACACCTTGACCTGCCATCCACATAACTGACTCGCGCCAACGAACAGATCCCGTGATCTGCTCAACCAATAGCGAACGGATGCTGGCCACTTGGCTCACATCATGGGCCAGAACATTGGCCACAAGTGGGACCTTCGGGCGCTCCATGTCCACGTCGCCAAGGGCCACCGCCATCGCTTGGGCCGCAGGCTCCATTAGCGCACAATGAAATGGTGCGCTTACGGGCAGCAATAGCGCGCGCTTTGCGCCTTTTTCCTTGGCCAAAGTAACGGCCCGTTCCACGGCATCCTTGTGGCCAGACACCACGACTTGTGCGGGATCGTTGTCGTTTGCAGCCGTGCAAATCTCACCCATGGCTGCCTCTTCAGCCACAGCTGACGCCGCTGCAAAATCCAGTCCAAGGATCGCCGCCATCGCCCCCTCGCCGACAGGCACAGCCGCTTGCATGGCCAATCCGCGGGTGCGTAGCAATTTTGCCGTGTCCGTAATGCTGAACGATCCAGCAGCGGCCAGAGCGGAATATTCCCCTAAGGAATGCCCCGCCACATATTGTGCGGCATCCAACGTCACGCCCTCGGCTTCCAGCGCCTTGATCGTCGCCAAAGACACAGCCATCAAAGCAGGTTGCGCATTTTGGGTAAGGGTCAATTCCGCAATGTCACCTTCCCAAATCAACGCGCTGAGCTTTTCGCCCAAAGCTGCGTCGACCTCTTCAAAAACAGCGCGGGCCGCCGGATAGGCGTCTGCCAAGGCCTTGCCCATGCCAATGGTTTGGGCACCCTGCCCCGGAAAAACAAATGCGCGTGTCATGCGACCCTCCCTGCTCGTTTGTTCATTCCCCTTACCCAATGAAGCCCGGCATCACAATAAACCCTGTTCATTCGCGCAGCCCTTTTCTGCGCAAAAATGTGATGCGGGCGATCGCAGACACAGTATATCTTGTCCTAGCAGATTTAAGGACCCTTTTAATGCCCGCACAAAACTCGCTCAAATTCTACGGCTCTGTCACCAAAAGCTTTCATTGGCTGACCGCTGCCTTGATCATTACGCTGATCCCATTGGGCGTCATTGCCAACGGCAAAGCACACCAAATCAAATCTGGCGAAATGGCGAGTGATGCAAGTTTTGTCGAACAAACGGCGTTTTTGTTTTCGCTGCATAAGACCCTTGGCGTTACCGTTTTCTTTGTGGCCATCGCTCGAATCCTATGGGCCCTCAGTCAAACCAAACCCGGACTGCTGAATGCCGACAAAAAACTGGAAAGCTGGCTGGCCGAAACTGTCCATTACACGCTTTACGCCTCTTTGATTGTGGTGCCTTTGTCGGGCTGGGTGCATCACGCCGCAAGCAGCGGCTTTGCGCCAATTTGGTGGCCTTTTGGGCAAAACCTACCGCTGGTCCCCAAATCTGATACAGTGTCTCATATCGCGACCAGCCTGCATATTATTTTTGAACGCGTCCTAATTCTGTCGATCTTTTTGCATGTAGCAGGCGCGCTGAAACACCACTTTATCGATCGCGACAACACGCTGATGCGTATGCTGCCGGGCACCCCGGCTGTGCCAGAACCAGACCCCAATCACAAAAAGTTCGTTCCGATCCTGACCGCAGGCGTCGTCTACATCGCAGCCCTTGGCATCGGATCGGGCCTTGGGATGTTCGCGACCAAACCCATGGCCGACACGGCAACGGGTACACAACTTGAGACCGCCGCCAGCCAATGGCAGGTCCAAGACGGCAATCTTGGCATCACCGTCATGCAGTTTGGCAGCGCCGTCGAAGGTCAATTCGCCGATTGGACCGCCTCTATCAGCTATGATCGCGAGGCCCCTCTGGGTCCGCGCGGCACGGTGGAGATCGCGATCAACATCGGCTCACTCAGCTTGGGGTCCGTAACAGACCAAGCCATGGGGTTTGATTTCTTTGATCGCGAGAACCACCCAACCGCAATTTTCAAAGGGGATCTGATCGCTGTTGAGGACAATCACATGGCCGTGGGCACGTTGACCCTTAAGGGCATCAACATGCCGCTTAGTTTTCCGTTTGACCTTAGTTTTCGGGAAGACATCGCCCAAGCCTCGGGGCGCTTCAGCCTCAACCGGATTGACTATGGCATTGGCGCCAGTATGCCTGACGAAAGCTCACTGGCCTTTGGCGTTGATGTGCGCTTTGAGCTAACGGCCCAGCAATAGTCAAACCCAAAGTCCAGACCAAACAAGACAAAGGGCCGCTCTATTTCTGAACGGCCCTTCCTCATTTCAACCTGTACGGCTTAGTTGGCTTTGGCCGCCTCGATAGAAATCACGATGTTTACTTCGTCAGAGACCGCCGGGGCAAATGCACCAAGGCCAAAGTCCGATCGCAACACAGATGTTGTGGCATCAAATCCAGCCCAGACTTTACCTTCCATCGGGTGCTGGCCGGTTTTGTTCAAAACGGCGTCCAAGACAACGGCTTTCGTCATCCCGTTCATTGTCAAATCGCCAGTGATAAGGGCCGTCTGATCGCCCGTCACCTCGATACCGGTCGAAGCAAATGTAATCATGTCACCGTCTTGGGCGCCAAAGAAATCGCCGGACATAAAATGGCCGTCGCGCTGTTCCCAGCCAGTAAACATGCTCTTTACCGGCATGGATACAGTCACGGATGAGTTTGCGGGATCTGCTTCGTCAAACATGATCTCGCCTTCAAACCCAGAGAACATGCCATAGGTCGTCGAAAACCCAAAATGTTCGTAGTTAAAGATGATTTGGCTATGGCTGGCGTCCAACATGTATTTTTCCGGCGCAGCAACAGCTGACGTGGCACCAAGTGCAAACGCGGCGGCAAGGACGAGTGATTTCATGGAAGGGATCCTTTTGGTTGTGGGATGCCTCAGGAAACGCACCAAATCCTGACAAAATCAATTCAACGGTTCTAAACACTTTGTGTTCAGGAACGAACAACTTGCGTTAGACCGTGATGCAGCGGCGAATTTCCCATTCAAGGAATTCCATTTCGCCATAGGGTCCTTCCACAAGAATTTCCGCCGACGTTGCGCCCTGCAAGACATATACCAGCGCATAATGCTGGTCGACTGACGCAATGAACAGATCCTCAATGTCGTCAAACTGGGTCGTGGCCAAAACAGATCGGCGGCCATCCTCCAAAATAGTCCGAATTTGCCGGTTCACATGATCAACTTCAAACGCAATGGGATTGCTGCGATGGGCAAAATGGAAGGCCAGCAAAGAACAGGTCAAAAACACCGCTGTAACGGCCAATTTCAAAAGCAACATCTCCGCGTTCAACGCAATATCCGTCACCAACCAATGCAGGATCGAACACCCCGCCAAGGCGACACCGGCAAGCCGCGCGGTCCACTGACGCGCCATCAAACCAAATGGGATCTCGGCAGTCTTCAACGTCAAACCCCAAGCGTTGCGATCAATAATGATTGATCCGCGATGACCAGACGGCGCTGTGGTAAAGCTGTCGAACTCGAACGTTGCTGACATAATTTTCTGTCCCTGATAACCCATGCTCTTTTAGCGGCACACGGACTCAACTAAAGGGCGATTAAGACAAAAGTTTGGCGGACTTGCGCAAAACTCTGGCCCATGTATAAGGCAGCTTCTGTTGCGATACCTTTGACCCGCGTGGCCTCTCGTGAACCAGCTGCAACAGACTTGAACCGCTGGCTCTTTGAAACACGCTTGAAAATTGAACTGGAGTGCGCATGCCTAAGTACGAGCATGTCTTCATTTCGCGTCAGGACTTGTCCGGCGCGCAGGCCGAAAGCCTCATCGAACATTTTGGCACAGTATTGGCAGACAACGGCGGTACGCTTGTTGAAAACGAATACTGGGGCATCAAAACGATGGCCTACAAGATCAACAAAAACCGCAAAGGCCACTACGCCTTCTTGAAAACAGATGCACCAGCACCTGCTATTCAAGAGATGGAACGCCTGATGCGCTTGCACGACGATGTGATGCGTGTGTTGACAATCAAAGTCGACGAACACGCAGAAGGCCCCTCTGTGCAAATGCAAAAACGTGACGACCGCGGCGAACGCCGTGAGCGCCGCTAAGCTGGTTTAAGAAAGGATCTTAAGTTATGGCATCTAAACCATTTTTCCGTCGTCGCAAAGTGTGCCCCTTCTCCGGTGAGAACGCACCAAAGATCGACTACAAAGACACACGTTTGCTGCAGCGCTACATCTCAGAGCGCGGCAAAATCGTACCGTCCCGCATCACTGCAGTCTCCGCCAAAAAGCAGCGTGAGTTGGCCCGTGCCATCAAACGCGCCCGCTTCTTGGCCCTGCTGCCCTACGCTGTGAAATAAGGAGAGACATCATGCAAGTTATCCTCCTCGAACGCGTCGCAAAACTTGGCCAAATGGGCGAAGTTGTTGCTGTCAAAGAAGGTTACGCACGTAACTTCTTGCTGCCTCAGGGCAAAGCATTGCGCGCAAACGCTGGCAACATCGCCCGCTTTGAAGCCGAGAAAGCCCAGCTTGAGGCCAACAACCTTGAGACCAAAAAAGAAGCCGATGCAATGGCTGACAAACTTGGTGGTCAGCAGTTCATCGTGATTCGCTCTGCGTCTGACGCAGGCTCGCTTTATGGTTCGGTTACACCACGCGATGCCGCTGATGCAGCTACCGCCGAAGGCTTCACAGTCGACAAAAAACAGATTGCACTGACAGCTCCGATCAAGGAACTGGGCCTGCACACTGTGTCTGTCAAACTGCACCCCGAAGTGGAAACAACGTTCGACCTGAACGTCGCCCGCTCCGAAGAAGAAGCAGAACTGCAGGCCTCTGGTAAGTCGATCCAAGAATTGGCTGCCGAAGCTGAAGCCGAAGCAGAATTCGAAATTGCCGAGTTGTTCGACGATATCGGTGCTGCAGCGTCCGAAGACGACGATCTGGCCGAGGCTGTTGAAGCCCCTGCAGAAGACGCATCGGACGACGAAGAAGCTTAAACGCCTCTTCAAACGTTACAGACGTTTCAAAGCCGCGCTGGTCCTACAGCGCGGCTTTTTTGTTTTACACGACAAAAATGCCATCCAATCCTTCACCAGTTATATTATCCAAAGCCCCACCGTTTCCGTTCTTGTTTGCCAGAGTATCGTTTGTTGTGTTCTTTTGTTCCCACAAGGAGACATGGGATGGACTACTCGGCATTCAGAAATGGGGAACGCGATGGCTGGACAAAAAGGGCTGAGAATTACGGCGACGCTACGGCACGCGCAACGCTTCAAACCATTCCAAAACTTCTTGATCATGCGCACCTATTTCCTGACGCAAGAGTGCTGGATGCAGGCTGCGGTCCCGGTTTTGTAGCAGCAAGCGCGAAATTGCTAGGAGCCTCAGTTGAAGGTGTCGACTTCTCGGAAGGGATGATCCAACAAGCGAAATTGAAATTCCCTGACATATCGTTCTCGGTTGCAGATGTAGAAAACTTGCCTGCCCAAGACGCGACATTTGACGCTGTTCTCAGCAATATCGTCCTGTTTCATGTGACCAGTCCGGAAAAGGCAATGTCAGAAGCCCGCCGTGTTCTTAAACCGACTGGCAGGTTCGTGTTTAGCCAATGGCTTGGACCAGACCGTTCCGAGTGCTATCGGCTTTTGTTCGATGTCTTGGGGCGACACGCCGACATGTCGCGTGCTGATCCTGCACCAAACGCATACATATTATCTGAGGAAACAAAAGTTTCTGAAATGATGACCCGTGCAGGCTTCTCAGACATAGAATCCGAGATTGTCCAAAACGTATTGCATGCCCCCGGCCCCAGTTTCTTTGAGTTTTTCATGAAATTCGGGGTTCGCGTCCCGCTCATTCTAGAGCGGCAAGACCCTAATATTCAGTCTGTAATTAGACAGGAAATCGATGATCTAACAGCGCCTTACCAAGTAGACGGATACTATAGGATACCCATGCCGAGCATTGTTTTTTCAGGCTGTGCAAGTTGATTAAACTTGGCTGATAAGTCCATTTCTTGGGATAAGGTGAAATTGCATTCTTGAATGCGATACCCTCGCAGCCAGACAATTTTGACAACAGGTTTTAGAACCGCTTTTCCCAAATACCCCACAGTGAACTCACTATTTCATCAGCGGAACATACATACAGATAGCACCCCAATTCCCGTATGGGTTGTAAAAAGATCACAAACCGCCAATACTCTCTGGATCATATTCACATTCAGAGGATCGCCCATGCCATTCCACCTTTCCCGTCGCGGTTTCATCGCAGGCTCTGCTGGCCTGCTGGCGCTGCATCCTTTCTCTGTTCATGCGGCTGGCAACCAAGCTCACTTGCGTCTGATGGAAACCACCGACCTGCACGTCCATGTTTTTCCCTACGACTATTACGCCGACAAAGAACGCGACACCGTGGGTCTGGCCCGTGCCGCCTCGATCGTGCGTGAAATCCGCGCTGAGGCGACAAATTCGATGCTGCTCGACAATGGCGACTTCCTGCAGGGCAACCCTATGGGCGACTACATCGCCTATGAACGCGGGATGAATGACGGCGATATGCACCCTGTGATCCAAGCCATGAACACACTCGGTTTCGATGGCTCGACCTTGGGCAATCATGAATTTAACTATGGCCTCGATTTCCTGATGAAGTCGCTCAATGGTGCCGCTTTCCCTGTGGTCTCGGCCAATGTGGTCAAAGAAATGGGGGCTTCCCCACGCGAAGACACAACATTGGTGAAACCCTACACGATCATGGACCGCAGCATCACTGACGGCTCCGGCGAAACCCATATGATCAAAATCGGGCTAATTGGCTTTGTGCCACCGCAAATTATGAACTGGGATCGTCGCCATCTTGAAGGCAAGGTGCAAACCCGCGACATCGTAGAAACTGCCAAAGCCTATGTGCCAGAGATGAAAGAAGCAGGCGCGGACATCATCATCGCCCTCTCCCACTCCGGCATTGGATCCGCTGATGCAACCGACCTGATGGAAAACGCATCTGTTCCCGTTGCGGCCATCGACGGGATTGACGCGATCATGACTGGTCACAGCCACCTCGTGTTCCCCTCGGCCACCTACGCCGAATATGCCGCTGTAGATGCAGATGCAGGAACGATCCACGGCAAACCGGCCACCATGGGCGGGTTCTGGGGCAGCCACTTGGGCGTTATCGACCTGATGCTGGAAAAATCTGGCAATGAATGGCGCGTCATGGGCCACACATCCGAGGCCCGCCCCATTTCCAAACGTAACGAAGACCGCAGCATCACCCCACTTGTCGAAAGCGATGCGGAAGTGCTGGCCAGCGTTCAAACGGACCACACCGAAACCCTCGCCTATGTCCGTCGCGCTGTTGGCAAAACCGACGCCCCGTTGCACAGCTACTTTGCCTTGGTGGCAGATGATCCATCGGTGCAAATCGTGTCGATCGCGCAAAGCTGGTACATCACCGAAATGATGAAAGGCACCGAATATGAAGGCCTGCCAATCCTATCTGCCGCAGCCCCGTTCAAAGCAGGCGGTCGCGGCGGGCCTGAATACTTCACCGATGTCCCCAAAGGCGACGTCGCAATCAAAAACGTCTCGGATCTGTACCTTTATCCTAACACCGCTCGCGCTGTGCTGGTCACAGGGACCGAGGTCAAAGACTGGCTAGAACGCTCGGCTGGGATGTTCAATCAGATTGAGGCGGGTAAAGCAGACCAAGTGCTGCTGAACCCGTCGTTCCCATCCTACAACTTCGATGTGATGGACGGGGTCACCTATCAAATCGATCTGACCCAACCGTCCAAATTTGACCCCAAAGGCGCGCTTCTGGATGCCAATGCAAGCCGCATCGTTGACTTAAAGTACAACGGCCAGCCTGTTGATCCCGAACAGAAATTCATCATCGCGACCAACAACTATCGTGCGAGCGGTGGTGGAAAGTTCCCCGGTGCATTGGGCGATACAATCGTCTTTGAAGGGCCTGACACAAACCGCGACGTGATCGTGCGCTACATTGTCGAACAAGGCACTATCAATCCCAAAGCCGACGCCAACTGGACCTTTAAACCAGTGGCAGACACATCTGTTCTGTTTGATACGGGTCCCAAGGCCAAGGACTATGTCTCTGACGTGAAAAGCGTCGCAGTCGAGGCCGCGGGCGATGGGCCGGACGGGTTTGCACGCTTCCGCATCGATCTTAGTAACTAACGGCTGCACAATACGGGTGGCCCCAGCCAGACTGGGGCCACTCAGGCCAGCGCGGGACTGCATCCACTCTTTATCGAAAGGCACACAGCGCGCATTAAAAAAGGCCGCCCAAATGGACGGCCTTTTGCTAAATCATAGATCTGGTTTGGAATTTAGTCTTCGTCTTCCAGTGCTTCAACGGCCTTTTGCAGATCGTCTTTGCTGATCTCTTTTTCGGTCACATCAGCAAGCTCAACCACATAGTCCACAACTTTGTCTTCAAAGATCGGGGCGCGCAACTGCTGCTGCATTTGCTGATTTTGCTGCACAAACTCAAAGAACTGACGTTCCTGACCCGGATACTGACGGGCTTGGTTCATAATCGCTTGGGTCATTTCAGCGTCTGTGACGTCGACTTCCGCTTTGCGGCCCAACTCGGCCAGCAACAGGCCCAATTTCACACGGCGCTCGGCCAATGACTTGTGATCATCTGTGGGCTCGATCTCGGGGTGATCGTGGCCTTCAACCTCTGGGTTTTCTTCGTGCCACAGCTGGTGAGCGATTTGACCGGCCTCTGCATCCACCAAGGATGGCGGCAAATCAAAGGTTACCTGCTTGTCCAAAGCGTCCAAAAGGCCGCGCTTCATAACGGCACGGGCTGCACCTGAATATTCAGCTTCCAGACGCTCGGTGATTTGGCCTTTCAGCGCATCAAGGTCTTCTGCACCAAATTGTTTGGCCAGCTCATCGTTGACTTCGGCTTTGACCGGCTTTTTCAGCGCTTTGATTTTGCACTTAAACATCGCGTCTTTTCCGGCCAAATGCTCGGCTTGGTATTCCGCCGGAAACGCCACTTTAACTTCTACATCGTCATCCAGTTTCGAGCCCAAAAGCTGCTCTTCAAAACCCGGAATGAACGAATTTGAACCCAACACCAATGGGTAATCCTCAGCAGCACCGCCTTCAAACAACTCCCCGTCCACAGAGCCTTCAAAATCAATGACCACTTGGTCACCATCTTTGGCGACGGCTGTTTTCTTGGTCTTGTCTTCAAAGTTTTGGGCGCTGTCAGCCAGCGAATCCAATGCTTCGGCAACGGCTGTATCGTCAGGCTTTGCGACCAGCTTTTCGAGCTTGATGGATTTTGCGTCCAGATCGGGGATCTCGGGCAACGCCTCGTAGGACATATCCACGTGGATATCGTCGCCCTCTTTCCAGTCTTCATTGGTCATTTTGACCTCAGGCTGCATCGCAGGACGATCACCGCTGTCTTCAAAATGCTTGGCCATTGCGCCATCGATGCTTTCTTGCATAGCTTCGCCCAGCAGACGCTGGCCGAACTGCTTTTTCAGCAACGCCATAGGCACCTTGCCCTTGCGAAAGCCCTTCATTTCAACTTCGGGCTGGGCTTCAACCAACTTGTCGTTGACTTTGCTGTCCAACTCGGCGGCGTCTACGACGATGGAATAGGCGCGCTTGAGGCCTTCGTTGAGGGTCTCGGTGACCTGCATTATGAACTTCCTTTTCTTACATCTTTGGTGCGGGTGGAGGGACTTGAACCCCCACGCCTTGCGGCGCCAGAACCTAAATCTGGTGCGTCTACCAATTTCGCCACACCCGCGGAAACCATAAACAAAACGACGCCCCGAACGGGACGCTGCTTTGCAATTCGGCGCCTTCTAGCAAACCCTGTGCGCAAGTGCGAGAGGAAAAGACAAACTCCGCCCGCAAAAACACCGCGACAAAATATAAATTTTGGCTTAACGTTCCTGCTAACCGAGGCAGGTTATATCAGAGGTACGCCATGAATCCGAAAACGGACAGGCGCCCAGCAGAGTTCAACACGGTTCTGCGTGCGCAAAAAGATTATCCCCGCTCCTGCGGCCTTCCAACAACATCGTCTATTTTGACACTGCGCGGGCAGATCAAAATCAGTGATCTACGCGCAGGCGATAAGGTGATCACACGCGACAGCGGCACGGCACAACTATTGGCAATCGATATAGATACCGCGACGGGGCCTATGGTGAAGGTTCAGTCAGGTGCGCTAGGCGACGCGACACCGCCCACGGATGTGGTGATCCCTGCCGAAACGGAACTCTTTTTGCGCGACAGTTTGGTACATGCCTACTTAGGAAAATCATCGGCCCTGGTGCGGGTTACGGATCTGATTGACAAAAAAATGATCAAACCCTGCACTGCTAGGGTTGAAATGGCGTATCTTACCTTTGCGCTGCCGCATATCCTTTATGTAGACGGTCTAGAGATCAGCAGTGGGCTGACGCCCGAGACTTTCCAGCACGCACGGTCTGCGTAGCCTGCCCCTTAGGGCTCCGATCCGCCGCACAGAGCCAAAAAGTTTTCAAACTGCTTGAAAAATAATCACATCGGGTGTTTTTTGGGCGTTTAATGGTTTTTCAACAGAAACTCTGTCGATTGCGCCACTTGCGTCAATTGTCCCCACCTCCCTGAAATGGTCTGACAACGGATAGTAGCCGGCATGAGGGAGTCGTGGGCGTGAAAAAACTCGAAGCAATCATCAAGCCTTTCAAACTGGATGAGGTCAAACAGGCCCTTCAGGACGTAGGCGTACAAGGTCTTTCCGTGGTTGAGGTCAAAGGCTTTGGTCGTCAAAAAGGTCATACAGAGCTTTATCGCGGCGCGGAATATATCGTAGATTTCTTGCCAAAAGTGAAAATCGAAGTTGTCTTGGCGGACGACCAGCTTGATGGCGCGATTGAAGCAATCATCGGCGCAGCAAAAACGGACAAAATCGGCGATGGCAAGATATTTGTATCTGCCGTCGAACAAGCGATCCGCATCCGGACCGGCGAGTCTGGCGAAGACGCCATCTAAAACAGCATCATCACGGGTCCGTGACCCAATAATACCACCAACAAAGGAAACACAGCCAAATGAGTAACGCTGATCTTCTTAAGAAAATCAAAGATGAAGACGTCGAATACGTAGATATTCGCTTCACCGATCCACGCGGCAAGCTGCAGCACGTCACTGTGATGTCTGACCAGGTTGACGAAGACTTCCTCGAAGAAGGCTTTATGTTTGACGGCTCGTCCATCGCTGGCTGGAAATCCATCGACGAATCCGACATGAAATTGATGCCAGACGCGTCCAGCGCCTACATGGATCCGTTCTACGCGGAAAAAACCATTTGTGTGCACTGCTCCATCGTCGAGCCTGATACAATGGAACCTTACGACCGCGACCCACGCGGTACAGCCGAGAAAGCCGAGGCTTACTTGAAGTCTTCCGGCATCGGTGACGTGTCCTACTTTGGTCCAGAGGCTGAATTTTTCCTCTTTGACAACGTACAGTTTTCCACTTCGATGAACAAAGTGTCCTACGAAGTCGACGCAATCGACGCCTCTTGGAACACCGACACCGAATATGAAATGGGCAACATGGGCCACCGTCCCGGCGTTAAAGGCGGTTATTTCCCGGTAAACCCAATCGACGACGCACAGGACATCCGTTCTGAAATGCTGTCGACAATGAAGCGCATGGGCATGAAAGTGGACAAGCACCACCACGAAGTTGCCTCCTGTCAGCACGAGCTTGGCCTGATCTTTGGTTCCTTGACCGAGCAAGCCGATCACCTGCAGAAATACAAGTATGTGATCCACAACGTGGCCCACGCCTACGGCAAATCCGCAACCTTTATGCCCAAGCCTATCGCAGGCGACAACGGCACAGGCATGCACGTGAACATGTCCATCTGGAAAGATGGCAAACCATTGTTCGCTGGCGACAAATACGCGGACCTGTCCCAAGAGGCTTTGTACTTCATCGGCGGTATCCTCAAGCACGCCAAAGCCCTGAACGCTTTCACAAACCCATCGACAAACAGCTACAAACGTTTGATCCCGGGTTTTGAGGCCCCCGTTCTGCGCGCCTATTCTGCTCGCAACCGTTCGGGCTGTGTTCGTATCCCATGGGCCGAATCCCCCAAGGCGAAACGCGTCGAAGCCCGCTTCCCTGATCCCGCAGCCAATCCATACCTGTGCTTTGCAGCCTTGTTGATGGCTGGCCTTGACGGCATCAAGAACAAGATCGACCCAGGTGCAGCTTCAGACAAAGATCTGTACGATCTGCCACCAGAAGAACTGGCGGACATCCCAACAGTCTGTGGATCCTTGCGCGAAGCTTTGGACGAACTGTCCAACGACATGGACTTCTTGCTGGCCGGTGACGTGTTCACCAAGTCGCAAATCGAAGGCTACGTCGAGCTGAAGATGGAAGAAGTCACACAGTACGAGCACACGCCTCACCCTGTTGAGTTCGCTCTGTACTACGGCTGCTAATTGGCACCTGACTACCTTTAGAAAGGGCGTCCTGCGGGGCGCCCTTTTACGTTTGACCTGCGTCGCTTGGGCAATCACGCCATGCAAGATACCCAATGGAACAGCCGCGTTCGAAGTGGCCGTTTTCGATTTTACTAAACTTGTTGCGAATACAAGAACAAACTCTTTCCACATTTGCGCCCTTGTGGCTGCACAATACACTGTCATCCATCGCAGTGTAGACATGCGAAAAGCAGCACAGAAGTGAGCAGTAAAATGACAATGATTGACCATCCGACAGGACCCGCACGCCCTCGCCGTGTAACCAGCACACCCATCGTATTGCGCCGCCGTGCGGCAGGTGGGTTTCAAACGCAAACGCTAAAGCGTCATCGCAGACCCTCCCCCACGCCACAGATCAGCGCCGACAAGGCCCTGCGTCTGGCCATTGTGCGTACTCCGGCCTTTCATGGCGGCAGTCTGGCAACGGCTGTTTCATTGGCCTTCCCGTTTGCATTGGCTCTTTTGGTGCTGGACGCGTTGGGCGTAACCGCAGGCGGATCCGTGTCGCCCACATTGGCCGAGGCCGCGCCATTGTTTACTAAGATCTAGTCAGATATTGGAAAAACCGTCGTTCGGATGCCAAAAACCACGGCATTCGAACGGGCAAGACGGAAAATCGTTTGCCGTTCCGTTCTGATAAACTGCGCCGGTTCATCCCCATCAACTTTCTGCGGTTGAAACAAATTCGCGCGGCTATATCGTAATGTATTGGCCCGCCACAACGGCCTGCCCACTTGGACCCCGTCAAACAGTCGCTGAACACGTCGCGCCAGACCAGCGTCATAACTGGGAACAGGACCGTGGATATGAGTCAGTGGATGCCCCATCTTGTCAGACAGCCGCCAAGACGCTGGAAAACACAGTAGTGCGGCCACCAATACATGCTGCTCACCAGACTTTTGCAAAATACAAAAATCTTCCTGAACCAAATGTGCCAGTTGACGCAGCGCCGGAATATCGCGCGCCACGGTGATGCCATCGGGGCGTATGATACTCTCGGATTGGACCTGATAGGATGGTGGCAAATTAGCGACCACTGTCTCTAACAACTCATCAACCATATGCTGGGTGTCTGGTAATTGTTGCAAAACCTCAGCTGGCTTGGTGCTGGTTAAATGGATCCTCAGCCCAATTTGCTCTACAAAATCAGGCCCAATCAGGATCAAGGGCTGCGCACCCAAAGGTGCAATACCCGGCAAGGTATCGCGCTCTTTGGCAAAAGGATCGTAAGGCAAAAACGCGCCATCTGGGGAAACACCCATCTCCAAAACAGACTTTTGATGTCGCATTTAGAAAAGTTCCCTCAAGAAATCGCCGCCACGCTGCCTCTGGAGAGGAGACATACCATGAACCAACATTATCGCGATGGCCGCAAAATAGACCCGACCCGAGGCGCAATGTTGGGCGATAACACACCAAATGACAACGACCGTGTTGAGATCGGTCCAACACAGCTGGCCTTTACCGAATGGGCCGCAGCAGGACTGCAACTGCCTGACTTGCAGGCCATGCGCAGGTTTCGCTGGGAACGTTTGACCCAGCATGTGGTGGATCGCGACTATGGTGGGGTTTTGATGTTTGACCCGCTGAATATCCGTTACGCCACTGACAGCACCAACATGCAGCTTTGGAACACGCACAATCCATTTCGCGCAGTTTTGGTCTGTGCGGACGGTTATATGGTGATCTGGGACTACAAAAACGCGCCGTTTCTCAGCGGGTTTAACCCATTGGTGCGCGAAGTACGGTCTGGCGCTGATCTGTTCTACTTTGATCGTGGTGACAAGGTCGATGTAGCCGCAGACGTGTTCTCGCGCCAAGTGGTCGATCTGATCCGTGAGCACGGCGGCGGCAATATGCGCCTTGCCGCAGACAAAGTGATGATCCACGGCTTGCGCGCCCTTGAGGCACAAGGTTTTGAGGTGATGGAAGGCGAAGAGCTGACCGAAAAGGCCCGCTCGATCAAAGGGCCAGACGAAATTCTGGCCATGCGTTGCGCCAATCATTCCTGCCAAACCGCCGTCAAAGCCATGGAAGACTTCGCACGGGCAAACGTGGGCGATGGCAGAACCTCTGAGGACGATATCTGGGCCGTTTTACACGCAGAAAACATCAAACGCGGCGGCGAATGGATCGAAACCCGTTTGCTGGCCTCTGGGCCGCGCACCAACCCATGGTTTCAAGAATGCGGTCCTCGCATCACACAACAAAACGAGATTATCAGCTTTGATACGGATCTTGTGGGCAGCTACGGCATCTGCATAGATATCTCGCGCAGTTGGTGGATCGGTGACCGCAAACCGCGCCCAGACATGATCTATGCAATGCAACACAGCGTCGAGCATATCCAAACCAACATGCAGATGCTCAAACCCGGTGTGAATATCCAGGATCTCAGCCGCAACACCCATGTTCTGGACGACAAATATCAGGCGTTGAAATACGGTTGCCTGATGCACGGTGTTGGGCTGTGTGACGAATGGCCCTTGGTGGCCTACCCTGATCAAATGGTTGAAGGAGCATTTGATTATGAATTACAGCCTGGCATGACCCTATGTGTCGAGGCGTTGGTCGGCGAAGTGGGTGGCGATTTCTCGATCAAGTTGGAAGATCAGGTTTTAATCACTGAAGACGGCTTTGAAAACCTGACAACCTATCCCTTCGATCCTGATCTGATGGGCGAAACCTAGGCCACAGGTATCCCGTCTTGGGCTTTGTACGCGGCGAGGTTTTTGTCGGGCTCATCGGCAAAGCCTGCCTCCAAAATGTCCAGTTTTGCAATGCGGTCCAACCGGAAGTGTCGAAAACCCTCACGTGTTTCGCACCAGGCCACCAGTAACCAAACAGGGCTACAAAAAATTACCGCCAAGGGACGCAGTTGACGCTGGCTTTCTTTACCCGTCCCATCGCTGTAGCAGATCGCGATTTTGCGCCGCCTGCGCATGCAATCTCGCAAGTCCGAGAAACTGACCTGCCATGGCAGAGGCGCCAGATTGGGCGCAGAATAGGTCGTGATCTGTTCCAGTTGACCCTGCAATGCGGCAGGTAGCACCGCTTGGATTTTGTCTAGCGCGCTGAGGGCTTTTTGTGCAAAGCCATCGTCCGTCCAGTGTCGCACCATACTGATGCCAAGACCAAGCGCCTCAATTTCATCCACATCAAATGTCACAGGGGGCAGGAAATAATCCTTGTCGATCATATAGCCCACGCCAGCCTCGCCAATGATCGGCGCACCAGAGGTCATCAGATCCTGAATGTCGCGATAAACAGTCCGCGTGCAGATCTCAAATTGCTCCGCAATGGTCTGCGCCGTTACGGCCCGCCGCCGGCTGCGTAGAAAATGGACAATCTTGAGCAATCTATCGGCCCGTCGCATGGCACACCTCCATCAGGTTTCGACTTTTTATACCCTACTGCAAGACTACTGACACCATGTTGTCAGCAGTGTGTCGGTAAGTAAAGATTATCAACACCGAAAAGGAGATCCAAAATGCAAGCCACCCCCATAAACCCTTGGAATTGGTCGTTAAATCTGGGATACAGTCAAGCCGTCAGCGTCGTAGGCGCAAGCAGACAAGTGATCTGTTCCGGCCAAACGTCAGTAAACGGCGAAGGCGCACCACAGCATCCGGGCGATATGCGCGCCCAGATCGCCTTGTCATTGGACAATCTCGAGGCTGTTTTAAAAGCCGCAGGCATGGATTTTAGCAGCGTTATTCGTTTGGGTGTTTATGCCACGGATGTGGACGAGGCGCTGAAGAACTTTGATCTGTTCGGCGCACGTTTTGGCCCCGTCAACAACACGCCTCCTATGACATTGTTGGGTGTGACACGTCTGGCCATGCCAAGTCTGATGTTCGAAATCGAGGCCACGGCAGCCGACTAAGAAACGGCAACATCTTTCACCATCGCGTGACTTACTCTTGTGAGGGCCCCTTGAACTTGCTTAGGTCAAGGGGCCACAGCACAAGGCCTGCCAATGCCCACTCAACGCGTCACATTTCAAGGCCATAGCGGCGACCAACTGGCTGCCCGTCTGGATATGCCCGATGGCCCCCACTTGGCCACAGCGATTTTTGCCCATTGCTTTACCTGTTCCAAGGATATCCCAGCGGCCAAACGCGTCTCCAGTCGCCTTGCCTCTATGGGCATCGCCGTGTTGCGCTTTGATTTTACTGGTCTGGGTCATTCCGAAGGCGAATTTGAAAATACCACCTTTACGACGAATGTGACCGACCTTTTGGCTGCCGCACAGTACTTGGACAGCCGCAATATGGCCCCTAGCCTGATGATCGGTCATTCGCTCGGGGGCGCTGCAGTGATCAAGGCCGCCTCTCAATTGCACGGCATCAAAGCCGTGGCCACACTGGCCGCCCCAGCTGATCCTGCCCATGTGAGCCATATCTTTGCAGATCATATCGATACCATTGAGACCGAAGGTGTGGCCGATTTGACCCTCGGCGGACGCCCCTTTCGGATCAATAAGGCCTTTCTTGACGATATTGCTGCTGAAAAGTTGGAAAAGGCTCTTGGCGGGCTGAACGCGGCCTTGTTGGTTCTTCACGCACCAACAGATGCCATCGTTGGTATTGAAAATGCCAGTGCTATCTTTATGGCGGCAAAGCACCCTAAATCCTATGTGACCCTCGACAGCGCAGATCATTTGATCAGCAACCCCGAGGATGCAGAATATGCCGCCGAAGTGATTGCCGCTTGGTCGGCGCGGTACTTGGACCTACGTCCCCCTGCGCCGCCCATTGGCGCCCCTGAGGGGGTAATACTGGTGACCGAGGCAGACAAAAATGGCTACTTACAGGACATTAACGCCGGGGCCTTTCATCATACACAGGCGGATGAACCGCTCGCCTATGGCGGCACCAACAAAGGCATGTCGCCTTATGGGTTTTTGGCAGCAGGTCTTGGCGCATGCACCTCAATGACTATTCGCATGTATGCCCGACGCAAAGGCTGGCCTTTGGACAATGTACGTGTGGAAGTGCGCCACAACAAAGTTCACGCCCAAGATGCCGAAAATCGTGCAGGCGCGAATGTGGATGAGTTTCAGCGGCTGATCCATCTGGATGGTCCCCTTGACCCCGAACAAAGGGCCCGCTTGGTCGAAATTGCGGATAAATGTCCGGTTCATAAAACACTGGAACGCAGGTCCGAGGTCAAAACAGTCCTCGCAGACTAGCTTTTGCCAAAACCCGCGCCTTACCCCAAGGATCCCCCTATTTGCGCACGTAGGAACTGCGCATTGTGTAATCCTTTCGCGGGCCTTTAACAGTCCAAACAGCTGTCCAAACCGGCCATGATGCAAACCCATATTCGACATTATACTGGTCGGGATCGCACCAATGATCAGAAGTAGCCGTGGCAAGGTCAAAGGTGTGAAACGGCCTGTCGTCATCGAAAAACACAGCAATACCTGCATCGGATTGACGCCAAAAATACCGCCGCTCCGAGGTCATTGGCGGCGTGTTGAGCAGCTTTAGGCGACCTGTTTCATGGTAGATCAGTTGATCTTTGTCTTCAGTAAACGTGACCTGCCCTGTAAACTGCGCAGCTTGCCTGCTAATTCGATCTTCTATCTCGCGCGATATCTGCCAAATACCAATAAAATCGGTTAGTTGCAGATCAAACCTCATTTCGAATAGACCCCATCTGTGACGTGCCCCGCTGGCCCAATGAAACGTATAATTTCTCCGTCGGATGCCATGTCATAGCAGTCCCACGTGTCATTTGGTGGCCATTGACTGCAATATTGATCACCGCGCACGGCCCAATACCCCCAACTAGGGCGTCCCGCATCATAAAGCGTCCGGCCCGAGGCATAAAACTTTTGCGTGGTACCGGCATACGTCAGACTGCGATCCGACAGGGCTGCGTTGATCTGCGCACCAGTCATTGCCTCAAACCCGTCAGCCGAGGCAGGCCCTGCCATCATCGCTAAAATCAGTGCAAAACGCCGCATTCATGCTGCCCTTCTCTTGTCCCCGCAGTGCTGTCCCTTTATGACGCGCCCAAGTGCAAACCCCAAGCCACAAGGTTGTGACATGATCCCACGCTATTCCCGCCCCGAAATGGTCGCCATTTGGTCGCCCGAGACCAAGTTTAAAATCTGGTACCAGATCGAGGCGCATGCCTGCGATGCAATGGCCGATCTTGGTGTGATCCCCCGCGAAAATGCTGATGCCGTGTGGAAAGCCAAGGACGTAGAATTCGACGTGGCCCGCATCGACGAGATTGAGGCTGTCACCAAACACGACGTCATCGCCTTTTTGACCCATTTGGCAGAACACGTAGGATCCGAAGAGGCCCGTTTCGTGCACCAAGGTATGACCAGCTCGGATGTGTTGGATACCTGTTTTAACGTCCAACTGGTCCAGGCCAGCGACATTTTGATCGCGGATATGGAGGGTCTGCTGGCCGCTCTGAAACGTCGCGCGATTGAGCACAAAGATACAGTGCGCGTCGGCCGTTCCCACGGGATCCACGCAGAACCTACCACCATGGGCCTGACCTTTGCCCGCTTTTATGCCGAAATGGATCGTAACCTTGCACGCTTGAAAGTCGCTCGGGACGAGATCGCGACAGGCGCCATTTCTGGTGCTGTCGGGACTTTTGCAAATATCGACCCACGGGTTGAAGAACATGTCTGCGCGCAATTGGGCCTGAACCCTGAACCGATCAGTACCCAAGTCATCCCGCGCGACCGACATGCCGCCTTCTTTGCAACACTTGGCGTCGTGGCATCCTCCATCGAAAACGTTGCCACAGAAATCCGTCACATGCAGCGCACTGAGGTTCTTGAAGGGGCCGAGTTCTTCTCGATGGGTCAAAAAGGCAGCTCTGCCATGCCCCACAAGAAAAACCCAGTGCTGACCGAGAACCTGACGGGCTTGGCGCGGATCGTGCGGATGGCCGTAGTGCCTGCCATGGAAAACGTGACCCTCTGGCACGAGCGCGATATTTCGCATTCCTCGGTCGAACGTAACATCGGCCCTGACAGCACCATCACCCTTGATTTCGCTTTGGCCCGTCTGACCTCTGTGGTCGATAAAATGCTGATCTTCCCGGATAATATGCTGGATAATATGAACAAGTTCCCCGGTCTTGTTATGTCCCAGCGTGTGCTGTTGGCCCTGACCCAAGCCGGTGTCAGCCGCGAAGATGCCTATACCATGGTCCAGCGCAACGCGCTCAAAGTCTGGGAATTCCGCACGGATTTCCGCGAAGAACTGCTAGCGGACGAGGACGTGGTCACTGCCCTTGGGGTCGACGGGATCAATGAAAAGTTCGACATGGGTTATCACACCAAACATGTTGATACGATTTTCAAGCGCGTGTTTGGCTAGGTTCAAAAGCCTAAAAATTGCACACTTTAGTGGCTTAGATAACCGGTGGCTCAGGCTGTCGGTTATTTGTTTTTGACCTGTTGTGAACCCATGCTACCTTTAAGGCGTACTATAACAGGAGAGACTTCATGAAACTGACGACCCTTCTGACCGCTGTGGTCTTGACCGCTGCCCCGTCCTTTGCTTTTGCAATGGGATGTTCCAGTGGTCACACAGAGGCATCCATGTCCTGTGCCAATGGCACAGTTTGGGATGCAGACAGCAAGACTTGCGTCACTGCAAGCAGCTAAACCAATGCGGGCTGCGCGGATCGTGCAGCCCTGCCCCTTTGTTCCGTCCCCCAGGTTCCTTCGGAGATTTTTTATGCGTGCAGTCTTGATCGCAGCCCTTGTGGCCGCCCCTTCCCTTTCTTTTGCAGCTGGCAGCGACACAACACCGCCCACGCCGACCAAAAACACAACAGAATGCAAAAACGGCAAGGTATGGGATGAGACGGCGCAGGAATGCAGCCTGCCTAAAGAAAGCCGTCTGGATGATGACGCCCTTTATAAGGCTGTGCGCGAATTTGCCTATGCTGGCGCCTATAGCGACGCCAAACTGGCGCTTGCCGCAATGTCTGATCAGAATTCCGACCGCGTTTGGACCTACAAAGGCTTTATCGCGCGCAAAACAGGCCAGCAGGCGCAAGCAATGGAATTTTATATGCAAGCTCTTGCTGTGAACCCCGACAACTTGCTTGCACGCTCCTACATGGGCCAAGGTTTTGTTCAGGCCGGTGAAATGGACTTGGCAGCTGCACAACTGACACAAATCCGCACCCGCGGCGGGCGCGGTTCGTGGCCCGAGATTTCTTTGCGCATGGCGATCGATACGGGCCGCGGAAACAATTACTAAAATTTGATCTTTAACAACAGGTTCATCCTTAAAGGCCATGGTTAACGCAACACGGATGGAGTGATGCAGATGAACCAACCTTTGGCTTTGGCACAGATGGATATGAACCCAGTGGGCACGGCGGATTTTTCTGCTGGCCTACCTGCCGTTTCGACCACTGTCCTTACTCAAAAACAAAAGGCGGCAGTGATTGTGCAACTTTTGTTGGTCAACGGCGCTGATCTGGATCTGGCGGAGATGCCAGATTCGATGCAGGAGGATCTGACATTTCAGCTGGCCAGCCTGCGCCGCGTCGATGGCGCAACACTGCATCAAGTTGTCGAAGAATTTGTCTTGGAATTTGAGGCAGGTGGTTTGACCTTTCCGAACGGATTGCCCGGTGCACTTGATGCACTTGATGGCAAAATCGCAGCAGCCACCGCCCATAGGATGCGCAAGAATAATAATCTGCCCCCCCCCGGCGACCCGTGGGATCGCATTGCAGGTCTGGAAAGCGAAGTCCTTGCTGAGATGCTGTTAGAGGAAAGCGTCGAAGTCGCCGCAGTGGTGTTATCAAAAATCAAAGTATCCAAAGCAGCCGAACTTTTGGGCCACTTGCCCGGGGAAACGGCCCGGCGGATCACCTATGCCGTATCTCAAACCGGGGCGGTGACACCTGCTGCCGTCGAACGCATCGGCCGATCAATTGAGGAACAGTTGGATGCAATTCCTGTTCAGGCCTTTGACAGCGGCCCAGTGGAACGCATTGGTGCAATCCTGAATTCATCTGCCTCAGACACTCGCGAAGAGGTGCTGACTGGCCTTGATGAAACCGATAAGGATTTCTCGGATCTGGTGCGCAAAGCGATCTTTACATTTGCCAACATCGCCACACGCCTCGAGGCCCGCGATATACCCAAAATTGTTAAGGTTCTGGATCAGGATGTTTTGTGCACGGCCCTCGCGGCAGGACATCAAACCAACAATGTCACCAGTGCTGAATTTATCCTTGAAAACATGTCCAAACGTATGGCCGAACAACTGCGCGAAGACATGGCTGCCAAACCAAAACTCAAACCTGCCGATGCAGATGGCGCGATGAACGAAGTGGTCGGTGTCGTGCGCCAACTCGAGGCCGATGGCGAGATTTTCCTACGCTCGGACGACGAAGAAGAAGAGGAATAATTCAAACACGCTCTCTGGACAAAGGCCGGCGGTCCTGACTAGCCTGCAGCCATGACAGATTTTGATGGAAAACGCTGGCACGATATGGGCGGGGATCCTGCGGCCCCTATTGAAGCCAGTGAACACGACTTTGCCTTTTGGGAACGCCGTGTTGATGCTTTGATGGTGCTTTGTTCAACCAAGGGCTATTTTACAGTCGACGGCTTGCGCCGCGCGATTGAGGATATGGGGCCGGATGTTTTTGAAAACACCACTTATTATGACCGCTGGATTGCCTCGGTAAACCAAAACCTTATTGAGGCCGGGGTTTATTCATTGGGCGATCTCGGCGCAAAAATGGCCGAGGTCACGGCCCGTGGTGCCACTTACGGGGAAGCAAGCAGTGAATAGCCCTACCCCCGATTTACCAAATGGTACAAATGTCGTGGTCAAAACCATGATGCCCCCCGGCCATATCCGCACGCCTGCCTATCTGCGCGGCAAGCGCGGCCAAATCGAACGCAAACTTGGCCCCTTTGGCAATCCCGAACAACTGGCCTACGGGCTGGAAGGCACACCAACCACGCTGTACCGCGTACGGTTCACAATGGCCGAGGTTTGGGGCGCTACAGCCGAAAACCCAACCGACACCTTGGATGCTGAAATTTACGCCCATTGGATTGAAAAGGTCGCACCAGATGCCCCATGACCATCATGACCACAATCACGATCACAACGATCTAAGTCCCTCGGGCCATCCCTACCGGCCTGACGACGATACGCCGCTCAGCTATTGGCAAACCATGGAAATCGCTGTGCGCGAATTGCTCATTGAAAAAGGTGTGACCACTGCAGGTGAAATCGCCACGCAAATCGAGGCAATGGACGCACGTTCGCCGGCCGATGGGGCTAAGGTTGTAGCGCGAGCTTGGGTTGATCCCGACTTCAAGACGCGTTTATTGCATGATGGATCGGAAGCCAGCCGCGAGATGGGCTTTGACATTGGAGCGCTCAAGCTGATCGTTGTGGAAAACACCGCATCCATACACAATGTGATCGTCTGCACTCTGTGTTCTTGCTATCCGCGCAACCTTTTGGGCCTCGCTCCGGATTGGTACAAGTCCCGCGCCTATCGCTCGCGCACCGTCAGCGAACCACGCAAAGTATTGTCCGAATTTGGCGTGACCCTAGACAAAGGCATTCAGGTGCGCGTGCACGATTCCACTGCGGATATGCGCTATATCGTTCTGCCAAAACGCCCGGATGGAACAGAGGAATACACCGAGGCACAATTGGCAGATCTGGTCACGCGTGACAGCATGATCGGCACAGGTTTGCCGAAGGCCCCTTGAGTGTTGGCCCACACTGGCCTACCCCACACCACAGGTTGAGGTGAATGGAATAACAGGACATGGCACAGGATAACCGCCCCGTAGGAACTCGCAGCGATTGGGTGATGAACCTGATTTTGCGCGGTCTGATCGGCGCGATCAAGGTTCTGCCCTATGCCCCGCGCGTTCGGACAATGGGGGCCCTGACCCGCAAGGTGATCGCCCCGCTTGCCGGATATCGCCGCCGTGCCACAGAAAACATTGCGCTGATCTATCCTGAAATGCCTTTGCGTGATGTGGCGCGGTTGGCAGACCGAGTAGCCGATAACGTCGGACGGACTTTAATCGAAACCTATTCCTCTGAGGGGCTGCGCAAGCGGGCCGCAGCATCGACTGTTTCCGGTCCAGGCTTACAGGCTTTGGAACGGGCCAAAACCAAGGGACAACCAGTTTTGCTAGTGACTGGTCATTTCGGAAATCATGAGGCCCCGCGCTATGCCCTGACCCAAATGGGGTTTGAAATTGGCGGGCTATACCGGCCCATGGCCAATGTCTTTTTCAACGCGCACTATGAGAAAACCATGGCGGATGTCAGCGGGCCGGTCTTTGCTCAAGGCCGCAAAGGCACCGGCCAATTTGTCAAATTCCTGCGCAGTGGTGGTGCGGCTGTCCTTTTGTTTGATATTTATGCCAAGGGTGCTGAACTGCCTTTTATGGGCCAATATGCTTACACATCCCTCTCGGCTGCGGAATTGGCGCTAAAATACAACGCTGTTGTCATTCCGTTCTTTGGGGTCAGGCAGCCTGATGGCTTGAGTTTTGATATTCAATTGGATGCACCGATTGCGCATTCAACGCCCGAGGCGATGCTCACTCAAATGAACGCAGCGCTCGAAAAGCGTATTACAGCCAATCCCGAGCAATGGTTTTGGTTCCATAACAGATGGAAAGCCAACAGGCGCGGCAAACCCGCTGGTCGCTGATTAATTCAGGTGGGCTGCCGCAAGGATTTCGCGATGGCCGTCCCGTTGGATGATCACGACGGCACGGTCAGCGCCTGAGGTGGATGCGGTCAATCGCAAGGGCGCACGTCCGTCCCATTTTTTCACCACTTGCCAGTCTTTCACCACATTGGTGTAATCCAGTGTTCGGCCCGCGTTTTCGCCGCGTTTGATCGCGACTGTGGATTGCGGCGTATACCGCACGACTTGCACCAACATCCGTGTTGGCTGAGCCGTACGGGCAGAAATTACAAATTTACCGCCAGATCTTGTGACGTCCAAATCCACACTGTTCGATTTCTCAGCATGTTGGCGCAATAAGGCTTTGACCTCGGCTGGCTTGGTGCCAATGACGTGGTCTTGGCCACCGATTACCATTTGCGGCGTGTAAACAGATCGTTTTCCTGCAACGCGACTGTAGGCCCGTTGCCGTTCTGCAAAAGCAGGGTTGGCGAACTCGTCTTTCCAGCCGATGTAGTCCCAATAATCTACATGTAGCGCGAGGGCGATGATGTCATCGCTTTTGGCCAGATCATGCAGCAGCTTGTCTGCCGGTGGACAGCTGGAACAGCCTTGAGATGTATAAAGCTCGATCACGACAGGATCATCTGCGGCGGCCAGTCCGACAGTTGCCATCCAAGCAGATGCTGCGAGTGCTACGAGTTTTTTCATTATTCACGCCTTACGTTGATGCCACGTCCCAGATGTAGACTGGCGCGCGTTGTAATACCAATCAAGGTTTTGCGAGGAAATGTGTTACCAAGCACTGCTTGGACACAGTGTGTTCGATGATTTTCAACCCGCATGCCAATTATTGTGTGCAATTGTATACAAAAACACGCTTAGGGTCTTGATTGCCTGTTCCGCATGGGGCAAATAGCCACCAAAGCCACTTCATTTCTCTTTTGAAAGGACGCAGCCATGACTGTCACAGTTGGTCACGATAGCTCAAAAACCCGCAAGACCCTCACCGTTGGAAGCCAATCCATCGACTATTACTCTATTCCCGCAGCACAGGCTGCCGGTCTGGGCGATTTCGCAAACCTGCCTGCTGCTTTGAAAGTGGTGTTGGAAAACATGCTGCGGTTTGAAGATGGCAAAACAGTTTCCGTAGACGATATCAAAGCTTTCGGTGAATGGGGCGCCAAAGGCGGTCAGAACCCGCGCGAGATTGCGTATCGCCCTGCCCGGGTTTTGATGCAGGATTTCACCGGTGTTCCAGCCGTTGTTGATTTGGCAGCCATGCGCGATGGCATCGTGGCCCTTGGTGGCAACCCAGAACAGATTAACCCGCTTAACCCTGTTGATTTGGTCATCGACCACTCGGTGATGATCGATGAGTTCGGCAACCCGCGTGCGTTCCAGATGAATGTGGATCGCGAATACGAACGCAATATGGAGCGTTACACGTTCCTCAAATGGGGTCAAAAGGCGTTTGATAACTTCCGCGTCGTGCCCCCCGGCACGGGCATTTGTCACCAAGTAAACCTTGAATATCTCTCGCAAACTGTTTGGACCGACAAAGACCAAAACGGTGTTGAAGTGGCCTATCCAGACACATTGGTCGGCACCGACAGCCACACAACCATGGTCAATGGTGCAGCTGTTCTGGGGTGGGGCGTTGGCGGCATCGAGGCTGAAGCCGCAATGTTGGGTCAGCCCATCTCCATGCTGATCCCAGAAGTCATTGGTTTCAAACTGACTGGTAAGATGATGGAAGGCACCACAGGCACAGACCTGGTGCTGAAAGTGGTCGAGATGCTCCGCGAAAAGGGCGTGGTCAGCAAATTTGTTGAATTTTACGGTGAAGGCCTCGACAGCCTGCCATTGGCGGACCGTGCAACAATCGCCAACATGGCACCGGAATATGGTGCCACCTGTGGTTTCTTCCCAATCGACAACGAGACGCTGCGCTACCTGCGGAACACCGGCCGTGACGAGGACCGCATCGCTTTGGTCGAAGCCTATGCAAAGGAAAACGGTTTTTGGCGCGATGCGGATTACAACCCGATCTACACAGACACCCTTGAACTG
The DNA here is from genome assembly GCF_044772865.1 of Algirhabdus cladophorae. Lineage (GTDB taxonomy): Bacteria > Pseudomonadota > Alphaproteobacteria > Rhodobacterales > Rhodobacteraceae > Algirhabdus > Algirhabdus cladophorae. Next base: position 1,857,542 of record NZ_CP173029.1, read on the forward strand.
GATATGGGCACAATTGTTCCAGCGATTTCCGGTCCGAAACGCCCGCAGGACTATGTGGCCCTGACTGGTGCCAAAGCGGCCTTCCACAAAGAAATGGAAGAGACCTTTAAACGCCCAATGGGCAAAGAAGTGGCTGTGGCTGGCGAAGACTATACAATGGAAAGCGGTAAGGTTGTGATCGCGTCGATCACGTCTTGCACCAACACTTCCAACCCCTACGTGATGATCGGCGCAGGCCTTGTGGCACGCAAAGCGGCCGCTTTGGGCATGAACCGCAAGCCATGGGTCAAAACATCCCTCGCCCCTGGTAGCCAAGTTGTGTCGGCCTATTTGGAGGCGGCAGAATTGCAAGACGATCTGGATGCGCTTGGCTTTAACCTTGTGGGCTACGGCTGTACGACTTGCATCGGTAACTCTGGGCCCATCCAAAAAGAACTGTCTGAGGCGATAGCCGAAGGCGATTTGGTCGCCACGTCCGTATTGTCCGGCAACCGCAACTTCGAAGGTCGGATTTCACCAGACGTGCGCGCCAACTATCTGGCCTCACCCCCCTTAGTGGTGGCCTACGCATTGGCCGGCACTATGGACATTGATCTGGCCACAGACGTGATCGGTCAAGACCGCGACGGTAATGATGTATACCTCAAAGATATTTGGCCCTCCAGCCAAGAGGTCGCAGAATTGGTCGAGGCCACTGTGACCCGTGAGGCGTTCCAGTCCAAATATGCGGACGTCTTTAAAGGCGACGAAAAATGGCAAGGCGTTGAAACCACAGAAGAAAAGACATACGACTGGCCTGCTGCCTCGACTTACGTGCAAAACCCGCCGTATTTCCAAGGCATCACCATGGACACCAAAAAGATCGAGAACATCGAAGGCGCCAAGGTTCTGGCCCTGCTGGGTGACATGATCACAACTGACCACATCAGCCCTGCTGGTTCGTTCAAAGAAACCACGCCTGCGGGTCAATATCTGGTGGAACGTCAGGTGCCCGTGCGCGAGTTCAACTCATATGGCTCACGTCGTGGCAACCACGAGGTGATGATGCGCGGCACATTCGCCAACATCCGTATCAAAAACGAAATGTTGGACGGTGTTGAAGGTGGCTACACAAAAGGTCCGGATGGCGATCAAACCTCCATCTTTGACGCAGCTATGGCCCACCAAGACGCAGGCACCCCCCTCGTGATCTTCGGAGGTGAGCAATATGGTGCTGGGTCTTCCCGCGACTGGGCAGCCAAAGGCACCGCTTTGTTGGGTGTGAAGGCCGTGATCGCTGAAAGCTTTGAGCGCATTCACCGATCCAACCTCGTTGGTATGGGTGTTATCCCGTTTGAATTTACTGGTGGGGACACCCGCAAATCGTTGGGTCTGACTGGTGAAGAAACTGTAGCGATCCACGATCTGGAGGGTGTTTCACCTTTGCAAGAGGTCGGTTGCACAATCACCATGGCAGATGGTTCAACCAAGGACATCACCCTCAAGTGCCGCATCGATACAGCCGTCGAGATTGACTACATCGAAAACGGTGGTGTGTTGCATTACGTGCTGCGCAACCTGGCCAAAGCGGCTTGACCTGAGTATATCGCCTTGTGCGACTACAAGCGCCCTGCCAGAAATGGTGGGGCGTTTTGCGTTTGTCAGGATTTGAGTATTTAGGGAAAAAAGAAGCTGAGGCTTAATTACTAGCGGCTTTTTCCAAAGCGGGGCGCAGAGTATCTGTGAGAACCCTTTGGGTGACCGGACCTGCGAAGCGCAGAATAATAGTGCCCGATCCGTCGATCACATAGGTTTCAGGGATGCCATAGACACCCCATTCCACAGCTGTGTCTCGCCCTGTGATATCCGCGCCAATTTGCGTGTAGGGATCGCCAAGTTCGGTTAGAAAATCCAGGGCATCTTGGCTGCTGGGTTCTTTGTAATTGATCCCGTATACGGGCAGGCCTTCTTCGGCCAATTGCATCAGCGTGGGGTGTTCTGCGCGGCACGGCGCGCACCAACTGGCCCAGAAGTTGACCAATTTGACGCCCTCGGACCGCAAATCTGCATCTGTGAAAGGGGTCTCGGCGCCCAATTGCGTCAGAACAACGGGCGGCGCCTGTTGCCCTTCGCGGGCTGAGGGCAATGCGTTTGGATCGTCACGCAACATGCCCACCAACGCCAAACCGGCAAAGCCGGCGAAAACAGCCACGGGGACCAGCATCAGGGGTTTAACCATCTGTGTCGCGCTCCAACGCCTCAAGCCGTGCTTTGGTCCGGCGAGAGGCCGCCCAGGACAGTGCAATCAGCCCAAACATCAGCACCAGTGTCACACCGTAGGCCAGCAAAACATCGCTGGCATATTTGCCCAGATCGATCATGCGGCTTGCCTCGCGCGGGCCTCAAGCGCTTGGGCGCGACGGGCCCGCACTTCGGTCCGTGTCCGCAGCAAAACAAGAGCAATAAACAGCAAACCAAAGCCCACCATTGAGATCATCAAGGGCACAAAGAATATATCATCTACTGTCCGTTCTCCTGTGGCCACAGGCACGGAGGTACCTTGGTGCAGGCCTTGGTTCCAGAACTGCACAGCATAGCGCGACAGCAACGCAAAAACCGACCCAACAAGACACAGCACGGCCGTCAGATCCGCTGCCGTATCCGGATTATCAAGTGCAGCCCAGAGGGCCATGTATCCCAAATAAAACAGGAAAAGGATCAAAAAGCTGGTCAGGCGCGGATCCCACGCCCAATAGGTGCCCCACATCGGCTTGCCCCAAATGGCCCCTGTAGCAAGGGCGATTACTGTCATTATGAGGCCGATCGGCGCTGCGGCTTTGGCTGCCAGAGCGCTGACGTGATGCCTGCGGATCAACCAGATCAGCGAGGCCACCAGCATCATGATCCATGCATTGATCGCCATCATCGCCGTGGGCACATGGATGTAGATGATCTTGACCGTGCTGCCCATGCGAAAGTCATCGCCCGTGAAGAAAAAGCCCCAGATCAGACCAGTTAGTGTGGTCACGGCCGCAAGGCCCATACACCAAGGCAAGGCCTTGCCGGACCAAGACATAAACAACTGCGGATTTGCGTATTTCCAAAGAGACATGAGGCCTGTTTAACTTTTGACGTTTTGGGTGACTATACACATGGGCGTGAGACTGTCACCTGAGATTGACACGAAGGGCTGCGGCTGCGGCAAAGGGCAACAGCGCGATACAGGCAAGGGTAATTCCCGCGATCATCATCAGCGGTGTGGCCAATGTTTGGCCGTTTGCAGCGCTGGCAACCGCCTGTGCCCCAAAGATCAACGTCGGGATATACATTGGCAGCACCAACAGCGACAGCAAAAGCCCGCCTCGTTTTAACCCCACCGTCAGGGCTGCCCCAAATGCACCGATCAAACTAAGGGCCGGTGTGCCCAGAGCAAGGCTGAGTACCAGCGCGCCATAGGCCGGTCCCGGCAAGTTCAGCATGATACCCAAGACAGGCGCCATCAAGACAAGCGGCACCCCTGTTGTCACCCAATGGGCCAGTGCCTTGGTCAGCACGATAGATTCCAGCGGCAGGGGTGATGTGGCCAACAGATCAAGGCTGCCATCCTCGTAATCCAAGGCAAAGATCCGGTCCAAAGACAGCAAGCAGGCCAGCAACGCGCCCAGCCACAAGATACCCGGTGCAATGGCCGACAAAAGTTGCCCATCGGGACCAACGCCAAAGGGAACCAACACCACAACGATCAGGAAAAACGCAAGGCCAAGGCCAAAGCCGCCCCCTGCCCGTATGGCCAGTGCAAGATCGCGGCGCAACAAACCGATCATAAAAAGGCCTCGTGAAATCCATCTTCCACCGCTTTTGTGGCCTTGAACGGTGTCAGATCGAGGGTATCTGCCTCAAGCCCCAGATCGATATGCGTGGCCAGCAGGGCACTGCCCCCGCCTTTAAGATGCTCACGGATGGCTTGGGCAAAGAGAGCCGTGCTATCTGCATCCAGTGACACGGTAGGTTCGTCCAAGATCCACAGGGTACGGCCGGTCACCAGCAATCGTGCCAATCCCAAACGGCGCTTTTGGCCTGCAGACAGGCTGGCCGCAGTGCGATCTTTGAGGGCTGTCAGATTGAACGCTTTGATCGCAGGTGCGACACCCGTTGTGCCAAATACCCCGGCCCAAAATTGTAGGTTTTCTGCGACAGTCAGGGCGGATTTGATTCCATCCGCATGGCCTGCATAGGCGACTTGATCAGCGGGGATATCAATGCTCCCGCCCAAGGCCGGTTGGAGCCCTGCGATCGTGCGCAGCAGGGTCGTTTTACCAATGCCATTTGGACCGCGCAGGATCAAAGCAGTGCCTGCAGCCACATCAAACGACACGTCGGCCAGAACTGCCAGACCGCCTCGGGCGCAGGACAAATTGGATACGGAAAACCCCATAGCCTAAAGCGTTAAACGGGCAAAGCCGCCAGCGCAATACGCCGCCCCTCAGAGAGCAACACATTGTAGGTGCGGCAGGCCGAAGGTGAATTCATCGCCTCTACCCCCAAACCCGCATCTTCTAGACGCGTGCGTAAATCTGCAGGAATATGGGCCACATCCGCCCCTGTACCTACAAACAGCACGTCAACAAAGCCTACTAACGCCAGCAAAGGCTCCACATCGGTATAGCCGCCCCAGTTCGCCACGCCTTTGTCTGTCAACAGCATTGCGCCATCGGTGACATGATCGCCCACGCGGAAAAATCCGGGGCCATATCCCTCAACAGGGACTGCATCGGTGAATATGACCTCGTTGAGCCGCATATTATGCGTCGATATTGGCGTATTGATTGCCAGCCGTGTTGTCTGGCTTGGACCAATCGCGTTTGACGCCCAACCACAACAACATGGCAGAAGCCACAAAGATCGATGAATAGGTGCCGACAATCACCCCCCAGATCATCGCAAACACAAATCCACGGATGACATCACCGCCTAAGATATAAAGCGAGATCAACGCAATCAGCGTAGTCACCGATGTCATGACCGTGCGCGAGAGTGTCTCGTTGATTGAGACATTCATGACCTCTTTCAACGGGCGTTTTTTGTAGCGACGCAGGTTTTCGCGCACTCGGTCAAACACCACCACTGTATCGTTCAGCGAATAGCCCACGATGGTCAGCAAAGCCGCGATAATCGCCAAATCGAACCGGATTTGCAGTTCGGAAAACACACCGATGGTAAGGATCACGTCGTGCACCAAGGCGGCCACCGCCCCCAGCGCAAACTGCCACTCAAAGCGCAGCCAGATGTAGACCAACACGGCCGCGATGGCCAAAACCACAGCGATAATAGCCGTCTGGATCAATTCACCCGAGACTTTGGGCCCCACAGATTCAATCGCTTGGATTGTCAGGGTCTCATCGTAGTTCTGCAAAGCAGCCCGCAGCGCCACTTCGGTGTCCGAGGAAAAGCTTTCTTCACCTTCTTGGGCCTGAATACGGATCATAGCCACGTGTTGATCTTCGGCAAATTGCGGATCGAACACTTCTGTGATGGTGATATCGCCTAGGTTCAACGGCTCCAAAGTTGCGCGATAGGCACCAACATCCACAGGCTGGCTGGCTTGGGTCCGAACAGTTGTACCACCCTTAAAGTCGATACCAAAATTCAAACCTTGGATCATGAACGAGGCAAAAGCGACAACCATCAAAAGGGCCGAAATACCCAACCAAAGTTTCGAGCGGCTGAAGAAATCCCAATTTGTGGTCTGGGGGACAAGACGTAAGCGCATGGATCAGACCTCGATCGTTTTGGGACGGCGGCGTTCGAACCACATGACCACCAGCAGCCGTGTGACAAAGATCGCGGTAAAGACAGATGTCAGGATGCCCAGCCCCAGTGTGATCGAGAACCCGCGCACGGGGCCGGAGCCCATAACAAAGAGGATCACAGCAGTGATGAACGTGGTGATGTTGGCGTCCAGAATGGCCGACAGGGCTTTTTCATAACCCAACTCGATGGCGCGTGCAGGGCCTTTGGCGGTTTTGAGTTCCTCGCGGATCCGCTCGAAAATCAGAACGTTGGCATCCACAGCCATACCGATGGTCAACACGATCCCAGCGATCCCCGGCAGTGTCAGGGTACCCCCGATCAGGGACAACAAGCCAAAGATAAGGCCTACGTTGATGATCAAAGCGATATTGGCAAAGACGCCGAACAGGCCGTAGCTGAGCACCATAAAGATCAACACACCCGCAAAAGCGATAATGCAGGCGATGCGTCCAGCGTCGATGCTGTCTTGGCCCAGTTCCGGCCCAATGGTGCGTTCCTCAAGGAAAGTCAGTTCCGCAGGCAAGGCCCCTGCCCGCAACAGCACGGCAAGGTTTGTTGATTCCTCGACCCCAAAGTTGCCAGTGATGATCCCCGACCCACCAAGGATCGCTTCGTTGATGCGAGGGGCAGAAACCACTTCGCCATCCAAAACAATCGCAAAAGGTGCACCAACATTTTCCGAAGTAAACTGGCCGAACGCACGCGCGCCGGACGGACCAAAGCGAAAGCTTACCGCCGGTTGGCCGTTCTGATCGAAACTGGGTTGCGCGTCGGTCAGGTCCTCGCCTGTGACAACTGGGTTTTCATCTAGGATATAGAACACGCCCGGCTCGTCCGTCGACGGCAGGATTTCATTGCCAACGCCTGCGCGGTCATTGAGATCGTTGGTGCGACTGACTACGGCTTGGAAAGTCAGCTGGGCTGTGGTGCCGATGATGTCTTTAAGTTCTTGGGCCGAACCGATACCCGGCACTTGGATCAGGATGCGATCGGCCCCTTGGCGCTGGATCGTTGGCTCGCGGGTGCCGACCTCGTCAATGCGGCGGCGAATAATTTCCAAAGCTTGGCGTACCGTACGTTCATCGCTTGCCTCGCGTTCTGCCTCGGACAGCGTGGCTATGATCACCGGGCCCTCGGCGCGAAATTCGATGTCGTTTGATTCAACACCGGACAGTGTCGTGATGGGTTGCGCAATTGTTTGCACTGCGGCCAGCGCTGTTTCCATGGCTTCGGGTTGGGCGATACGCACCCGCAGTTCATCTGCAGGCCCCTCTTGGCGGCGCACAGCCCCAACAGTCGCGCGTTCATCCCGCAAAGCGTTGCGCATTTCTGGCCAGAGCGACTTCATTCGCGCGGCATAAACATCCTCGACCTTCACTTCGGCCAACAGATGCGCCCCGCCGCGCAGATCCAAACCCAAATTCACCAATGATGACGGCAAAACGCCCGGCCATTGGCCCAGTTGATCTGCAACCACAGCCTCATCGGCACCCAATTCAATGGCCTGTAACGCGTCATTGTGGGTCTCGACCCGAGTGTAAAACAAGTTCGGGACAGCCAACGACAGCCCCACAAAAACTGTCAGCCAGATACAAATCCGCTTCCACAGGTCAATCTGTAGCATTCAAAACTGCCCCCCCAAGGGCCAGGCTGGGATTAGGCTGCAGGCTCGGTCTTGTTGCGAACATGGGCGATTGTATTCTGTACGACCCGCACTTTAACACCATCACCCAATTCTACTTCAATTTCGTTATCGTCTTTGACCTTGGCCACTTTGCCGATCAAGCCGCCAGCGGTCACAACTTGGTCCCCGCGGCGCAGGCCTGCTACCATCGCCTGATGTTCCTTAACCTTCTTTTGCTGTGGTCGGATCAACAAAAAATACATGATCGCAAAGATCAGGATGAGTGGGATAAACTGGGCAAGTGCGCTGCCTTCCATGGGGACCTCTTATCTGTCTGGTCGGACGGGTTTAGATCCGTCTGCGTTTCGTTCGGCGCACCCTACTTGCCACCACAGCCAAGCGCAATGGGCGCAAAGGCTGCCAAAGGCGTAAAAATTGGCAGTTTTCAAATGCGTGCTGCTGAGGCATATGGGGGCCACGTTTCTAGAGATCAATCAGGAGGACACACAATGCATGATATTCGTGCAATTCGCGAGACCCCAGACGCCTTTGATGCCGCTATGGCACGACGCGGGCTGTCGGGTCTGTCCTCTGAAATCTTGGCTCTGGACGAAGCGCGTCGTGGCTGCATCCAAAAAGCGGAAGAGGCAAAAGCAGAGGCTAACAAAGCCTCCAAAGAGGTCGGTGCCGCCAAAGGACGTGGTGACGAGGCCGAATTTGAACGTCTGCGTGCCCTTGTGGCCGCCAAAAAGGATGAAATCGCGGGCCTGAATGATTTGGCCAAAGCCAAAGATGCAGAGCTGACCGATTTACTTATGGGATTGCCCAATATTGTGCATGACGACGTGCCAGACGGTGCGGATGAAGCAGACAATGTCGAAGTGAGGCGGTGGGGCACGCCGCGCGATTTGGATTTTGATCCCGTTGAGCACTACGAACTGCCCTCGGTCGCACCTGCAATGGATTTTGAAACCGCAGCGCGGTTGTCCGGCAGTCGCTTTGTGGTCTTGTCTGGCACTGTCGCCCGTTTGCACCGTGCTTTGGCCCAGTTCATGATGGACACTCATGTGGACAAAAACGGCCTGACCGAAACGTGGACCCCTGTCTTGGTGCGCGACGAAATGATGTATGGCACGGGCCAATTGCCAAAGTTTGGCGAAGACAGCTATCGCACCACTGATGGTTGGTGGCTTGTGCCCACAGCAGAAGTGACATTGACCAATATCGTCAATGGTATGACCGTTGAGGCCGATTATTTGCCGCGGCGCTATGTGGCGCACACCCAGTGTTTCCGGTCCGAGGCCGGCAGTGCCGGTCGCGACACTGCTGGTATGTTGCGCCAACACCAGTTCGAAAAGGTCGAAATGGTCAGCGTTGTGCACCCGGATGCCTCCGAGGACGAACAGGCTCGCATGACCCGCTGTGCCGAGGGTATTTTAGAAGCGCTTGAGCTGCCGTATCGCACCGTTAATCTATGTACAGGCGATATCGGCTTTGGCGCCAAGCGGACCTACGACATCGAAGTGTGGTTGCCCGGTCAAAACCAGTATCGCGAAATTTCTAGCGTCTCGACCTGTGGCGACTTTCAGGCCCGTCGCATGAACGCACGATTTAAGCCTGCCGACGGCGGCAAGCCTGCGTTCTTGCACACCCTGAACGGGTCGGGCTTGGCCGTGGGGCGTGCGTTGATTGCGGTGTTGGAAAACGGACAGCAGGCCGATGGCAGCGTCGATTTACCAGCGGTCTTGCATCCTTATTTGGGTGGCAAGTCCCGTCTGGCCCGCGACGGTAGCCTGCAATGAAGGCGATCCTGACGCTGATTGTTACAGTCGCGTTTGTCCTGTCGCCGCTTCTCAGTGGTCCGTTCTCGGGCTTTCGGCCAGATCAGTTGCCGATTGCCCAGATCAACCCACCGGTTGAACCCGAGGGTTACGCCTTTGCGATCTGGGGTCTGATCTATGTGTGGTTGCTGGTCAGCGCGTGTTACGGGCTGGCCAAACGTCGCGATGATCCGGCATGGGACCGGGTCCGCCCCGGGCTGATCCTGAGCATTGCCGTCGGTGCCACGTGGATCCCGATTGCCCAAACCGACGCGGTCGCAGCCACATTTTTGATATTTGTGATGCTGATCGCCGCATTGGTAGCCCTTTACCGTTGCCCCAAGACGGACCGCGCATGGCTGCAAATACCTGTGGCGCTTTATGCGGGGTGGTTGACCGCTGCGGCTTGCGTGTCTTTGGGGACCATTGGTGCGGGTTATGGCCTGTTCTTTGGTCAAACCGGTTGGGCTGTTATCGGGATATTTATTGCGTTGAACATTGGGTTACTGGTGCTCACAACGCGCGTGCAGGCCCCGGAATATGCAATAGCTTTGGTCTGGGCTCTGATTGGGATTGTGGTTGCCAACCAGTTCATGAACCCCGTGGTGTCGATCCTCAGCGTGCTGGGCATTATGCTGGTCAGCATCAAAGCTATTGGGAACCTACGCACCGAGAGCTAGGCCGAGCGTTTTATTGCAAGGGTGGTCGATCTGACCATCGGCGCCTGCGGCGAGCGGGTTCAGGGGGCGTTGCCCCCTCGCGGCAAAGCGCTCACCCCCAAGAGTTTTTGCAAAGCGACGTTCAGGCACGTTAGCCTTTGAGTTTGTTGCCCGTGTGTTTTCGCAGCCGGGACGGCGTGCTTTTCTTCTTGTTTTTGTAGGGGTTTTTATCGGCCTGACTGCGCATGGTCAGACGGATGGGTGTCCCGGGCATGTCAAAGTCCTCACGCAGACCGTTGACCAGATAGCGCGAGTAGCTTTCGGGTAATTTTTCCGGGTTTGAACACATCACAACAAAGCCCGGTGGACGGGTTTTGACCTGCGTCATGTAGCGCAGTTTTATCCGGCGGCCTGAGGGTGCGGGGGGCGGATGGGCCTCCATCATCGCAGTGAGCCAATTGTTCAAACGCGCGGTACTGACGCGGCGGTTCCAGACCTCGTGAGCCTTCTCAATTGCGCCACGCAGCCGGTCCAATCCGCGACCGGTTTTGGCCGAGACCGTCACCAAAGGTGCACCACGAAGCTGCGGCAATAGCCGTTCAAAACTTTCGCGCAACTCTTTCATTTTGATCTGTTTTTCGTCTTCCAGATCCCATTTATTCACTGCGACCACCACAGCGCGTCCCTCGCGTTCGGCTAGATCAGCGATCCGCAGGTCCTGCTGTTCAAACGGAATCCCCACATCAAGCAAGACAACCACAACTTCAGCGAATTTAACTGCACGCACACCGTCAGACACAGACATCTTTTCGACTTTGTCTTGGACTTTGGCCCGTTTGCGCATGCCAGCGGTGTCAAACATTCGCATGGGCAAGCCGTCCCAATCCATACGAACTGAAATAGCGTCCCGTGTAATGCCGGCCTCTGGGCCAGTGAGCAGACGATCTTCGCCGATGATTTTGTTGATCAGTGTGGATTTGCCTGCATTTGGGCGCCCTACGACTGCCACTTGCAATGGTTTAGCATGTGTCGGCGGCCGGTAGGCGTCAGGATCCACGTCATCGTCAGTCTGAGGCACTTCGACGTCCACCTCGACTTCCGTATCGGCCAAAGCCGCCGCTGCTTCGAACTGATCGGCCAGCGGCATCAGCACCTCGTAAAGGTCTTCCATGCCTTCGCCATGTTCCGCAGACAGCCGCAGAGGTTCACCCAATCCCAGCGAATAGGCATCCAAAACGCCAACTTCACCAGCTTTGCCTTCGGCCTTGTTACAGCCAAGAATCACATGGGTCGCGCGTTTGCGCAGAATTTCGGCAAAGATCATGTCGGCAGGCAGGATACCTGCCCTTGCATCGACCATGAACAAACAAACGTCAGCCATATCCACGGCCCGTTCGGTCAAGCGGCGCATGCGCCCTTGCAGGCTTTCGTCTGTAGCCTCTTCCAGACCAGCCGTATCGATGACCGTAAACCGCAGATCGGCCAGCCGCGCCTCACCTTCTCGCAAATCGCGAGTAACGCCCGGTTGGTCATCGACCAACGCCAGCCGTTTGCCCACCAAACGGTTGAACAGCGTGGACTTGCCCACGTTAGGGCGGCCCACAATGGCAAGGGTAAAGCTCATGATTCCGGCTCCGAAGCGATCAAGAGGCTGCTTTAGCCCCTTTTGGGCCTAACGGAAAGCGTGCAATTGGCCTTTGGCGCTGACAACATACATCGTGCCGCCCACAACCACAGGGTTGCTGCTGGCCCCGCCGTTGATCTCAAGGCTGCCGGTGCCCTGCCCTGTAACCGGATCAAAACTGCGGATCAGGCCATCATTGCTGGCAACCCACAACCTGCCGCCCGCCAAAACTGGGCCATAATGGGAAAACACCGCTTTGCGCCGACGGGGATTGTCTTTGGTGAAATACGGTAGCGCCGTGCCCCAGACCCGCTCGCCTGTCGCGGAATCCAAGCGGACCAATTCACCTTGCTCTGAAACTAAAAACAGAGCGTTATCGACCGGCCATACAGGCGAATACGCGCCCTCTGTGGCCGTCCAAATGCGATCACCTGTATCCACGCTAAGTTTGACAACACGACCCGATTGGTTGGCGGCATAGACGTCCCGCCCCGAGATCACAGGCTCGCCCGTGATATCGCTAAAGGCTGCATAGGCGCGGCCACGGCGCTCGCCCAGAACATTGGTCGTCCAGCGGCGCACCCCTCCTTGCCGGAAGGTCGCCATGACCTCGCCCGAGCCAAAAGCAAAGATCGCCAGATCATCATTTACAGCGGGGCCGGAGCCCCCGACAATGTTGGAAATCGACGGTGTGCCCGGGACTTGCCATTTGACGCGCCCATCCGCGGCATCAATGGCCCAAGCGACGCTGTCAGCAGAAATGACATAGACCAAACCATCAACGACAGTTGGCGCCCCAGTTGCCGGCGCATCCAACCGTTGAACCCAAGCCACTCGCCCCGTTGCTGCATCAAGCGCCTGAAGTTCGCCAAAGGCCGTGGTCACATATAAAACCCCGCCATCGATGGCCAAACCGCCACCCGATCCATCGTCGGATTTATCAGAGGCAGGCGTCAGGTCACGGGACCACACTGGTGCACCGGATGTTGTGTGGGCGCTGACCAAGGCGTTAGAATCAAGTGTAAACACGCGCCCATCCGCGACGACCGGATCTGCTGTAATGCGATGTTTGCGACTGTTGCCATCGCCGATTTTCACCGAGAATGCTGCTGCAGGTGCGGCTGAAAACGCCAAATGCGGGCTGGCGTGCTGGGCGTTGCCATTGCGGTGGGTCCATTCAGACAGCGCAATAGCTGCAGGCAATGTCAAAGCCGTATCAGGTGCTGTTACTTCGGCCTCGTCTGTTGCCAGTTCTGTGGCGTCTGCCGTTGGCAGCTCTGCACGCAGATCAAAGCGTTCCCCTTCAAGGATGACCTCTTGGCGTCCACATGCGGCCAAAACGACAAGGCCCGAGACTATTATGCACTGTGTCCAGGTATTCACTGCTCACCCTTCCTTTATTCCACCCCTATCGCCGCTTTATATCAGCAAGTCGATCAAAAGGCGTCATCCCTTTTTCCTGCGTCACGGCATGGCCGCATACAGGGTTCTTAACTTGGATCCAAGGACCCACCCAAGGCCACAATCAACTGAGACGCGCGTCGGCGCAAGCCTCCTGTGACTTCACCGTCTGCGAGGATTTGCTGCAAACGCTCTATGGCCGGGTCTGTTTGACCCTCTTCGATGTCCAAAAGGGCCAGCTGTTCCTCGGCCAACAACCGGTAGGCACTGCCGGGGGCCGCCAAGGCAACATAGCCCGCGCGACGGGTTTCCAGATCAGCGGTTTCGGCCTGCAGTGCCAATTTCTTGAGCTGCGCCAAATCACGATAGAGCGGTTCAACCTCTGCGTTTTGTGCCACGATATCATACAGCGCTACGGCCTCGTCTGTGCGATCGGCCTGTGACAGCTCTGCTGCGCGCAACAATTGCACCACAACCATGCCCTCATTGTCGGATTGAACTTCGGCTAGGCTGGTGATCCGTGTTTGCGGATCTTCGGCGTTCATTGCTGCCAGAACCGCATCGCCCAAATCCTGCGCCTGAGAGGCCGCCACGGATTTACGATATTCATTATAAGAGGCCCCGCCGACCAGCAAAATGACCAGAGCGGCGACGATCCAGCCATAGCGGCGCATTGCCGCATAAAGTTTGTCGCGGCGAACTTCTTCGCTGACTTCTTCGATAAAGCTTTCTGTTTCAGACACCTGAGGCGATCCCTTTATTCCATTGGCGTTCTTTTAGGGCTTACCGTCAAAAACTTGCGCCTTACATACGCAACATCCCACCCGAATGCCAAGCCATTAGACACCCAAGTTCGGCGTAAAGCGGCGTATTTCGATCACAGTGGCGCGGGTTAGCGATATTTTCCTTGCTCAAGCAGGGATAAAATTTTATTTTGAACCGATTGGTTTAGTAATGCGTAAGTAGTGGTAACTGTGTAAAACGACCCTACTTAATTATAGTGTCCGCCCTCCCTCCGGATCACTTGGCTGTATAGACGAAAGGCCCGGTATGAAATTCTTTCCCGTGATCACAGCTATTTTGGTGTCTGCGTTTTTGTATGTTTTGGTGTTCGAGCGTGAGGCACTGATGGCCTTTGCCGCTGGTGGCGAACAGGACGGCGACTACGCCAGTGACATTGAACCGGCCAAAGATCCTGTGGGCGTCGTTGCCTTGGCCAGTCAGGCCCAAACGATTGATAGCGCCGTGTTGGTGCGGGGCCAAACCCAAGCATCACGTCAGGTTCTGGTACGGGCCGAAACCTCCGGTTTGGTGATTTCAGAACCGCTTCGCGCAGGCGCCTATATCGAGGCCGACACGCTGCTGTGTCATTTGGACGAAGGCACCCGCGCCTCATCTCTGGCTGAGGCGCGTGCGCGTCTGGCCGAAGCCAAGGCTAACATGCCCAGTGCTCAGGCCCGTGTTCCAGAGGCCCGCGCCTTGCTGCGCGGCGCACAGGCCCGATTGGAAGAGGCCCTGATCAACGATCGCGCCGCATCTGCGCTGAAAAAAGACGGTTTTGCCTCGACCACCCGCGTGGCAGCCACGACTGCCGCCGTAGAAGCGGCTTTGGCCGCTGTTGAGACTGCTGAAGCAGGTATTCAAAGCGCTGAAGGCGGGATCGAAAGCGCCCTTGCAAGCGTGCAATCGGCCGAGGCTGCCGTAGCAACTGTCGAGCGCGATATTAGCAAATTGGAAATCCGCGCGCCGTTTGCTGGCCTGTTGGAAACGGATACAGCCGAACTTGGCAGCCTGCTGCAACCGGGCAGTGAATGTGCCATTATTTTGCAGCTGGATCCGATCAAATTGGTGGGATTTGTCCCTGAAACCGAAGTTGACAAAATTGCAGTTGGCTCTGTTGGGGCGGCCCGTCTGGCAACCGGCGGCACGATGCAGGGGCGTGTGAGCTTTCTGTCACGCTCGGCCGATGCACTTACCCGGACATTCCGCGTTGAGTTTGAAGTGCCAAACCCCGATTACGCCATCCGTGATGGCCAAACTGTTGAGATGCAGATTGCCTCGGACGGCGCAGAGGCGCATTTGTTGCCGGGCTCTGCCCTGACATTGAACGACGAAGGTGCCTTGGGTGTGCGCGTCGTGGACGAAGCCCAAACCGCACAGTTCCGCCCCGTTGAACTGGTGCGTGACACACGCGAAGGCGTTTGGGTCAAAGGACTTGATGCCGCTGCAGACGTGATTGTTGTAGGCCAAGAATACGTCACAGACGGTGTTCCCGTCAAAGTCACCTACCGGGAGGCAAACTGATGACTGGTCTTGTTGATTGGGCCGCCAGCCGTGCGCGGATGGTTCTGGCCTTTATTATCCTGTCACTCGTCGCAGGCGCCGGGGCCTATTTGGTCCTGCCCAAAGAGGGCGAACCGGATATTGAAATCCCTGCCCTCTTTGTATCGGTCCCTTTCCCAGGCATTTCCGCAACCGACAGTGAGAAACTGCTGGTCAAACCGATGGAAACCGAACTGAGCGATCTGGACGGTCTAAAAACCATCTCTGGCACGGCGGCGGAAAACTACGCTGGTGTGGCGCTTGAGTTTGAATTTGGTTGGGACAAGACCAAAATCATGGCCGATGTGCGCGATGCCATGAACACGGCTGAGGCTAGCTTCCCTGCAGGTGCGGATAAATATTCGATCAACGAGATCAACTTTTCCGAATTCCCAATCATCATTGTAAACCTCACAGGCGCCTTGCCAGAACGCACTCTGGTGCAAATCGCCAAGGATCTACAAGACCGGATCGAGGGGCTAGATGCCGTCCTAGAGGCCGCATTGGCTGGCCAAAGGGACGAGATGCTGGAGGTCGTGATCGATCCTTTGCGCCTTGAGGCCTACAATGTCACTGCCGGTGAATTGATCAATGTGGTCGCCAATAACAACCTGCTGGTCGCAGCAGGCGAAGTGGAACAAGGCGGCAGCAGCTTTGGCGTGAAAATCCCCTCCTCCTTTGATGAGCCGCGCGATGTCTATGACCTGCCGGTAAAGACCAATGGCGATCGCGTGATCACTTTGGGTGATCTGACGGACATCCGCCTGACGTTTGAGGACCGCGAAGGAACGGCGCGATTTAACGGCGAAAACACCGTCGCGTTGCAAGTGGTCAAGCGCAAAGGTTTCAACCTGATCGACACCTCTGCCGAGGTCAAAAAGATCGTCGAAGAAACCAAAGCCAGCTGGCCGCAAGACTTGCAAAACGCCATCACAGTGGGCACATCCAATGACCAATCCCGCGTGGTTAATTCCATGGTCAGCCAGCTTGAGGGCTCGGTCCTGACGGCTATTGCCCTAGTGATGATCGTGGTCCTTGCGGCTTTGGGCATGCGGCCTGCACTGCTGGTGGGTTTTGCGATCCCAACATCATTTTTGCTGTGTTTTGTGCTGCTGGCGATCATGGGGATCACTGTTTCAAACATCGTGATGTTTGGACTTATCTTGGCCGTAGGGATGCTGGTGGACGGAGCTATTGTGGTCGTCGAATACGCCGATAAACGCATCCAAGAAGGCTCGGGGCCAATGCAGGCCTACACTGAAGCCGCCAAGCGGATGTTCTGGCCTATCGTCAGCTCGACCGCGACGACACTTTGCGCGTTCTTGCCCATGCTGTTTTGGCCCGGCGTCCCGGGACAGTTTATGGGCATGTTGCCCGTTACGCTGATTTTCGTGCTGTCCGCCTCGCTGGTTGTGGCCCTGATCTACCTGCCCGTCATGGGCGGTGTCACTGGACGCGTCAGCCGCGCATTCGCGGATATGTCGGTCTGGCTGCGTGGCACGCTGCCGTGGCTTGTGCGTGTGGTTTTGTTGGCCCCCGCCCTGTTGTTGACCTTTGGCGGCGCGATGCAAACCCTCAACCCGCAATATATTCTCCCGCCTGAGGCCCCAGGTGCCGCAGCACTTGCGGCTGGTGCTGGGATGTTCCTGCTGGGAACCTTTGCCCTGTCTGTGGTGATGGGATCGGTGACATATCAACGCAAAGCAAAACGTGTGCGCGGACAACGCAAGCGGACCCTTTTTGGTCACTTCATCAAGTTCATCGCAGGCAACCCGGTTATGCCTTTGGTGTCGATCGCCGCTGTTATCGGCTTTGTGATGGTCACCTTCACCACCTTTGGCGAAAACAACAATGGCGTTGAATTCTTTGTGGAATCCGAGCCAGAGCAAGCCATCGTTTACGTTCGCGCCCGCGGCAACCTGTCGTTGGATGAAAAAGACGAACTGGTCAAACAAGTCGAAGCCGTCGTTTTGGCCCACCCGGGTATTCAAACGGCGTTTGCCTTTGCCGGCGAAGGTGGGTTGAACAGCAACACAGGCGGCGCCGAAGGCCCGCGCGACACCATTGGTCAGGTCCAGCTTGAGACCATCCCATGGGAAGAACGCGCCGACTTTGCCGCCAGCCGCGAAGATGTCACTCTGGAACAGCTTGATGGCGATGTCGTTATCGAAGAATTGACTACGCAACTGGCCGAAATTCCCGGCATCAGAACCGAAATTCTGAACCTGTCGCGGGGTCCTGCCTCGGCCAAGCCTGTGCATTTGCGGATCAAAGGCGAGGATCTGGATATCTTGGCTGAAGCCACAACGCTGGCCCGTGCCGAGTTCGAGCGCGTTGGCGCCCTCACCCTGATCGAAGACACATTGCCCCTGCCCGGCATCGATTGGGAAATCAAAGTCGACGTGGAAAAAGCCGGTCGGTTTGGGGCCGATGTGGCCACTGTTGGGGCTATGGTCCAATTGGTCACGCGGGGTATTTTGCTAGACACCATGCGCGTAGACAGCTCCGATGAAGAGATCGACATTCGGGTGCGTCTGCCCGAACAGGACCGCGTCCTAAGCACCTTGGATGACCTTAAAGTGCGCACAGCGGACGGCCTTGTGCCCTTGGCCAACTTCATCACGCGAACACCTGTGAAAAAGCTAGGCCAAATCGACCGCGTCGATCAAAAACGCTACTTTGACGTGAAGGCCGATGTTCTTCCAGAGTTGACCAAAGAAGTCGAAGCAGACGACGGATCTGTCACCGAAGTGCCCATCACCCCCGCCGAACGGATCGAGACGCTCACTGCTTGGTTGGACACCAACCCATTCCCTGCAGGTGTGGATTGGGAATGGACTGGCGACCAAGAGGACCAAGCTGAATCCGGCGAATTCCTGTCGAAGGCTTTCATGGGCGCATTGGGTCTGATGTTCATCATCCTGCTCGCGCAATTCAACAGCATCTATAACTCGGTGCTGGTTTTGCTGGCGGTGGTCTTGTCCACCACAGGCGTTTTGATCGGGATGTTGGTTATGGACCAAGCCTTCTCAATCATCATGACAGGCACAGGCATTGTGGCTTTGGCGGGGATTGTGGTGAACAACAACATTGTTCTGATCGATACCTACCAAGAATATAGCCGCTACATGCCACGGATCGAGGCCATCGTGCGCACTGCCGAAGACCGCATTCGCCCTGTTTTGCTAACGACTATTACCACCATGGCAGGCCTTGCGCCGATGATGTTTGGCTTGTCATTGGATTTCTTCTTTGGCGGCTACACCATCGACAGTCCAACAGCACTTTGGTGGAAACAGCTGGCAACAGCCGTGGTCTTTGGCCTTGGGATTGCGACGGTTCTGACCCTTGTGTTTACACCGTCGATGCTGGCTTTACGCGTTTGGGTGACGACCTATGTGACGTGGATCGGGCGCGCGCTTAGCCGTATGGGTGCCCGCCGTGGCAGCAAAATTGCGCAAGATTGGGCCCTTGCCCGTCAAGCACGCAAGGTCAAATCACCGCTGATCGTCTGGGTTGACGATGCAATTGCTGAAACAGACAGCCAACCTGAACCCGAGGTCCACGAGGACATCCAAGACGACATCGCAGCCGCAAAGGCCAAGCTGAAACAGGCGCAGGCGAAAATTGATCAATCGCTGGGCGACGATCCCAAGATCCCGCCACAATCGCCAGTTCAGGCTGCAGAATAGCCTGAAGCGGCAGCCACTGCTATTTGCGACGGGGCGGCGCTGTGCCGCCCTTTTGCGTGGCCACTGCAGCCGCTCTACGCGCTTTGTTCTTTTTTGAGTTCGGCTTACCCACAGCGGGCGCACGTCCTGCTGGGGCTTTGGCACCAGCCTTGCCCGACGCCTTATGGCGCGGCTTACGGACCTTTTCGGTCACGACACCTTCGGGGCGTGTGTCTTCAGGACGCGTCTTTTTCTTAAACGGCGGCTTTTTCGCTGCAGGCTTTGCGCCATCAGCGGCTGGACCTTTGTTATAGGGCGCTTTGGCTTTTGCCGGCGCTTTGCCAGCATAAGCCGGCTTATCCCCATAGTCCGACTTATCTTTGTAGGCCGGTTTATCTTTGTAAGCAGGCTTTTCTTTGTAGCTAGGCTTGTCTTTGTAGCTGGACTTGCCGTGACCCCCGCTGCCCTTTGGACGTGGCGAGGGTTTGCCACCGCCGCCCAAATCCGGCGCTTTGGCCAAGCGCGTGATGCGCACGCCAGGCTCTACTTCGGTCCCTTCCGGGACGCGCCCGACGAAGCCATCCACAGCAGACTGACGGATTTCAACATAGGATTGATCCTGCTGCACCCGAATGGCCCCCAGGTCGTTTTTGTCGATGCCACCAGCCTTACACAACATCGGCAAAAGGCGACGCGGTTCGGCCCCGGTGTCGCGCCCACCGGTCAGCGCAAACCACGTGCTTGGGCCAAAATTCTCGCGTGGGGGGCGTTTGGTGTCAGAGGCGTTTATCGCACTCAATTCTTCGGGCGCTGTGTGCCGCTCTTGATAGAGCCGCAAATAGGCCGCTGCGATTTGTTCCGGCGTGAATTGATCCAAAAGGCCTGCCACCATCGGCGCCTCGTCTTCGCCAATTTCAGTGCTCCAGGCCTCATCGGCCAACATGCGCGCATGATCTTTCTCGCGCACGGCTTCCGCCGAGGGTGCGACCTGCCATTCCGCCGTCAATTTCGCCCAACCCAACAGTCGCTGAGCCTTCTTGCGCACCTGTGGCGACACGATCAGACAACTGACGCCTTTGCGTCCCGCCCGCCCCGTACGCCCAGACCGGTGCAACAGCGTTTCTTGGTTCGACGGCAATTCCGCATGCACAACCAGATCCAACTTAGGCAAATCGATGCCCCGGGCAGCAACATCCGTGGCCACACAGACCCGCGCACGCCCGTCCCGCATTGCCTGCAAAGCATGGGTCCGCTCTGATTGCGATAGCTCGCCAGACAAGGACACAACCGACAGCCCACGATTGGACAACCGCGTGGTCAGACGGTTGACCATGGCGCGCGTGTTGGCAAACACAAGGGCCGTAGGCGCTTCATAGTAACGCAACACGTTGATGATCGCATTTTCGCCATCGCGACTGCCGACCTCATAAGCCAGATACGTGATATCCGAATGCGCCTCAGCTTTGGAGATCGTGTTGATCCGCTGTGCATCGCGCTGGTATTTTTGCGCAAGGCCTGCGATGGATTTTGGAACCGTGGCCGAAAACAGCAAGGTTCTGCGGTCTTCTGGACAGGCGGCTAGAATGAATTCCAGATCCTCGCGAAACCCGAGGTCCAGCATCTCATCGGCCTCGTCCAAGACAACAGCGCGCAATGCGCTGAGATCAATGATCCCACGGGCGACGTAGTCGCGCAAACGACCCGGTGTTGCCACTACAATATGGGCCCCGCGTTCCAGCGCACGCCGTTCCTCGCGCATGTCCATTCCGCCCACACAGGAGGCAAGCCGCACCTTAGCCTGCGCATAAAGCCAAGCCAGCTCACGTTTGACCTGCATCGCCAACTCGCGGGTGGGGGCAATCACAAGGGCAAGTGGGCTTTGTGCGTGTTCAAACACATCCGCATCGCCCAACAGAGTTTGCGCAATGGCCAATCCAAAGCCAACAGTCTTGCCCGACCCGGTTTGGGCTGAGACCAGCAAATCCGCCTGCTCCAATGCAGGATCCGTCACAGCCTCCTGAACAGGGGTCAGCGTTTCATATCCACGATCAGCAAGCGCGGCGGTTAAAGTCTGTTTCACGAGGGAGGGCTTTCAAAGCGAGAGTAAAGCACGGGCTTTAAAGGCTTGGTGCGCCAAAGTATAGCCCATCGCCACAGTTTTTTGCTATGTGAAAATATCCCACGGGACGGACGCGCAGGCCACAGGGGCAACTCACGGGAGCAAGTCACGGGGGCAGGTCATGAGGGGCAGCGCCCCTTTTACAAAAAACAGGGCCGCGCCAGCGGCCCCGCCCGCTCCCGCAGGGGCCGATCTTCAGATCGTTCCACCCTATCCAGCCAGCGCTGCGCCCTCTTCCGAACTTTGACGGTGCCACATGGCCGCATACCGCCCGTCTTGCGACAACAGCGCATCATGGCGTCCGCGCTCGACAATCACACCGCCCTCCAGAACGATGATTTCATCTGCATCAACGATCGTCGACAAACGGTGCGCAATCGTCAGAACAGTGCGCCCTTGGCCCAGGCCTTGCAGGCTTTCTTGAATGTCCGCTTCGGTTTGGCTGTCCAAGGCCGATGTGGCTTCATCCAAAAGTAAAATCGGCGGATCCTTGAGCAAGGTCCTGGCGATCCCCACTCGTTGTTTTTCACCGCCCGACAGCTTGAGCCCGCGTTCGCCCACTTTGGTCTCATAGCCTTCGGGCAAGGACATCACAAAATCATGGATTTTGGCGGCTTTTGCCGCGGCTTCTACATCGCTCCGGCTGGCTTGTGGGCGACCGTAGGCAATGTTGTAATAAACAGTGTCGTTGAACAGCACCGTATCTTGTGGGACGACCCCGATTTGATCGTGCAAACTGGCCTGAGTCACATCGCGCAGATCTTTGCCATCAATCGTCAAAGCACCACCAGTGACATCGTAAAACCGGAACAAAAGCCGCCCAATGGTCGACTTCCCCGATCCAGACGGGCCAACAATCGCGATGGTTTGCCCTGCTTCAACGTCCAGCGAAACCCCTTTCAGGATCGGACGCGCTGGATCATAGGCAAAGTGCACGTCCCGCAAGGACACAGCCGCATGATCAATCTTCAATGCAGGGGCACCGGGTTTGTCCGTGACTTCGGCAGGTTGTTCCAACAGATCAAACATCTCGCCCATATCCACCAAAGCCTGACGAATTTCGCGGTACACAGTCC
The DNA here is from genome assembly GCF_044772865.1 of Algirhabdus cladophorae. GTDB lineage: Bacteria > Pseudomonadota > Alphaproteobacteria > Rhodobacterales > Rhodobacteraceae > Algirhabdus > Algirhabdus cladophorae. The sequence continues at coordinate 1,879,648 of NZ_CP173029.1, forward strand.
CAAGAAAATTCAACGGCATGGTGATCTGGATCATATACGCGTTGACCATAACAAAATCCCCGACGGTCAACGCGCCGTTTTGCACGCCTATGGCGGCCATCACCATCACGATCACCAAACCGCCCGTGATCAAGATAGACTGACCAAAGTTCAGAAATGCGAGGGAATAAGACGTTTTCAGGGCTGCCTGTTCATAGCCTGCCATGGCCACGTCATAGCGGTCAGCCTCACGTTGCTCGGCTCCAAAATACTTGACCGTTTCAAAGTTCAGCAGGCTATCGATGGCCTTTTGGTTGGCATCGGTGTCTTGATCGTTCATCTCTTTGCGAATTTTGACCCGCCATTCGGTCACAGTGAACGTAAACCACACATAAAGCGCAATTGTGCCCACAACCACGGCCAAATACCACACATCAAAGACCAGCGCCAAAATCACCGCGATCATCAAGAGTTCCAAAACCAAGGGCCCAATCGAAAACAAAAGGAACCGTAGCAGGAACTCGACGCCTTTGACGCCGCGCTCGATAATCCGACTGAGGCCCCCGGTTTTGCGCGTGATATGATAGCGCATCGAGAGCCTGTGGATGTGGGTAAAAGTCTCCAGCGCCAGTTGTCGCAACGCACGCTGGCCGACGCTGGCAAAGATCACATCGCGCAACTGTTGAAAGCCCACATTCATCAACCGCGCAAATCCGTAGGCCACAGTCAGCCCAACAGCCCCTGCCCCCAAGGTCCACGCCGCATCAGAGGCATCACCGGCCAAGGCGTCCACTGCGGCCTTGTAGAAAAATGGGGTCAGCACTGCGATCAGTTTGGCTAAGAACAAAACCGCCAAAGCCCCCACAACGCGCCGTTTGACCCAAGGGTGCTCCTCGGGCCAAAGATAGGGCACGACGCGGCGGATTGTGCGCCAACCGCTGATCTGATCGTCATTCAAATTAGAGGCTGTTTTGGTCAATTGGCGCATCTGCACTCCACATCATCATCGGGTGCCACAGATAGGGCGTGCAAGGTCGGCAAACCAGTGCAAAGTCGCATTTCCTGAAATTATTGAGGAACCGTAAACACTTGGCCGGGGAAAATAAGGTCCGGGTCACGGATCCGGTCACGATTGGCCTCAAACACACGGACAAACTGCATGCCATCCCCATACCGTTCTTCTGCGATGGCCCACAGCGTGGCACCGGGCTGAACGGTTTTGAGGGCAATCTGGGATTGGTTTGATTGGGACTGAGCGGCTTGCACCACTTCAGGCGCTTCACGTTTGAACGGGGTTTCAACGCGGCTGGTTACCGTACCGGCGGCGTCCACTTGGTCAATCCGCAAGGTATATGTCCCCGCATCTACGTCGGGCAAATTGATCGCCCAATCGCCGCTGGGACCGACCGGGGCGGTTTCCAGCGCCTGATTGTTGATATAGGCACGCACATAGCCCTGTCCCACAGCACGGCCTGACAATTGCACATCTCCCGTGGCATCATAGCCAATGGCATCCAAGGCCACGTTAGACAAAACCTCAGGTGCTGCATCTTCAGGCACAGCGGGTTGGACGACTTTTACCCCATCCGCTGTGCTTTTTAGAACTGCGGTGACCGGTGCGACTGTTACGTCTACCTCGGGGGCCACAGACTGATCCAACGGCCTTGGCGTGACAACCTGGGCGACAGCCGCATCGGCTTGGGCCACATCTTCAACGACTGCGGGGGCGACCTCGACCATAGGTTCTGGCGTACTTTCGGCTTCGGCAGTTTGTGTGACAGCGTTTTGGGGCACAATAGGCTCAACAGCGTCAATCACCGGCTCGATCACGTCCTGAACCGCCTCAGCAACCTGCGTTTGTTCAGGTTCCGGTGCTTCATCTTCGGCTATATCCGAGGCATCTGGCTTGGGTTGTGGGGCCTCAACTTCGGTGGACTCTACTACAAGCCCATCATCTTTGCCGTTGGGAACGTCTTCAACTTGCGGGGTCGGAACCACTTCGGCCACGACTTCTGGCGTAATAGGCTCGGCAGCTTGCTCAACCCCACTTTCAGGGGCCGCGGGGTCCTCAACTTCGGCTTCAGCCACAACGGCTGGGGTCAGAACGGGGGCAAGGATCAGCGTATCCTCTGCCATCAACTTTGTTCCGTCCCCGGTCTCCATCGACAGCCCCAAGACACGCGCAGACGTGCTGGCAGCGATGTCTAGAAACACCACGAAATTCGCGTCACCACCAGCCGTTGTGCGGCCAATTTCAGCGTCATCCAACAAAACCGTCACTTCTGCAAATGGGGCCGCTTTACCTGCAACCAAGGTGCTGCCGTTGGTCTCGACCCGCACGACGTCAAAGGATGGGCCCGTTAACGCCTCAGGTCCCGTTGTTTCTAGGGCACCCTCTGGCTCAACCTCTGCCACAACAGGCTCTAGGGCCATAGGTTCTGAAACAGCAGGCTCAGCACTCGTTGGTTCGGGCGCATCTGTCTTGGCCTCAACTGGCTGGGGCTGAACCAAAGCTGCTTTTTCAACAGCCGCGTCGACAGCCGCTGCGCGATCAAAGGCAGATTGACTGTAGGCCACCCAACCGACCACGGTTGCCACCGCTACGACCCCGGCCGACCAATAAAAAATGGGCTGTCCCTGCATTTAATGTGCTCCCCCAAGCGCATGCGCCTCTGCAGCGCTTGGCACACAGTATCAAGCCCTCTATCAAGGGTCAAAAGACCTTTGCCCGGAGACCCCTTATGCCTGCCATTGCCCCCTCAATCTGTGTCTTTTGTGGCTCACGCTTTGGCGCAAACCCGCAATATAAACGTGACGCCTTTGGCCTGGGCCAACAAATCGCCCAAGAAAGCTGGCGTTTGGTTTACGGCGCGGGCGATGTAGGCCTGATGGGCGCGGTTGCTGAGGGCTGTCAGTCCGCTGGGGGCGAGACGTTTGGCGTGATCCCAGTGCATCTGTTTGACCGCGAGGTTGGTAAAAAGGATCTAACCAGTTTTGTCGTCACCGAGAATATGCACGAGCGCAAAAAAGTGATGTTCATGAATTGTGATGCCGTGGTCATGCTGCCCGGTGGTGCCGGATCTCTGGACGAATTCTTCGAAGTGCTCACATGGCGGCAATTGGGCCTGCACAGCAAACCGATAATCGTGATCAATTCCGGTGGCTATTGGGACAAGCTGCGTGAGCTTTTGGACCATATCGTGGCCGACGGGTTTGCCGATGCCAGCCTGCTGGATTTTGTCGAGGTTTATCCCACTACCGACACCGCCATCGCCGCTTTGCGCGCGCGCCTTTCTGCGGCATAACCGGACACCGAATATAGGGTGACCGCAATCCATATCAGGCCAAACGCCAAAGCGTGCCAGCCCGTGAATGCCTCGCCAAAGATCAAAACGGCGCAACCAAACTGCAAGGTTGGATTGAGATACTGTACGACACCGATCGTCGACAAGGCTACGCGCCTCGCAGAATAGCTAAACAGGATCAGTGGGATAGCCGTCATTGGACCAGCCAGCATTAGCAGCACCAAGGTGCGCCAATCCATCGACCAAACAGCAGGCGCGCGACCACCTTCCTGCCACCACTCCAAGGACAGGCCCAGCAACCAAAGCACCGCAAAAGGTGCCAGCAGCAACACCTCAGCGGTGACAGAAACCACGGGGCCAAGGGTCACGAATTTCTTGAGTACGCTGTAGGCGCCAAACGTCGTGGCCAACACCAAAGCAATCCACGGCGGGATCCCAAGGCCAAAGCTGAGGGTAGCCACCGCAAGTGCCGCCAGCCCCACGCACAGCTTTTGCATCCGTGACAACTGTTCGCCGAACAGCAGCCACCCCAAGACCACGGCCACCAGCGGAAAGATATAGTAGCCCAAGCTGCTTTCTACGACCCGCCCGATTTGAACCGAGACGATAAAGAGCAACCAGTTACAGGCGATCATCACACTGGCGCACAGTAGGATCAGCATGGTCTTTGCATCAGCAAAGCACCCTCTCAAGTCTGACAGACGGCCTTGTACCGCCAGCACGCCTGTAAACAGAACCACCGACCAAATGGTGCGATGGGCGAACACTTCACCTGCTGGCACATGGGCTACCAAGGCATAAAACAGCGGCGACAGGCCCCAAACCACACAGGCAATAACAATCGCAATAATGCCTTTGAGTTGATCGGTCATAGGGTCTGCAATGCCTGTGCCAACAGTTCGGGTCAAACAAAAACGGCGCGCCTTAGCAGCACGCCGTTCTAATCCATTGCCTGTTGCAGCGCTTACATACGCGAGGCAACATTCTCCCAGTTGACCAAGTTATCAAGGAAGTTGGTCAGGTACTTTGGACGCGCGTTGCGGAAATCGATGTAATAGGAATGTTCCCAAACATCGCAGCCCAGCAAAGTGGTTTGACCAAAGCATAAAGGGTTCACGCCATTTTCCGTTTTGGTCACTTTCAGGCCACCGTCAGAATCTTTGACCAACCATGCCCAGCCCGATCCGAACTGGCCTGCGCCAGCAGCGGAAAACTGGGATTTAAATTCATCAACGCTGCCAAAGCTGTCTTTAATCGCAGCTTCCAGTTCGGAAGGCATGGACGATTTGCCCGGACCCATCATTTCCCAAAACTGGTTATGGTTCCACAATTGGCTGATGTTGTTGAAGATGCCGTTTTGGGCCACAGCTGAGGCGTCATAGGTGCCGACGATGATCTCTTCGAGGGTTTTTCCAGCCCATTCCGTGCCTTCAATCGCCTTGTTGCCATTGGTGACATAAGCGTTGTGGTGCAAGTCGTGGTGGTATTCCAATGTCTCTTTCGACATGCCGTTGTCGGCCAGTGCGTCGTGTGCATATGGAAGATCGGGAAGTTCAAAAGCCATGTGTCAGCCCCTCGTTTTACGGTTGTGTGGTCTGCGACTTAACTGAGCGCCTTAAGATGCCGCGTCAAGCCCAGTTGTTACGAAAAGTAACCCACATCTGCGTTTGGGTCGGCGGCGGCTTTGAGCAAATCGAACATATATTGGGCCACGGACCGGAAACAAATCAGCTCGACCTGAGTGTCTGAGCGGAACCAGAACGCCGCGGGCACTTGGGCAAATCGCGTCCGCTTCATCGCAAGAACCGGACAGGCCTCGGGGGACATATCGGTAGGTGTCAGCTTGGCCAGTACATCGCGCAGTTTGTCGCCTTGCAGGATAAAGACCGCACGCGCATCAGAGACATTGGCAATCAAATGATGGGACGTGCCAAGGGTGTTTTCCATCTTGGCCATGTCTGCGGCCACTTCGCCGTAGGGCGCTGTGATCAGCAATTCATCCGGCGACATCCAGCAAATCGCACGCTCATCGACGCAGCGCGCCTCGCCCATTCCAGGCATGTCCACACCTGCCACACCAGTGGCTGCGTTTTTGACTTTGATGTCGCTTAGATCACCGCGCAGCGTAATCATGCCACGCAATCCGGCCTCTTGGATATGAATGAGGCCCTCATAACTGGCACCATTCAATGGGCTTTGCAGGTTAGACATTTTGCTTTGCCCCTTCTTTGTCAAAGAACACTGGATCGACGATACGCGCGAACATTGAGGTGCCATCTAGCATCGGAAACTCGATCCGCTCGCCCATACGGTCAGGTCCATTGTGGACCAACCCCATGGCAATTCCGCGATCCAAGGTCGGCGAATAATAGGTCGAGGTGACGCGCCCAATTGTGTTGCGCTGACCATTATCGTTCGTGCCCTCGCCCACCGCATAGGCCCCGTCAGGGATCACTTTGCCATCGACCGACTCGAGGCCCACCAACTGCCAACGGTCTGGATTGTCCATAAAACTGCGCGCTTGTGCGCGTTTGCCCAGATAATCCTCTTTCTTTTTCGAGATCGCCCAATGCAGTCCCAGATCCTGCGGGATCACGGTGCCGTCGGTCTCGTCCCCGATCATGATAAAGCCCTTTTCGGCGCGCATCACATGCAGCCCTTCTGTGCCGTAAGGCGTGATACCAAACTCTGCCCCAGCATCTAGCAACGCATCCCAGAACGCGCGACCTTGGGAGGCAGGAACAGCAATTTCATAGCTCAGCTCACCCGAGAAACTGATCCGGTAGGCGCGACAGTCAAAGCCGCCAATTTGCCCATCGGCCCAACTCATAAACGGCAGTGCCTCTTTCGAGACATCCATGCCGCCCAGTTTCTCTAGCAGCTTGCGCCCGTTTGGCCCCACAACAGCGATCTGTGCATATTGTTCGGTCACATTGGCTGTGTAGACCTGCCAGTCCCACCATTCGGTTTGCAGCCATTCTTCCATATGCCCATGGATACGGTCCGCCCCACCGGTCGTCGTGTGGCAAAGGTACGTATCCTCGGAAATTCGCGCCACAACGCCGTCATCGCTAAGGAACCCGTTTTCCGAACACATCAGCCCGTAGCGACAGCGCCCCACCTTCAAGGTGCTCATCATATTGGTATAGAGCATGTCGAGGAATTTGCCCGCATCAGGCCCTTTGACGATGATCTTGCCAAGGGTCGAGGCATCCAACAGGCCAAGACTGCCGCGTGTCGCATTAATCTCGCGGGTGACGGCCTCTGCGTGGCTTTCACCGTTTTGCGGGTAGCAATAGGGCCTGCGCCAGTGGCCGACAGGTTCAAAGAACGCGTTTTGCTCTTCGTGCCAGCTGTGGATCGGCGTGCGGCGCAGTGGCTGAAAAATCTCGTCGCGCGCTTCACCAGCGATAGAGGCCATCGAAATTGGCGTGTATGGCGGGCGGAACGTGGTGGTGCCCACTTGCGGAATATCCGCGCCAAGCGCATCCGAAAGTACGGCCAATCCGTTGATATTGCTCAACTTACCCTGATCTGTAGCCATACCCAGCGTGGTGTAGCGTTTGGTATGCTCCACACTCTCATAGCCTTCTTGGGCAGCCAATTGCACGTCAGTGACTTTCACATCGTTTTGGAAATCCAGCCAAGTTTTGGCCCGCAGATCCTTGTTCGCCCCTTGCGGCATCGACCAAACTGGCAACATCGGCGCCTCGAGCACATCTTGCGCGGTTGAGGCTTTGGATTTGGCGATTTTCACACCTAAAGCAGCCAATGCTTCCATCGCCGTGTCATGCCCATCTGCCAGAACTGCACCGAGGCCGAGGTGACCATTGGCGATGCCTGCAACCTTGACCATACCCTCGCCAGACGCACCCGTTGGGGCGGCCTCAGGGTTTGGTTTGAAAAACGCATTTACCGGATCCCACAGCAATTTGCCGCCGCAATGGGACCATAGATGCACCACAGGCGACCAGCCCCCGGACATGGCTACTGCATCGCAGTCAATCGTCTCGATCACTGTGCCTTCACCGGCTTGGGAACACACCGCCACGCCAGTGACACGCTTGCCGCCCAGCACTTTGGACACAGCTTGGCCCATGCGCACGGGGATGCCCAATTCCTTGGCTTTGGCAATCAACGCGCTGTCAGGTGTTGCGCGTGGATCAAGGATCGCGGGCACGTCTAATCCTGCTTCTTTCATCACAATCGCTGTCCGGTAACCATCGTCGTTGTTGGTCACAACCACAGTACGATCCCCCACGGAGACACCGTAGTTCACCGCATAATCGCGCACAGCCGAGGCCAGCATGACCCCTGGAACATCGTTGCCTGCAAAGGACAAAGGCCGCTCGATCGCGCCAGTGGCAGTAATGGTTTGTTTGGCGCGGACACGCCACAGACGGTGCCGTGGGCCCGGCTGATCCGGCGCGTGATCTGTCAAGCGCTCATAGCCCAAGACATACCCATGATCGTAGACGCCTGCACCCATACAGCGGCTTCGCAAGGTGACATTTGGCATATTTTCAAGGGCTTGAAGGGCGTTTTTAATCCACACCTCGGCACCGACCCCGTCAATCTCGCCGCCATCAACAGGTGTGCGACCGCCCCAATGGGCCTCTTGTTCCAGAAGCAAAACTTTAACGCCAGCGGCCCCTGCGGTCAGAGCCGCTTGAAGACCCGCAACGCCCCCACCGATGATCAATACATCCACGTGGGCATAGAAATGCTCATAGGTATCCTGATCGCGTTGATCCGGCGCGCGGCCAAGGCCTGCGGATTGCCGGATAAACGGCTCATAGACATGCTTCCACAAAGGACGCGGATGGATGAACATCTTGTAATAAAAACCAGCCGGCAGGAAGCGCCCGAGTTTGCTGTTCACAGCCCCCACATCAAATTCAAGGCTGGGCCAATGGTTCTGCGATTTAGCCTTTAGGCCGTCGTAAAGCCATGTCGTTGTGGCCCGCGCGTTGGGTTCAAAGTCAGCGCCTTCGCCCAAATTCATCAAGGCGTTGGGTTCTTCTGCGCCGGACGCCACAATACCACGAGGCCGGTGATATTTGAACGACCGCCCTACCAGCATCTGATCATTGGCCAGCAATGCCGAGGCCAGCGTGTCGCCCGCCAAACCCTTCATAAAGGCGCCATTAAAGCGGAATTTCATCTGGGCGGATCGGTCGATCAAACGCCCCATATTGGCCAAACGTGCGCTCATATCACAGGCCCTCCCAATCGGGCCGCTTGGCCTTAATTGCGTCGATCACCTCTTTGGGTGGCTCTGTGGTTTGCGCACTGTAGGTGCCAAAAACTTCCAAAGTCTGCGTATCACGTACCGCATGGAACCACTTGCCACAGCCATAAACATGCCTCCAGCGTTCGAAATGCACCCCGCGGGTGTTCTTGCGCATGAACAAATAGCCCTCAAAATCCTCATCGGAGGCATCCGGACCAAAGCGCGTCAGATGCGCCTCGCCATCGCCATGCAACTCGGTTTCATCAGCTTGCACACCGCAATAGGGGCATTTGAGGGTCAGCATGTCAGATCCCTTTTGGTAATTTCAGATTTTGCGGTTAGGCTATAGGTCAAAGGAGAACCCTCATGTCCGAAAACACAATCGCTCTGCTCGCTGGTGGCTGCATTATTGCCCTGTCTGCCTTCATGTTTATCCGCGAACGCCAAGCCGTGGCGCGTCGCAAGGAAGCCCGCGGTGGCAAAGATCTGGACGTCAGCGATCTGATTGCCTTTGGCGCAAAAGCCGCCACCAAGAAAGACTAAGCCACCCATCAGTGCGCCACCCCTGCGGCGACGCTTTCATCGATGAACCGGCCTTCGCGGAAGCGGTCAAGGCCGAATTCATCTGTCAGGGGCGAGCGTCCTTTGGCCATGAGTTCGGCCATGGCCCATCCCGAACCGGGGATGGCTTTGAATCCGCCCGTGCCCCAACCACAGTTGATAAACACGCCCTCAACAGGGGTTTTCGACAGGATGGGCGAACGATCACCAGTGACATCAACAATGCCGCCCCATTGGCGCAACATCTTTAGTCGCGCGATCATTGGGAACGTCTCGACCAGCGCGCGCACGGTTTCTTCGATGTGATGGAAGGATCCGCGTTGGGTGTAGTTGTTGTGCCCATCCGTGCCGCCCCCGATGACCATCTCGCCCTTGTCGGACTGGGACATATAGCCGTGCACTGTGTTGGCCATCACCACCACATCCATGCAGGGTTTGATCGGCTCAGATACCAACGCCTGCAAGGACACTGATTCCAACGGCAGACGGAAGCCTGCCATATCCGCCACCACACCGGAATTACCGGCCACAACGATGCCTAACTTGTCACAATCAATAGCGCCCTTGGTGGTATCAACGCCAACAACACGTCCGCCTTCGCGACGGACGGCAATCACCTCGCATTTTTGGATAATATCCATGCCCATGTCGGAACAGGCCCGCGCATAGCCCCAAGCCACCGCATCGTGTCGCGCTGTGCCACCACGGGCCTGCCACAGACCACCCAACACCGGATAACGCGGCCCCTCGATGTTCATAATAGGGCACAGTTCCTTGACGCGGCGGGCATTGATAAATTCGGTTTTGACCCCTTGCAGGGCGTTGGCATAGGCCGTGCGTTGATAGCCGCGTACCTCCGCTTCGGTCTGGGCCAGCATAATCACGCCACGCGGGCTGAACATCACGTTGTAGTTCAAATCCTGCGACATCGTTTCATAGAGCGAACGGGATTTTTCATAGATCGCAGCAGAGGGATCCTGAAGGTAGTTCGAGCGGATAATCGTGGTATTTCGGCCTGTGTTACCGCCGCCCAGCCAGCCTTTTTCGATCACTGCGACGTTTTTGATGCCGTGGTTTTTGCCAAGGTGATAGGCAGTGGCCAAACCGTGCCCGCCTGCCCCGATGATGATCACGTCATACTTTTTCTTGGGCTCTGGCGCACGCCACGCCCGTTCCCACCCCGTATGATAGCGGGCCGCTTCACGCGCGATTGCAAAGGCTGAATACCGTCTCATAAGCAAATCCACATCAAATCACGGGGCTGGCCGTGCCCCACCCTGTCTTACTTGCGGTAGATCATCCAAATTGCCAAGACGTTGAACGGCATGATGGGTCAAAATTACGACATATGTGTAAAACGCCCTTTTGTGCAGCGTCATATATCGCTACTCAGGCACAACAAAAACATGGGGCTTTTATGGGCTTTTGGATCATCTCGATTTTGCTGGCGGTTGGTGTGGCGGCCATCCTCGTGCTGGCGCTTTTGCAAAACCAACGCACGCAGCGTGCGGCGGCCAGTTATGACGTGCAGGTCTACCGCGACCAGCTCAAGGAAATTGATCGCGATCTGGCCCGGGGCATTGTCACCAAAGACGAGGCCGACGCCTTGAAAACCGAAGTGTCGCGGCGGCTGCTGGCCGCAGATGCTTTATCGCAATCCCAAAGCACCACCGAAGCGAAAGACGGCGCTCCACGGATCGCTGCATTGGTTGTAGCCCCTTTGCTGGTTTTGGGCGCTGCGGGCCTCTACCAACAGATCGGCGCACCGGGCTATCCCGACCTGCCGATAAACGCCCGCCTTGAGGCTGCCGAAATGGCGCGGATCAATCGCCCATCCCAGGCCGTAGCCGAAGCCGAGGCGGATTTGGCACGCTTGCAAGAGGTGCCTGCCAACGAGGAATTTCTGGCGCTGATGGACCAATTGCGCGCTGCGGTGGCCCAACGCCCGGGCGATATTCAAGGGTTGACACTTCTGGCTCGCAACGAGGCTCAACTGGGCAATTTTATAGCGGCCTATAAGGCGCAGGAACAATTGATCACCGCCAAAGGCCGCACCGCCACACCGCAGGATCTGGCAGATCTGGCAGATATGATGATTTTGGCGGCGGGCGGCTATGTCTCGCCCGAAGCCGAAGGTCTTTTGATCCAAGTTATGGAAGCCGAGCCATCCAACGGCATTGCGCGGTATTATTCGGGCTTGATGTTTACGCAAACCGGTCGTCCCGACGCCAGTTTTGAGATTTGGCGCAGTCTTTTGGCCGAAAGCCCGCCGGATGCACCGTGGGTGACCCCGATCCGCCGCCAAATTGAAGAAGTCGCCATGCGGGCGGGCGTGCCCTTTACCCTGCCGCCCTTGGGCGAACAAGTGGGTCCATCGCGCGAGGAAATCGCAGCGGCCCAAGGCATGACGCCGGATGATCGTATGGCGATGATCGAGGGCATGGTCGACAGCCTGTCAGACCGTCTGGCAACGGAGGGCGGCACCGCCGAGGAATGGGCGCGATTGATCAACGCGCTGGGTGTATTGAACCGATACGAGCCTGCCAAAGCCATCTGGGCCGAGGCGCAAACTGTGTTTGCTGACCGTCCCGAGGACCTAGCAAGGGTGCGCGATGTGGCCCTGCAATGGGACCTTCTTGAATGATCACCGATGAAATCAAAGAGTTCGTGGCAGCCCTTGCCCCCATGCGGGCTTTGGCCGGGCTGGATCTGGGCACGGTTACTCTGGGTGTGGCCGTGTCGGACAATTTTTGGTCTGTGGCCACGCCGCTAGAGACGATCAAACGCAAGAAATTCAGTCTGGATGCAGCAGCATTGCTAGCGATTTGCGACAGCCGCTCCATCGGGGGATTGGTTTTGGGCCTGCCGCGCAACATGGATGGCTCTGAAGGGCCGCGCTGTCAGTCAACCCGGGCGTTTGCGCGCAATCTGGAACGCCTGACCCCGCTGCCAATCACGTTTTGGGACGAACGCCTGTCGACCGTGGCCGCCGAACGCGCATTGCTTGAGGCGGATACGACACGAAAACGTCGCGCAGAGGTCATCGACCATGTGGCTGCAGGCTATATCTTGCAAGGGGCATTGGACCGCATCGGGCATTTGAGGCAGGCATCATGAACGACCAGATTTGGCAGCGCGACGAGATCGAAAGCCCCTGCATCAAGCTATGTGTGATCGATCCCAAAACCCGCCAGTGCATGGGCTGTCACCGCACTATGGACGAGATTGGCGCGTGGTCGAAATTTTCGCCAGAAGTGCGGCGTTTGGTGATGGACGAATTGCCATCGCGTGCAGCAGCCTCCAAACCCCAAAGGTCCGGCGGCAGGGCGGCACGGCTCAAACGTTAAAGCCAGTCGCGCCAGTTCGGAACTTGCGGTCTGAAATAAGCGATCATTCGACCCTCGTCAGGGGCCGTGGCCCCATCGGCCCATGGGGCGACCCCGTGCAACGCATGCCGGTGCAGCAACGTGGCCTCGCCCGGTTGGGCGGGCAATTCCACCCGGGCGCACTGTTCAAAACACCGCCTGCGCGCGTCTTTATATGGGCCGCTTAGATCCAAATCAGCCCATGTCTCCACGGGGTGATCCCCGAAAAACTCGGTGAAAAACGCGCCCATTATCAAGTGGCTGCCACGCCAAACGACCAAGGGGCTGGCCCCGCCTGAGGCCTTATTCAACGGCAATCCCAGAATAAACCCATGCGGTTCTTTGAGCCGCCGCGCCCCCGTGGCGGGGTCTGGCAGCAATCCATCCACATGGGCTGCATCGCGGTTCACGCGAAACCGGTGATTGGCCTGCGTTTCAGTGGGATCTTGTTGAGGGTAGCCGGGATACACCACAGAAACTTGCGCCGCGTGCCAATGCGCATGATCCACGCCCGCCACCTCCAAGGCAACACCGCCCACGGACCCGTCCGCGTCATTGGGCAAGGCATCCACCCCAACAAACCACGTGCCCTGATGGCGCAACCAAGCGGATATTTGGTCAGGATCATTTAAGACAGGACCTGCGGCTTGCCGTGCAGCGGCAGCCCATTTTGCTACTTTGGCATCATAGGGCACCAAGGCATAGCCATCGGTCGCAAGCACGCTCATGCAGCCTGTTCCCGTTGACCAAGGGCCGCCAAAACCACCTCCGGCCCTGCTCCGGGTTTATGGGCGTTTTCGCTTAAGAAGCGCCGCCATCCCCGCGCGCCCGGCATGCCGTGAAACAGTCCCAGCATGTGCCGCGTGATCTGATTGAGCCGTCCGCCAGCGCTGAGATGCGCCTCGATGTAGGGCAACATATCCTGCACCACTTGCGAGGGGGACGACGCATAACTTGCACCATATATTTGATGATCTGCAGCCCCCAAAACATCCCAAGGGCTGTGATAGGCTGCGCGTCCGATCATGACCCCATCCAGCCCTGCGTCCAGAAAACTTTGGGCCTGCTTTAGATCGGTAACACCGCCATTGATCGAAAGATGCAGCTGCGGAAAGTCTGCTTTCATCCGCAGCACAAGGTCATAATCCAGCGGCGGGATATCGCGGTTTTCCTTGGGGCTGAGGCCCTGCAACCATGCTTTGCGCGCATGCACCGTAAACCGCGTCACCCCAGCGGCACTGACCTTGGCCAGAAAATCCGGCAGCACCTCTTCCGGGTTTTGATCATCTACGCCGATGCGGCATTTCACGGTCACAGGCACATCGACCGCCTCCGCCATGGACGCCACGCACTCCGCGACCTTTTCAGGCTCTTCCATCAGAACGGCGCCAAAACTGCCCGATTGCACCCGGTCGGAAGGACATCCGCAGTTCAGATTGATCTCGGCATAGCCGTGGTCTGCGCCAATTTTCGCACCCTTGGCCAATTCCGTCGGATCCGATCCGCCCAACTGTAGCGCAACAGGTTGTTCTGCCGCGTTGAAATCAAGCAAATGCAAAGCGCCCCCTTGGACCAAGGCAGGCGATGTGACCATTTCAGTGTAAAGCAATGTCTCACGACTGATCAGCCGATGAAAATACCGACAATGTCGATCCGTCCAATCCATCATCGGGGCCACGCTCAGGCGGGCTGCACGATTGAGTGGATCCACAAAGGGTGGCAAACCAGATTTAGACAAGCCGGACATAAATTGACCCTGTAACACCGCAAGACGTGGTTACTTAGCCTGATGTTGGATCCCCATCAAGCAATCGTGCGGTTTCGAGCCGTGCGAAAAACACTTGCCCTGATCAAAGGAACAGGTTTGAGATAGGCTCGGAAGCAAAGGGAACCAGTGGCGGATGGAACGACGGGGGCGATGCCTGTGCGGGGCGATCACATATACCACCTCAGGCCGGATCCTGTGGGCGGGGCATTGCCATTGCGACAGCTGCAGACGCGCCAGTTCTGCACCGATGACCAGCTTTTTGGGTGTGCCGCGTGGCACGGTCACATGGTCGTCCGCGCCCGCGACCTATCGCTCATCTCCTGAGGTGACACGGGGCTTTTGCCCAACCTGTGGAAGCCAAATGTGCTATGAGTCCACGTTTTTTCCGGACGAGACGCACCTTTATGCAGCGACACTTGACGATCCCAGCACGTTTCAGCCGCAAGCCCATTATCACTATGCCGAAAGACTGCCTTTCTTAAAACTAAACGACGACTTGCCGAAACATTCTGGCATGGCGGATTAGACATGATCCTGACCTTCAACGCCTGCAAAGGATCCCCATGCCGCAAATCATAGCTCTTTGGTGCGTACCGGGGGTGCAGGCCAGCGGCATTACGCGCATTATGCAAAACGCCCAGCACTATAGCTGTCATGAAACACCTTTTGCCGAGGCCTGGTATCAGGGCGAAAGCCCGCTTTGGCCTGCCTATGAAAAGTCCGATCCGACGACGCCGGGGTTGAGCCTGGACAGCGTCTTGACGGCCCTTGACGCGCAGGCGCGTCATCGCGACCTATTTGTCTGGGACAGTCCGCATTTTCTGTCAACGTTTTGGAACAACGAGACAGTCAGCCTGTTCACCCACTGCTTTTTGATTTGCGAGCCCGGTGCGGCATTGCAGGCCGCAGACGGGCACCGTGTGACCACAGCCGATGTAGAAGATGCTTTTGACCAGCAACGCAGACTGTTTGACCACGTGTCTGATGTAACCCACGACATCCCTTTGGTCATTGATTGCGCCGCATTGGCCAAAGACCCCAAAGGCATGGCCAAGGTTTGGACCACAGCTATTGGGCTGCGCGATGTGCCCCTTACATTTCACGGTCTTGCATCCCAACCTAATCCTGTCGATCTCAACGCGCTCAGCGATGCCGCTAAAAATGTTTATCTACGGACGCGCCCGCATTACGACCATCTTGCCCAATATCAATTGAAAGCATAAACGATGAAACACCACTGGCAGAACTATGTGGACGGACACTGGATCGATGGGGGCGCTGGCCGTCTGGATGTGGTCAATCCCGGCACGGATCAGCATCTGGCGACCCAAGCTGTAGCCGATGCAGCCGATGTGGACCGCGCCGTCCAAGCGGCTAAACGGGTGCATCTGAGCGGTGCACTGACCGATCTGCGCCCGGTCGAGCGTGGCCGCATGGTGCAGGCCATGGGCCGTTATCTGATAGAGCATATCGATGAAGTGGCCCCACTTTTATCCATGGAACAGGGCAAGCCCCTATGGGAAGCCAAGATGGAAATCAGCGGTGCTGCCCGCTATTTTGAATACTACGGCAATCAAGCGGAAACTGTCGAAGGCCGCTCGATCCCCTTAGGTGCCAAATACTACGATTTCACGACCTATGAGCCATTTGGTGTCTCGGGCCAGATTATTCCGTGGAACTATCCGGTAGAGATGACCGCGCGGTCGCTGTCTGCTGGATTGGCCACAGGCAATGCCTGTGTGATCAAAACGCCCGAGTTAACGCCCCTGTCCAACTACATTTTCGCCCATGCCGCCGAAGCGGTGGGTCTGCCTGCCGGGGCTGTAAACATCTTGTGCGGCTATGGCCACGAGGCCGGTGCGGCCCTATCGGGGCATCCTGATGTGCGCCAAATTGTATTCACCGGCTCAGTTCAGACGGGCATCGCGATTTCTACGGCAGCCGCCCAAAATGTGGTGCCATGCGTCTTGGAACTGGGTGGCAAATCCGCAGCCGTGGTTCATGCAGACGCTGATTTGGCCGCATTTGAAGACAACGTGCGCTGGGGCATCTATTTCAACGCAGGTCAGGTTTGTTCTGCCATGAGCCGTATCATCGTGCACGAAAGCCGTCATGATGAGCTTATCGAACGCATCAGCGGCGTCGCCCGGTCCTTGTCCGTTGGGCCCGGCTTGGATCGCACAGAGTTTGGCGCGAACATGGGGCCGATGGTCTCCAACGCGCAACGTGATCGGGCCGCCCGCATGGTTGCAGAGGCCGAAACACAGGGGGCCAAGCTAGTTACCGGTGGGCGCGCTATGAATATTCCCGGGGCGTTTTTAGAGCCCACCGTCTTGACCGATGTCACCCAAGACATGACGATCGCTCAAGAAGAAGTATTTGGCCCCGTGGTGAGTGTGCTGCGATTTGGCAGCGCTGATGAGGCCATATCCATCGCCAATGGCACGCCTTACGGGTTGGTGGCTGGCACTTTCACGGGCAACATCGACCAAGCCATGCGCGACGCCCAATCCCTGCGTGCAGGACAAGTGTTCGTCAACGAATGGTATGCAGGCGGCGTCGAGACCCCCTTTGGCGGCTACGGCCTGTCGGGATATGGCCGCGAAAAAGGCCGCGAAGCCCTTTGGAATTACATACAAACAAAAAATGTCGCCATCAGCATCGGTGGCGGATCAGGGAGAAGTTAATATGGACGAAGGGCTGTTCAAAAAGGGCTTGGAACAACGCAAGGCCACGCTAGGGGCTGAATATGTCGAGAAAAATCTGGCCGCAGCGGATGATTTTACCCGGCCCTTCCAAGAGGCAATGACCGCGTGGTGCTGGGGCTTTGGCTGGGGTGATGAGGTGATCGATGCCAAGACGCGATCGATGATGAACCTGTCGATGATTGGTGCCTTGGGCAAGATGCACGAATGGGAAATCCACTGCCGTGGGGCGATCAATAATGGGGTCAGCGCCGAGGAAATTCGCGCAATCATTCATGTGGTGGGCATCTATTGCGGCGTTCCGCAAAGCCTCGAGTGTTTTCGTGTGGCGCGCAAAGTGCTGGAAGAGCATGACATGATCTGAGCCACCAAAAGACGCCTCCGGCGGAGGTATTTGGCGACTAAAGAAACTGTTACAGCTTAATGACTGTACTTTCTCGCGCAGATTGCTGGGCAGCCATGCCCATGGCCACAGCCTTTGCACCGTCCTGTAGGGTGACTTCGACCTCACCACTGCCTTGAACCACGGCGAGGAATTTTTGGTGTTGGTAGAAGGTCGAGCCGTTGTGATCGCCAGCCTCCAGCAAATCAGGATCAACCGGGACATCCAGCGTGATCGGACCTTGCGGGCTGCGGGGGCTGACAGTGACTTGGGGTGTTGGTGCAGGGCCTAAATGTGCAGGCCAAAAGCGGCCCGGTCCGGGGACCTGGGCCTCAATTTTGGCCTTGGGTCCGACGGCGCTGACCTCTTCTTGATAGCGTGATCCTTCGGCAAACATGCTTAGTTCCAGCATCGCACGTGCGCCGTTGTCGAAATCAACAATTACATAGCCACAGTCCCAAATATCAGGCGTTTGGCCATCATATGTCTCGTTCAGATGGTTCACTTCTTGGCCTGCGCTGGCCATGACCTGCACCGGTTCTGCCTGCAAAACCAAGCGCATTAAATCAAAGAAATGGCAGCATTTTTCGACCAAAGTGCCGCCGGTGTTCGCGTTAAACCGGTTCCAATCGCCGATCTTGGGCAAGAAAGGAAAACGGTGCTCGCGAATGGTCAGCATTTTGATCCCGCCGGTGACCTCTTGGGCGTCGGCCACCAGTTTGGCGATGGGTGGCATATAGCGGTATTCCATGGCGACCCAGATTGGCACGTCTACTGCATCAGCCAAGGCCTGAACCCTCGCGGCATGATCTGGATCCGTATAGAGCGGTTTTTCCACAAGGATCGGCAAAGGCCGCGTCGCGATGATCTGTTCGAGTTGTTCCAAGTGCATATGATTGGGACTAACGATCACCAAGGCGTCCAGATCAGGCTCTGCAAGCAGATCGTCGATCGACTGCGCCACTCGCGCACCACCACACATCTGGGCTGCATGTTCGGCCAAATCCTGCACAGGGTCATAGACAACCGAAATGGTCGCTTCCTTCAAAAGGGCCACGTTCCGGATATGCTCCTGCCCCATCATGCCGCAGCCGATCAGGCCGTATTTCACACTGTGTCCCATGTGTTTACTTTCCCATTCGCGAAACATATCGCGCTTTTTGTGTATCGAACCATGTTCTGGAATATTCAATTGGGTCAGCGTCTTGGGCCCAGCTGAGGCGTTCCACATAGCCTGTGGTAGCCCCCTTAGCCGATCCAAACGGTTCCGTGGTCCAATCCGGTGTTTGGCCCAACCCCACGTGATCCTGAACCGAGTTAATGAACAAGCCCAATTCGTTTTTGTAGACTTGGTAGAGTGAGTTTTCAGAACTGGCCGTGGTGATTGGCCCCCCTGCCCGCAGATCCAGCCAGATCTCTTCTAGGGCTATGGGTGCGGCCCCCAAGAACCTAAGCCGTCGAATGCGATAGGCTGCATCACCTTGGCCGAAAAATGGGGCATCAGTCGGTTTTTCACAGGTCTCAAACGACAAGACCCTTGCGGTAGGCCGCCCCCCACCTGCAAGCAATTCAAGGCGGAAAAAACTGTAGGCGCTGCCTGCTGCGGCTTCGGATTTGATGTAGTTTCCCGATCCTTGACGGCGTTCCAGCACGCCTTTGTCAACCAAATCAGCAAGGGCTTTTCGCAAAGTGCCCACTGAGACGCTGAATTGTGCGGCCAAGTCACGTTCCGGGGCCAGTTTTTGACCACGCCTCAAATGACCATCGGCCACTTCACGCATCAGACGTTCCGAGATTTGCAAATAGGCAGGGAGCCCGTCCATTCAGACCCCTCCCCGAGCGCCTTGAACTGATAATTGTTACACCATTGTTTCACTCAAATTTCGATGTTACGCAAGAGGCAACTGCCCCCAAGACGGAGAGATTCGGTGACCATTGTTCCAGTAACTTCAGCAGATCTCGATGCCTTGGAAATTTCATGGTTTTCCGCCCTGTGTTCCGACGATTACGCTTATTTGGGAGTGCCGGATGGGGCGTTGCGATCCAGTTGGGAACATTGCCGCGATATCTTGCTCGAGGCTGAAACCCAAGGTTTTCGCAATATCCTGTGTCCCTCGTCGTTTCAGGTAGGTCAAGATACGCTGTCCTTTGTGGCAGGCTGTGCGCCGCTGACCTCCAATATCAACATGCTGGCCGCCATCCGCTGTGGGGAGATGCAGCCGATTATGCTGGCGCGCACCGTGGCCACGCTGGATCATATGCTGAAGGGTCGATTGACCCTGAATGTGATCTCGTCTGATTTTCCAGGCGAAGTGGCAGACAGCAATTATCGCTATCAACGTTCCCGCGAAGTGGTGCAGATCCTCAAGCAGGCCTGGACTCAAGATCACATTAATTTTGACGGTCAAGTCTATCAATTTGCAAATGTTTCTACGGAACCCGCACGTCCCTATCAGCAAAATGGCGGGCCTTTATTATACTTTGGTGGCTATTCCCCAGCCGCGGTCGAGCTGTGCGCCGAGCATTGCGATGTCTACTTGATGTGGCCCGAACCAAAGGCCCAAATCGCCGAGCGTATGCAGACGGTAAATGACCGCGCGGCAGCCCACGGGCGCACGTTGGATTACGGTTTGCGCGTGCACATGATCGTACGCGACACCGAGGCCGAAGCGAAAGAATATGCTGAACACTTGGTCAGCAAACTGGATGACGAATACGGCCAACTGATCCGCGATCGTGCCCATGACAGTATCAGTCTGGGTGTAGCCAAGCAGGCAGCAGCGCGCGAATTAGCCGACAAATACGGCTATGTGGAACCACATTTATGGACCGGCGTCGGCCGCGCCAGATCTGGCTGTGGGGCGGCCCTTGTCGGGTCCGCAGATCAAGTTATGTCCGAGATTGAAGCCTACCAAAAAATGGGCATTCGCTCGTTTATCTTTTCGGGCTATCCACATATTGACGAATGCAAATCCTTTGGGCAGCGCGTTCTGCCCAACCTTAAAACCTGCTCGCTGCCCCATGAATATGGCCGCGTACCAGCCACAACACCGCCCACCCCGCTGGGCACCGGAGACCGCCACTGATGCAACGTGTAGCCCTGACAAATAACCTTTCGCTGAGCCGTATTATCTATGGGATGTGGCGCTTGGGCGATGATGAAGATACCAGCCCTGCCCATGTGCAGGCCAAAATTGAGGCCTGTCTCGAGCAAGGCATCACCAGTTTCGACCAAGCGGATATTTATGGGGATTACACAGCCGAGGCGCTGCTTGGGGACTGCCTGAAAACAGCACCTGCTTTGCGTGATCAAATGCAGATCATTACCAAATGCGATATCGTGGCCCCGTGTGGCAAATACAGCGATAAACGGGTCAAATATTACGACACCTCTGCAGCGCATATTAACGCGTCGGTCGAGGCGTCTTTGACCAATATGGCGATTGAGACGATTGACCTGTTGCTGATCCACCGCCCTGACCCGCTGATGGATCACCGCGAAACAGGCGCAGCATTGGATGCCCTTGTGGCCTCTGGCAAGGTGCGCAGCGTCGGAGTGTCCAACTTCAAGCTGCACGATTGGACCCTATTGCAATCGGCGATGACCCAGCCCCTTGTGACCAATCAGATCGAGGTCAGCCTGCTGCACCACGCGCCCTTTACCAACGGCGACATTGCCTATTTGCAGGAGCGTGGTGTGGCGCCGATGGCATGGTCACCCTTGGGCGGCGGCGGCTTGTTTTCCAATGAGAACAAAGCACTAAATGATCTTTTAGCGAAACTCGCTGCGGATTATAATGTCGATACGGCCACAATCGCTGTTGCGTGGTTGCTGGCGCATCCGTCGATGATCATGCCCGTGATGGGGACGAACAATCTGGACCGGATCAAAGGCTTGGGCAAAGCCATGAACGTCCATATCGACCGTCAAACTTGGTTTGAGCTCTATACAGCGGCCTTGGGTCACGAAGTGGCATGAGCGCAGTGCAAAAATTTACCCCCTCCCAAGACCAGCGCGCTTTTCGCGATGCTTTGGGCCAATTCACTACTGGGGTAACCGTTATCACTGTAGAAAGTGCGGACGGCCCCGTGGGGATTGCCGCAAACAGTTTTGCCTCCGTATCGCTTGAGCCCCCTCTGGTGCTGTGGTCCATCGCCAAAACATCCAAGCGTTACGACGCTTTTACCCAAGCCCAGCATTTCGTCATTCATGTGCTGCGCGAGGACCAAGACCACATCGCCAACAGCTTTGCCAAAGACAAACATGCCTTTGCGGGGTTGGACTGGCACCTGAATGAAAATGGGGGCCCCGTAATCGAACCGGCCTTGGCGCATTTTGAATGCCACTTACACGCCCTGCACGACGCGGGCGATCATACGATCATTATTGGGCATGTGGATCACGCCAGCCACGGTCCCGGTCAGGGCCTGTGTTTTGGGGCCGGAAAATACGGCGATTTCAACCCGCGATCCTAGGGCAAACGCGGCCTCGCCGGCTTCACGATCAAAGTTGGTACAAATTGTTTCCATCGCTTTGGAGGCTTGCAATAGATTCAAAGGCTTGGCACCTTAGCGGAACGGGTACATCCAAACGCGGTAATCATCGATAAGCTCATGCGCTTTTTCAATTTCTTCTTTGGTCATTTTCTTGGTGACTTCTTCTTGACTGATCGCAGCATCGGGATCACCCCCGATGGCGCTGAGGACGTACCACATGTAGGCACGGGTCAAGTCGGGCGCGGGCATGCCAAGGCCAACCTCGTAGTACCAACCAACACCGCTTTGGGCGCCCGGATGCCCCTTCATAGCGCTGCGCAGGTACCAGTCGAAGGCGCGGACATAGTCCTGATCGACACCCAGCCCCAAGGCATACATCACGCCGATCAGTTCCTCGGCGTCCGCGTTGCCAGAACGCGCCGCGATCCACAACTCCTCGCGCGCCTCGACAAACTGCCCAGCCTCCATCAGGTCGCGGCCTTTTTCTACATTGGCAAACGCTGGGGCCGTCAGCGTCGAACTGGCCAGAACGCAGATCAAAAGAACATGTTTAAGCATTTGGTGTGTCTCTCTTTTTTTCTGGCAAGTCCGGTAACCGCAGATCAGATCACTGCGGATGACTATCATCCCACGGATCCCAAAATCGTCCAGTTGGGTCAACTGTTGTTTTATGACAAAATCCTGTCGGGCAATCGCAATATCAGTTGCGGGACATGCCACAACCACGATCTGCATGGCACGGATGGGCTTAGCCTTGGGATTGGCGAAGGCGGGATTGGACTAGGGCGCGCCCGAATGGCAGGCTTTGGGGACAGTCGCATTCGCAAACGCATTCCGCGCAACGCCCCGGCCCTTTGGAACCTCGGACACCGCGATATCGACGTGTTGTTTCACGATGGGCGACTGACACCCAGCGACCAATACGGTGTGGGCTTTGACAGTCCGGCACAGGAATGGCTGCCCGAAGGTCTCGAGACGATATTGGCTGCCCAAGCCCTGTTTCCGATGACCGCCCAGTTCGAGATGGCGGGCAACCCCAAAGAAAACGAAATCGCAGGGGCGGTGCATGACCGCATTGATGCAGCATGGCCAATCATTGCCGCACGGGTCGCAGCAGTGCCGGACTACGGCCCATTGTTTATCGAGGCCTTTGACGGGGTCGAGACGACCCAAGACATCACAATTGTTGAGATCGGTAACGCGCTGGGTCAGTTCATCGGCGCAGAATGGCGCAGCTATGACAGCCCCTATGATCTGGGCACTTTAGGGCCTGCAGCCCTGCGCGGATCAGATCTGTTCTTTGGCAAAGGCAACTGTGCGTCTTGCCATTCCGGCCCGCTGTTCACGGATCAAGAGTTTCATTCGCTGGCCCTGCCACCCTTTGGACCCGGTCGCACGCGCAAGTTCGATCCGATGGTGCGTGATGTGGGTCGTATGGGCAAATCCGACCGTTTAGAGGACGCATATAAGTTCCGCACACCGTCTTTGCGCAATGTGGCCCTTACTGGGCCATATGGCCACAACGGTGCCTACCCCTATCTAGAGGGGATCATCCAGCACCACTTGGATCCTGAGAGCGCCCTTGCCCAGTGGCAGCCGCAAACCGCGCGCCTGCCCCATGTGCCTTGGGTCGAAAAGATCGATTTCATTGTCCATCAGGACACTCGGGAAATGGCCCGCGTTCAGGCCTCAGCCAGCATCGAACCTGTGGCCTTGGATGGGCAAGAGGTGGCGGATATCGTGGCGTTCTTGAAAGGGCTGACCGGTGTCACTGCGCTAGAACGGCCATTGGGCAAACCCACGTCGGTTCCCAGTGGGCTCAGCGTCGACTAGGAGATCTGTCAGCGCCGGATCAAAACGCCAAGATCGGCCACATTGGTGCCAGTCGCCCCAATATCCAGCAAAGCCTCGGCAGTCTGCAACACATGATAGCTGTCGTTATTGTCCAGCGCTGCTTCGATATCCACTTGCCTGCTGCGCGCCTTGGCAATTGTTTGGTCGTCGACCAGCCCACCAGCGGCATCCGTAGGGCCATCACGGCCATCGGTGCCGCCTTGCAGATAACACCAATCAGTCCACCCTTGGTCCTGCGCCATCAGGGCAACGCGCAAAGCCAGCTCTTGATTGCGGCCGCCTTTGCCGTGGCCTTTGATTTGAACCGTGGTTTCGCCGCCGAACAGATACACGCCCGGGCTTTGACAAAACGCCACTACGTCCTTGGCGGCCTGCGCGACATCCCCTTCTAGGGCTTTTGGATAAACGATCGCCTGTGGTGCGCTTGCAGCCATTGCTGCCACGGATTGGCCGTTGGATCCGATCAATGTGTTGGTAACAGGCGGCAAAACCGGATTGGGCTGGTCATCGGCCAGCATCTTTTGAACAGCCGCGCCCAGATCATCCCAAATCCCAAGGGATTCACACAGGGCCCGTGCCCCCGCGGCATCACCCAAGGGGCCAACCGTCGGACCACTGGCAATCGCCCTTAGATCATCCCCCACCACATCCGACAGGATAAGAGCCGTCACCGGATGAGGCGCGGCATGGACCAAAAAACCGCCGCCTTTCAGGTCAGACAGTTGCTGGCGCACGAGGTTCATTTGCACAATATCCGCGCCACTGGCCAAGAGCAGATCACTGACCCGCGCCTTGTCAGACAAGGTCAGCGGCGGTTTCGGGGCAGGCAAAAGCGCCGATCCCCCGCCAGAGATCAGCGCCAGCACTGGCCCCGTGGCCGCATGCAAAGCCGTCACAACGGCCTGACCAGCCTTGGCACCGTTTTCGTCTGGGACCGGATGCCCGGCGACGTAAACCGTGACGCCGTCTATCTCTTTGGCGTTTTCATAGTTGGTTACAACTAAAGCTTGGTCGACCGCCCCATAGATGTCCAACGCCGCCTGCATCATGCGCCCCGCAGCCTTGCCCACAGCGACGCATGTTTGCGGCGCCTCCGGGTGATCGGCCAATGCAGATTGCACGGCCCCGTAGGGGTCTGCGCGTGCGACGCCAATTTTGAACAGGCTTTGGGCAAGGGAATGCAGTGTATCGCTCATTCGCCCTTTCTAACAGACCAATAAGGACGGTCCAGCCTCAAGCCGCCACTGTCCAAAACAGCAAAGGCAAGATCCTTTGTTTTCCGCTGAAGACACTGTAAGCTATGCCAACAGTGTATGATTTCTAGTGGAGCGCTTTTTATGACGCCGATATCCTGTTTCTTTGCCACAACCACGTTTTGTGCAGCACTGGCTGCCCTGCCCGCCTTTGGGGCAAGCTGTGGAAATACCGCTGCAGGATTTGACGCATGGAAATCACAAATGACCAAGGAGGCTGCAGCCAAAGGCATCGGCGCACGGGGTCAGGCAGCCCTCATGGGCACCTCCTATGCCAAACGGACGATTGCGGCGGATCGCAATCAGAAAAGCTTTAAGTATAGTCTGGATAAATTCATGCAGGTGCGCGGCGCACCAACTATTGTGGCCCAAGGGCGCAAACGCTTGGCCCGCAATCCAGATTTTTATGCAGCGCTAGAGCGACGTTTTGGTGTGCCATCAGGCGTATTGATCGCGATCCATGGGAT
Organism: Algirhabdus cladophorae; assembly: GCF_044772865.1. GTDB lineage: Bacteria > Pseudomonadota > Alphaproteobacteria > Rhodobacterales > Rhodobacteraceae > Algirhabdus > Algirhabdus cladophorae. The sequence continues at coordinate 1,905,017 of NZ_CP173029.1, forward strand.
GGAAACGGCCTTTGGTGGATTTATGGGTGATAGTAATGTGATCAGCGCCACAGCCACCTTGGCCTATGATTGCAGACGGTCCGAATTTTTCACAGGCCATCTGATATCTGGCCTCAAACTGGTGGACAGCGGTGCCCTTAGCCCGAAATCCGTAGGCGCCAAACATGGCGAATGGGGCCACACACAGTTCTTGCTGGGCAATGTTCTGCGGTATGGCATCGATGGGAACGGCGACGGCAAAACGGATCTGACCAATATTACCGACGCTATGGCCTCTACGGCCAATTTTCTGCGCCAAAAAGGCTGGACCCCCGGCCAAGGATACCAACAAGGCCAGCCCAACTTCAAAGTGATCCAGCAATGGAACGCAGCGGGCGTTTATCAAAAAGCGATTGCCATTATGGCAGCCCAAATCGACAGCTAGGACCCTGCGCCCGATATCGTTGATGAGTGGCTCTAGTAGGAGATGTACCAGTCTTTGAGCTTTTTGGCGTTCTGATGATCGCTAAACTTCAAATCGCGGCCCAAGACATAGACTTTGGAACACATCTCTTTGCCTTTTGACATCTCGGATTGACGGCAAAATTCGTTTCCCTTGACCTCCCAAGTGCCTTTGTCAGTCCAAGCACCATCATTGGCTTTTGAGCTTTGGACACCATTTTTCTTGAAAGTCCATGTCCAGTTAGGATTTTTCAAAGTACGGCCTGCAAAGATTTTTTGGATAGAGGTTCCTGCCATTTGTTTCGCGCCCATCTTGGCAATCTGAGAAACACTTGTTGAAGATTGAAAATCCTTGGCTTGATCCGCATGGACCACACCAGACATGCAAATCGCAACTGCTGCGGTTGAGAAAAGTCTACTTAAATACAGACGCATACTAAAATCCTCCTAAAGTTTATCACGAAAGAATACTGAAAATACCCCATCGTTGCAACTATTCCGGGCGGGCAGCCGGTTGAGGCCTGCCAATTCTAATAAATATCGCCTCACAAAACATGTGATCAGCGTGGGATCTTGACGCATTTTGCGGGCGATTTTGTAACATTTCACCCGGCGGGCCTTGTTTATAGGGGCGCAAATGGTTTCGCGTCTCACGTCACGGTGATGTGCATCTGCGCACAGTACGCGGATATTTCTGCCTGTGTACTGGCACCACTGCAGCCCCTAAATCTAGCTCATCGAACGGCGCACCCTCCCAGCGCCAAACATAAACCCGGTCGTTAACCCTCCCTCAACACGACCACGATATAAGGACCTAGACCTATGAAAAACGTAACAATTTCCGCTCTCGTCATCGCTGCAACAACTGCAATGGCCGCCCCAGCATTCGCAAATGACGCTCTGGCACGCTCGCTGGGTGTCGAGGCTGGCGCCTTTACATCGACCCAATTGGTCGAGTTGAAAAATGCGATCGAAGGCGACGACCACATCCGCGCTGACTTTATCAAAAGCCAAGCTGGCCAAGACGTGAGCTTCTCTACATCCGGCACCGTCGGTGTATCCGACTTCGCCATCGAGACAGCGGCTGACGACGATGACCGTGTGTTGGTAAGCTTCTACAAAGCGCTGAACGCCGGTGAAATCGACGGCCCATCCGCAGTCGCCGCCGAGCGCCAAGCCGCGATCCAAGCCTACCAGATGGCCAACGAAGAAAACCGCGGTTCATAAGCGATCCGTAACCTGAATGAAAAAGGCCCCCTGCAAGACTGCAGGGGGCCTTTTGCGTTTTTATCTATCCGCTTAATTGCCGCCCGACAGGTACTGCGGCAGCCATAGGGCGATAGCAGGGAAGTTGAAGATCAGGATCAGACCGATCAACTGGATCACCATGAACTGCATCATGCCCAGATAGATGTCCTTGAGATCCCATTCCGGCACCACCCCTTTGAGGAAGTAAGCCGACAGCGCCACCGGTGGACTGAGCCAGGCAGTTTGCAGGTTCACCGCCACGAGGATCGCGAACCAGACCAGCAGGTCGTTTTCATTGGCAAAGCCAAGATCAAGGGACGTCACCGTTGGCACCAAAATTGGCACGATGATCAACACGATGGGCACCCATTCCAAGGGCCAGCCCAGCAAGAAGATCAACGCCATGATCAAGATCAAGACAAAGACCGGCGACATATCAAGGGCCAGCAACATTTCTGTCATCATCTTGGGCGTACCAAGGTTGCTGAACACCGCACCAAAGAAATTCGAGGCGGCCACCAAGAACATGATCAGCACTGTGATCTCGAGGCTTTTGATCAGCGCATCGTAGAACCCGCGTGCCGTCAGCTTGCGGTAAAGCGCGGATAGCAGGATCGCCCCAAACGCACCGCAGGCAGACGCCTCGGCCGGTGTGGCCCAACCTGCAAGGATCGACCCCAAAGCAAAGGCGATCAGAACCGTTGGCGGCACCAACCCCATGAAAAACTCATACCACAGGTCCGAGAAGTAGAACCCGCCGGGTTTAGCTTTGCGCGCCCAATTATAGACTGCAAACATGATGCCAACCCAGACAAGCGGCACGATCAATGCCCCTAATGGGAAGCCAAAACCGGTTGTGATACCGCGTGTGATCAGCCAAACGAAGGCCACCAAAGACGCCATAACGATCACTACTTCCAGTAAGTAGTAAGGCGATGTTTCGGGTTGTTCGTCCGGTGGTAGGATTGGACCCAAGTTTGGGTTAATCCAGCACCGTCCCAAAGCGTAGATCATATAAAGGCCCGCCAGCATGATGCCCGGCACAATCGCCGCGCGGAACAGGTCCGTCACGGGAACTTCCAGCACTGGCCCCATGACGATCAACATGATGGACGGTGGGATCAAAATACCCAAAGTCCCGCCCGCGGTGATCGTCCCCGCAGCAAGTTTCACATCATAGCCAGACTTGTTCATGGTCCGCGCGGCCATAATGCCCAAGATCGTCACCGACGCGCCCACGATCCCCGTGGCGGCGGCAAAGATGGTCGACACGAACAACACGGCGATAAACAGCGCTCCGCGCGTTTTCGACATCATCATCTGAACCGCTTGGAAGAGGCGTTCCATCAGGCCTGCCTGCTCCATCACGATGCCCATGAAGATGAACAATGGCACGGCGACCAGTTGGTCGGACAACATGACCGAGTTGGTTTGCAGCGTCATCAAGAAGGTCGCGAGTTTAAAGTTCGCGCCCCATGTCCCAAATACAAAGCCCAAGAAGATCAGCGTGAACGAGATCGGGAAACCCACAAAGATCGCAAACAGCATTGCCGCGAGCATGATCAAACCAATGGTCGGCTTATCAATCTCGAACAAATCACCGCCGCCCATGAGGCTGTCCCACCAGCTAAAGACTGGCATAATATCGGGGGTAAAGACGCCCAATGTGATGACGATCAGGCCTACTGCATAAACTGGCAAGATGCGCAGGAAGATACGCTCGCGGTCTTTGCCCATTTGGGTCAAAGCACGGAACAACTCGGGAAAACCTTGCAAAAACAGTAGGAACGCGCCCACTGGCATAGCCAAACGTGCAGGCCATAGGACCGGGGCCCATGTGCTGTCCGAAGCTTGCTCGCCAGACCAGAACGCCTTGAGGAAATATTCGGTCGAGACCCATGTGAAGAACAGCATCGCGGGCAAGTAGAAGGCCAAATAAAGGATCGCATCTACAGTGGCTTGGGTCCTGGGTGTCCAATTGCGAAACAAGAAGTCGGCGCGAATATGCACGCCGCGCATCAGGGCATAGCCTGCAGCGGCCATGAACATCACGCCACCAATCATCCGGCTGACGTCGTATACCCACAAGGTTGGACCAAAGCCCCAGGCGATGGCCACATCGTTCATGCCATTGGCAGTGAGGATCGCGAACATGTTGCGCGAGAACACCTCGAACACAATCGTCAGGATCAAGGGCACCATCAGGATGCAGATCAGCTTACCAGCCCAAGAGTTGATGATATCAATGGTCGCCGTAATCGGGCGCATCCATGGGGTCATCTCTTCGGGGGTTTCGCCGGGTGTGAACGCGTTACGTTCGGCAATCAGCTCATCGGTGATGTCAAGTTCACCGATATCAATATCGTCGGCCATGGGCCTGTCCCTTCCCTTTTTGAAACGGTTGTCCGTCTCTTTTCCAAAACACCCTCTCTCTCCCGGGGGGCGTTTTGCAAAAGAGTAATGTGGCGCCCCGATCAACAGGGCGCCACGGTCTTAGGCCAAGATTACTCTAGGCTGTCTGCAAAGGCTTTGCCCAACTGCGCGTTCGAAGTCTGAGCGCCAGCCCAGAATGGAACTGCGATTGCAGCAAAGTCTTTTTGAGACTGCCATACTTCAGCGAAGAACTCGTTTTCAGCCGAGTTTGTTTCCAAAGCAGCTTTGGCAGCAGCCATGTATTCGGTGAAGTAATCCGCAGGTGTGTCATGCAAGATAACGCCGTGGTTCTCTGTCAGATCTTTCAGAGCCTTGCCGTTTTCATAGATACGGTAGGACATGGACTTGGACAAAGATGCGTTTGCTGCAACTTCGATGGCTTTCTTTTCGCCATCTGTCAGACCTTCATAAACGTCGCCGTTCAGGTAAAGGTCAGCGTTCACAACAACTTGGTGCAAACCTTGCAAGTAGTAGTGCTTCAGGACTTTCTGGAAACCAAACACGGAGTCTGGCTTCGGGCAGCACCATTCAGCCGCGTCGATTGTGCCTTTTTCAAGCGCTGGCAAAATGTCACCGCCGCCCATAGCTACGGATGCAACACCGATGTCTTTGTATGTTTGACCCGGGATACCTGGAGGTGTCCGGAAGCGGTACTTGCGGAAGTCAGCCATTGTTTCAATCGGCTCTTTGAACCAACCCAAAGCTTCTGGGCCAACTGGCTGCAACATAAAGCCTTTTACGTTGACACCCATTTCGTCCCACAGACGGTCATACAGCTCTTTGCCGCCGCCATACTGGAACCATGACAAGAATGCGATGTTGTCGATGCCAACACCGGCGCCAGCCACAGGCGAGCCGAACAGCATAGCTGCAGGGTGCTTACCGGACCAGTAGTGTGTCCAAGCAAAGCCGCCGTCGATCAGGCCGCTGTCCACAGCGTCCAGTGTTTCACGTACGCCCACAACGGAACCTGCTGGCAGGATCTCCATTTTCACGGAACCACCGGTCAGGGCTTCTACGTCGCGGCCAAACTCTTCCAGCATGAACACTTCGTCAGCCTTGGCTGGCAGCACAGATTGAATGCGCAAAACGGTTTCAGCAAATGCCGAAGACGCCAAGACGGACAGGCCAACGGCCAGTGCCGACGCGCTTGTTGTCAGTTTATTCAGTTTCATTTTTGGTCCTCCCTAAGGTCCATTTAAGTGCCTTCTTCTTCCCTTAGTGACTGAGATCGAAGGCCTCTCTCCCAGTCTTTTCTTGAAGCCCAAGTCTGCGACGAAATGGGCTACAATCCTAATCAAATCGTTCTTTTTAGTGCCCTTTTCCGGTCTCCCAACCTTCCATGAGTCCCAATAACGGACCGACACCGGTATCGACGTCGACAACCCCGCGGTAGAACATCTCGACGGCCACATAAACCAGTACAATCAGGCCCACCCAGCTGATCCACGGATAGCTGCTGAGCAGCTTCATGATCAGCGTGGCGGCAAAGGCCATCAGAACGATGGCCAGCGCCAAACCGACGATCAGCATCGTGCGATCCCCGTCTGCAATCGCGGCCACGGCCAGTACATTGTCCAGCGACATCGACACATCAGCGATCGTGATCGACACCAGCGCCGAAAACAGCGTCCGCTTCGGCGCGCCTGTGTAGCCTGTTTCGGGGTTTTGCGCATTCTCCAGAGCAATTTCTGCATCGTGGTCTGTGCCTTCGCGGATTTCCACAAACAAGCGCCAGCAAACGTAAAACAGCAGCAAAGAGCCTACAAAGAGGATCCCTTTGATCCCCAAAAGGCTGGTGGCCACTACCGCAAAAACGATGCGCAACACAGCAGCGATGATCATACCATAGAGGATCGCCTTTTTGCGCAGCTCAGGGGATAGACCAGCGGCGGCCATCCCAATAATCAACGCGTTGTCGCCCGACAAAATCAGATCGGCAATGATAATCTTGCCGTAATCCAAAACCAAATCCATCATTGATGGGCATCCTCCAAAATCATATCCGACACCTTTTCGCCAATCATGATGGCCGGTGCATTTGTGTTGCCTGAGGTGATCACTGGCATGATCGAACAATCCGCCACCCGCAGACCTTTGATGCCGTGCACCCGCAAACGGGAATCCACGACAGCCATTGGGTCACTGCCCATTTTGCAGGTCCCCGTGGGGTGATAGATCGTCACTGCGTTGCTGCGCACCCAATCGAGCGTGGCATCATAGTCATCCATCGCAACGCCTGCACCGGGGCTGTGTTCTTCGCTGATGTGCTGGGCCAAAGGCTCGTATTGGCAAATTTTACGCGCGATCTGGATGCCTTTAACAATCGTGTCCTGATCTAGCTTGGTGGCCAGATAATTGGGGTGGATTTTGGGATGATCGTGCATGTTGTTGGATGTTAGTTCCAAGTGCCCGGTACTTTCGGGGCGCATTTGCAGAACCGAGGCCGTGAAAGCGCTGAATTTATGGGGCCCATCGGCCGGTTTGTCAGCACTCCACGGTTGAATGTGAAACTGAATGTCCGGTGTTTCGAGGCGTTCATCAGTCTTCAAGAACCCTGTGCCGAGGCTCGCTGCCATGGTCATGGCCCCCGTGCGCTTGAGCGCATATTCAGCCGCGATCTTGGCTTGCTTGAACAGGTTCGAGGTCTCAATATTGATCGTCGGCAGATCGGTTTTGAAAACGGGTCGTGCCTGAAGGTGGTCTTGCAGGTTCTTGCCCACACCGGGCAGATCTTTGACCACGTCGATGCCGTGGGGCGTCAACTCGTCCCCTGCCCCAATGCCCGATAGCATCAGGATTTGCGGACTACCAATAGCGCCAGCCGACAGGATCACTTCACGCTTGGCTGTGATGGTTTTGCTTTGCCCATCAATCAATGCCTTTAGTCCAGTGACCCGCCCCTCGGTGATGATCAACTTTTCGCATTGCGCCTTGGTGATGATGCTCAGGTTTTTGCGATCGCGGGCAGGCTTGAGATAGGCTTTGGCGGACGAACAGCGCTGACCCTTGTCCATGGTCAGTTGGAAATAGCCAACGCCCTCTTGATCTTCGTTGTTGTAATCGGGGTTCTTTTTGTAGCCAGCAGCAACTGCAGCATCGATCCACTTGTCAACGACTTCCCGCTTGAGCGCTGTGGGCGAGACGCGCAACGGCCCGGCTTTGCCGCGTTCGGCCCCATTGCTGTCGCCTTGCCAAGTCTCGGCCCGCTGAAAATACGGCAACACCGCGTCCCAGCCCCAGCCTTCATTGCCCAACTGGCGCCAATGATCGAAATCCTGCGCTTGGCCTCGCACGTAAAGCAGCCCGTTGATCGAACTGGAGCCACCAAGAACCTTGCCACGCGGCCAAGGAATAGCGCGTCCGTTCAGACCAGCATCACTTTGGGTTTTGTACATCCAATCGGTGTTGGGATTGCCCATAGTTTTGAAGTAGCCAACGGGAATATGGATCCACGGGTTTGTGTCGCGGCCCCCGGCCTCCAACACGGCAACAGAATATTGACCACCCGCCGAAAGACGGTTTGCAACAGCACAGCCAGCAGAGCCAGCGCCGACAATTACATAGTCAAATTCCAATGTTTCCCCCGTTTTTTCAAAAATTGAGACTTTTTGTCTCGTTTTTTTGATTTTTCTACGTTACTCATGATTCTGACACAAGGTAAAGAAAGATTTTGATCCAATGACCGACAGTCAGCGTATTCCGACGAATTTGCGCACTCTTTTGATCCTCGAGGCTTTGGGTAAATCTGATGATCCGATGACCCCGACCCAAATCAACGAACACATTGGCCTGCCCAAACAGACCGTGCACCGCCTGTGCACCACTTTGGAAGAAGAAGGGTTTCTGACCCGCGAGGCAGACGGTAAACATTTGCGCCCCAGCCGCCGTGCACGGCAAATGGGGTTTGGTTTGCTTCATGCTTCGCACCACCACATCGTGCGTCATCAAGTTCTGGCCGACCTAGCGGCCTCAGTGGGTGAGACCGTCAACTTTGTTGTCCCCGAGGACACTGGCATGCATTATCTCGACCGGGTCGATACCGGCTGGCCCTTTCGTATTCAGCTGCCCGTTGGCTCTAATGTGCCGTTTCATTGCACGGCATCTGGCAAAGCGTTCATGGCCAGTCTCAGCCCCTCGCAACGCGCCAATTTTGTCTCGGGGCTCAACTTGAAATCCCTGACCGAACGGACCCATCGCAGCGCAGAGACGCTGCTGGAGGATCTCAAAAGCTGTGCCAAACGCGGCTATGCACTGGACGATCAGGAATTCATGGAAGGCATGGTGGCCATTGCGGTGCCGGTAATCGATGCCTCAGGCCGTTATGCAGGCTCAATCGCCTTTCATGGACCATCGCAACGGTTGGATGTGGACACCGCCGTGGCCCGCCTTCCCGAGCTGAAGTCTGCCGCGAAAAAGCTGAGCGACGCGATGTTCAGCTAGGGATGCAGGATGATCTTGGGGGCCGCTACAGCACCTGAGAGGATATCGCTAAAGGCCGCCGCCCCTTCTGACAAGGGTCGAACCTCTGCCCAATCCAAGGATCCAAACAGCCCTGATCCAATCCCCGCGACTGTATCGGCAAAATCCTGATCCGTGTAGGTGTAGGTCCCGATAAAGGTGATCTCTTGCAATGTGGCGCGGCGCACGTCAAAGCCCTCGCCACTGTCGCCCAAGCCGATGTGCACAATCACACCGCCGGGTTTGACCGTGGCACTGGCGCTGGCGCGCGTGCCGCCATAGCCCACGGCATCAATCACCAGATCATAGGTACTGTCGGCCAAGCTGTCGTTAATGGGATCGATCACATTGAAGTCGCCGATGCTTGCCACCACATCCGCGCGACGCTGGTTTGGTTCAGCCACATCAACAGCTTTCAGACCTTGGGCCTTGAGACACAGCGCAGAACCGACGCCAATCGCCCCGCCGCCAATGACCAAGGCACGGCATTTGTCCAACGGCCGCGACAGGGCCGCGATGCCCAAACGCACCGAATGCCAGCACACTGCAATCGGTTCGGCCAAGGCTGCGTGATCAAAGGACATATCATCTGGAATTTCAGTCAAATTGCGCGCCGGAATTTCGAGGAATTCCGCGAATGCCCCCTCGCGCGGCGGCATCGATAGCAACTGGCGGTTGGGACAGATGTTTGGACGGCCCTCTTGGCAGGCCTCACACTCAAGACAGGTCACCATGGGATTCACTGTGACGCGTTTGCCCGTCATGGGGCCCGAGGTGACCACGCCAGCGGCCTCATGGCCCAAGATCAGCGGCGCGGGCCTGCGATCATCGTGACCCAAATAGCCATGCATGTCCGAGCCACAAATCCCCACGGAATGAACTTTTACTATCGCCACTTCATCTGAAGGCTGCGGTGTGGCCGCATCCTGATAGGCCATCGATTTTGGCCCGGTATACACCAGTGCTTTCATGACATGCGCCTCCTCACCCTACGCTGCCCCAATCAAAGGCTTCAGTCTTGCGCTGACAAGTCGAAATTTTCTGTTGGAAAATATTTGTGCAGGCGCACGTCAGCAGCGCGGGCATGGCCCTCCATCCCCTCAAGGCGCGAAATCCGTGCTGTGGCTTCTGCAACGCGTTTGGCCCCGTCCCGTGTGGCGCGCTGCCAAGTGACGGTCTTCATGTACTTATGCACCGACAAGCCACCCGTATACCGTGCCGAGCCTGACGTGGGCAGCACGTGGTTTGTACCCGAGGCCTTGTCACCATAAGACACTGTGGTTTCCTCACCCAAAAACAGCGAGCCGTAACAGGTCAGACGGTTCAGCCACCAATCCAGATCTGCGGCCTGAACCGTCAGGTGTTCAGGCGCATATTCATCAGAACAGGCCGCCATTTCTTCGCGGTCCGCACAGACGATGACTTCTGCATAGTCGCGCCATGCCGCAAAGGCGTTGTCACGGTTGAGCCCGGGCAAATCTTCGATGAGTTCTGGCACGCGGGTCATGACCTTTTGCGCCAGATCTGTGCTGTCTGTGACCAGCCAAACCGGCGAGTTGTAGCCATGTTCCGCTTGGCTGACCAAATCGACCGCGACAATTTCCGCATCCGCATTGCCATCAGCCAAGATCAAGCTATCGGTCGGGCCTGCGATCATATCGATGCCCACTTGGCCAAAGAGCTGCCGTTTTGCTTCGGCCACAAATTGATTGCCCGGTCCTACGATAATGTCGGCCTTTGGCAACCCAAAAAGGCCATAGGTCATTGCCGCAACACCTTGTACCCCGCCCATAGACAGGATCTTGTGCGCGCCGCACAGGTTCGCTGCATAAATGATCGCAGGGCTGACGCCTTCCTCGCCTTGGGGAGGCGAACAAGCGGTAATGTGCTGCACACCGGCCACCGATGCTGTGGTCACCGTCATCATCGCACTGGCCACATGGGAATAGCGTCCGCCGGGCGCATAACAGCCTGCCGCATTTACCGGAATAATCCGCTGACCCGCAATCAAGCCAGGCTGAATTTCCATCTCGAAATCACTGGACGAGGCCTTTTGCGCCTCAGCAAAGCGGCGCACGTTGTCATGGGCAAACTGGATATCGTCCTTTAGCTTTTGCGAAACCTTAACGCTTGCCGCATCGATATCGTCTTGGGTCAGCAGCGTCGGGCCAGAATAATTGTCGAACTTGTCTGCATATTCTTGGGCCTTTGCATCGCCACCTTCCCGGATCTCAGTCAATATGCCTCGCACAATTCCTTGGGTCTCGGTCGCATCTGTTTGCGCGGTACGAGGGGCTTTCTTGAGATACGTGCGGGCCATGAATTATCCACCTTTGATTCCAGAACTTGGATCCAATAACGATAGAAATCAGCGCTTTGCACGAAAAATCAGCCTCCCCCCATGTCATTAAGGAAAGCGTGAAATTCCGTTTCAGAAAAGGTGATGAAGCAGCAGCTTATCTGGCGAAACCGCGGCGCTTTGGGCCCCTAAGCCGCGCCCGACACCCGTGGCACCAAGGCCTTGACCAGATCGCGCATGTCCAACTGGCCTACGGGCGTATCGCCGTCCATGACGCGGTACGTGTGGGCTGTGTCGCCGCCAGACAGGGCAATCAGGCTTTCCAGATTGTCGCCTATCTGCACATCGCCTGCAAAGCTGTCCAAAGTCAGCGAACCCATAACAGATTTCACTCGTAGCACGCGCGCACGGTTAATGTCGGACACAAAATCCTCGATGTAAGGATCAGCAGGGTTCAACAAGATGCCCTGCGGCTCGCCCTGTTGGACAACGGCGCCGTCCTTGAGAATAACAAGGTGATCGGCCAGCTTGAGCGCCTCGTCCAGATCGTGGGTGATAAAGACGATGGTCTTGTGCAGCTCTTCTTGCAGTTCCAGCAGCAGGTTTTGCATGTCTGTGCGGATTAGCGGATCGAGGGCAGAAAACGCCTCGTCCATCAGCATAATGTCCGTGTCAGCAGTTAAGGCACGGGCGATGCCCACACGTTGCTGCATCCCGCCCGAAAGTTGCGCGGGATAGTGGCTTTCGTAACCATCCAGTCCAACACGGGCCAGCCATTTTGCGCCTGCCGCATTGCGCGTGGCCTCGTCCACACCCTGCACTTCCAAGGCCATAGCGGCGTTTTGCAAAACGGTCCGGTGCGGCAAAAGCGCAAACTTTTGAAACACCATCGACATCTTGTCCTGACGCATCTTGCGCAAGGCATCATCCGACAGGCCCATCACATCCAAACCGTCGACCAAAATCTCCCCATCGGTGGGGTCAATCAAACGATTGAGGTGGCGGATCAGCGTTGATTTACCGGATCCAGACAGGCCCATCACAACGGTGATTTCCCCAGCCTGCATATCCACGTTGATGTCTTGCAACCCCAAGACATGGCCATGCTTTTCCAGCAGTTCAGGCTTGCCCATCCCTGCTTTGACATGGGGCATCATCTCTTTGTGGTTGGCGCCGAAAATCTTGTATAAACCGCGCAGGCGGACTTTGGGTGTATCGCTCATTGGATCAGCCTCTTAATGGGATTTGCGGGTCATATCGACCCGACCAAGGGCGGCTTTGGACACACGATCCAAAATCACAGCCAACAACACAATGCCGATACCGGCTACGATCCCAACACCCAATTCAAGGTTCCGAATACCGCGCAACACGTTCACGCCCAGCCCCGGGGCCGAGACCAGCGAAGCAATCACAACCATCGCCAGCGACATCATAATGGTCTGGTTGACCCCTGCCATGATGTTGGGCAACGCGAGGGGTAGCTCAACTTTCAGCAACTTTTGGTTGGAATTCATGCCGAACGCATTTGCCGCCTCGATCACATCCTGATCCACCAAACGGATACCCAGATCAGTCAAACGGACCACTGGCACGATGGCATATAGGATAATAGCGATGCCATAAAGTTTGGATTCCGTGACCGAGAACAAGAAGATCAGTGGGATCAAATAGACAAACGTCGGTAGAGTTTGCAGCAGGTCCAACACCGGCACAATGGCCCGTTGCAGCCTGTCGGATTTGGACATGGCAATGCCAATGGGCACCCCCAGAAGGATCGATATCCCCGTGCAAACAAAGATAATCGACAGCGTCTGCATGGCCACATCGTAGTGATCCACAAACGCCAGCAAAAGAATAGAGAACCCAACGAAAATGGTCACAGCGATCGAGCGCGAGGCCCACCACGCCACACCGATCAAAATTGGGATCATGATAAACCAAGGCACAGCAGCGAACAGCCATAGCGCCCCGTCCAGCATCCAACTGAGCGGTTGGGTGATCGGGTCCAAAACTGTTTTAAGCGCAGGCTTGGCGGCTAGAAACCCGTCTTCGATACCTTTGGTCAGATCGCGGGTCTGGCTAAGATTGCCACAGCTTTCATTGAGGTTATCCAGCGATGGAAACGGAAAAGCGGGCCCGGATGCCGCATCGTCCCCGTTTGATTGAGCGAGCAAATCCGCCATCGACAAAGGCGCATCCGAGGCCCCTCCACCACACCAGTCTTCAAGACCCAACGCCTTGAACACCCCATCATAAAAAGCCATAAATCTGTCCCCGTTGGCAAAAGCCCCCTCGCCTGAAGAACGGGCGAGAGGGCGCTGTTTTTATTGCAATATTACTTCAACAATGCCGACAGATTTGCCTTGGCATCGTCGTTGATCCATGTGGACCACGTGTCTTTGTAGTTGGTCAAAAAGTACACTGCTGCTTCTTCGTTGGACGCGTTATTGTCCAAACGCCATGCCAGCACCTCACCCATTTGGGCGTTGGTGAAGGATACGTTTTTCAGCAATTCTGCGATTTCTGGCTCACGCTCGACGAACGCACCAGAGGCCGCTGTCACAACTTTCGAGCTTGGGTATGCGGAAAAGCCAGGGGTGGCGCAGTCCACGTCACCGTTACAGCTGTGTGCTTCTGCGTCGTAAGCTGGTACTTCAACCTGCACCATTGGGTATTTGCCCAAAACGGCTGTTGGGGCCCAGTAGTAGCCAAACCATGGTTCTTTGTCCGCGTAGGCCGAGGCGATGGATGTTTGTAGCGTTTCGCCGGAACCATGCTGGAACCGCTCAAGGCCAGAGCCTTCGATGTTGGCGGCTTTGAGGTTATTGTTATTAATGATGTCGCAGGCCCAGCCTGACGGACAATCGTGGAATTTGCCACCAACAGCCGCAGGATTGGCCATGATGCCTTCCCATGTCGTCAGCTCAGGGTTGCTCTCGGCCAGATAGGCTGGGATCCACCAGGCTTCTACGCCGCCATCGGACAATACATCACCCAATTCAACCAATTTGCCTTCTTCCAACAGACCGTCGTAGGCCGGTGTCGAGTTCGCCCAAACCTCGGTCAAGATGTCAGGCTCGCCTGTTTCGGCCAAGGACGTCAGCGCAGGTACAGTCGAAGACGGTACTTTTTGTACCTCACAGCCGTAGCCCTGCTGCATCAAAAAGCTGGCCACAGCTGTTACAACCTGCGCCGAGGCCCAATCCATTTCGGTGATCGAGACCTTACCGCAATCCGCAGCTGCAGAGGTGGCGCCAAGGGCCAAAGCTGTGGCCGCGCTGGCCATAAGCATCTTAAGTTTCATTGTGTCGTCTCCCTGAGTGTTTTTTTGTGACTTTTATCGCGTCGGTTCTAAGTAAGGCAGCTTGCGTGGGTTTGATCAACATCTATTCGGGAAATCTTGGGTCACAATCGAAAAATATCCCGAAACCGACCTTCCACAAAAAAACGCGACCCCCTCTTGGTACAAAAGTCCGGAAACATCCCCACCAGATCACAACCCAAACCCAATGCACGCTCCCGTTAAAGAGCATCCATGCGCCAGTATACTCCCCCACCCCTAAGGCTTGCAAAACTTGCGTTCGTATTTGGCGAAGGGGTGATGTGGAATTGGGGGTGGGATTTGGGAATTGTAAAGGACAAGTACCAGTGTCCGTAGCAACTGTGTCGTCTGGCCGTGAGGGCCATGACCCAACGCGCTTCATCCGTGAGGACTGCGGAGTTTAACCCTAAAGGGTAATGGGTCATGGCTTGAGCCTGACGACCAGTTGATGCGGAATGGTGTTGTATGAGGCCGTATGTGCGGTCTCAAAGGATGGGTGAAAGTGTGGAAACAGAAGGTATGTGATGGTGCATGTGAGAAAGCGTGCTTTGTGTGGCGTTGTTCCGACAAGGCTAACCTGATTTTGCGAACCTCCGACAAGAAAAGGATTTTTCAGGGAATTACATCAAATGACCCGCATTTCTGGTGGCACTTCTAGGTTGTCTAGCCTACTGCTTGACGGGTCAGGTAACCTTTGGTCAGATAAGCTTTGCTCTATATCGTTGCTATAGATTTTGTTTCTTTCTATGCCAGCGGTCTAAGAATATCGGGATGGCTAAAACCAAAGCTCATGTTCGTTTTGGCTCCGATGTTTAAATTGGATCTTAAGAGGTCAAAACAGATTTTTTCTGAAGAGGAGCTTGAACGTCTAAGAGCCCAAAAATCGCCCCCGTCATTTTCAAAACTAGAGGTTTGGTTGATCGACATGACAACCGACGAAACCTATTCGATAGAGGAAAAATTTGGACGCCTGTTTTGGCTCAGTATTTTTCTCGTTGCGTCTATAACCTTTTCAATTTTTTTCATTTTGTTGAAAGTCTTTTAAATGGGTTCAAGACGTATTGGCTGGTCGCTCGAAGAAGTTGAATTGTTTTCGTCTCAAAATGGAACTTCAGAAATCACTGGCGTAATGAGAATAAATGCGGCGATTGACGTTTGGGGCGGTGGTTACAGGTGTTGTTGGAACTGACCTAGAAGCCACGGTTAGAATTTTATAGACAGTCATTTCCCACCTTCCTACATCAAACCCAGCCCACCTTTTGGCCCACCGTCGTGTTCGCGAAATAGCGATGATCTATGAGGGGCCATGAGCAAAGTCAGTCAAAAATACCTATAAAACAAAGGTGTTTAGAGAAATCATGCTTGTCTATGAAACAGTGTAGTGGTGCCCGGGGGCGGAATCGAACCACCGACACGAGGATTTTCAATCCTTCAGTGCCAAGCTTAATATGCTGATTTTTAATACTAAAAATATACAACAGGTAAAAGTGTGTAGCAAAGTGTGCAACTTTTTCCTGATTCTCGCTAGACCGAGAATTAATTCGAAAACCTACCGGATTTCGACCGTTCTAGGGGGTATGGAGACCATACTCCCTAGTAAGTACCCCCTCTGTTTCAAGCTATCACTTTGAAACTGCGAGGCCTATTCGCCACCGATTGCCGCGTGTTTACACCGCGACCCAATAGCTGCTGACTACCTACATAAAATTCCGGTTGCGGCCTAACGCCAGCGCACCGTCGCAGCTATTGGGTCGCGGTGACACAAAACCGCAAACCAGAATTCAGACCGCGCGAAGGCGCGGCGAATTCTGGGCGGTTTTGGCACCTTCGACAATCGGTGGCGAATAGTTGGGTGTACTTGCCGAGGAACCTCGGCACACCCAACGCCCCCCGCTCACGCGGGAAAAAGAAAAAGGGGTCTCCACATGGAGACCCCACCGTTTCATCGCAACCCAACGATATGGCTAACGCACATATCGGGGCAGCTCAGCTACGATTTTGTCGCTCATTTCATCCGGCTTAACGCCATCTTCAAGCGACACAGTTTTTGCGAACAAGCGCGTTGCCAGAACTGGCAGCGCTTGTTCGCTTCCCTTACGACCGCCTTCGTCGCCATCAAAGATCAAGATTGCTTTTCGGAAGCCTGCTTGAACAAGCAGGCTCACCTGTTGCGGGGACAGACTGGCCCCGAAACTTGCGACGACCGGCACGCTTACTGCGTGCAGTCGCAACACTGACCAATACCCTTCGACGATGACAACGGCATCGTCGACATCTTCACCTGTTTCGATCAATTGCTCTCGCTTCGCGATCACACGGTTCAGGTTGTACACCACGCAAGACTTTTCAAATCCCTTGGGCAAGAGATAACGTGGCTTGTCCTCCTTCTGATCCTCAGATGCCAGCCGACCGGCGTATGCGATCAAGTCACCGTCTTCATTGTGTATCGGGAAACAGACCCGCCCCGCCATTGAACCGCGCTTGGCAAAGCCAAGACCAAATTCCTGAACTAGTTCTTTTGTGATCTTGCGACCACTTAAGAACGGGTGCTCAGGTTCAAGTTTCAGTTCAAAGGTAAGCGCTGGATTTACAACGTCCGCATCAACCTCCAAATTTGCACTCTGACAAGGCGCTTCAGCCTTTGAGCGGGGAGCTGAGCCCGCGCCGTCCTTTGAGGCCTGCTCGGTGCGTTTTGGACGTTTCCCAGCCTGTTTGTCTCGCGGCTTTGCTTTGGGTTGATCACCTGCTGGCGTTTCTTTCGATCCACCGTCAATTTTGAAGACCTCACAGGCCAGAACAGCGGCCTTGCGCAGTTCGCGCGGCTGGTCAGGATCAAATCCCTCCATCCGAGCGACGAAATCCAATATGTTACCTTTGGCCTGACAGGAAAAACAGTTGAAAACGCCTTTGGTCAGGTTGAGCCCACATGACGGCTTGTGGTCGTCGTGGAACGGGCAGCAGATCTTAACCTGATCCTGCCCGTTTGGTTTCACATCAAAACCGTAGTGCGACAGCACCTCTGATACGTCCAAATTCTCTCGGACGGTCTGAAAATTTACCCATGTCATCGTTGATTGCTCCATATTTTAGGGGCATCTGATTGTACCACAGTTGGATTTTCCTTGATTTTTCACTACCCAAACGTGCACCTTCCCCAAAACAAGAAATACGGAAGAATATTAAGTGATTGATTGCTTTATTACGTTTTGTGAAGATGACGCGCGACAGGTTGATATCAAAGAACTGATAAAGGAGCTTCAAGCCCGCACAGATGGCCGCATCAAGTTTCATGCATACTTTGAGAATGAAGCAGGTAGCAGCCTCGACGATTTCATGAACGGGACACTTCGAGATTGCAAATGTGTTCTAGGTCTTTTTGGCCCAGGCTATAAAAGCCGTATCGACTCTACTGCTGAAAAAAGCGGTGCCTACCAAGAATACAACACGATTGTTACAAGGTTGCACGGCAAAGTTGGAACAGCGAAACCGAAGGTCATTCCAGTACTATGGGCAGGCGAAGGGATAGAAGATACCGTGCCCGACCTCCTTATGTCTAGCAATCCGATTGTTACAGACCTACGTAAATTTCGGACTTTGGGTCAAAGACACACTGCGCCATTTTTGCCCGAAAAAACGAAGGAAGACTGCTATCCAAAATTAGACAAGATAGCAGAAGCTCTGCAAATGCAGGAGGAAATTGTATCGCCTGAGGTGGAGCATATCGCGCGAGATAATCTTCACAGGATGCTTAGCCCAGGTGGTGACCCACTAACCGAGGAAACTTCAGTCGCAGACATTCTTCAGGTCAAATATGAGCATGGAAAGTATGATGCTGAGAGCTTCTTGGAGCACTACTACACCAAAACGCGATTCTCCAAACGCCTGAAGTTTCGGAATGTGGGACTGATCAGCGGGCGGAAAGGATCCGGCAAAACAACTCTCGTCCAAATTAGGGAACTAGAAGCCGAGGATTCCGCATTTTTTCCGGTCATTGATGTCTCTGTAAACAGCTGGAATATCCACAGCTTGATTCAGAACACAAGCTTTACTCAGTCCGAAGGTGACTTCAACTACATTGACCTTGAAGTGCGGTTTTTTGACTTTGTTTGGTCAGCATTCGTGTCGTTGAGCATGGCCATAAGTTTGACTTACCATGAAAGAAATAGAAGTGGCGAAGCATCCCCTGGTGTCGGCCGTCTTTTGAATTCATCCTTTAGCGCAAAGACACTTGACCGTCTGATAGGCGACGCAGAAACAGTGGATGACTTTGACTACGCAGCCTTATTTGACCACTCCGTAACGGCAGCTCGACGCTATATTCAAAAAATCGTTGACCAGGCTAGTTCACTCGACGAAGAGAGCTTCAAACAGGATGTTCTTAAGGGAATTTCGATACGAAAATTCTTGTTTGATCTGTTTGGTAATGAATTCAACAAAATGAAGAGTGCCATATATGAGAATGGCAACAAGAGGTTCCTATTTTGCTTTGACCGCTTCGATACGGAAATTCAGCAGTACCGCAAAATAGATGCTCAAATGGACGAAAAAGTAAAAAAGCGTCGTTCAGAAAGAGAAGTCAATTGGCTAAGTTCACTCACAGTATTTGTGAACAGGACGCTGCGCCCAGACCAACTGGCACACGATCGAGACATATATGAGTACTTTGCTCACGTGAAATTCCTCGTTGTACTTCCTTTTGACAGAATTGAGGAAATAAGGCGAAACCAGAGAGACTCGATATCTTCTGAAACAGTCGAGGAAATACGTTGGCAACCGAAAGAACTGCTGACTATGCTTCGCAAGCGAATTCAAGTGCTCTACGGCGTCAAAGATGACGCAATCGACAAGACAAAAATCAAAGATGCTCTAAAACGTTTCGAAATATGCAGAAGTATGGCGTGCCCTCAGCTACCCGATGAATCACACGTTATGCTAGGAAACAAGCCGTTTAAGATGGATCTGTTTCTATATGTGTTGCGCCATACGTTGTTTCGCCCCAGGGATATCCTGATTCACTACGCTTCCATTCTTGCTTACCTTGAGTCAGTTAAGGGCCGTGCCCCGCGCGATATAACAGAACCAATTCGTGAAATAATTTCACAGGAAACACAAAAAATCGTCGAGTATGAATTCGTCGGTGAACTTCGGGACACTTGGACAAACATTGACGACGTCCTCAAACTTTTTATGGGTTCAGAGCAGGTCATTTCAGCTAAAAATTTAGAACAAATCATTGGCCCAATAGACTTCAAGTTTTATCATCACGGCTCGGATTTAACGAAGTTTTCGCACAAATTAGAGTTTTTGTATGGGATCGGCTTTCTTGGGTTTCGAAGCACTCGGCAAGCCGGAGCTGGAAAGAACCAAAACTGGTTCAACTTTGATTTTATGACTAGTCAGGCGCGGTTGCCGTTCGATTCGGATGCCGTTATGAGACATATCGAATTTGCGATACACCCCATATTTGTAGAGTCTTTGTATCTAAGCACAAACCACAAAAAGCCCGTTCTGCTGTTTGACTGGAGAAAGCTTGACGAGCTCGACCGGCCGGACTGATATCTCAATCAATTGGCCGATTTTAGTATAGACGGAAAATTCCTAGCCAGGAGTTCGCCAACAATTAAAAGCAGACGCTCATGTGTCAATGCGTAGTGCTCGGCACGTGCCACGGATTAGCTCTGTTCGATTGATAACTTGGAAACAGAGTGTGTTTTAGGTGCGCACTTTGGAAAGTAGGTAAAGAACATGGACACGAACATAAGCGCCGCTCGAGCCTTCATCAAAAACAGCGTCTTGCCAGACACTTTTTTTGCCAAACTGAGCATACTACTAGCCAGTATTTCAATGCTATCCCTGCTTGTCCACGCCGTTGAGTATGGACTTTCTGATACATTTACTTTGCTTTTGGACTGGTATGAAACTCTTCTAAATAAAGTGTTAGGCTGGCTTGGTGCGATATTGGTTTTCGCCCTAGAACTGATTTCTCGCCTGATATCAATCAACATCTCCCTGCAGCCCCATTGGCAACATGTTTTTGTTCTTATGAATATCTATTTCCTTAGAGATGCGCTCTTTTATAGGACGTCGAAGCATTTGAACGTCAACCGTAGCAACTGGCATTTGACGCTTGGATTGCTCTTAGCAGTGTTAGCCAGTTGTGCATCTGGTTCGATCAATGACGATGGCACATCATTGATTAGTTCCATCTTAGTCGCGGTTTTCCCAGTTTCGGGCATCCTGATCTATGACCTCGTGGAGCGTCATTGGTTTGTTCGGCACTATGCAAAGGCTGATGAATTTACTCAACATGGAATCTCAAACAGGCAAGCCGCAAAATTTTACCGACAGAAAATTTTAGAACGCGCGGTGGGATTGCTCCTAAGTTCTGTCATAACGGTTCTGATATCTAGAAATTGGATCGGACTAGGTGAAGGGGTGGGAATTATCGCTCTGCTTGTTTCAATGCTACTGATATCTATTTACTGGATCTCTGGACGAGCTAGTCTTTACTATCAGTTCGTTGGATCTAAAGATGACAGTTCGCCCTTCCTTTATAAGCTGTTGTTTCGGTCGGGTACGTCGGAGCTGGGCAGCATTATGCTGGGTACATTTTTTTGGTTGGCCGTGTTTCTCGTCTTTAACGCAGGTCTAGGATTGAGTGGCCTTTAACAATAGAAAACGTGATACAATCGTCGCATTCAAAACTCGAAACCAGCGCAGGCTATCTGCCAATCGCAGTTCACCGACAACCCGTCGATGGTATGAACCCTGCGCTGTTTTCGGCGTATGAACCACACAACGAGCCAACTGCATTTGGGATATCGTACATCCAGCACCGCTGAGGAGCTTTTGTCTGTGTCTCAAGAAGACCGGCGGCGACATGTGTATGTCATTGGACAAACCGGAAGTGGAAAAACCACCTTCTTGAAATCCTGCATTTTGCAAGATCTCGAACTGGGCAAAGGCATCGCACTGATCGACCCTCACGGAGATTTGGCAGAGGCGATCGCCGATGCAATCCCTCGGTCGCGTATGCGAGATGTCGTTTTCTTCAACCCGTCGGATTTTGACTACCCCCTTGCGTTCAATCCCTTGGGGCGTGTTCCAAAGCATCTTCATGCGGTCGCCACCTCAAACATTATCGCGAGCCTGCGATCTATCTGGCGGGGAAGCCGATGACATTACTGGATGTATCCAAGATGTTGACCGACCAAGTATTTCGAAAGCGCGTTTTGATGCACGTCTCAGATCCAATCGTCCGTGATTTTTGGCAGGTCGAGTTTGCTGGCTATGATCCGCGTTTGCGGGCTGAAATCATCGCACCTGTATTGAACAAGGTTGGTGCATTCATGCGGAACCCCATCATGCGCAACATCCTAGGTCAAACTCGCAAAGGATTTGATCTCAGGTACATGATGGACAACCGGAAGATCTTGATCGTGAACTTATCAAAGGGACGCCTTGGCGAAGACATGACCAACCTACTCGGGTCATTGCTCACGACATCAATCTATCAGGCCGCGATGGAACGCGCTGAATTGGTTGAGGAAGAAAGGGAAGACTTCCACCTGTATATCGATGAATTTCAGAATTTCACTACGGACGCCTTCGACAGCATCGTTTCAGAAGCAAGGAAATATCGGCTCTCGCTGACAGTCGCGCATCAATACCTCGATCAATTGTCGCCACGCATCAAACAGGCGATCCTCGGCAATGTCGGATCACTGCTGCTATTCGCATTGTCAGGCAAAGACGCCGAAGAACTTGCCGTTGAGACAAACCCACACACGGCAAGCAGCTTGCGTGCCACTGGACGGGGAGAGGCATTGGCCGTGACACTTAAAGACGGCGAGCGCCGCCTGCCTGAAAAGATATCCGTGCCATACGGACATATCACAACCAACAGCTATGAACGCGTTGTCCGCAACACGCGAACCCGCTTTGGGCAACGCCCACTCTTTCGCACCTAGCAGATCTCGAACTCTGGCACTTGCCAACACCTGTGGGGCCAAGAATTCGATGCCCTGCGGTATAATTCCGTCATGACAGGAAAGAGATCACGTTTCAGACGCAGCAAAGCCACAACCATACAACTGACCGAACGAGACGTTACGATATTGAAGGCGTTGGAGCAGCATCGTTTCCTAACCACTGACCACCTTTTGGCTCTGACAAACGGAACAAGCCGCCAAGGGATCACACGACGCCTACGCGAACTCTATGACACGAAATACATTGACCGCCCCCGCGCCCAAATGATGGCAATGGCCTATGCCGATAAAAGGCCGATGATGTACGGGCTAGGCAATGAAGGCGCTGAACTTCTTTCCAACCGGTTTCAGATGGCCCTGCCAGACATTTATTGGACTGAGAAAAACCGCAGGGTCAAAGAAAAATTCGTTGAGCATACGCTGGGCATATCCGATTTCATGGTGTCACTTGAAACAGCTTGCAGCGACGCAGGGAACATACGCATTATCACGAAAGACGCCATACTGACGGCCTCACCAGAGGCAACCCGCCGCAGGCGTCACCCGTTCCGTTGGCAAACCCGCATCCATTGGAACAATCTGTGGCATGACATCGCAATCGTGCCTGATATCATCTTTGGGCTCCACTATACCGACCAGCCGCAAGGGAAGAACAAGGCCTACTTCATGGTCGAAATAGATCGTGGTACAATGCCGATCATACGTACCGACATCGGGCAGACCTCGTTTGCCCGAAAACTGCACTCCTATGCTGATACGTTTGAACGCAAGCTGCATGTCGAGCACTTCGGGATCAAGAACTTTCGAGTGTTGACGGTGACCACTTCACACGAACGCATTGAAAATATGATAGCGGCTTACAGGTCAGAGATCGTTGAGCGCGCTCCAGCGGGGCTCTTTCTGTTTCGAAGCAAAAATACCACTTTTGCTTCGATCCTAGAATGGCAATCGGCCACGAAGCATAACGTCGAAATCGCCCCTCCTACCACTAAAGATTGAAATTTGTTAAAGATCGCGCCACCATACACGCACTAATTGAATATTTTACTGATTCTTAAGCCGTTCCACGGCCGGAGTCATGAATATACTGCTATTTTTTATCTGTTGCTTTCCTTCCGTATGCAACGGACTTGAAGTTGTATCGATGGGAAATGCCAATGAGAAATTTTATTTCTCGTCACCTATTAATAGAAAGTACGATCCTTTTAATTCTGCTTGTCCTATTTTGGATGATAACCCGCGTACAACCAAGTGGAGAGCTATCTGAATCAGGAGCGGCAGTTGCCGGGGTTTTGGAAAGTTGGTCTTCATCAATCAAAATGCTCTGGAACGGTGGCCAAGAAACAAACGCGTTAATGCTAGTTCAGGCCCGAGCGTGGCCGGAAAGCACGGCATTCTCTGGCTTTTGTGGCATGGCTAAGATCGCGTCAGTTTATGTTAAAAACAGCTCAACGCTGAGCTACTTCGTAATCATTCCTGCGTTCTTAATCGTGGTTTTCGCATACAATCGAAGCAAACCGGATGCCTTTAGTCGGCCCGGTAGAGTAGTATTCGCATTCTTGTTGATTTCGTTCATTTACATTCTGACCTTCAAAGTCATCCAACTGCAAGATGTGCAATCTATTGTTGTTAGTTTACCTGCTGACGCTTTCTTTATCGAGGATCACAATTTTAGGTGCGACGCAGCATTCGAAGTTGGCCAAGATACGAAGGCGCAACTAGCGCTCCATCTGGGAAACCTAACCGCATTTTTGGGCGAAATCCGGCTTTATCTGCTTGGGCTAGTCCTTTGGATCATTGGGCGCGAGCACGCAGATATTCGTAGGTTGCAGAAGCTCGCAACAGAAACGCCAGAAGGGGGAAGCTAGATACATGTTGAGGTTACTATGGATATTATTTGCGGTTGCGTTGCATTTTCCGGCTGCTGCTGGCGCGGATGGGATTAAATTTATTGGGCAGGGTGACGATACGTCTTGGCAAGTAAACGATACGTCATTGAGTGCAGATATTCTCGTAAACCAATCGCAAGACTCTTTATTGATTGAACGAGACGGCATCCTCAGATGCGAAATACATGAGGGATCATTTAGGTATTTTCCAGTTTCTTTAACTTATCGAGTTGCGAACAGTTTTGCTGCTTCCAACCGGAGCTTGGTAGGGCAAGACATCACTCTTCGTATGGTTTTCTCAAGACGCGCTGACACGGAAACCATTGTCACATTACCAACCAACAACACTCCAGAGTTCGGCCTAAGGAGAAGGCAATACGAAGCACTAGATCGGCTCTCGATTGACCATGAAAGAACGCCTTCAGAATACGTTCCAGGCTTCATAATGGCGATGTTTGCAGTCAAGTACTACGATGTGCTGATAAATCAGGTTCCTGAAGGGGAGCGTGACTTGATCGAACGAAGAAGACTGTATTTTGCAAAGATTGCAGCAAATTTTCTTTTCCAACAGCATGTGCAGGACAGGTCGACGGGGGAATATGCTCTTGATCCAATCATACTCCCTGACGGCGACGCGTATGATCTATTACTGAGTGTCTTGCGACGTAACGGCGAAGTATCTAGAAGAACAGTTCTTGGAACCAGATACCGAAGCTTTTGGTCGTTGAGAGATCGTATCGAAACGACGGCTGCAAACAATCGCGAGCTACCAGATGATTTGCTAGAAGCCGCGGAATCAATTTCAGATTGCTTGCTTGCCGACAACGGGCTGGCAAGCGTTGACGGTGTTATTGTGGACTTCCTGAAACAGCAAGATTTTTATGTTCCAAATGGAAGAAACGACATCCTGGCCGACCCTGCTGACGGCGCGTTCAATATGTGGCGAGCCTTATACATTGCGCGATTTGGGGAGATTCCCGCAAGCCTGTCCGGCAATGAAGCTTTGCTTAGACTCTTTGAGAAAGAAGGTTGAAGCTACAAATTCCAATGATTTGTCGCGGGAGATATATTCCGCGACACTTTCGTTGATCTGTCAAGTTTGCTTCCCTAACCGTTTGCAGGGAAAAACCGCGCCGCGTGCATGACGGCTAAGACCTGAATTTGGCTCTCAGTCGCCCGATAGATAACAATGTAATTCTTGTGAACGACGAGTTCCCGTGTTCCGTGGGCACGACCTGGCCGTCCCATGTGGGGTTGATCTGGCAGGTTATTCTCAACTGCAGATACGATGAGTTGCGCAAGTTCCATTGCTGCCGTGAGGTTGTCGATTGCGATGAAATCAACAATGTCGGCGAGGTCTAACTCAGCCGCTTGGCTCCAGATAACAGTCTTCATTATGAGGGCTGGTCAAACTTCGCTTTCATACGATCTTCAAACCGATCCAGAAGCGCCGCACTGCTAATTCCCTCTCCAGCATCTATACCGGCGACACGTTGCTCTATCGTCGCCAAGAATTGTTCTTCGGCTGCGAGATAACGTTCGATAGCTTCGTTCGCCAGAAATGATTTGGAGCGTTGCGTGGCACTGGCCAGACGCGACAAACGTTCGGAGACGTCTGGTTTGGTGTGCACTGAAATGACGGATCGTTCGGCCATGTAAATACCTGCTTGATGCATATGTATACATCTTACTACATCAGGGGTGATCGCGCAAATGCTGCCGTGTCTGCCACCGTGTCATTCCAAGAAATCCGGCTCTACCGGTGGCGCTCTGCCAGGCAGCATGGGCTCGACAACCTGATCCTGATCTACCAGCGTAAGATATGGGTTATTCTGCTCTAGTTGCTCCAGAAACCGATTGAATGCAGATGCCGCAACCACTTCGTCAGGTGCGTCCAATGCACGGAATTTCATGTTGATGCGACCGCCGATGCTAATGACCCCGTATTGCGTCGGCAGGCTCGCAAGATCGTCGGCCAGCACAAATACTTGTTCTTCAATGGGCCACGTCCCTGACGCACGGTCTTCCAAGACGGGCATCAAAGTTTGCGCCTTGGAACGGGACGTCGCAGTTCCCTTAGCATGAGAGGACACGTCACTTGAGGATTCAGAGGTCATCTGTCCCAGCGCAGTTGGTGATGTCAAAAGACCTGCATCGGGTGTCAGGCTGATGGCACTACCAGCGACGCTGTTCTGACCAGACCCAGACACCGAACTTTCTGATATTGATTGACCTTCAAGATACCCAATCGAATATCCAACGACAGTCGGTTTCGTCAGCACATCTTTGATCTTGCTGGGATCAATCAACCCACCTCGATAAAGCAGCCTGACAAGGTAGGTCGCATCTTCAGGTTCTTTGATTGAGAAGACGGCCTTGACATCAGCTTCGTTGATGACCGTTGAGAACACCCGCTCCCCTGCGTCACGGAGCTGGCCGAGATTCTGATGCGCCAGAACGATGTGCAAACCGTACTTGCGGCATTCTTCGAACATTTCAGAAACGTTGCTGCCCGATAGGTACCGGTGCGCCTCATCCAAATACAAAAAATAGGACTTGGTGTTATCCCGCAGTTTGGATTGCCCAAACAGGCTGGAAATCAGCAACAACCCGAAGAGCTGTGCAGAATCCGCATCAAAGATTTCAGTGTCCTTCAAGTCAAAGAGCAAAATCTCACCCTGATCCATCGCAGCGCGAAGATCGATGGTCTCGACTCTTTGAGAAAACGTCGCCCCGATCACAGGATTGGCCATCAAAGTGAACAAGCGCCTTGCCACCGACGATACATATTCAAGAAAATCATTGTCTTTGTAGCGCGTCAGCAGCGACCATTGTTCCCTTGCCAACCTGTTTTGCAGTTGATCCATCAACGGCTGCACATCTGGTCGATAGCGGGGGTTTAGTAGCAGCGGATAATCAGCAAGTGTCAGGCCTGCCTCAGCAAGCGTCATAAGCAAGAGCACCAACACCTCATGGGTGCGGGGTTGATGCCGCAATTCCTCTTCGCTGAACAACCTGCCAATCGCATCTGCAACCCGCGTTCCTGTGGCGTGCGCATGTCGAGGATCCGTGAGAGCCAAAGGATTGAACGCGACCGTCGTTTCCCCGCCACCGATCTTAAAATATCGCACCTTGCGGTGTTTGAGCAGGCGCGGTCGCTGCGACAACCATTTCAGAACATCCTGACACTGTGTGCCATGAGGATCGATCAAGCACAGACCGCGCCCTTCGGCGATGTCCTGCTGGATCATCGAACGCATGAACCGGCTCTTCCCCGATCCGTTTGATCCAACAATGTGCATATGGCGCTGTCGTGCTTTTTCGGGCGCGATGATTTCGGGGGCTTCCATTCTCTGCCCCAACCCGTTTACGACATCCTCAGCGACGGTTCCAAGCACCAAGTCAAGTTTGCCAAATATCTGCTTTTGTTGTATTCTATTAGGCATTGTGACCGTCAATTACCCGGTCGTGAGCAGCATGGAGCCTGGCGAAAACCTCGGCTCCCACTGTTCATGACACATGGGAGGTCACTATGACTGTTCTTTCGAAATCCGATCCTAAAGACGCCACCAAAGGTTTCGCGCCAAAAGGCCGATACAGCTACACTGCCCTTCTTTTGCAACTTGCATGCGACTGGGATGTTGATTTGCCCTGGGTGCGCGAACGCATCACCCAGCTGCAAACGAGTGCTGATATTGCACAATTGTTTCGCGATATCATCACTGCCAAAGAAGGCGGGCTGGCCTGGGCAACGCATCCAGATGCACGTGATATGCTCTGGAACATTCTGAAGGATCTGAATGCCGCGTGGGAGAATGTGCTGAAGTGCGCTCCAGACAGAGACCCGTTGACGCTGGAATACCTCGTCGATGCACTTACACATTTCAAACGCGCAACACGCGGATCTTAACCGCGTAAAAAGCCCCGTGACGCCGTCATAGGGCTTTTTCATGTCACATCAGCTCGGGTTTCCAACAACTCCACAGCCAACTGTTTTCATGCTCAGAAAAATCATCATCTGTCATGATCTGCGCAACCGCTTCGTCCAGATCAGCAGCAAACTGGCGGCGCTGTTTGATATGCGCTTTGACATCGTCCGCGATCCTGGCCGGTAAATTCCGATGATCAGGAATGGCTTCGACCACATCAGGGGTTACAATAATCGCGACCGCATCGCCGCGTAGGACAACGTTGGTGCGTCGCGTGCGGAACTGTACATCCCTTGCGAAATCAAAAAAGTGATACGGCAGAGGTTCTCGCTCCACTGATAGCCCCGACACAACGGGCACGTAAAAATAGGTTCCATCTGGCAAACCAACATCGACAAACAATTCATCTTTGCTGTTTGTCAGCTCCCTCGTCGTTGAATGGATACAAATGCCCCGTGCCTCCAAGTCACTGACTGACCCGCCACCATGTTCTGTCACCCGATAGATATCCAAGTGACTGCCGTTTGGAAGATCGGCAATCCACGCGATCATGACCTGTTGATCCACGAGGCGGACATCAAAGTTATGGATATGAGGCGTGTCATGCAGATCTGTGCCTTGTCGCACCTGCACGAGCTTTGAGTTGTATCTCTGTCTCATCCCAAAATCAATGACAGCCGCCAACAGAAACGCAGGAACGATGACAAAGACCACAACATAGCCAAGCGCTATGACACCCAAGACGCTGCCGACAATTATTGCCAGCTTAACGTTTACATCACTGTCCGACATCGATCAGAGCTCAATGGCAACATCATCGTCAGATGCTTCGAGCGACGAAAGCCGCGCTTCCAAAACTTGCTTCAGGTTCGACGCTAGTTCTTTCATCTCAGAGATTTGCAGCTCGCGCTCTTCCGGCAGTGCGGTGCGTACGTTATTGCTGATCGACTTTGTTTTCTTGGCCCATGAATAAGCCATCTCCATCGGAAACTCGCGTCGAATTTTCTCACCAATGCTGATTTCGCCCAATGGGTACATGCGCCACTGTTTTGTGCTGGCCATCGACTTAAGCGCTTCAAACTCGTCATCGGTCAAGTGGATCTCCGTTCGAGCACAATAAATCGGCTTTTTGAATATGAACCCAACCCGTTCTTCGCTCTTCCCTGTCACTTCAAATCTCATGTCAGTCGCTTCCTCTGCTAATCTGCGACCAACGTCTGAATTCAAAGGGCAAAAGGAAACCGACAGGTGTGGGGATGTGCCCTTATTCCACCAGAATAAGATGTTTGCATTGCAGCTACCTATCCCGCAAAAGTTGCAATCAAGAATTTGATAATCAAAGACGAGCAATATGAAGGCCCAAGATTCTGAAACGGACTATCAGCACACATCCCAGCTCCCTCCAGACGATTTGAGCTTTTCGGAACTCTTTGACTTCTTTTGGGCGCGCGGCTTGGGCAATATCCAGCATCCCGATGGCACCTCTATGCCTTGGACTGCAGCATCTTTGGAAACGGCACTCGACGGTAGCCCCGACAAGCGATCCATTGAGAATTGGCGCAGTCAGTCAAACATGCCGTCGCCAGAAAAAATCCGCAAACTCAGCTGGGTCATTGCT